>NZ_CP092284.1:4082448-4762857 GCF_023311895.1 Marinobacter sp. M3C
ACACCTTGTTTGGTCTCTGGTTTATTCTGGTGCTGATCAAACTGGCTGCGTTTATCTGGGTTGGGCTGGATCTGCAGCTGATTCACCATCTGTGGCTGTTGCCCTGCGCCGCCATTGGTCATGTAATAGGGCTGCGTTTTCACGACCGTATTTTGAAAGCCGAAACGCCGGTGTTTTTCCGCCTGCTGGGAGTTGTGCTGTTCATCGTTAGCAGTGTGGGTATTGTCAGCGTGCTGCTATAGCGGCGCTACGCCGGAAAATTTATGCGCAGCGTCGCTGCAAACGTTTAAGGATGGTTATGTCGGTTTTGAATTTGGCGTTGTTGTCGGTGTTTCTGCCTACTTTTTTTGTGGTGTCTATCACTCCCGGCATGTGCATGACCCTGGCGTTGTCGCTGGGCATTACTGTGGGTGTGCGCCGGGCGCTGTGGATGATGATCGGCGAACTGCTGGGCGTTGGTATTGTGGCCATCGCGTCTGCTGTAGGCGTGGCTACATTTATGCTGGGTTATCCCACGGTGTTTGAAGTTGCCAAAGTCGCGGGCGGTGCCTATTTGATATGGCTGGGCGTACAAATGTGGCGTTCCCGCGGCAAAATGGCGATGCCGGAAGAAGGCGCGATATTGCCGAGTAGCACCCGCTGGCAGTTGGCCATGCAGGGTTTTATAACCGCCATTGCCAACCCTAAAGGTTGGGCGTTTCTGGTGGTTTTGCTGCCGCCGTTTATAGACAGCTCACTGCCAATGGCGCCGCAGCTTACGGCGCTGATACTGATTATTCTGAGCATGGAATTTTTGTGCTTGCTGCTGTATGCCAATGGCGGGCGCACCTTGCGTCGAGCTCTTCGCAGTGGTGATAAAGTTCGGCTGGCCAATCGAATTTCAGGCAGCTTGATGATGCTGGTAGGTGTTTGGTTGGCTTTGGGCTGAACGGGTTGAAAGGACTCTGGGCTTGAGCGGGCTTTGGAAAGGCGCGTTAAAGCGCGGCGTAACGGCGATACAGAATACCCACTCTTTTTACGTAAGCCCGAGTTTCTGCGTAGGGCGGAATGCCATTGTGGCGGCTAACGGCTCCCGGGCCGGCGTTGTAGGCCGCTGTGGCTAGCTTGATGTCGCCCCGAAAGCGATCCAGCATTTGCGCCAGATAATTTGCACCACCGCGAATGTTGTCTTCGGCAACCATGGCGTTAGCCACCCCCAGTTCGTGTGCAGTGGCGGGCATTAACTGCATAAGTCCTTGTGCCCCTTTGGGCGACAGCGCCGCGGGATTGAATGCCGATTCGGCGTGAATAACGGCGCGAACGAGGGCGGGATCTACATCGAACTCTTTGGCAGACGTCGCAATCTGTTCATTGTAGCGGGATGCAAACAGCGGCGTGGTGTCCCAATTCACCGTAGACGAAGGATCACAGGCGAAGCAGTGGAAGCGAATCACCGAAAACTTGGCGTTCGCCGGGCGTTCGCCACTGTAGGACACGACGCCGTATTTATCTTGATAACGGTACACCGTGGCTGCGCCATCCGACGCCAGCGGGCTGTCGCTTTTTACATTGGAAAACTCCACGCTGCCGTCGCTGTGCACAATACGCTTGATGGTGTCGCCACAGGTCGCGCCGCTGGCGAATGCCAGAAAAAGTGCGAAAAGCGGAGAGCAAAAAGTGCGGGCGTATTTCATAGCTATAAAGTATATCGCTTCAACAAGGGTTATTCCTCAAGTGTAATACCGATTCAGCCCTTCAATCTCTGAACCCGTCAGCATTCTGAAGTTGCCCTCGGCCAAATCGCTGTTTAATTGCAAGTGGCCAATCTGTTCCCGGTGTAGCGCAATGACCCGATTGCCTACGGCGTGGAACATGCGCTTCACCTGATGATAGCGGCCTTCATAAATAGTCAATTTTGCCAGTGTTGCTGCCAGCAATTCAAGCGTTGCGGGAGCTGTGGTGAGCTGCTCGTATTCGAACCAGATACCCTCAGCAAAGCGCTGCGGCGTGTCGGGCCCAATCGGGTAGGCGGTTGTTACCCGATAAACCTTGTCAATGCCCATGCCGGGCAGCGTTAATTGCCGTGACCAGGTGCCGTTGTTGGTCAGTATCATCAGGCCGGTAGTGGCGCGATCCAGCCGGCCGGCAATGTGCAGGCCTTGGCTCAAAGCGGGAGGCAGCAATTGCAGAACCGTAGGGTGCGTATCATCTTCGGTAGCGCTAAGATAACCAGCGGGCTTGTGCAGCATAATATAGCGGGCAACATGGCCCTGCTGTAAGATTTTTCCGTTGACGCTGACCACCGAAAATTCGTCCACATCGGCGTTTGCGTTACGGCAACTCAGATCGTTAACGTACACTCGGCCGGTAGCAATCAGCCAATTCGCTTTTTTGCGGCTTATATCGGGTTGGTTGCTGACAATACGGGAAAGTTTCATGGCGCTCATGGTATAGACTGTAACAACGGGCCCGAAGCCGGGCATCTGACATCATACGAGGAAATTACATGTCATTCTCTGCAAATCACCTGGCCGAGCTGAATCTTTTAACCCAGTTCCATTCGTCGTCTGCCCAGGAAGGTATCAAAGTACATCGCAATGAGGCCGCCCCGGAGCTGGTTTCGGCGGCAGAGCGCTTGTTCAGTAAAGGCCTGATTACCCGCGACGACGGCGGCTACCTGACCACATTGGGTAGCGAAGCGATCGAGCAGGCGCAAATGTTGCTCGCGATACTGACCAGTAAATAATCCGTTAAACTCTGATTGTACTGATTTCACTGATTATAGATCCTGCACTTCGGGCTGCGCCATGGGCGCAGGCCCCGGGGTTTTTTTATTGCCTGTTGCACAGCGGAGAGCCCAGTGCCCGAACAGACCAAAGGCGTATGGTATGGCGTATGCGCCTACACTATCTGGGGCTCATTCTCGCTATTTTTTGCGCTGTTTCAGGGCGTGCCGGCCCTTGAGATTCTGGTGCATCGAATTATCTGGTCCTGTGTTTTTCTAGCCATCCTGATTTCCGGGTTAAGGCGCTGGCAGCCGGTAAAAGACGCTTTTGCCCACCCGCGACAACTTTGGCGGGTGTTGGGCTGCGCGCTGCTCATAGCGCTGAACTGGGGCGTGTACATATACGCCGTTGAAACTCACCACGTGTTGCAGGCTAGCTTGGGCTATTTTCTGACGCCGCTGGTGAATGTCGCCTTGGGCATGGTGGTGTTGCGCGAACAACTGGGGCGTTGGCAGATGGCAGCGGTCGCTATCGCAGGCGTCGGCATCGCGCTCCAACTGCTGATGCTGGGTGAACTACCCTGGATTAGCCTGGTTTTGGCCTTCAGTTTTGGCGTGTACGGGCTTCTGCGCAAACAGGTCCAGTTAGACGGTTTGTCCGGTTTATTTGTGGAAACCCTTTTGCTACTGCCCTTGGGTTTAATGACCTTTGGCTGGCTGACGACGTCGGGCGCTTCGAACTTTACCCGAGGGTTGCCCACAGGCAGCTTGTTGATGGCCAGCGGTGTGTTAACGGCTATTCCCCTGCTGTTGTTCGCCGGCGCCGCGCGACGCCTGAGATTAGCGACTGTTGGCTTTCTGATGTACATAAACCCGACGTTACAGTTTGTGATCGCCCTGTTGGTTTTTAATGAGCCCCTGAGCCCTATTCAGTTAACAAGCTTTATGGTGATCTGGTTGGCGCTGATTGTGTACAGTATTTCCTCGTGGCAGGGAAGGGTGCGAAGGGCAGTATGAGCCTTCGCTTGATTCGCCGATGGTAACTCCCTAAGGAGCATCCGATGACGTACTGGTTGATTGTCCGGGGCGCAACGTTACACGTGAACGTGGCTTTCACGCTTGTGCGCGCTGCGACGGGGGGTACGCGTCCATCGGGACGCGCATTGTAAGCACCGGGGAGTTAACCCCTCCGCAATGACCATGAAAAAAATCCGCGAAGTTTTGCGCTTCGCGGGCTTTTTCATGCTGTAGAGAAAGTTATATCTTCGGGCCTTTGCCCCTCAAGGCGTTAGCAATCAGGGAGACCACCAGCAGCACAATAAATATAAAAAATAATATTTGTGCAAAACCTGCGGCTGTTCCGGCTATACCGCCAAAACCGAGTACACCCGCCACAATCGCGATCACAAGACATACCAGAGCCCAATAAAGCATCGCACTTCTCCTGTTCTTGAGTTCGCATAAAATATGGCACAGCCCCCTGACTTGCTCAAATTGCAAAAGCGTAAGATAGCGATCATGATCAGCTAACATCATGTTTAAGAAAATATTTTTATACTTATGAATTGATGATTAAAAATTTATAATTATTATTTAAAGCATTATCAATTATGTGCATTTTTAACTATCTAACAATCAGTCTTCGCTTGTTCGCCGTTACGCGCTTGTGTTTTCAGCATTATTTAAATGGAGCGGCATGAATAAATCTTCCGAGCTATGCTTCCGGTGACCCTAAAATGTGAATGAAAAAATGGAAGATTCAAAAACGGTAATAAAAAACGAACCTCGTAAAAGCCTGATCATTCTATTTGTCATGGGTATTGTCAGCATCGTGCCTGGCGTCAAAAAGCGGTTGCCATCAATACGGTGAAATCCTCGGCAGCTACAGGTCGGCTGTAATAAAAACCTTGTCCCTCGGTGCAGTGTTTAGATTGTAGAAAGGCAAGTTGTTGTTTCGTTTCAATTCCTTCAGCCACAACACGATGCTTCAAACTCTCGCCCATCGCAATGACCGCACTGATGACGATATTGTCTGTATCGTTTGAGGTGTTGTCCAAATTGTGTACGAATGACTGATCAATTTTAAGTGTGTCGAGAGGAAACCGCGCCAGGTAGCTTAGGCTGGAATAACCGGTGCCAAAATCATCAATAGCAATCCGCACGCCGAGTTTCTTGAGCGCAGAAAAGATAGCCATGACGTGCTCTGTGTCCTTCATAAGGCCGCTCTCTGTGATTTCCAGTTCCAGATGATGCGGGTCCAGACCCGTTTCATGGAGTACGGAAATAACCCCGGCAAGAAAATCCTCGCTATGGAACTCCCTGGACGACACGTTGACCGCTATGTGATCAATATCGAATCCGGCCTGCAACCATACCTGTGTCTGCCGACAGGCTTCGTGGAGAACCCACCTGCCGATCGGGAGAATCAGACCGCAATCTTCCGCAACGCTAATAAAGTGCACCGGATAGACAAGCTGGCCATTTGATTCCCGAATGCGGATAAGCGCCTCGACGCCGGTAATTGATCCGGTTTCAAGATTTACCTTGGGCTGGTAATGCAGTACAAACGTGTTCTGCTCAAGTGCGCGGTGCAGTTTCTGCTCCATGGACTGCCGCGCGAGCGAGTGGAAATCCATTTCATTTATAAATATCTGATAAGTATTGCGGCCTTTTTCTTTGGCTTGATACATAGCTGTGTCGGCTTTTCTTGCTAAGGTTTCGAGATCTTTACCATCGTCAGGGTAGATGCTAATACCAATGCTGAAGGTAACGTTGAGCTGATGACCATTAACGAGGTGTGGCAGACCCATTGCTCTAATTATTTTCTCTGCCATGACAACAGCATCTTGCAACTCTTCAACTTCGTTCAGCAGCACCACAAATTCGTCGCCTCCTTGACGGCAGACAGTATCAGAGAGACGAACGGAGGCTTGCAGACGTTTTGCAATCGACTTCAATAACTCATCACCAACCGCATGCCCGAGCGAATCGTTGATGTGTTTAAAGCGGTCCAGATCCAAAAACATCAGGGCGACCTTTTTGTTATGACGCTGCGCGAGCGCAATCGATTGCGCTACCCGATCGTCCAACAGCAAACGGTTCGGTAACCCGGTCAAGTAATCGTGACTGGCCAGCTCGTTAGCCAGTTCGGCGGACTCTTTCATCGTCTGGGCGTGAATTGCAGAGATGACCAGACGCTCGTTCGCTTCCTTCAGCAACGTCTGAGTGATCGCGCTGAGTTTGGCCTTGGACGTTGCAGCTTCTTCACGCTGATCTGCGATATATTCGCGCTGGTCTGCAATATAATCTCGCTGATCTGCGATGTCTTCGCGTTGATCTGCGTTACGTTGGCGCAACTCTGAGGCTCTTTTGCGCAGGGCAGCGCTGGCCTGGCGCAACTCGGCGGCATCTTCACGCGCCTCGACATTTGCCGCATCGGCAAGGACGGTCGGTTCGTCAGCAACGACCACGGCTCTGTGATCTGCGCGCGTTTTGAGAACCGAGCTGGAATACGCGGCGTTTTCTGCTGGATCCAACGATGGTCCAATTCCGGTTTTCCGATCTTTGCATCCCTTCTTGTTCATTTCGTCCAACCTCACTCAACGCTTTTGATCGTTTTTGTACGCGTTGGCTGCCCGCCGAGGATTCCCTCAAAGCCGGACACCGGGTCACCAATCTCGATACCTTTATCCGTAATATCGAATCGTCTGATTTCGGCGCTGTGGGAACTGCCACGCACTTTGACGACCGCCATAACGCGCTGTAGATTGCTCTCAACCTCGATGTAGCGTTGTACGATGATCGCATCGGTGAGAAATGCGGCTCCGTAGGGGCTGAAGCGCAGATCGGTATATCGGTCTTCGAGTTCTGATGTCATCAGCACCGTCACACCTAGGCCGGAGAGTACCCCAATCATGCGAAACAGCGACTCGCGGAAATCTTCGCGGAACGTGGGGGCCACTGCTAACTCGAACCCGGACAGCGAGTCGACTACCACCCTGGTTGCTTTCGTCTCCTTAATAAGGTTTGTCACGCGCTGTAAGATCTCGTCGACCGACAGGTCCAGGGCGCGGACATTAATCAGGCCGATCTGTCGGCGGTTAATCATTTCGGCGAGGGTACGGATCCAGGACTGGCTAGGCGTTTGTTCAAACGCGACAATCACCCCGTGCTCACCCAAGCGCGCGCCTTCTGCCAGAAAAGCAGTGGCAAGAATGGTTTTGCCCGACCCAGACGGCCCGGCAATTAGCAGCGAATGGCCCGACGGCAAGCCGCCGCCCAACATGTCATCGAGGCGCGGCACACCCATCGTAACCCGTTTTTTGCTGCGCAATGCCTTGGAAAATTCCCCCGCATTCTCAGGGTTATTGTGAGCAACCGTCGCCGGAAAAACATTGATCCCATCGCTGGAAATGCGGAATGCATGCTTTCCTGGCAAAGTCGCCTGACCGCGCATTTTTACAACTTGCATCTTGCGCACCATCGAATTCCGCTCGACAGACTGTTCCAGTGACAGCAGCCCGTCAGCCACCGTCAAGATCTGTTGAGAGCCGCTGTCAGACAAAAAATCTCCGATCAGAAAGGTGGTGGCTTGCCAGCCGGCCAGTTGAAGTCCAAGCTGTTGCAGAAAGCGTTGCAAGTCGATTGCATCTTCGGGTTGGTGTTCGGCTTCACGTAAAACCGAGCGGAACGAATCGACAAAGACCAACGCGGGAGAAAATGCCTCGATCTCCTGCGTAATGCGCGCCAAAACCTGATTAAAGTCGCCCGTTGCAGCATCGGCGCTCAAGTTAATGAAGTGAATTGATTCATTAACCTTATTGGAATCGAAAAAGCTGAATTGCTGCTGATAACGCAGCATCTTTAATGGCGGCTCGCCGAACGCTGTAAAAAATAGTGCAGGCCTTTCAGGAGTGGCCAAGGCAAACATAATCTGATGGCACAGCGTTGTTTTGCCAGCGCCGGGATCCCCGCTAATAAGGTTAAAAGAATACTCAGGTATGCCACCGCCCAGGATTTCATCAAGTCCCTGAACACAGGTTTTGAGCCGATGTATGGTCACTTTTTTACTCATGAAGCTGTGTCCTGTTCAGGTGTAGTGACCTGCTTAGAAAAGGGTGTCAGAGATGCGCTGAGCGAACCCAGTAAAGTATCGACTAAGGAATCACCTATCAAGGTTTCCAGTAGTTCGGTAAAGCCTGATAACAGGGCTGAACTTGCTTCTACAGCTTCATTCGTATTGCGGCCCGCCAGGCGCTCATTAAGACTCACAAGCAGGTCGCCGGTGTCTCCGTGATTTTTTTCAATTGCAAGCCACGGAAATGTTCTACTCGTGAGGTGAATCGAGCGCTTGAACAGCACGTTCACACCCACTTCGCCAATGACTGGGGACAGTATGGCGTTTACCTGGCGTAATGTTTGTGTGGTGGCTTTAGCCACTGGACCCGCATCGAGGGCACCTTCGGATTGCTGCTCCATAGCTGTGTACACGGCCTCCGGACCCGATTCTTCGTTGACATAAAACGGCTTTTGGTTACCCTAATCGCCTATGCAGCTTACGACGACGCTATTCATTATCGTAGCAGTTTTAAGGCTGGGCCCAACTTTATCTTCAGTCGGGAAATTGGCGCGGTGGGGTTAAACGCAAAATTTCAGGTTTTCGCGATTACCCCAGGCGCGCCCGGCCGCTTATTCCCTGTCCCAATAACGTAGGGCCGCACAGCTTTCGATGAACCTGATGCAGGTCTCTTCAGCATTGGTTGAATCTAACGATATACAGCCGCCATCCTGTCTGGCGCCAAAGCCGGCGCTACTCATTAGCTGTTGACCATTTTTGTCTCTTACGCCGTCGATAGTCGGCGCAATGACAGCCCGTGACTCGTCGACGTTCAGCAAGTGCACAACCACTCGCAGGCGAATGTCTTCGCGTTCAACCTTGCTGAGCTCGAACACGAAGGCCGCGGCAATGTGTTTTTGTTCAACTTCGGTCTGGCTGATGTAAAACTGACAAGCTTGACTGTAATGATCTGCAAAGCTTGGGGAGCGTTCACGAACTTTTGCACCTTCAATGTCTTCGGCATAGCTGCGAAAACCCGTGGTCGGGTTCTCACGTGGTCCTGGGTTATCTTCCCAGCTGTTGGGCTCATAATTAACACGGCCCTTGGGATTGGTCATCGCTATGTGACCGTCTTGCTGAAAGTGGTGCATGGGGCACTTGGGCGCATTAATGGGAATGTGGGTAAAGTTAGGCCCGCCCAGGCGTTTGGTCTGTGTATCCAGATAAGAAAAGTTGCGGCCCTGAAGCAGCGGGTCGTTTGAGTGATCGATACCGAGAACGATATTCTGAGTGCAAAATGCGACCTGTTCTGTCTCGGCAAAAAAGTTATCGACAGTCCGGTTCAGTACCATTTTGCCTAATGGCGTAATCGGCACCTGTTCTTCAGGGATAAGCCTGGTGGCATCCAGAATGTCGAACTCGAACGCCTCTGCAAAAGCGTCGTCGAATATTTGCACACCCAGCTCCCATTCGGGGTAGTCACCACGCTGGATCGCGTCCCACATATCGCAGCGGTGGAAATCAGGATCTGCTCCGTTTATTTTCAGAGCTTCGTTCCACACTACCGATTGCATGCCATGCTTGGGCTTCCAATGAAATTTCACAAATTTGGAGTCGCCTTCTGCGTTTATGAAGCGAAAGCCGTGCACGCCAAAACCTTCCATGAAGCGGGGTGATCTCGGTATGGCGCGGTCCGACATGGTCCACATCAGCATGTGGGTGCTTTCTGGCATCAAGCTGACAAAATCCCAGAAATTATCACGAGCTGATTGGGCTTGAGGAAAACCGCGGTCTGGCACCTCTTTTACCGCGTGTACAAGATCGGGAAATTTCATGACGTCCTGAATGAAAAACACAGGCATGTTGTTGCCCACCAGGTCCCAGTTGCCCTGTTGAGTGTAAAATTTTACGGCGAAGCCGCGTACATCTCGGGGAAGATCTGCAGAGCCTTTGTTACCCGCCACTGTGGAAAAACGTGTAAACACCGGTGTCTGTTCACCGGGACGTTGGAACACACCAGCGGCAGTCAGTTCCGATTGATTGCTGTAGTTTTCGACATAGCCATGAAAACCAACTCCGCGAGCATGAACAACCCACTCCGGAATGCGCTCATGATCAAAGTGAAAGATCTTTTCCCGCATCACATGATCTTTTAATAACCTGGCCCGCGTGAGCCTGCCGCCATAATCGGACGCAAGCTTTACTCCGTAGGTTTTCCCCGGCTTTTCTAACCGTGAGTAGGGTGCAACCAAAAGTAAAAATATGTACAGAATAAGTAGTGAATTAAGCTAAATAAATTTAATAAAAATTAGCCATTTCACACGGCGTTAGACTTTGCCTTCGTCTTTCACCGTTGTGAATTAGATGCTTAGCAAAAATATCATCGGTTAATAAAAAAAACAGGTAGCTGAAACTCACTGATTGCGAGGAAGTCAAACTATTGACATTTATTCGGCCCGGTTTAATATTTCTTGAAATTATTTTTATAACTTTTAAAACAACAGCTTGTAAATAAAATTTTAAATAAAACTAAGTTTCGATGATTATGAATTATAAAATATCGTTGCGTTAAAGCTATCGCTGATTTAACAGTCCAAATGGCGTGTGCAATGGAGAGCGAATAATGATCCCTTTTAATTCTAAAAAATTATCCCAACATGATGTAAGCAGTGACGAAATTACATCAAGAATAAAAATTGAAGACTTGTATAAACAGTCTGGATTGTCTGTTTTTGAGAATCACAAATTATTAGAAAAACTCGTCGGTCGTTCGGCGCCCATGCAGGCTATTCGGGATCAGGTTGCGCGCGTATCGCCGACGCTGGCGACTGTGCTGATAACAGGCGAAAGCGGTACGGGAAAGGAGGTAACGGCCATTACCATTCATCAACAAAGTACCCGGAATAAAGAACCATTTGTTGCAGTTAATTGCGGTGCTATGTCACCCCAGTTGATTGAAAGCGAACTCTTCGGCCATGAAAAAGGTAGCTTCACTGGTGCCTTTAGAAGCCATCGGGGGGTGTTCGAGCAGGCCCATGGTGGTACTTTGTTTTTGGATGAAATCACCGAGATGCCCATCGATCTACAAGTCAAATTACTTCGTGTTTTAGAGACCCGTCGTTTTACCCGAGTAGGGAGTGAGTTCGAACAGAAAACCGACGTGCGCATTATCGCGGCCACTAACCGTTGTCCGCAGAAAGAAGTCGACGCAGGTACGTTACGAGAAGACCTTCTTTACCGGCTTCAAATATTTCCTATTGAATTACCTCCGCTGCGCGAGCGGCATAGCGATGTTCGAGAGTTGGCATGTCTATTTTTAAGTGAACTGAATACTGCTGAGGGATCAGTGAAGACGTTTTCTGACGATGTTTTTTCTAAACTGGAATGTCACGCCTGGCCTGGCAATATCAGAGAATTGCGAAATGTTGTACAACGAGCCTACATCATGGCGGAAACCGTGATTTCACAGAAAGACTTGCCCCCAGGTCTGGGCGAACCGCTAAGCTCGGTGCGCCAAAAGGGTCGCACATTGGCCGTTCAAATTGGCACGTCAGTAGCCGAAGTCGAGAAGAATTTGATCTTCGCCACGCTGAACCAGTGCGGTGGATCCAGGTCAGAAGCTGCCTATCTTCTAGGCGTCAGTTTAAAAACGCTTTATAACCGATTGCGTAAATACGAAATCCAAAGTGCGTCTCTAATTATTGACGGTCAAAAAAATCATAATTTTTAATAAGGAATACCTTGGCCCGTAAGGGCCCGCCTTCCGTGATTTGGAACGTCGATCAGGGAAGGCGGTTGTTTAACGTATCAATCTGTCAGCGTTTTTACTCATCTACGCTTTCCATGTCCATAGGGTCGTAATCAGGCAGTGCCATGAGTTGTTTGTTCGTCATTTCTATCATGAGTTTATCGCCATCACTGTTCATGGATAGTTTACTTAACGGCACAGCTACTTCTTTAGTGTCGCCATCCAGGCCGATCACCGCCATGCGTTGCCCGTTCTTGCCTTTTACAATTTCATCTACATCACCGATCTTCTCACCATCGCTGTTGTAGATGTCGACGCCTTCCAATTCGTCAGGGTTCATAGAGTTGAGTGTATTCATTGAACTGTTTTGATCAGTCGCCGTCTTATCAGTGGATTTCATAGTGCCGTCTTCCGCTGCATATACGAAAGAGGCACTTGCCAATGTTAAGCCTGCAATGAGCGTTACGTAACGTTTCATAACTTATCCCCGATATGGTGGTTGAGGCCAATCAACGTTTTGCGTTGGCTGATAACTTAAACGCAAATTATAGGCCAATTTTTTAATACTCTTAAAAAGGTAATATAATCAAAATTTTCCGTGTTATTTGTGGCACCCAATGGTGAGTTCGGTAATCGACAACATATCTGTATCGCGCTGGTACGTATCGAATCAGTCATTTTTACAGAACAGTCGGTAAAATTTACCGAATACCGGATGACCAGTTTAAGCGACCCTATTACACGGGGGACCGTTAAATAGGGTTGTATATAGCAAGGCCACCACCACTTACGAACAACGGTTAAAAATTCGTGTTTGCAAATATCACGCCGTCATTTTGTTGTTATCTTGAATAAAGTTTAATCAACTACCGGGAATTATGCCCGCTATTCTTCACATGTAGTACGCAGATGATGAAGCAATCGCGTAACACCCATAGCCGCTGGACTCGATGCAATACGGACTAGCGCTTAAGTTTGCCACACTGGAGAGAATCGTATGGCTACTACTGAAAACTATCGGACCTCATCAACCGTAGCTGGAGCAAGAACGGTCCAGCGAGTTTCTTGGGGCGCAATTATTGCAGGCGCAGTTATTGCGATTGCCCTTATGACTTTGTTTACGCTTTTTGGCGTCGGAATTGGCGCAGCGATAATTGACCCGCAATATGATCAGAATCCAGGCGACGGCATGTCAATTACCGCAATGATTTACCTGATTATAACGCAGTTGGTTGCTTTGGGTGCCGGCGGTTTTGTTGCGGCCAGAATGGCGGGTATACCGCGTACGATATCGTCGCTGTTACACGGTGCGTCAGTATGGGCCGTCACTACGGTTTTTATGGCCTGGGCTTCGGTTGTGGGCGTCGGAGCCATGTTTGGGGCGGCGGGGTCACTGTTGAGTGGAACGGCCAGTTCTGTGGCGTCGGTGGGTGAGGCGATGATACCGGATAATATTTCATTGCCTGACCCATCCAGACTGGCAAATCAGCTATCAATAGACGATTTACCCGATGAGCTCCAAACAATGTTGCGCGACAACGGCATTACTGAGGAAGATCTACGTTCTGAGGCAAAAGCGGCGTTCCGCGATGTATTTAGCGAGCGTGAACAAGAGGCGGCTATGGCTAAAGCAAAAGCGACTATTCGAGATATGGTGACCTCACCGCAAGACATAAGTGAGGATCTCGATGCTTTTGCGAACGACATGCTGGAAGGCCCAGATGCCATCATTTCGGAACAAGACAGGCAGCAAGCGCTTACCGCGATGGAACAGCGTCTTGGGATAACGCCGGAAGAAGCTGAACAGATAGTTGTATCGATTGAGAACAGCATTGACGAAACGATGGCGGATTTGCGCGAAACGATCAATACCGCGCAGGCCAAAGCCATTGAGGCTGCGCAGAACCTGAGCGAAGCGATCTCGTCAATTGCTTTGTTACTAACGCTTGCATCGCTGTTGGGCCTTATTGCTGCCTGCGGGGGCGCGTTCGGCGGCCGGCCGGACAGCTTGATTGGTGACCGCCTGGATAATCGTTTGTAAGCCACTAAAAAGACTTCCTTTTTACAACCCGACTGGTTCTTTGGAGAAAATGATGAGCAATAAGAGTCGTATATCTTTGATTGTTCCGGCTACACCCGCCGCAATTTCCGATGTGTGGAAGCTAAGCCAGATGGCGACGGAATTTTGGTCTTCTGCCTTTTCGACGATCAACTCTCGAGTGTTGCTGTGGGAGACGAAATCGCCTCTTGACCCAACCATGATGCAAGAAAATCAACGAATGGTGAATGAAAAGCGTGCTGCTAGCTGGGAGGTTGGCTTGGAAGTTCAGAAGGCCTGGTTGAACATGTTGTCTGGAGGACAAACGCCCTGGTGGACAACGGGCCAGCGTACCTTGAAACCTCTTCATCAACGCACAACGGCGAATGCAAAACGCCTGTCGAAATAAATCTTCCGGTAAGGGCCTTGGTGATTACCTTGGCCTTTATCTCAGCCCAACAGATAGTATCGGGACGTACCTAGTTGAATTTCTGAAGAAATTCGGGGTGCTCTTCAAGATAGTCACCAAGCTCTTCTAAATCGCGCTCTGCGTGGCATTGGCGAATATAAAGAGTGAGTTCTGCAATACGGCGAGCATTGTCTCTCTCAAAGGCGTAGGGCCGTGGGCCAAGCGTGCGACCAAAACGATCAAGGATTTCCGTGCAGCCACGCTCAATTTGGTGCCGCACCATTAGCGCAACCGGGAATAATTGTCCTGACCTATTAGTAGGGTCGGCGTCGATTTGCTCTGCGCCCCACCGAAGCATTAACTGCATGCTGCATACCAAGGCCGTCATGGCTCCCAGGTGGGCTTTTGCGTGGCCACCCTTAAGAGTTCTTTGACGCAATGAACTTACCAGAGCCATTGCCCCGCCAGTCCAGCATGCTGCGTATTCCAGACCAAGGTTGCCACTGATTCCAGACGAAGCCTGCTACCCATTCCACGGGAAAGCTGCCACTGATTCAACATCAAATTCTGTCCCCGGCCCATTGAACGAATAGTTTTTGTGACGAGTGCGGATCAACGTCGTACCGTCCGAACATGTATCGATACGATATACAAAGCAATGCTACATACTATTATAAGCCTCAGACGTTATAAAGCCGGAGCAGCCTCTTCAGAACTATAGATTAGATGTAGTGATGCGGCCCTTACAAAAATTTAAGGGTAGTTCTGTTAA
Organism: Marinobacter sp. M3C; assembly: GCF_023311895.1. Taxonomy (GTDB): domain Bacteria; phylum Pseudomonadota; class Gammaproteobacteria; order Pseudomonadales; family Oleiphilaceae; genus Marinobacter. Next base: position 4,097,176 of record NZ_CP092284.1, read on the forward strand.
CAGGTATCTCTACTATTCGAACTTTATGCCTATACTAAAAATGCCAGTGAAGATGTTGGTTTTAATATTACCGAATTAACCACTAGGTAAAGGAGAGAAATATGGAAAATACAAATTCTGGCGGTGCTCATTTGTGCGCGCATGAGGGCTGTGATTGCAATGTTGCCAATGAAAAAGAACCTGTAAAAACTGCGGAAGGGATATTTTGCAGTAAAGGATGCTCGGAAGGGAAAGGTTGCAACCACTCTGGGTGTAACTGCGATTCTCATTAGTTGCTGATAGCCGTTGTTAACCCACAGTAATTTAAAACTGGTTAAAGGGTCGTTAAAGGTTGCGACCTTTTATACACGCTACCGGCAGGCTCTCTGCGACCGATGTGTGAGGAATCTCCGTAAAGCCTGAGATCCAAAACTCAAATCTTATAGATGTGCGGAAGGCCAGGTCAACTAAGATTAACTGAGTGATTCGTTGATCCATCGCCTTGGGATCACAAGTCGGACTTAAACAAGGCTTGCGCGAAGGCGTGTTAATGCCATGAGTGATTATACGTCGAAATCGCCGTTGTCTTCTTCGACGAGTACTAAGGCAATGAAAGAAACGTTGAAAAAAGATGCCAGACAGCTCAGAGAGCAATCATTGAGTTTTGCAGCGGATCCACAGAAGAAAAGTGCGTCCGACCTCGCTCATGATGCACAACAGCTGGCGAAGGAAAATCCGACAGGATTTTTACTAGGTTCTATTGCCCTGAGGTTTGGTCTTTCTCGATTCGCTAAGGCGTCGACAACAGCCTCATCTTCGGTTCCACTTACGAGGACCCCGTTATGAATGAATTCCCTAAAAATTCATCTGCTCATGTTGGACATGAACCTCTTTTCACCAGAGACCCCCTCGGCGCAGCGCCGAGCGTCAGCGCTCCGGCGGGGGAGACTGTTTCGACGCTCATCAAACAGTTGGCGAGTGATGTATCGGTATTGCTCAGCTCTGAGGTCGCTTTAGCGAAGGCAGAGTTGAGAGAGGCGGCGACAGAGGCGCAAGCAGGCATTGCCGGAATGGCGGGTGGCGCGGCTTTGGCGAACGCTGGCTTGATAACGTTGGTGCTTGGTCTGGTGTTGTTGCTCGCCACTCAGATCACCGTTTGGCTGTCCGCATTTATTGTGGGTGGTGTCGTATTGGTCGTGGGCGTAATGATGCTTAAAGCCGGGCAAGCGAAGATTAAACCGAAGCCGTTCACGCCGAATCGTACGGTGAACGCGATGAAAATTGACGCAGAAACGGCCACAAGGAAAGTGTCATGAACAATACGCAGCAAAGATGCTGACCAGTTAGAACGCCAGGTTAATGATGCGCGCGCTAACCTCTCGCAAACTGTGGATGCGCTTGGTGAGTAACTTTCGCCCGGCCAATTGCTTGACCAAATGTCCAGTTTAACAAAGGGGCAGGGAGGGGAACTCGCAAGTAACCTTGGCCGGGCCTGGGGCTTCCCAACAGTTGCCTGGTTGGAACCTAGCGTTACATCGCAGTATGCCGACATCTGAATCGGTTGGTGCAAAAGGCTAAGAAAACTGAGGGGGCAATAAAACAATAGAGTGTGGCGCAACTGACGCCCGAGTTGCGTTCGTAGGGCGTCAGGTGACATTGTGTGTCAGTGGCGGTCGGGACAGCGTTGTTATTTACCCGAAGTACCGGAGAGGATGGCCACGCTGCGATAGGTGATGCGATTGGCCCGACGAACTCGGGCCTTTAACTCATCAAACCAAAATAACTGGACAGAAAAAACGCGATTGAGCCAATCATTATGAAAGACCAAACGGCCGTGGTGTAAGGCGCTCTGCGTGAAAGTCTCATGGCGAATTCTCCTTTTTTTATAATTGAGCGCAGCAATTTACTTCAATATTCACTATAGCTTATGGCGAGCGAATGGCAATAGTGAGCGTTTTTTAACCGGTGGGTTACTGATTAATACGGTTCATCCACAAAAAAACGCCGGGAGCTTAGTGCTTGCCGGCGTTTTTTTGTGGGCTCTGAGTTGGCTCAGTGGCCGCCCTGCACCTGGGCTATGTCGGTAGCAACAGCCACCGCTCTTCTATTCCAAGTGCGGAATTTGCGTACGATCACCTGAACCATGTAACGGCTGGCCTCACGGGTATATTGGCTCCGAACAGCTCCACTGTTATGCAGGATAGACGACGGTAGCTGGTGAACGTTTGCGATAGGCTTCATGGCCATAACGCCTTCCTCCTTTAAGAATGTGTTTAACAGTGAATTTCGGGTGTTTACCGAATATATAGTTAACTATATAGATTCATATTCGCAGTATAAATACGTTATAATCCCTATCCACGTTGCAAATATGCAGTGATCTATGGATTGGGATTATCTACGATATGTACGCGCTTTGGCAATAGGTGGAACGCTCGCCAAAGCCGGAGAAATACTGGGTGTGCACCAAACCACGGTGTTGCGTCGGCTTGACCATATGGAGGAAGCCCTGGCAGTTCGGTTGTTCGAGCGCAGCCGCGAAGGTTTGAAGTTGACGGCCGCCGGAGAAATGGCTTTTTACGAGGCTGATAAACTAGCGGCGGAAATAGAAAACCTGGAGCGTAAATTACGCCAGGAAACAACCGCGCTTGAGGGCAAGATACGCATCGCCACCCCGGACACGCTGATGGCTGAGCTGTTAGCGCCGATTCTGACGAGCCTGCTTATAAAGTACCCAGACATCGAACTGGAAGTTCTGACCGACAACGACGTCAGCAATTTAAGCCATCGCGAAGCCGATTTGACCCTGCGCCCGGAAAACAAACCTCAGGCGACATGGGAAGGTGAGCGCATTGCAGCGATGGAATATGCGGTGTATGCCACCCCCGGATACTGTCGTCGCCACCGTGGTTTTGATATTGATGAGCGGCCGGAACAACTGCGCTGGATTATTCCGGATGAAACCTTCAGTTTACTGGCGACTGGACGTTGGTATCGTCGCCATCTGAAAAACGTGACCTCGGTGATTCGTTGTAATAGCTTGCAGGCAATGGTGGCGCTGGCCCGCAGCGGTGCAGGGGTGGCTGTATTGCCCTGCTATCTGGGCGAAGACGCTCGTGAATTGCGGCGCCTGTCGGAGCCACTGGAAGGCGAAAGTGTGGATTTATGGCTGCATGTAAATCAAGACACTCTACAAATGGCTCGGGTGCGGCTGGTGATGGCTTTTGTGGTATCTCGTTTGCGGGCTCTTGAGGCTAGCCTGGAGTTCAGCACCACGTATTAATGCTCCTTGCGGTGTGCCGCACAGCGATCAACCCTACCAAACTGTCATCCGCTCGCGCAGGGATTTACTTGCCGCGTGGGCGTTGGCCGTGTCATAAACAGCCCTCATTATCTTTGGATGGCGGCATTATGATGGGCGGTAACAAAATCTGTGTTTTTTTGATGTCGGCGGCACTGCTGGGTAGCCCTATGCTTGCTGCCGCAACGTCACCTACTGCAAAGCAGCAGCAGACGGTGGACGCCAGGCAGGTGCTCAGAGCCTCGCCAATGGACGAAATTATTGCCCAGTACCCGGCGATGATGAGCCAAGGCATACGCGATGGCCTGAAGCAGACCGGCCAGGTTCCACCGATGATCGCTGACGCCGTTGGTTATGCGGTTAGCAACGGTTTTAATCCGCAGAAAATAGAACAGCAGGTGGCCGCCCGGCTGCAGGCGGAGTTGAGCAATGGGCAGTTGCAAGCCGTGGCGGACTGGTACAACACGCCCGTCGCCCAGAAAATTTCAAGAATGGAAGTTGCCGCATCGGCACCAGCGGTGTGGCCGCAAATCAGCGCGCAGGCCGACCAACTGGCCCAAAGGTTTGGCAATACCGACCGCGCCAAGAGTTTCGTGCGTTTTGACCGCGCTTCGCGCGCAACCCAAAGCGCTGTTGATACCACCATTGCGGTGCAGCTTGGGTTAGCGTCTACCATGGCAGCATTCAGCAGCGATTCGGTGAACTTCGAAACTCTTCAAAAGCGTATAGAAAGCCAGCGTCCGGTTTTGAAAGGGGTAGTGGAGCAGCAGGTGTTTAACAGTTACCTGTATGCCTACCAGGATATCAGTGGTGCGGAAATGGAGCAGTATCTCAGGTTTCTGGAAAGCGATGCCGGTGCGGCTTTTACCCGCGTGGTGTCCAGTGGTGTGAAACAAGCGATTATTGAGCCAGTAGAGAGTATTGGCGAGCAGTTGGGCCAGTTTTTGGCACCTCAGGCCACTAAATAGTCGTTATACAAGAGAGTCATTTTGTACTAATCGCCCGGCGATCCATGAGCGATTCGCCGGGCGAACAAATCAGCTGCGGCCGGTCACTTCTAGCAGGTGATAGCCAAACTGGGTTTTAACCGGGCCTTGTACGGTGTTTAGGTCAGCGCTAAAAACCACGGTGTCGAATTCCGGAACCATCTGGCCGGGGCCGAAGGAACCCAGGTCGCCGCCGTTGCGGCCAGATGGGCAAGACGAGTGCTTCTTGGCGACTTCGGCAAAATCCTGCCCGCCTTCGATGTCTTTTTTCAGTTCTTCACACTTTGCTTCGGTGTCTACCAGAATGTGACGCGCTGTTGCTTGTGCCATGTTTCGTTTCCTCAAGTGATTTTATGTGTCTAAAGACGACTGGCGAATGCTGCCCGCCATGGCGGGCTCTGGCAAGAACTTTTTGTCAGTGTTAATGCTGGCTGACCATTTTGTGCGCAATCCTGTACAATACCGCGTCTATTTTCAGCCGCTCCGGATTCCCTGGTGAATTGCCGGTACCGGCCTTACGTCTACAGGTTGCTGCCTTGATCGCTACTGCCAATATTACGATGCAATTCGGGGCTAAGCCCCTGTTCGAAAACGTCTCAGCCAAATTCGGTAACGGCAATCGCTATGGCCTGATCGGTGCCAACGGTTGTGGAAAGTCGACCTTGATGAAAATCATGGGTGGCGATCTGGAGCCGTCCTCCGGTCACATTATGCTCGATTCTAATATTCGCCTGGGTAAATTACGCCAAGACCAGTTCGCTTTCGAGAACTCCACGGTGATTGACACCGTGATCATGGGCCACGAAGAATTGTGGGCTGTGAAGAAAGAGCGCGACCGTATTTATTCGCTGCCAGAGATGACCGAAGACGACGGCATGGCGGTGGCGGATCTGGAAGTGCAATTTGCTGAAATGGACGGTTATACCTCGGACTCCCGTGCCGGTGAGTTATTGCTGGGCCTGGACATCCCTCTGGACCAGCACGAAGGCCTGATGAGTGCACTGGCGCCCGGCTGGAAGCTGCGGGTTTTGCTGGCTCAGGCGCTGTTTTCAAATCCGGACGTGCTGCTGTTGGACGAGCCCACGAACCACCTGGACATTAACACCATCCGCTGGCTGGAAAACATTCTGGTGGCGCGCAACAGCACCATGATTATTATTTCTCACGACCGCCACTTTCTGAACAGCGTGTGCACCCACATGGCGGACCTGGATTACGGTGAGCTGCGCCTGTTCCCGGGTAACTACGACGAGTACATGACCGCGGCCACCCAGGCCCGCGAGCGCATGTTGTCAGAAAATGCCAAGAAAAAGACCCAAATTGCCGAACTTCAGCAATTTGTCAGTCGTTTTTCGGCCAACGCCTCTAAAGCCAAACAGGCCACTTCGCGGGCGCGCCAGATCGACAAGATTCAATTGGATGATGTAAAACCGTCCAGCCGCGTCAGTCCGTTTATTCGTTTTGAACCGGGTAAAAAGATTCACCGCCAGGCATTAACGCTTAAGGAATTGACCAAGGGCTTTACCGATACCCCGCTGTTCAAAAAACTCAGCCTGCAAATTGAAGCCGGCGAACGGGTTGCGATCATCGGCCCCAACGGCGTCGGTAAAACGACGCTGTTGCAATGTCTGACAGGGGATTACCAGCCAGACAGCGGCGAGGTAAAGTGGACTGACAGCGCTCAGGTTGGTTACTTCGCCCAGGACCATACGTCAGATTTCGCTCAGGACATGAACGTGAACGAATGGATGGCACGCTGGACCACCGGCGGCGAGCAGGTTATTCGCGGCACACTGGGCCGCATGCTGTTTTCCAGCGATGACATCGAAAAATCTGTTCACGTGTTGTCAGGAGGCGAGCAGGGCCGGATGCTGTTTGGCAAACTGATTTTGCAACAGCCCAACGTGATGCTGCTGGACGAGCCCACCAATCACATGGACATGGAGTCGATTGAAGCGCTAAACCTGGCTCTTGAAAACTACGAAGGCACGCTTATTTTTGTGAGCCACGACCGCGAGTTTGTATCGTCCCTGGCGACCCGTATTATTGAGCTCGACGCTAGCGGAGTCATCGATTTCAGCGGCAACTACGACGAATACCTGCGCAGCCGCGGCTACGTATAAGTAATAGCAAGTAACGCACTTGGTTATGCAAGAGGATAGGGTGTGAACCAGTCAGACATTATAAGCGCTACGCGTAACTGGGTGGACATGGTAGTCGTTGGGTTGAACTTCTGTCCGTTCGCCAAGCGCGAGCTGGTCAAAGGCAGTGTGCGTTTTACGGTATGCGAAGCGACGAACGAAGAGGAACTGCTGCAGTGCCTGCAGCAGGAACTCCAACGTCTGGATGACGAGCCAGATCTGGAAACCTCACTGCTGATTCACCCTTACGCGCTGGGCGACTTCATGCTGTACAACGAGTTTTTGGAAGAAGCCACCGGTCTGTTGGCGGTTCTGGAAAGGGACGGTGTTTACCAGATTGCCAGTTTTCATCCGCACTATCAGTTCGCTGGCACCGGGCCGGATGATGCCGAGAACTACACCAATCGATCGCCCTACCCAATGCTACATCTGCTACGCGAAGCCAGCCTGGAAGTGGCTATTGATCACTATCCGAACGTAGATGACATACCAGACCGTAATATTGAACTCACGCAAAAACTGGGTGCCCAGAAAATGCGCGCCTTACTGGCGAGCTGCCTGGAAAATCCTTCCTGACCGGAGTGTGCATGTCTGAAATCCGTCACCGTTCCCGCCCCTTTAGCTCTGATCAGCGGCTGCCAGATACTGACATTACGCCCAATGCGCACCAGCCCGAGCAGGCCGGTGCCATGCTTGCTGATTATATTCATAGCCATCCCAGATTGTTGATTCTCACTGGCGCCGGTGTCAGCACCGATTCGGGTATTCCAGACTACCGCGACGGCGATGGCGCCTGGAAGCGTAAGCAACCGGTACAACATCAGGCCTTTATGGACAGCGTTCAAACCCGCCAGCGCTACTGGGGCCGAAGCCTGATAGGCTGGCCGCTGATGCGCAACGCCGCACCGAATGCGTCTCACCATCATATTTCCCAGCTTGAAATGCTCAATCACAGTGCGCTGGTCGTCACCCAGAATGTTGACAGATTGCATCAAAAAGCAGGTACTCAAGCGGTAACTGATTTGCACGGCCGCGCCGACGAGGTGCTGTGCATGAGCTGTGATTATCGATGCATGAGGGACGAGGTACACCAGCGCTGTGCGATTCTTAATCCGCAATTCAGTGGGTACACGGCGGACGTGGCGCCGGATGGTGATGCGGATTTAGACATTGATTTTGCAGACTTCCAGTTGGCAGACTGCCCGGCTTGCGGCGGTATTTTAAAACCAGACGTGGTGTTCTTTGGCGATTTCGTGCCTAAACATCGGGTGTATGCGGCGCTGGATGCGCTTAAAGCCAGCGACGGCCTGTTGGTGATTGGCTCATCGCTGATGGTTTACTCGGGATTCCGTTTTTGCCGTTACGCTCATGAATGGGGTAAACCCATTGCCACGTTGAATCTTGGCCGAACCCGCGCCGAATCTATGGCAGTGCTGAGGCTAAACGCCAGCATTGCGGGCACTCTTCAGGTGTGCATTAACCAGCTTTAGCCGCAGACAGAGTAAAAAATCCATCCGCTTGAAATTGCATTGTATAAAATCCTGTTCTAGGCTGAAAGTATGTGTCGATTCATCAAGATAGGAGGAACTCAATATTGAACAGCTCGCATACTTACAAGAAGGTTGAAATTGTAGGGTCATCTCCCAACAGCATTGAGGAAGCCATTCAGAACGCTCTGGACGAGTGCGGTAAAAGCCTGCGTAACATGGAGTGGTTCGAAGTGGTTGAAACCCGCGGCCACATTGTGGACGGCAAGGTGAGCCACTACCAAGTCAGTTTGAAAATTGGCTTTCGTATTGGTAAAGACTGATTTTGCACGCTAGTTCATGTTGAATGGCATAACCCAAAAGCGGCTGCGCAATCAGCCGCTTTTGTCGTTTTCAGTCTGGCGAAATGGCAGTAATGTTTTACTCTCTTCAAAATAGCTGCGAACTCCCTCGCGCTCTTCAGCGACAAAATTGGCAATGGCATCGCGAAAACCCGGGTGTTCTATGCCGTGCCATGAGTGGGTAAGTAGCGGCTCAAAACCCCGTACCAGTTTGTGCTCGCCCTGAGCACCGGCGTCAAAATGCTGCAGGCCAAGGTCTATGGCCAGTTCTATTCCCTGGTAATAGCAGGTTTCAAAGTGCAAATGATTGTACTCGTCGAGGCAACCCCAGTAGCGCCCGTAGAGGGTGTCAGAGCCACTTAGAAAAAGCGCGCTGGCGATCATTTCACCTTGTTTGAGCGCGATCACAATGTGCACATGCTCTGGCATCTGGCGAAACAAGCGCTCAAAAAAGTCACGGTTCAGATAAGGCCGCTGGCCGCGTTTAAGATAAGTCGCTTGGTAGAACACGTAGAAGCCATCGAGTACCCGTTCAGATATGTCTGATCCACTGACACGCTGAAACTCAATGCCCTGATCGCTAACCTGTTTGCGCTCTTTGCGGATGGACTTGCGCTTGCGCGATGTTAATTGCGCCAGAAAGTCGTCAAAGGCTTCGTACCCGGCATTGTGCCAGTGAAATTGGCAGCCCAGCCGGTGCAATTGCGGGCTGTCTGGTGTTTGCTGCTGGCCAAGCAGCGCTTGATCCGCGCTGTCGGGAAATAGCAGGTGCCAGGAGTGGGCACCGAGTGCAGTAGTGGCTGTATCAAACAGCTTGTGCAGAGATGCGCTGTCCAGAATTTTGCGCAGCTGCGGTGTTAGCAGCAGCCGCGGCCCCTGTGACGGGGTAAAGGGAATGGCCATCAGCAACTTGGGATAATAAGGCTGGCCGTAACGCTGGTAGGCTTCGGCCCAGGCAAAATCGAACACGTATTCGCCGCGGGAATTATTTTTTAAGAATGCTGGAATAATGCCGGTAACATGACCCTGCTGGCGGATCACCAGATGGCTGGGCTGCCAACCGGTAGCAGCATTGGTACAACCGCTGTGCTCCAGTGCCTGAATAAAATCGTAGCGCGCAAAGGGGTAATCGTTACCGGCCAAGTTTTGCCAGTCTACGACATCAATATCGTCGATAGACCGGCAAATGTGGATCTTGCTTTGTGCAGGGCCGTTAAAGGTAAGGCTTAATGGTTGGCTATCGCGGTGGGTCATGTAAGTTCGATTTCCTGTAAGACGGTACACTCACTGCACATACCTTACGCCAGAACCCCCCAGGCGATCACCCGTTGCGATTTATTTAGCCATCTTGTCGCAACGCTTTTGCTGTTTTTCCATTTTCTTCTGCATCTGTTGCTGGCGCTCTTCTTGTATATCGTTCCAAATTCCGCGCTGTTCATCGGTTAGCTTCAGGCGGTCGGCCATTTCGTTGCGGCGCTCCACCATTTTTTGCTGATGTTGCGCATGTCGGGCCTGCATGTCAGTGCTGTCCATTTGTTCGCACTGCTCCTGCATCCGTTGATGCTTGTCCTGGCCTTTTTCGTAGCCCTGGGCCATGGCAAGCGAAGCGGTGGACAGCAATGCGCAGGTCATCAGGGCAGCTGCGATGCGAACAGATTGGCGTGTTTTCATGGTGATTTCTCCGGTAACTCGTTTGTGATGAAGCCATAAACGATTCGTGGTTTCGTTTAGGTGGGCCCATCTTAACCACTGCAGTGTCAAGCGCTGTCAGCGTTGGGTAAAGGTTCTGTAAAGGCTTTGCGGCCAGCCAAATGGGGCGAGTTCAAGCATGTTAGACTGGCGCTAGGCCAGGGCGGTTTCAGATGGGGTGAAGAGGGCATGCAAAACCGGGTACTACTGATAGAAGACGACGAAGAGCTACGGATGCTACTGGCCCGTTACCTTACTACCCAGGGCTTTACTGTGCGCGAAGCAGCCAATGGTAAAGACGGACTGGCACTGGCTCTAAGCGAATCCTGTGACATCGTGGTTCTGGATATTATGCTGCCGGATATCAGCGGGCTCGACGTGCTGCGACAGCTGCGTGTCAGTACTCATCTGCCAGTGATTCTGCTGACCGCCCACGGTGATGAAACCGATCGCATTGTCGGTTTTGAGGTGGGCGCCGATGATTACATCCCCAAACCCTGCAATCCCCGTGAGCTGGTAGCGCGCTTGCATGCACTATTGCGCCGTATTGCGTGGGACCAAAAAGCGGAACTGGGCGACAGTCGCAACTACGGTGATTTGCGTCTGGAACCAGACCTCCGGCGGGTGCGTCAGCACGGCACGCCGCTGGACTTAACCGCTACCGAATACGAAGTTCTGCAGGTGCTTTTGGCTCACGCCGGCAGTGTGGTGCGGAAAACCGATCTGATGCAGTGGGCGCTGGGCCGGCGTCTTGAGACCTACGATCGCACTCTGGATATGCACATCAGCAATCTGCGCAAGAAACTCGGCAACGACGAACCGCCTCGCATCGAAACCGTGCGCGGGCTTGGTTATAGCTACCGGGTAGTGCCATGAAACCATTCCACAGCACAAACAAGAGTGGCGCCGTTGAAGCTGCCGAGCCGCGGCGACGTTTTACGGTGTCACTGTTTTGGCGCATTTTTTTGATGGTGTGGCTGGCCATGGCGTTAACGCTGGCCGCCGGGCAGTTGGTATCGCGGTTGCTGGTGACACAAGAACAGCAGGCCATGACGCGTCAGCTTGGGCTGTATGAGTTAGGCCAGGAAGCGCTGGAGCTCAGCCAGAGTGGTGGCGGTGATGCGGCCCGCCAATTTTTGCGCCAGCAAGGCCGAACCCTGGGCCTGCACCTGATACTGGCCGCGCCCGAGGCTTCCGGCGAGCCCGGCCCTAGTCGAAACCTGCCGGCCTCCGTTCATAAACGCATGGATTCGCACTGGTTTGCCTTGAAACCCGCAGTGATTGAACTGGCAGGCAATTATAAGTTGATTGCCTGGCCGCGCGGCAAATCCGCCGGCTGGTTGACCCCTGAGTTTTTAAGAGCCATTAACGCCGGCTTTGCGGTGGTGCTGATTTCCCTGGCCTGCTGGCTGATTGCCCGGCGCCTGTCACGGCCGTTAAAAACCATGGAAGCTACTGCTCGCGCTATTGCCGCCGGCGACAAAAGCCTGCGTGTTGACCCCAAGGTTGCCTCGCGCCGTGATGAGATTGGCGCCCTTGCCAGTGCATTTAACGCCATGACGGCACAGCTGTGGGGTCTTCTTGATCGCCAACAGCAATTATTACGGGATATTTCCCACGACTTGCGCACGCCGTTGGCACGGCAGCGGGTAGCCATTGAACTGGCTCTGGACGGCGGCGGCGATGTTGCATTGCTCAACAGCATACTGCGCCAGAACGAGCGCCTGGAAGCCATGACCGAACAGGTGCTGACCCTTTACCGGTTAGCCGCCCAGGGCGAGCAGTTTGCATGCCAGCCAGTGGCTGTTATGGAGCTATTAAACGCTGTGCTGCAAGACGCAGCAGGGTATGCCCGTGGACGGGATGTGAAATGCCGGCTGAATGCCAGCGAGCAGGCAACTCACACGCTGGTTCTGGGTGATGCCGGGCTGTTGCATCGAGCCTTTGACAATATTCTGCAGAATGCTCTGGATTATACGCCACCAGGACAAGCCTTGACCGTTGCGGTCACGGTTGCAGACAACCGGCTATGGATTGAAATTACCGACAGCGGTCCAGGTGCGCCAGACGAAGCCTTGGCGCACCTGTTTGAGCCGTTCTACCGCGGCGACCAATCCCGTGGTGGCCCGGGCTGGGGTCTTGGGCTGGCAATCGCGCAAAAGGTAATTGTGGCCCACGATGGTGAGGTCAGTGCCGCTAACGCGGCCGCAGGTGGCCTGGTGGTTCAGGTAAAACTGCCAGTGTTTGTGGTTAGCTAAGCATGCATCCCGCTAACGGCCAATAGATATTTCGAGCAAACAGGCATAACCGAATGAAAAAAGACTACCCCGTCCCCGCCGGTTATCTGGAGCGGGTCACGGAAATTAAAAAGAGCCGGTTTATAGCCCGCGTGGCCCCGGTAAACAGTCGCGATGAGGTTCATCAATGGCTGGCACAGGCTCAGGCAAGTCATTCTGATGCCCGCCATATCTGCTGGGCGTATCAGATTGGCCGCCCGGGCTCGGCGGCGGAAGCTGGAATGAACGACGACGGCGAGCCGTCCGGCACCGCCGGAAAACCAATACTCAGTGTCATCCAGCATAAAGACATGGGGGATATACTAGTATTGGTTATTCGCTATTTTGGTGGCATAAAACTGGGTGCCGGTGGCTTGGTGCGAGCCTATGCTGGTGCCGCAGAAAGCGTGCTGTCGGCGGTAGAACGGGTTGTACACCAACCCAGCCGGTTAGCCTTTGCGGTGATTGATTTTGGCGATGAGCAGCCCTTGCGGCACTGGTGCGAGTTGCACAGTGCGACCATTATCGGGATTGATTACGGTCAGTTGGTCAATGTATCTGTTGACGTACCAGAGCCTGCGACAGAAGAGTTTGCTGGCTTTTGTAACGCTCGCGGCCTGAATTACCACTTCGATACCTGACCCGCTTGCCGGGCAGCGCGTATAATGTACTGACTCGTCAAAAAAAAGGAGAATGCAATGATGCGCCTTGTAACCTGTGTAGTAGCTGCGCTGGCCATGGCCGGCTGCGCTAGCAACGTGGTGACGGATTATAATTCAACCACGGCTTTTGGTAATTACAACACCTGGGCCTATGCCGACGATGCCGGCGCCGATTCTTTTATGTCACTCGACGGCAGCCGTGTAAAAAGCGCGCTGGAGCGTGAGCTGGCAGGCAAGGCTATGAAACCAGTAAGCGCTGCTGAGGCGGACATGTTGGTGAATTGGCACATCGCAAAGGAAGAACGCCTGGAACAAAGCGGCTTGGGCCTGGGGTTAGGGTTTGGTACCGGTAATTTTGGTTGGGGGCTGTCGGCACCGCCTCCGGTGCGTCAAGTCGACGAAGGTAAACTGGTGATCGAACTAGCCGATGCGCAAAACCGTCAGGTTATTTGGCGTGCGGCCAGCAAGCGCTACCTGAACGAAAACCAGTCACCAGAAACGCGGCGCAAGCTGATCGACGAAGTGGTTCAGGAAATGTTCACCAAATATCCGCCTGGGCTGGACTGAATGAGTAAAAAACACGACGGCGGACTGGTTTATTCCACCGATCAGGGCCGCATGTGCCCCCAGTGTCGTCATCCGCAGGAACAGTGCAGCTGCGGCCGGGAACAACGCCCGCTGGGTGACGGCGTCGTGCGGGTCAGTCGCGAAACCAAAGGCCGCAAAGGCAAGGGCGTTACTCTGATTAGCGGCATACCCTTGGCAGAAAAAGAGCTGAAATCCTACACCAAAGAGCTTAAGGCCAAATGCAGCACCGGTGGCACCCTGAAAGACGGCGTTGTCGAAATTCAGGGCGACCAGCGGGATATTTTGGTGCCGTTGCTGATGCAAAAAGGCTGGGTGGTAAAGCGTTCCGGTGGTTGAGCCTGCTCATCAACAAACAGCCATCAGCAATCAACGATTAACAACACGAATAACCGACAGGAACGGGTATGCACGTAGTGGTTTTAGGCGCGGGTGTGGTTGGCGTTACCAGTGCCTGGTTTTTGCAGCGTCAGGGTTACCAAGTCACAGTGATAGATCGTCAGCCAGCAGCCGGGCTTGAAACCAGTTACGCTAACGGCGGCCAGATTTCAGTGTGCCATGCCGAGCCTTGGGCCAATCCGTCTACGCCGCTGAAGGTTCTGAAATGGCTGCACCGCAATGATGCTCCGCTGCTGTTCCGGCCACGACTGGATGCTGCCCAGTGGCGTTGGGCGCTGGCGTTTCTGGGCCAATGCACATCTGCACGGGCGGCCGACAATCTGCGTCAGATGGTCAACCTAGGCCTTTACAGTCGCAGCAAATTACAGGAACTGCGGGCCGAACTGGGTTTAGAGTACGACCATCTGACCCGTGGAATTCTGCACTTTTACACCAGCCAGAAAGAATTCGACAGCGCCCTGGAACCGGCGCGGCAGATGCGCGAACTGGGGTGTGACCGGCAAGTGGTGAGTGCAACGCGGGCAATCGAACTGGAGCCCGCTTTAGCGCCCTTGAAGCATCGCCTCGCAGGGGGCACCTACACCGAGGAAGACGAATCCGGTGATGCCCGCAAGTTTACCCAGGCCCTGGCAGAGCGCTGTAAACAAGCGGGTGTGGTGTTCAAACACAACACCCAAGTGGTTGGGTTTCAACGCGGTATTGGGCGTGTAGATGCGGTGGAAACCCTGTCCCAAGGCCATCACGATAGTTTGCGCGCAGACGCTTGGGTTCTTAGCCTGGGTAGCTTTAGTGCGCCACTGGCGCGGCAATTGGGACTGGCTTTGAATATTTATCCGGCCAAGGGCTATTCCATCACCGTGCCGGTGAAAAATCCTGAGGCCGCGTTCAACGTCAGCCTGACCGACGATGAGTACAAGCTGGTTTACTCACGTTTGGGGGATCGTATGCGCATTGCGGGTACGGCAGAGTTCAGCGGCTATTCCAGACGCCTGAATGTCACCCGCTGCCGGGCTGTGTTGCGCCGGGTGGCGGCTGTTATGCCCGAGGCGGGGCACTGGGAGCAGGCTGAGTACTGGAGCGGGTTGCGGCCAACAACGCCATCCAGCGTGCCCTACGTGGGTAAGAGCGCCATCAGTAATCTGTTTCTGAATACCGGTCACGGTACTTTGGGCTGGACCCATGCCTGCGGTTCAGCGGCCGCGCTGGCGGATATTATCGCCGGACGGCCGCCGCAGCTGGATTTTCGCTTCAGTGGCGTTTCAGTGACATAAGTCGCGCTAGCCTAACTGGTCGCGAATTTGCTTCTTGTTGATCTTGCCTACGCTGGTTTTTGGAATGTCGTCCACAAAGTCCATTTGCCGGGGGATCGCCCACTTGTTGATTTCGCCTTTATCCACATAGCGCTGTAAGTGCGCTTGAATGTCTTCTTGTGTGGCATTCTGGCCGGGCTTTAGCGTGATCAATGCGTGTGGGCGCTCGCCCCATTTCTCATCGGCAACGCCGACAACCGCGGCGGCGGCTACCGCCGGGTGCTGGCTGATCAGGTTTTCCAGGTCCAGTGACGACAACCATTCACCCCCGGTTTTGATCACATCCTTGATGCGGTCTTTGATCATCAGGGTCTGGTTCGGCTCCATACTGGCCACGTCGCCAGTGTGAAGCCAGCCATGTTGCCAGAGTTCTTCGCCTTTTTCCGGTTCTTTCAGATAGCTTTGCGTTAGCCAGGGCGTGCGCGCAACCACTTCGCCTTTGGCCTGACCGTCGTGGGCAACCGGTTTGCCATTGGTGTCCACAATTTCAACTTGAACCAACGGAATGGCGACACCGGTTTTTACTCGCAGCTCGGCCTGTTGCGCCAGCGGCCGTTCCAGATCTTCCGGTGTCAGGTGGGTGATGGTCAGAATCGGGCAGGTTTCCGACATGCCGTAGCCGGTGTACATGCGAATACCCAGCTCGGCTCCGGCCTCACACAACCCTTTGGTCAGGGCGCTACCGCCTATCAGTACCTGCCAGTTACTCAGATCTGCGTCTTTGATGGACTCGGTGGCCAGCAGCATCTGCATAATGGTGGGCACGCAGTGGGAGAAGGTCACATTGTGGGTTTTGATCAGGTTCATCAGCAGTTCGGGTTCATAGCGCCCGGGGTATACCTGTTTAATGCCCATTAAGGTGGCAGCGTAGGGCACACCCCATGCGTGCACGTGAAACATGGGCGTCATCGGCATGTAAACAGAACTGGAGCGCAGCAGCGGCGCCTCGTCGAACATTGAAAGGGAGCCTACCATCGCCATGGTGTGCATCACCAACTGGCGATGGCTGAACATCACACCTTTAGGCTTGCCGGTCGTGCCAGTGGTGTAAAAGCAGGTGGCTACGCTGTTTTCGTCAAAATCCGGGAAATCAAAATGGCTGTCTTCCTGGGCCAGAAGCTGCTCGTATTCACCCAGCACCGCCACGCTGGCGGCTGCAGGCTGATCGTTATCGGTCAGCTGTATATAGTGTTTTACCGTCTCGATCTGGTCTTTGACAGCATCGAGTATGGGCAGGAAGTCGTCGTGTATCAGCACCACATCGTCTTCGGCGTGATTCATGGTGTATACGATCTGATCCGGTGACAGCCGCACGTTAACGGTGTGCAGAACGGCGCCAATCATCGGGATCGCAAAAAAGCACTCCAGATAGCGGGGCGTATCCCAGTCCATCACCGCAACGGTGTCGCCGGCTTTCACTCCGGCTTTGGTCAGGGCGTTAGCCAAGCGGCCGATACGGGCTTGTAATTCAGTGTAGGTGTAGCGGCTTTTGTTCGCGTAGATAATTTCCTGGGAGCCGGCGAAACGCGGCCCGGAAGCCAGTAGTTGTTTGATCAGTAATGGGTACTGATAGGCGTTTTTTGCTGGAGTCAGCAAACGGGTCGAGGCCATGACAATATCCTTTTTGTTATTGGGGGAGGTAAGCCGCCTCAGCCGTAGATGCACAAATAGGCGGTATCGTATTCAACGGTAACCTGAAAGGTGGAATTGGGTGCAATCCCGAAGCATTCACCGGCACCATAGGTCATCCATGTTTCCAAACCTGGCAAGCACACCGACATCACACCGCTGACAATGGTCATGGTTTCTTTTTGCTGGGTGCTGAACTCGTATTCGCCAGGGCTTATTACGCCAATGGTGGCGGGTAATGCGTCTGACTGAAAGGCGATCGACTTTGCTTTGCCATCAAAATATTCATTTACCTTAAGCATAAACAGAACTCCGTGTCGGACTGTTTCAAACACCATTCTGCGTAATAGCTACGCACCTAATCTAGCGCACCCTCTAACTTAGCGCACCCTCTAACTCAGCGAATCATCTAACCTAGCGTACCGCCGCCGTTTTCGCAGGCACTCACATTCAAAGACAGTTTTATTGCTGCCAGGGATCGCCGCGGGTATTGCCCACTTTAGGTACGTTCATGTGCATTGCCGCTTTTGCCATCATATTGGCGCTTGGCGGTGCAGTCAGCAGCAAAAAGACCATGATAAGAATTTCCACGAAGCCTGTGCCCACGGGCTGGTTGGCGAACCAAATCATCGACGCTAACGCCATAGATCCCACACCCACGGTGGTGGCCTTGGTGGGCCCGTGCAGGCGGGTAAAAAAATCGGGCAAGATTGCAAGCCCGATGGCGCCCACCAATGTAAATGCTGCACCCAGCAACAACAGGGCTGCGATAACGAGTTCGATAAACAGGTTCATTATTGTGTCGTCTCCTTTGCAAAGCGCCTGGCGCCTCGCTCTGCACCCTTGTTATTCAATAACGCTGCCGCGTTTCAGGTATTTGGCCATAGCCACCGTGCTGACAAAACCCATGACTGCAATCAGCAACGCGGCCTCCAGATACATCCGGGTGTTCAATGTAATACCCAGAAGAATGATGAGCGCTATGGCGTTAATGGCCAGAGTATCTATGGCCAGAACCCGGTCTGGGGAATGTGGGCCAACAATCAGGCGATACACATTAAGCAACGCAGCAATCACCACTAAGGCGATGGATATTTTCAACACAATCGCAATCATTGGAACATCTCCATCAACGGCTTTTCATAACGATTGTGAATGGCTTTAATCACTTCTTCTGCGGTTCGGGTGTCTAGCGCGTGAATCAGCAGATGCTTGTGATCATCACTGATGTCGGCGGACACTGTGCCCGGTGTCAGGGAAATGGTGCTGGCCAGAATAACGATAGCCTGTGGGCAGTCAAGCTGCAGCGGGTAGCTGATAAACATCGGTTTCGGCCGGCGCGGGCTGATAATAAGCCAGGCCACTTCAAAGCTGGCAATAACGATGTCCCATAACACCAGCAGCAAATAACCCGGTAAACGCCAAACCTTGAACACCGCCGGACGCTCTGGCCAGAAGCTTTGGGTGAGCTGCGGAATACCCCAGGCTAATATTAAGCCCAGAACCACGCTTCCACCGCTAACGCCACCGGAAAGCAACTGCCAGATGCTGAACAGCAGAAGGCTTAGCCATGGCTGCGGGAAACTCAGGCGACCGAGCATTACGAACCCTCCTCAACCATTGGCGCTTGCAAAGTCTGGATATAACCGCGGGTGTCCAGCAACTGCACGGCAGTGGCGTTGGTATAGGCACTGATAGGCCCGGCCAGTGCCACCATTAACACACTCATACCAATCAGCGCGCCGGTAGAAATGGCCAGCAACGGCGTTACCGGGGTGCTGTTTTCAACTTCGCCTTCAATATTGCGCCAAAATACCACACTGCCGGCGCGGCTATAGGCAATTAGAGTGAAAAAACTGCCTGTGAGAATCGTACCCCAAAGCCACGCCATTTCCACGCCGCTGGTGGTGGATTGCAGAATCATCACCTTGCCAAAGAAACCGCTTAGGGGTGGCAAACCCGCAGCGGACACCGCGCCAAAGAAAAACAGCGAGCTAAGCAGGGTTCGATGACGAATCTTCGGCGCCATAACGATTTTATCAGAAGCGGACCCGCGCTGGCTGCGCACCAGCTCAATCAGCAGAAACAAACCGCCCACTGTCCAGGTCGTGCTAAGCAAGTAGAACAGGGCCGCACCCAGGCCTTTTTGCGAGCCCAGCGCGATGGGGGCCAGTAGAGTGCCAACGGAAATGACCAGCTGCCAGGTCACCAGGGTGCGCAAGGTTTGTGCACCCATAGCGCCAATAACGCCCATAATAAGGGTGGCCAGCGCTAGCGGGAAAAGCCAGTTCATGCCCAGATTCGCCATCTCGCCGGCGTTGGCGCCAAACACCAGCGGGTAAACCCGGATAATCGCGTAGATACCGACTTTGGTCATGATGGCAAAAAATGCAGCGACCGGCGCGGTAGCGCTGGCATAGGCCCGCGGCAGCCAGAATGTCAGTGGCAACACCGCTGCTTTAAGGGCAAATACCACCAACAACAGCATGCCACCGGCTTCGACTAAAAAGCGTTGGTCGCCGCTGACCTGCGGCACTTTCACGGCCAGATCGGCCATATTCAAGGTGCCGGTAACGCTGTAAATCATGCCCACGCTGATCAGAAACAGCGACGAGCCCACCAGATTCAATACGACATAATGCAGCCCTGGGGTTGAGCGCGTGCTGCCACTGCCGTGCATCAACAGTCCGTAAGAGGCAATCAGCAGAATCTCAAACGCAACAAACAGGTTGAACAGGTCGCCGGTCAGAAAGGCGATATTCAGGCCCATTAGCTGGAACAGGAACAGGCTGTGGAACTGGCGCGTGCCTTCGTCGGCACCCCCGGTCGAGAACAGATGGCACAACAGTGCCAGTGACGCCGTTAGAACTAACATCATGGCGGCCAAACGGTCTAGCACCATCACAATGCCGAAGGGTGGCTTCCAGTTGCCCATGGCGTAGACACGGTAGGTGTCGTCGCCGGCCAAATTTAGCAGAACAATGGCGGCGGCCAAGGTCAGAACCGAGGTAATAATGGCCAACACCCGCCGCAGCGGCATGGGCGCGTAGCCCACAAATATTTGCAGAATAGCGCCCAGTAGCGGGATCAGAATCGGGGCAAGCAGCCAGTGGGTCATAGGGGCCGGCCTTCCCGCACATGCTTGGACGCCGGCGTACGCTTTTTCGGATCGCCGTCTACGTGATCATTACCGTGGTCGGCCAGGTTGCGAAGTGACAACACCACCACGAATGCGGTCATGGCGAAGCCGATAACAATCGCGGTTAACACCAGCGCCTGGGGCAATGGGTCTGCGTACTGGGCAGCGGTGCCCAGAACCGGCTGGCTGCCGGTGGCCAGGCGCCCGCTGGCGAACAGGAACAGATTCACCCCGTACGACAGCATGGTCAGGCCCAGCACCACCGGAAACGTGCGAGCGCGCAGTAACAGATACACTCCGCCGGCTGTGAGCGCACCAATGGCCAGTGCGAATACAAGTTCCATTATTCGGTCTCTCTTTGAGTCGGGGTAATAGTGTCAGCGCCGTGACTCGACTCGCTGTCGATAGCGCGGATAGCGGAATGGGGGTTGATGCGGCCAATACTGACCAGCATCATTAGCGTGGCACCCACTACTGCCAGGTACACACCCAGATCGAACATCAGCGCCGAGGCTAGCTCGAACTTGCCCACCACCGGCCAAGTGATATAGCCAAACGTGGAGGTTAGGAACGGATAACCAAACGCCAGACTGCCGGCGCCGGTAATAACGGCAAATAGCAGACCTAATGCAATCACATTGTGATAGCGCACGGCTATGCGGTCCTGAGTCCAGGAAAAGCCACTGGCGATATACTGCAGAATCAGCGCAATGGCGGTTATCAAACCGGCAATAAAGCCGCCGCCTGGCAGGTTGTGGCCTCGCAGGAATATAAACGCCGACACCATCAATGCCAACGGCAGCATCGGCCGGGCAATTTGCTTCAGCATGGTTGGATGTCGGTCACGGGTCCAGGTGTGGCCGAGCCCATCGCCCGGAGGCGGCGTAAGTGATGTGTTTTTGAGCATTGCAAAAATACCCAATGCTGCAATCGCCAGCACCGAAATTTCACCCAAGGTGTCAAAGCCGCGGAAATCCACCAAAATCACGTTGACTACGTTGGTGCCGCCACCACCGGTTTTGCTGTTTGCCAGAAAGAACTCGGAAATCGAACTGAACGGCTGGGTCAGAATGGCCAGGGTAATGATGGTCATGCCGCTGCCGGCTAACAAGGCTATCCCCATGTCACGGAAGCGGCGGCCACGGCTGCTCTCAATCGGAGTCCATGAGGGCATGTAATAGAGCGCCAGCATTAACAGCACAACGGTGACCACTTCCACAGAAAGTTGGGTCATGGTCAGATCTGGCGCCGAGAAACGCACAAAGGTGAGCGCGGTTAACAACCCGACTACGCTGATCAGTACCAGCGCAAAGAAGCGTTCACGGTGCATGGCTGCAGTTGCCAGGGCGCAGGCAATCAGAACGGCACCCAAGGTTGCCGTAGGCCAGTCCACCGGGGTTAACCCGTTGCTGCCAATAAAAAAGCCCATTTTGCTGATCGGTAAAAACGCCACGGCCAGAGCGCTGACAATCAGCAGCATAACGTAGCGCTGCAGCGAGCCGTTCTCGGTGGCAGCGGTGAGCTGGTTGGCTCTCAGGCTCAGGCTGAATACCATTTTTTCGAAGATCGCTTTTTCGTCGATCTCGCGGAAGCGGTCGTGAAAGGCAAAGAAACGCTTGCGCTGGCTGTACATCAGCAAACCGCCAAAGAACGCTAAAAAGCTCATAAATAGCGGCAGATTGAAGCCGTGCAGTACCGCCAGACGATAGTCCGGTGCCGGAACGCCCAAGGTTGCAGAGGATGCGGCGTAAAGCAGCGGGCCTACTGATATGGTCGGAAACATACCCACCATCAGGCAAGCGAACACCAATATTTCCACAGGGATTTTCATATAGCGCGGCGGTTCATGGGGCGGGTAAATGGGCAAATTTATCGGCTTGCCGTTAAAAAACACGTCGTGAATAAACCGGGCGGAATAAGCAACCGCGAAAATACCGGCCAGGGTAGCCACAATCGGCGGCAACCAGGCCCAGTAACCGGGCAGGTTAAGTGCCAGAGACTCGGCGAAGAACATTTCCTTACTGAGAAACCCGTTCAGCAGCGGTACACCGGCCATAGAGGCCGCTGCCACCATCGCTAGGGTGGCGGTATGGGGCATGAACCGCCAAAGCCCGTTAATGCGGCGCATGTCGCGGGTGCCGGTTTCGTGGTCAATAATGCCGGCCGCCATGAACAGCGATGCCTTAAACGTGGCGTGGTTAATGACGTGAAACAGGGCCGCAACCGTGGCAAGTTCTGTACCCATGCCGAGCAACAGAACAATCAATCCCAGATGGCTAATAGTGGAGTTCGCCAGCAAGCCTTTTAGGTCGTGTTTGAACATGGCGATGTAAGCGCCCAACAGCAGCGTTACCATGCCAGTAAAACTGACCATGTAAAACCATTGTTCAGTGCCTGCCAGCGCCGGATACAGCCGTGCCAGAAGGAATATCCCGGCTTTTACCATCGTGGCCGAGTGCAGGTAGGCCGATACCGGAGTAGGCGCCTGCATGGCGTGGGGCAACCAGAAATGGAACGGGAACTGGGCCGATTTTGTAAATGCGCCGAGTAGCACCAAAGTGAGCGCAACCGGATAAAGCGCGTGTGCTTTGATGATGGGCCCTGCGGCCAGCACATCGTCCAACTCGTAGCTGCCGACAATCTGACCGATTATGAGAACACCTGCTAACAGGGCCAGGCCGCCGCCGCCGGTAACCGTCAACGCCATACGGGCACCGCGCCGCGCGCCTTTTTTGTGGGTCCAGAAACTGATCAGTAAAAACGACACCAAGCTGGTGACTTCCCAAAAAATCATCATCAGCAACAAATTGCTGGAAAGCACAATGCCAAGCATTGATCCCTTGAAACACAGCAGCAGGCCGTAAAATTTGCCAATGTTTTCTTCAGGTTTCAAGTAGTAGCGGGCGTAAAGAATGATCAGGATACCAATCACCAGAATCAGCAGCGCGAACAGCAGCGACAGGCCATCCAGGCGGAAACTCAGCGACAGCCCGATCGCAGGTAGCCATTCGTAGGTGTGCAAAACAACATCGCCGTCTGCCAGTGTCTGCCAGTGGGGAAATAACGCGGCGAGTGCAACAAACGCCGGAACGGTTGACGCAATAGCGATGGCTGTGCGCCCGCCCTGCGCGAACAGGGGCGCGGCCATAGCCCCTAAGAAGGGAAGCAAAACAACCAGGAGGAGCGACATCGCAATCTCAATTATAGGTGTAATACAGAACCGGATGTTACCAGCGATCCATCATAAGTGGGCTGACACCCGTTAACTATGAGCTGCTCAATGTCTTGGAGGGTCTGGAAAATAGGGAAGTTTGCCGCGATAGCGGGCGATGTCGGCCATGCAAAGTAGATCTGATGTGAGCCAGCAGCTGAAAGACCTCTCCGTCATGGTTACTCCGTATAAAAAGTATGAAAAAGAATGATACTTGCCGCAGTCTGAAGGTCAAGTAACTTGTGCCTTGGCGCCATAATTGCGTTCATGTCACTCAGCGAAACTCTGCAACAGGCGGTGAAAGTCACCCAAAGCCTGGGTAAAATGCTGATGGCCGGTGAAACCGAGCAGGCTCTGGCCAACGCCTCTTGCTATTTGCACCTTTTCGGTCGCATCTGTGGGGCTTGGATGTGGCTGCGCCAGGCCAATGCTGCCGCGATAGGATTGAACGATGCCAGCAACGATCGTGAACGCTGTTTTTATGAGGGTAAATTGCAGGCCGCACCGTACTTTTTTCATTGGGAGTTACCCACCGTTGCTCAGGATCTGGTGCTACTGCGCAACATGGACGACACCTGCCTGGCAATGAATGAAAGCGGAGTGGTTCTGACACCTTGCACGATTAACCAAAGGGTAACCCGTGTGTAATTGTGTTTTCGCTGGGTCGCAGCGTAATCTTGGCGCTGGTTTCAATGACGATCAATGGAGGTTTTTTTATGAAAAAATTTACAATTAGCGCATTGGCATTGGTGATGACTCTGGGCTTGGCGGGCTGCAGTTCCGATGATGACGAGATGGTAGATTTGGACAAGGCTGGCGACAACATCAGCAACATGGCTGATGATGCCGGCGATGCCGTTGAGGAAAGCTATGAAGACGTTACCGGGCAGAACGATAGCGCTTCGGACAAAACTAAAGACGCCGCCGGAGATGCTGGTGAAGAAGTCGGTGAGGCCGCAGAAGAGGCCGGCGACGCTGCGGAAGGCGCTATGGACGACGCTACTCAGTAAGCATCGGCACAGATCAAAAAACCGGAGCCATTGCTCCGGTTTTTTTGTGTTGCATATTTGGCCAGATCACGCACTTCAGAAATACCCATTGCAGTCGTAAAATAAGTAACCGCAAGCGTTCTTTACCAAAGTAGCAAGGTTTGGCGGTGTCTTTTTCGGTAAGCTGTGGGCGACTTTGGTGACAGATTGCGGATTGCGCGCTGCGCGCTGCGCCCGACAACGAACAATGATAAAACGGGGTAATCAGATGTTGTTTGTAGACAAGGCAACGAAAGGCTGGGGCTTGGTAATGGTGCTAGCTACGCTGGCCGGTGGCGCTTTGGTTGCGGCCGTTACCGCGATTGACCTGGTTTCCGTGTTGACCGGTTTGGCGGTTGGTCTGGGGGGGGCCGGTTTTTTTATTGCCTGGCGGGTTCTCGCGCCGGCAGAGCGCAGTCTTATTCATCTCAGCCAGGGCCAGTTAGCGCCGGGACACCCGTTTGCAAGTTTGTGCGCGCAGCTGCTCAGCGATGCTAAAGCCGGCCGCGCACTGCTGGAAAATCTTCGCCACAGTGCCAATACCAACGCCATCTCTGCCGCAGAAGTATCTTACGCTGCCGATCAGCTCAAACTGCGGCTGGACCGCCAGGTGAAGGAAACCGCCAGGCTTGCCGAATTCGCCGGCGAAATAACTGGCGCCACCCAGGCATCGACTTTGCAGGCCAACGATGCCGCGGCCCTTGCACAGCAGGCCAGTTCCGCCAGCCAAGAAGGCCGCCAGGCGCTGGTTCAGGTGATTGCGCGTATCCGAAATGTGCATCGTCAGTCTGATGATAACTTATTACGTATTCAGCAGCTTAACGAAAAGTCTAATCGTATTCAGGGGGTCACTAGCACGATTCAGGGCATTGCTGAGCAAACCAATCTGTTGGCTTTGAACGCGGCCATTGAAGCGGCTCGGGCTGGCGATCAGGGGCGAGGGTTTGCCGTTGTTGCCGACGAGGTAAGACAGCTGGCACGTCGCACTGCAGAGGCCACGGCCGATGTTGCCACCACACTGGGAGAAATTCGCGAAGACACTGCCCAGATTGTCACCGGTATAGAAGCTTTAACGGTCAGTATCGAGCAGGGTGTGGTGTCGGTGGAATTGGTGGGCACGCAACTGGACGGTATTCGCGAGCAGTCTGACCAGCTCCAGCAACAGGTCTCGCAGATTGCCAGTATTGATCGGGATAACGAACACAATCTGCAGCAGATATTCACAGTGATTGAAACGGTGCGCGATGACATCACCGAGAGCGATGTCAATGTGGCTTCGTTGGCACAGCAGGCCACCCGCCTTATGGAAATTGCTGAAACCACGAACGCGGTATTTGCGTTAAACAGTGACACCAGTTACCACCACCCATTTTTCCAGCACGCCAGCGTTGGTGCGGCGCAAGTTGCCAATGTTTTTGCACAAGCTTTACGTGACAATAAACTCAGCGCCGCAGCCCTGTTCGATCGCAATCGCCTGCCTGTGGACAATACCAGCCCACCGAAATACACCTGCGAATATGACCGCTTCACGGATCAGGTCCTGCCTGTTATTCAGGAGGCAATAAAGGGCGCCAACGCGCAGATTGTGTACGCGATTACCACGGCGCCGGATGGCTACGTGCCTACTCACAATCGCGAGTTCGCCCACGCTTCTACCGGCAATGCCGCCACCGATTTGGCGCGTAGCCGCAGTAAGCGGTTGTTCAATGATCGCACGGGCATTCGCTGCGGCAGCCATACCCAGGAAATGCTGCTGCAAACGTATCGCCGCGACACCGGTGAAATTATGCACGACCTGTCAGTGCCCATTTACATCGACGGCAAACATTGGGGTGGGTTCCGTATTGGTTACCACCCTCAAAGCAGTTCAAAGCGTTAGCAAAGCCGTTGAAATGGCTAGCGCGACCGGCGCTCGCCGCTCAGGGGTTATCGTCGCCGGTCACTTCACTCAGGCCCATGGCGCTGAACGCACCGGCCAGGCCCATGAGCCCCAGCACCAGAATAACCGCAATATTCGAAAAGGTTGAGATTAGCGCCGTCAGGGCCCCGGTTGCCAGCAGTAAAACACCGATAACGGTATTGCTGACAGCGGTGTAGTCCGTGCGCTTGTTGCCCCCCGCCATATCCACTAGATAGGTTTTTCGGCCAAGCCTTACGCCGGCGTGGGCGATGCTGAGCACAAAAAAAGCGCCTGGATAGAACCACACGCCGCCCATGGGCTCCCCCATAACCAGAGCGGTACCTGCAACACTCAGGCACACTATGCTGGCCATGAGCGCGCCACGAATCATAACTTTACGGCTAGACGTATCAGCGGCCCAGCCCCAAAAACTGGCGCTCAATGAACTGGCCAGGCTACTGGCCAACAAGAAGATCCCCAATGCCCAGCCGGATTCGTTTTGTTGTTGAGCCAAGACCACGAAATACGGCGAGGCAAGGGCAGAACACAGCAACAAGGCACGGGTAATCACAAAGTGACGGAACGGCTTGTCGGTTTTTAGTAGCGACAGGCTGGAAATGGCATCGTTAATGGCGTTGCCGCCACCGCCGGTTTCACCGGGGTACTCGTCAACGCCGGCAAATAGCGCTCCGGCTATGAACCACAGGCTGGCAGCCAGCAACAACAGCAAGCTATAAAAGGCCATGCCTGGGTCGCCCCGATCCCAGAACAACAGAGCGGTAAGGGCAACGGTGGCTGTGCCGCCGATGGTGGAAGCCAGGCCAGACAAGCGGCCACGACGGGTTTTTGGAATGCATTTGCCCTGAACGTCCTTCATCGCTACCGAGCAGAAACCACGGGAGAGCGAGAACAGGATAAGCGCGGCAATCAGGCCGTAGCCGGCGCTGTAGCCGTCCAGAAACCACACGCTGGCGGCCATGGCGGCCACACTCAGGGCCTGGCCCAGGCTGCCCAGTGTCCAGAACCATTTGCGCACCGGTTTACGCCGCACCCAGGCGGCTATCACCATTTGTGGAACCATGGAGCCGGATTCACGAATGGGTACCAGCCAGGCCACTAAGGCCGGTGCGCCAACCGCGCTCATCAACCAGGCCAACACCGTTTTTGGACTGATCAGCAAATCGCCCAGTTTGGTGAGCACGTTAGCGGCCAGAATCAGGAAAAAGTTACGCGGTACTTCGCGGCAGGCTGAATCAGGAATGTCTTTACAGACCCGTGTGTCTTCCTCGTTGGCGATCAGGCCATAGAGTCGGTCTAGACGTGTTTTGGACGTTGGCACACCGGCATTCCCTGTGAAAAGTGAATGCCCAGCATACCAGTCGCTACGGATGGGCTAAACCAGATGGTTGTCCCAATGCAGGGGCAGGGTGGCCAATTCCAGTGCCGGGGCGTTTATGCCCATGCGAATCAGCTTGCCGTGGCCAGTGGTCACCAAAAAATCGCCGCCGTCCAGGGCCTCCACTCCTGCGCCATCCGTTATCGCTTCGTTGCGAAGTATTCGCCCTGTTGCGCCCTCAAATATCAGAGCGCGGCCGCCGCGGGGCGCGGTGACTGCCACCAGGTCGCTTTGCGGGTGCGCAGACACGCTGGAAATGTAGTTTGCTAATTGCGGTTGGACATCGTCGGTAAACTCGACTTCGTCGAAGCGGCCATTGCGGTACCTGGCGATCAAGGACGGTGTGTGATCATTCGGTCCCTGGTACTGATAGCCCGCATAAATGTGGCCTTGTGGCGTTACGTCCAGATGGCGACAGCTGAGTTGATGTTGTGACGGGCTGAAGCGCGCTCGAATCTCGCCGCTGGTGCGGTCCATCATCATCAGCGCGGGCGCCATGGACTCGAGATTCATCTTGATGCGGTCGTAATCCGGGTGGGTTTTTATGCCACCTAGAGCGATAACCAGGGTTTGACTATCAGGGTGCAGGCGCAGTTCGTGGGGGCCTATACCCTTCAGATCGAGCGTGTTGACACGCGCATAGCTGGCTTGGGCGTCATACACCGCAATAATGCCGTCTCCGTGCTGATAGCGGCTGGCCGTTGCGTATAAATAGCGACCATCGGTTGAGAACACGCCATGACCGTAAAAATGCTCGCCGTCATTGGCTTTTATGTGCGCCAGGCGCTCGCCGCTGCGGCTGTCAAACACGTGAAACCACCAGCCGGGCCGGCGCTCGAAAATCAGTACCTGTGCACTGTTCGGGCGGAAGCAGCCACCGTGGCAGCGGGCTTCAACAAGGGTTTGCCAGCGTTGTGTGCCATCGCTGTTCAGGCTTTGTACGGCATAGCGCCCATCGTTACGCTTGCTGGCGCCCACGTATTCGCGGCTTTGCAGCGAGTTGGCTTTTGCCGGCAACAGCGAACAACCTGTTAAGCTCAGGCCGGTTGCGCCAATGGCGCCACCCAATGACGCGAGGAAATGTCTGCGATTTAAGCTCATAATGGCTCAGTCACCATCACTGGAATTAAAGCCGCGAATCACCCCAAGACTGGCGGCGGCTTCGCCGTTGACCAGCGTGGCCAGCTGCGAGAGGTCAACATACAGGCCCTGAAGGCTGCGGTAGGCGTTATCGTCTTCTAGCAATGGCTCCAACGCAAGGTCCATAGCCGGGAAGTGCTCCTGCACTTCGCCAAACTGTTTGTGGATGCGCTCCGCCAGATCGCTATTGCCTTGGGCGGTTAACAGCTTTTCCAGACCGGGCAGGAAGAATTTTTGCAAGCCGTCAACGCTGGCACCAATGCTCGCCAGACTGCTGCCACTGCGCCACGCGTCGGCGGCGTAAACGGAGCGTTTGCCATTACCGCGCAAACCCAT
Organism: Marinobacter sp. M3C; assembly: GCF_023311895.1. Classification (GTDB taxonomy): domain Bacteria; phylum Pseudomonadota; class Gammaproteobacteria; order Pseudomonadales; family Oleiphilaceae; genus Marinobacter. Next base: position 4,126,111 of record NZ_CP092284.1, read on the forward strand.
GGGGGTTGCCAGTCGGCGTTCTTCGGCCACTTCCAGTGCGGTCATGGCGGCGCGAATGGTGGCGTGGGTGTAATTGCCGGTCGCCAGATAACGGGGTTCAAACTCGCTCCAATCTGAGACCAACTGCTGGCTGTTATCGACAACATGAGATGCCACTTGAGTCAGAAGCTGACAGCTTGTCTTGGTTGGTAGAGCGTGATCACCAGTATTGAAGCGGGTGTCAAACAGCAGGTATTCCAGCATGGGGAAGCCCTGAACCGCCACACCGGCTTGGCCAACGGTTTCGGCACTGACGGTTGCGTCGTCTTTAAGCAGCAGATCAGCTTTGCGGGCGATCAGGTTTTTCGGGTCCGGCCAGAACTGGAACTGCCAGGCGCGGTTATTGGTTTCAATGGGCCCGAAGTCCACAAACCGCACCTGCTGCCAGGCTCCAAACGCCTGTTTCCAAGCATTTTCAACGGTGTTGCGACCTTCCGTTGAGGGCTGCTGGCAATAAGCCTCTGCCTGCTGCAGCAGGGTTTTACTATCGCTTGCCAAAGCTTGATAGCCGCGGCCGATATCCTGATGCCAGTCTACGCGTGTCTGCTGTTCAACAGCGGTTCCGGATTCCGCAGAAGCAGCCATTGCAAGGCCTGGCAGTGCCAGCGTTGGCATCAACAGGACAAGTGCGGTGGCGCGGAAATAGCGGGTAAATCGCAGCATAAAACGTCCTTACAGTGAGTTTAGAAATTCAACCAGCGCCTGGCGCTGCTGTGCGTCCATCTGACGATAACGGTCGCTGGCGGGTTGGGCTTCGCCACCGTGCCAAAGAATCGCTTCTTCCAGCGTACGAGCCCGGCCATCGTGTAAAAATCCGGCTAGAGGGTTTACCTGCTGAGCCATGCCAATGCCCCAAAGAGGAGCCGTACGCCATTCATTGCCGTTGGCCAAAAACTCGTCGCGACCGTCGGCCAGCGCTGATCCCATGTCGTGCAGCAGCAGATCGCTGTAAGGCCAGATGGTCTGGTTGCTCAGGTCAGGGCGTTGCGGATCAACACCGGTCACGTGTGTGGGTGTATGGCAGGCAGCACAGCCGGTTTCATTAAACAGCATGGCGCCTTGCTGAACGATGGCGCTATCCATATCGCGGCGGGCAGGAATCGCCAGGCTTTTAGAGTAAAAGGTCACAAAATCGGCAATTTTATCCGTCACCTCCGGTTCGCCGCCATTGGCCCAGTCGCCGCAGTTCTGGCTTGGCGTGCAGTCGGTGGCGGTTTTCAGGGATGAGGTAAGGCCCATGTCACCGGCGAAGGCGCCCATGCTTTGCTGGTGCACATCGGGCTCTGCGGCTTTCCAGCCAAAGCGCCCGGCAACGGTCTGGCCGCTGGCGATGTCCCACACCTGGTTAACCTTACCGCTGATGCCGTCATTGTTGGCATCATTGGGGTCGGCCAGGGCTGCCACCGTTTCGGAGGGAATGGCTTCCAGCAGCCCCATGCCAATCATCGGTGGTGCCACCCGCGGTGACATCAACAGGTCATCTCCCAGAGGTCCGTAGTTCGGATTTTCTATCGTGTACACGGGCTCGCGTAAGTCTACCCCGGTGCCGTCAGCAAGCACGTCAACGCGACTGGTCCAGCTTAAAATCATGTCGGCTTCTGGCTTGGCGCCGGGCAGGGCAGATGTCTGCAACTGTGCTCCGTAGACCGGGTGGGGTTTGAACCCGTTGGTGCGTAAAATATCGGCGTCTTCGACAGGGTCATGAGGTACAGCAAGGCGAAGAAACAAAGAAACTGACGGCGTATCAACCGCCGGTGGGTGGCCGCGCCCGTCTTTCACGTGGCAGCCCTGGCAAGTATTGGTATTGAGCAGCGGCCCAAGGCCGTCGCGGGCCTGGGTGCTGGCAGGCGCTTCTACCCAAGGGTTGCGGAAAAAACTATTACCAACGCTGAAGTCGAGCCGTTTGGTCATCGACAGGTTGCCCTGCGGCAGGGAAAACGCATTGTTATCAGATTGGTTTACGGTGCCATCGCCACCCGTCATCGGGTTAGTTTGCAGGGCGTATCCGGCGTGTTCGCTGGAACCGTCGGCACTGGTTGCTGCATTGGGGAACAGGGAGGCACTGGCAAAAGCCAGTGCTCCGGTTAAGAAAAGTGTTTTCATTTTGCCTCAGAATGTTTGGCCGGCGTCGTCCGGCGAGAGGGTTTGGATTCCCAGTTCGCGGGCAGCCTCTTCAATAGAACCGGTTTGAACAACCAATGCCATGATAGCGTCGTTAACAATTTTCGCGCCTTCATCGTTACCGGGTGCAATCATCATATCGAACGCCATAGGGGCCTCTGACGATTCGGCTTTGGCTTTCATAATGGCCAGCGCCTGCATGGTTTCGTCCAGCTGTTTATTCAGTTCGGCGTTTAGCTGGGGATTGGTTTGCTCAACCAGATCAGCCAAGGACGGGCCGGTGACCACGGAATTGTCTACCCTGCGGTAGCTTCCGGTGTAAACGTTTTGAATGCCCTGGCCGTTGTAATAGTTAGAGTTGTGAGTGTTATCACTGAAACAGTCGTGTTCGTCCTCAAAGGAGTTGGCCTCCAGTGCGACCTTCATGCGCTGGCCGGCCAGTTCACCCAACGACAACGAACCCATTCCAAACAGCATTTTCTGAACGCCCGCCCCAGCATCGGCAGCCGTCAGCTGAGCGCGATAGTTGTCGGAGGAGCCTTGGGCCCACTGTGCGGTCATCCATTCTAAGTCTTCAACCAAGAGGTCGGTCACGGCGTCCAGGTATTGGCCACGGCGGTCGCAGTTGCCATTGGTGCACTCTTTACCTTGCTGATAGTCGCTGACGGGCCGTTCGCCATTACCTGCGTCGAAGCCGTTCAAATCCTGGCCCCACAGCAGAAACTCAATGGCGTGATAGCCAGACGCAACGTTGGCTTCGGAACCGCCGATTTCGTTCAGGTCGGCCAGCAATTCAGCCGTCAGCGTGCTTACGTCCAGCTGTTCGCCACCCACGTTAATACTGGTGCTGGCGATAATATTGGCGGTTGCGCCAGCGTTGCCCAGCTCGTACTGGTAACCATCGGATTTGACGTAGTCGATCATGCCTTCGTCCAGCGGCCAAGCATTTACTTGGCCTTCCCAGTCGTCTACCAGAGTGTTGCCAAAGCGGAAAACTTCGCTTTGCTGGTAGGGAACACGTGCTGCGTACCACGCTTCTTTCGCGGCGTTCAGGTTGGCTTCGGTGGGGTCTGCAATCAGATGGTCAACCGCTGTGTTTAAGGCACGTGAGGTGATTAACGCATCTTCAAAGGTGGCGTGAGCAACGTCTGCATAGTGGGCAACGACTGCGCTGCGGCTAACATTCTGATCAGCGGGTTGGTTTTTTGCAACGGCACTGTTGGCACTGAAGCCGACGACAAGCAAAGCAGAAACGGCAATCGCCAACGTCCCTGGGCGGAATGGAAAGGGCATAATAAACTCCAAAAATAGTTGTTTGTAATGATACCGGTTAGCGTTTGCATTATGAAGTACCGCAATGCGAATGCGCAAACTGTAATTGATCTCGATCAAAAATAACAATGAGAATGATTTGCAATCACTATCAAGGCTGTTACATTGACGTCAAGCAAGCGCCTGATAAGACTCTGGTGCGCGCCGTGTCAATCAAACACCGCGGAGAATCGGATCATGAGCAGCTCAGTTATCCAGCTTGCAGGAACGTCCGCCAGCATTTTTACGGCCTGGCAAGAAATTAAAAAGGGTTCCTTTGCCGCGTCAGAAGCGGTTAAATCTGCGGGTTCAAAACGCAGTACCGAGCGCCGGTAAACCGGCAATAATCAATAAGCACAATGGCTGCTGATGTCTTCTTACAGACCCGTGTGGCCGTGTTGAATTGTATTCACCGGTGATGCGCTTGCACACGCTGGCCGCCCTCGGGCTTAATGGCTTCCATTAAACGGGAGCTATTTATGCTGAGTTATCTCCACGCCTTTCACGCTGGCAATTTCGCCGATGTGCACAAGCACGCTGCGCTTGTGCTGACGCTTAATATGATGCAAGCAAAAGCATCGGGCATTGCCTGTATTGATACCCACGCGGGCAGTGCGCTTTACGATCTTGATAGTGAGCGCGCTCGCAAAACAGCCGAAGCTGACGCGGGTATCCGCAAACTCTGGCCCCAGCTGGACACTCTGAAGTCAGCCGATTGGCCGCTATTTCGGTCGTATTTGCGCGAACTTAATTCGGGTGTGAACCTGCGTCAATATCCCGGATCTCCTGCGTGGTTCGCACATTTTCTGCGTGGGCAGGACAATTTGGGAGTGTTCGAACTGCACCCGTCAGAAACGAACAGTTTGAGCCAGTGGGCTTCTGGCAAACGATTAAAAGTAACCCATCAAGACGGTATGACGGGCTTGTTGAGAGTACTTCCACCCCGTCAGCCGCGCTTATTGGTGTTGATTGACCCGTCTTACGAAGTAAAAACCGACTATAACGCCGTAGCCGAAACACTCCGCCGCGCGTGGCAAAAATGCCGTCACGGGGTGTTTTTGGTGTGGTATCCCATTCTGACCACTGGCCTTGAAAAGACTTTGCTAGACAGTTTCAGGGCTGGCCCGGTTCGCAAAATCCTACGCAGCGAAGTGCGACTGCATACGCCGCCTGAGCGCGGCATGGTCGGTTCGGGAATGCTGGTCATCAACCCGCCGTGGGGCATGGATGAACGTCTGTCGGCGATGATAAGCGACCTAGAGCCGGCTGCAAGGCTGGGCCTGTGTCAACAGACGGAGTGGCTGGTTCCCGAATAACGTCGTAATGCTTTGTTTTAGGACTATGCTATGGATTGTGAGGCCTTTGCAGACGATTAGCGCATTGGAGAGCGAGTGACAAAGCACACACTAGAGCAAAAAAGTAGCGACAGCGCCGATAATGACAGCATTGGGAACGATAATCTGATGCTGCCCGTACCGAATCAGGACACAAGAGTGTTTCAAAGGCACACGCTTATCAATTAATTCTGCCGCCCGACAACCTCCTCATGAGCGAAGAAGCGGCGCGGGAGTGGTGGCAGCAGCAACCGTTGGATAAACCTTGGGTAATCAGCGAGCTGGCCGCTTTCTGGCGTCGCCACCGCAGTGGCCTTGCACTGGTGCAAGAGCTGTTGCGGCGAGTGGCACAAAACAGTGCCGGCGAGGGGATTATTGGTTGCAATAGTTGGTGCTGGCAGTTTTGGACCAGCTACTACCCAGATGCCCAGTTTGCACCTTGGATGCCGGCTCCCATGACGACCGAGCGTTTAGGTGCCTAGTTGCAGCAACTGGCGTGTCACAGCCGCGATGACGTACCGATCGTGCGAATGACGACGGATGGCTTATACGTGCTGCCGTTGGAACCAGAGGAAACCGATGAAAAGCCGGGGGAAAATCGTAAATACAGCGAGTTCTTACGTAATCTGGCGGCAGATTCCCGCGGAATTCCGGGCATCGCTTTGTCTATGTGGCGCCGTGCCCAGACGCAGTTTTTGAGCTGAGTTGGCCGGAACAGAAGTCGTTGGCCTATCAGGAAATGGCCGCAGATGCGTCATGGCGAGTCACTCCGCTTGGGTATCCAAGCGTCCGCCGGCATTTGCAGACGTGGGGATTTCCCATTGATCGTTTCTGATTATACCGACGAACACGGGGAGAGCGATCGATGAAAGAAGGGCTCGGTTTAAAACATGCTCTGGACAGCATAACGTCCGAAGCGTTGTGGTAGGCGTTAATTCTGATTGTGAGCGCGTCACTGCTGAGCTGGGCAGTGCAGAATGTTTTCCCCCGTATAGCCGCCAAACTCGGCGGTAAACCTCGACTGTACTTATTGGCATCGGTGCCGCTGCTGCGATTAGTGATTATCGTCGCTACTGTCATTCTGGTGGTGCCGATTCTGGTGAAGCCGACTTTAGAGAATATGGTGGCTATTTTTGGCGCCTTGGCGCTGGCGCTGGGTTTTGCATTCAAAGACTACGCCAATAGCCTGATTGCCGGCATTGTTACCCTTTACGAAATGCCGTACCGGCCTGGCGACTGGATAGAAATTGACGGCCAATACGGCGAAGTGCGTGCGATTGGCACCCGCGCTGCCGAATTGTTAACGCCAGACGACACGGTGATTGTGGTACCTCATAGCAAACTGTGGGATTCGTTGATTGCCAACGGCAATGACGGCACTGATCATCTTATGTGTGTTGCCGAGTTTCACCTGCAACCCCACCATGACATGGCGAGAGTGATGACGTTGCTGCGCACTGTTGCATTCACCCACCCGCTCACCAAAACCTGGAAGCCAGTTCTGGTGGTAGTATCTAACGAACCGTGGGGTATGGTTTACAGGCTTAAAGCATCTCCGATAAAGCCAAGCGCCCAGTTTCGATTTATCAGTGAACTAACCGCTACTGGCGCGCAGGTTATGGCCACCGAGGGTATCGGTTTTGTATCTGCGCCGGTGACTGGAAACTGACCCAGACGGCTCATTCGGGGGCGACGACATCAGGGCATCAAGGCGTCAACTCGGTTGCGAATGCTCGGTTCGCTGTTGTACGCGAATGCGATGGCGTTATAAGTTTCAACATCCAGATTCTGACTTTCAATAATTTTTGCCATTCGCACATTCACTTCTTCGCCCAGTTTTTTTGCGTCAGCCTCAGACTCGGCGCTGTCAATGCGATCTTTGTAATCGTTTTCTAAATCGCTAATCTGTTGTTGTGCATTCACGAACTTGTGTAGCTGTGCATCGTTGTAAAACGCTGTGTGTGTTCCGGCCGCTGCAGGCTTGCTGAAACTTTCCGTAATCTTCTCAATCGCCGGTGTCTGCTGAGCCATGGCGCCGGCAGCGCTGAGCAGGCTAACGAGCGTTGTGGTGGTAAGAACGCTTAGAATCCGTTTGTTCATGGCGATAGTCTCCGATGATGGCGAAAAATCAGTTGTTAGGCTGGCATAAGGCAATATTGTTAGCAAATTACCGACCTGTATAAGGACGGTAAGGATGGGTATACTGCGTTGCCCATAGTCCGGCGTCAAAGCCGCGGTGAGAGTTTAAACTATGACCAATCAAAAACAGGCCATGATGTACGGCCTTACCACGGTATTACTGTGGTCCACCGTGGCCACCGCGTTCAAGTTGGCACTGGCGGATCTATCTCCGCTGCAGCTGCTGTTAATTGCCTGTGTGGCCTCTATCCTGGTGATGGGCACAATTCTGGGGCTTCAGGGCCGCTGGCGCTTGGTGTTCCAGTTGCGCAGCGGGCAGTATGCGCAGTCATTTATGATGGGCCTTATTAACCCGTGCCTGTACTATTTCCTCCTGTTTGGCGCCTTTGACCGCCTGCCGGCCCAGGAAGCCCAGCCCATCAATTACACCTGGGCGCTGGTGTTGGCTTACCTGTCTGTTCCCTTTCTGGGCCAACGTTTGCGCGGGCGCGACATTGCGGCCGGGCTGGTGTGCTACGCCGGCGTATTTGTGATTGCCACCCGTGGCGCGGTAACCGACCTGAGCTTTTCGGACCCGGTGGGAGTGGCTTTTGCCGTTGGCAGTACGTTGGTATGGGCGAGCTATTGGATTATTGCCACCCGCGATACCCGCGACCCAGTGGTGGGCTTGTTCCTGAATTTTCTATTTGGTTTGCCAGTGATTGTTGCAGCGGCCATAGCCACCGACAGTCTGCACTTTCCGCTGACGGGTTCCTTGCTGGCGGCCGGTTATGTTGGCGTGTTTGAAATGGGCATTGCGTTCGTGCTTTGGTCCTACGCCATGAAAAAAGCCGAAAACACGGCGAAAGTCAGCAACCTTATTTTCATATCGCCGTTTTTGTCGCTGGTGTTTATCTGGTTTATTTTGGGCGAGCGGATTTTGCCGTCTACTTATGTTGGGCTGGTACTGATTATGGCCGGCTTGTGGTTGCAGCAGAAAAAAGCCTCACAGAAACAGGATGCCGCCGCAGGAGTCGTGAGCGGTGGCGGTTGAGTGGTCGGTTTACCTGGTGCGAACCGCCGCTGGCGCCTTATACACCGGGGTGTCTACGGATGTGGAGCGGCGTTTTTCAGAACATCAGGGCAGCGTCAAAGGTGCTCGCAGCCTTCGCGGCAAGGGCCCGCTGGTTCTGGCGTTCCAGAGCTGTGTTGGTGGCCGCGCTCAAGCCATGCAGTTAGAGTGGAAAATCAAACGCTGGCCCAAAAACCGTAAAGAGGCCCTGTGCAATGGCCAGCTTGCGCTGGACGACTGGCTCTCCGACCAGTAGGGTTTCGTGAGCTTAAAGGCGCAGAACATGACGCCCTCAACGAATGTTTCTTACTCACCACAGGTGTTTAGCCCCTCGTGTACTGGAAAACAGATACTATAAAAATACCCGACTGGGACCGTAACTCGTTGCTGGACAGGCTGGAAGCGTTCGAGCCAGAAAACAAGCGAGAACTGAGCCGTGAAATGATGGCTTACTGTCATTTTTATGGGCTGGACCTTTGGGTAGAGCATTCGCAGGTGGAATACCACCAAGGCTATGTGAACTCCGGCAAGCATCAGGTCATGGTGCACTATTACCGCAGTGCAGCCGCAACACATTGCCGCGGAACGGTTTTTGTAATGCACGGTTATTTCGACCATGTCGGGCTTTACACCCAGCTGATAGATCGTTGCTTGGGGGAAGGCTTTGACGTGCTGGCGTATGACCAGCCGGGCCACGGGCTTTCCAGTGGCACTCCGGCGGCTATAGGCAGCTTTCTGGAGTACCAGCTGGTGCTTAGCGATGTAACGGCAAAGGTGCGACACAAAATTCGCGGGCCTTGGTATGCCGTGGGGCAGAGCACGGGCGGCGCCATACTGATTGACTATCTGCTGTCGAATCATCATACCCGGGCCACATCAGAGTTTCGCAAAGTGGTTTTACTGGCGCCGCTGATACGCCCCGCCGGCTGGGTTAAAGCCCGCGTGTTGCACACGGTGCTTAAGCCGTTTGTCAGCCGTTGGCGGCGGGTATTCAGTGCCAACAGCGGCAACTCGGAGTTTTTGAAATTTCTACGTAACGCCGACCCGTTGCAGGCCCGCGCTGTTCACGTTGACTGGGTTTCGGCATTGCGTCAGTGGGTGCCTCATATTGAGTCTGCGCGCCCGGTTGAGTTCGATATAACCGTAGTCCAGGGTGAAAAAGACCTGACCGTAGATTGGCCCCATAATTTGCGGATTATTCGTAACAAGTTTGCGCGGGTTCATGAAGTCAAGTTGCCACGGGGCAGGCACCATTTGGTCAACGAGGCCCACGATTTGCAGGCAACGGTGTTTAACACGATTATCGATACATTCACGACAGACGTGTGAACACGCTGTCGCAGACCCACGGAAAGAAGGAAAGTGTTGTGAAAAAAACCATACTTGCGGTAACACTGGCCAGCCTGACGCTTGGCGGCTGTATGACATACGACCCATACACCGGCGAACAGAAAACATCGAACGCCACCAAGGGTAGCGTGATTGGCGCACTTGGCGGTGCTGTAATTGGTGTGGCTACCTCCAGCAAAAGCGATCGCGGCAAAGGTGCGCTGATTGGCGCTGCAGCTGGCGGTGCTTTAGGTGGCGGTATTGGTGTGTATATGGATCGCCAGGAAGTGCAACTGCGCCAGCAGCTTGAAGGTACCGGCGTGCGCGTGGTGCGTAATGGCGACCAGATCTCGCTGGTGATGCCTGGCAACATTACTTTTAACCTCAACCAGACTAGTATCCGCTCGCAGTTTGCCGGAACTCTGGATTCTGTTGCCTTAGTACTGAAAGAATTTGACCAAACTATTATTCAAATAGAAGGGCACACCGACAGCCAAGGCGCCGATAGCTATAACCAGTTGTTGAGTGAGAGCCGCGCGTCTTCTGTTCGTGACTTTCTGTTAAATCAGGGTATTGAGTCCAAGCGTACCCGCGCGGTGGGTTACGGAGAACGTTCCCCGGTGACGTCTAACGACACCGAATCCGGCCGTGAACAGAACCGTCGCGTTGAACTAACGCTGGTACCTATGCGTTAAAGCGGATGTCCGTGCGCTAACGCGACGGAGTTAGGTTCAACTCCCGGATTAGAGTCACTGTGCCAGCGCCTTGGCCAGCCAATCGGCCAGGCGCTGGGCCCGCGGCGACACCGTATCACCGGGAAGCCGCAGGCACAGGGTGTCGCGGGTCTCTATAAAACCCCAGGGCGCCAGCAGTCGCCCGCTGCGAAGGTCTTCTTCCACCAGATATTGCGGCGCTATTGCCACGCCCAGCCCTACCAATGCGGCCTCTAGCATGTAATTTAAATGTTCGAATGATTGCCGTATCGGCAAACTCTGCGTATCTAATTGCTGATGCTTACACCATTGTGGCCAGGCTTGCGGCCGTGACAGGGTTTCCAGTAGCGGCAACTCCAGCAGTGCGCTCGCCGGCATGTCTGGGTTGGCAGGGGCCAGCCCGGGGGCCATCACCGGTCCAATTCGTTCAGGACCCAGAACAATCAGGTTTTGGCCTGAGGGCGCCGGCGCCGAGGTGAAGCCCAGAGCAGCGTCTACCCCCGCGGGCAGGTGCAGCTCTTCGTCGGTGGTGGTCAGGTGAATGTCCAGGCCGGGGCAGTCCTGGCGTAACCGGCCCAGGCGCGGAATAAACCAGCGCGCCAGAAAGCTACCCGAGCAGCTCAACACCAGGGGCGCATCACGGGCCTCTCGCCGCAGGCGATCGCAAACCTGTTCCAACTGTGAGAAAACCGAATCCGTGGTGGCGAACAGCTGATGGCCTGCGGCGGTCAAAGCAATGCCGCGGCCCTGGCGTTCGAATAACGCTATGCCGAGTTGTTGTTCAAGCTGGCCGATTTGCCGGCTGATGGCGCCGTGAGTCACGCTTAGGGTTTCAGCGGCGCGGCTCATGCTGAGCAAGCGTGCTGCAGCATTAAAGGCGCGCAGCGCATTCAGCGACGGTAAAGGTAGGTTGGCATGTTCCATAAATCGGTTACTTTTTCTCACAGGTTGGTGCGATTTTATCGATTTTCCTCTGTGCTGTCCTGCTTTACACTGGATATCAATTAGAAATCGAACAGAAATCGAATCAGCGCAATGGAGTCAATCGCATGAGCACAGCAACCACGCTTCGACAGGGCCCGGATATCAACGGCTTTTTTGGTCATTTTGGTGGCCGTTTTGTGGCCGAGACCCTGATGCCGCTCATTCTTGAACTGCAAAAAGAATACACAACTGCACGCAACTCAAAAGACTTTATTGATGAGATGGATGCGCTGCGCCGTGACTTTGTCGGCCGCAAGAGCCCGTTGTATTTGGCTGAGCGCTTAACCGAACAGCTCGGCGGGGCCAAGGTTTACCTTAAGCGTGAAGATCTTCTGCACACCGGCGCTCACAAGATCAATAATTGCCTGGGCCAGATTTTGCTGGCCAAACGCATGGGTAAAACCCGCATCATTGCGGAAACCGGGGCGGGCATGCACGGTGTGGCAACCGCCACGGTAGCTGCGCGCTTTGGTATGGAGTGCGTGGTGTACATGGGCAGCGTCGACATTCACCGTCAGCAGCCCAACGTGCAGCGCATGCGATTGCTGGGTGCAAAAGTAATCCCGGTCACCAGCGGTGCAGGCACCTTGAAAGATGCCATGAATGAAGCCCTGCGTGACTGGGTGACCAACGTGGCCGATACTTTTTATATCATCGGCACAGTCGCAGGCCCGCATCCCTATCCGGCCATGGTGCGTGATTTCCAATCGATTATTGGTGAAGAAACCCGCGAGCAGATTCTTGAGCGCGAAGGGCGCCTGCCTGACACGCTGGTAGCCTGTGTGGGTGGCGGCTCAAACGCCATGGGCCTGTTTCATCCATTTCTGGATGATGAGAGCGTCGCTATGGTGGGTGTTGAAGCTGCCGGTGAAGGCCTGGACAAGCGCCACGCGGCCAGCCTGAAAGGCGGCACTCCTGGCGTATTGCACGGCAACCGTACCTTCTTGCTGCAATCCGCTGACGGGCAGATTCAGGATGCCCATTCGATTTCGGCGGGCCTGGATTACCCGGGCATTGGCCCTGAACACGCCTGGTTAAATGATATTGGCCGGGTCAGCTACGCCGCCATTACCGATGACGAAGCTTTGGAAGCCTTCCACACTCTGTGCCGTATTGAAGGTATTATTCCGGCGCTGGAAACAGCCCATGCTATTGCCTATGTGATGAAAGTGGCCCCGACATTGCCGCAGGATCATTTGATTGTTATTAACCTGAGCGGCCGCGGTGATAAAGACATGTCTACCGTCCTTGCCGCCATGGACGCCAGTGCTGAAAACGCTGATAAAGACGCTGGAAAAGACGTTAAAAGGGAAGCCTGATATGAGCGCAAGTCGTATTGATCGTTGTTTTGAAGCCTTGCGCGAGCAAGATCGTGCTGCCCTGGTTACGTTTGTAACCGCAGGCTATCCGGACTACCAGCACAGCGCGGAGATTCTAAAAGGGTTGCCTGAAGCCGGTGCCGATATCATCGAGCTGGGGATGCCGTTCACCGACCCTATGGCCGATGGCGTGCCCATTCAGCTTGCGAGCCAGCGGGCTTTGGCCGGTGGTCACAACACCATCAAAACCCTGCAGATGGTGCGTGAATTTCGTGAGCATAATCAGGACACGCCGATTGTACTGATGGGCTATTACAACCCGATTTACTGCTACGGAGTAGATCGGTTTCTACACGACGCCGCAGCATCTGGTGTAGACGGCATGATCGTGGTGGACTTGCCACCAGAGCATGACAACGAACTGTGCGTGCCGGCCCGCGAAGCCGGTATCCACTTTATTCGCCTGGCAACGCCCACCACTGATGCGGCCCGGCTGCCAAGTGTGTTGGCAAATACCTCTGGTTTTTTGTATTACGTCTCCAGCACCGGTGTTACGGGTTCTGCCGCACCTACTGCTGAAAAAGTGGAAAAAGAACTGGCGCGGATTCGCGAGCATACAAACTTGCCAGTGGCCGTGGGCTTTGGCATTCGCACTGCCCCCCAAGCTGAACGTATTGCGCGTTTTGCGGATGCCGTAGTGGTGGGCTCGGCTTTGGTGGAGTGCATAGCCAATGCAGATACCGAAGCGCAGGGCCGCGATGATGTTTTGTCACTGACGCGGGAACTTTCGACTGCGGTTAGAGAAGCACGGGCAACATTGAGCGCTTCCTGAGCGCTGTCATTCGCTAGCGAAAGCGTCTGAAGAGCCTGTCCGAGTTTGCGCTCGGGCAGGCTTTTTTATTGGTTGCCAGTCTATGAGTGGGCAGCCATTGCCCACTCATGAACTAAACTTTCCTGAGCCTTTTTCTACATGTCGTATCATTAACGTATGTGGTAATCCTGCACCACGTTGCGGTGCCGTCACAAGGAAGAAAAGCGGCTTTGGCGCAGACACCAGCCTGCAGCGAAAACGCAATTTTCTAGCTTGCCTGTCATTTTTACGGAAAATTATTCATGAATAGCGGTATGAGCCTGATCTAAAAAATCGGTTAAACGTAAGTACCAATTGTAAGGTTTTTTTTATCTTGTCCCCAAGGTTGGCAGTCGGGTAAAAAAGCTTTAAAAACATGCCGATGGCTGACTTCTTAATACAACAAGTGAGAGGGTTAAGGACATGTTAGAGCTCGAAAGTTTATCAGTTGGTCAATATGGTTTTATAAGCAATGTTTTTTCTTTCGGTTTTGCCGTCATGGCATCGGCCACATTGTTTTTGTGGTTGATGAAGTCGTCTGTTGCGCCGGCCTATCGAATGGCCATCACAATCAGCGGTTTGGTGACGGCTATTGCAGCCTATCATTACCTCCAAATCATGCTCTCTTGGCACGGGGCTGCATCGGTGACTACGGGTGACGTATTGGCTTCGGGTGAAGGCTTTAACCGAGCGTACCGCTATGTAGATTGGCTGTTAACAGTGCCTTTGCTGCTGGTTGAGCTGATTTTGGTGATGAAGCTCAGCAATAGCGAGACCGTGAGCCGGTCTGTCAAGCTTGGTGGTGCAGCCGCGCTAATGATTGTTCTTGGCTATCCTGGCGAAGTTGCGAGTGAAGTCGGAACCCGGGCACTTTTCTGGATTCTGTCGATGATCCCGTTCCTGTACATCGTGCGTGAGCTGGTAATCGGTCTTAAAGAATCTATTTCACAGCAGCCGGACGAAGTGAAAGGCCTGATAAGCACAGCATCTATTCTGGTGGTGGCTTCCTGGGCATTTTACCCAATCGTCTATTTGCTACCACTGCTTGGCGTAACCGGCGGTTCAGCGATTGTTGCTGTTGAAACCGGCTACACCATTGCTGACATTGTTGCGAAAGCCGTGTTCGGGCTGTTGATCTTTACGATTGCAGTGCGCAAGGGTAAGGCAGATGAGCGTGAACATGTGAAAGTACCAGCAGAAACAGCCGCGCAAGCAGAGCAGAAAACCCCGGTGAAAAAAGGCGCCTTAACGCAGTCGTAAGATCAGTCGGAACTTGACTGCTGATTGCCAGCCATTGTGATCAAACCGGCACGGACCAGGTCTGTGCCGGTTCCGCCTTTTCCCTTTAAGATTGAGCGGGCTCAATAAGCGGCTTTCAGTACTCATCCCCGGGTAGGGAGAATAACAATGACTGTTTCCGTCTTAGGCGCCGAGTCACCTTTGAAAAAAAACGCCAGTGCTAACGTTGTGGCGGTCCAATCAGCCGACAAGGCCGATCATACGCAAGCGTTGGAGCAGGTTAGGGCATTGATGCTCGACGCTTTGCAAGGTGTAATGGAAGGGCCAGCAAACAACGCCAGCCAATACCAGATCAGTACCAGGGGGAGTTTGTTGCGAGCCCGTCTGGCGCTGGCCAGTTGCAGAAGTTTTGAATGTTCCCAAGAATATGCGGTTGTTGCAGCGGCATGCTGCGAACTCATCCACAACGCGTCTTTAGTCCACGATGACCTCCTCGACGGCGATCACCTCCGAAGAGGGCAGCCGACAGTATGGAAACGACACGGCAGAGGTGTCGCTTTGTGCGCCGGCGATTTACTTCTTTGTACGGCTTTTGCTGTGTCCGCTGGTTTGGACGATGCCCAGCAATCCCGTCTTTTGACACAATATTTGGCGGCGATGACCGGTCGGGTTATTGTCGGGCAAAGCATTGAGATTGCACCGGTAGAACCCGGCGTTCAGCCCCGGTTCAAGGCTTATATAGAAGCTGCGCAAGCCAAAACTGTGCCACTGATCCAGCTTCCGCTGATGACAGGTGCGATAGCGGCGAAGGCTGAGTTGTCGGTTCTGGACTCTATAAAGCGGTTCGCAGAGGCGGTTGGTCTGGCCTATCAGATCATCGACGACCTGGACGATCTGGCGGAGCCAATGGCTGATTTGGACACCAAGGTGAAATCGCTCCATCCTTTTCATGCATGGCACCATCATCGTGGCAGATTGAGCGACAGTCCGGAACTTAGAGTCCAAAGGGCGACCCGCCACGCGCTGGCTGCATTGCAGCGTGGCCGACGCCAGCTTAAGCGTCTCGAAACACAGATGGCTACGCCGATTACGCCCACGCTCGGCCCGTTACTCATGAAATTGGAAGGCAGAGCACAAGCACATCGCTACACCCTTGGATCGAATGGGGAGTGATGTCATGACACAACAACTACGTGGGGTTAGTGCGGCGAAAACAGCGGTGGTTGTTGGAGCCGGATTTGGCGGACTTGCTGTTGCCTTACGCTTGTTGGCTCGAGGTTATAATGTCGACCTGTTGGAAAAGCACGAGGATTTGGGGGGGCGAGCCAGAACCTTCGAACTGGATGGCCACAGCTTTGATGCCGGGCCAACCGTCATTACCGCGCCTTTTCTTTTTGCTGAATTGTTCGAACGTTTTGGTGAAGTTCTAAAAGATCAGGTGACACTGTTGCCGGTGTCGCCCTTTTACCGCATGGACTTTGCCGATGGCAGTCACTTTGACTATCACGGCACAACAGAGGCGCTGGTTGAAGAGATTGACCGGCTCTCGCCGGGCGAAGGCGAACATTACCCGCAATTCCTGCGAGCCGCCGAAGCAATGTACGATCGCGGCTTCACCGAGTTGGCACAACGGCCTTTTACCCGAGTCGCGGACATGTTGGAGGTTTTGCCAGACCTCATTAAACTCAGGGCCGACCGGAGTATTTACCAATTCGTTTCCCAGTTTTTCAGCGATGAGCGTCTGCGCAGAGCTTTCTCTGTGCCTTCTCTGCTGGTGGGGGGTAACCCGTTTCAAACATCGTCACTTTACGCCCTGATTCATGCTTTGGAGCGTAAAAGCGGTGTTTGGTATGTACAAGGCGGAACCGGTGTATTGATTAAAGCATTGGCGGAGCTGTTCCAGCGACACGGCGGTCGCTTGCACGTCGGCCAGTCAGTTCAGTATCTGGACATGGACGGCCTGAACGTGCGCGCCGCTGTGACCGACCAGGGCCGGCGTTTTGATGCCGACTTGGTGGTGAGTAACGCGGACCCGCTCTACGTTTACGATCACTGGATTGAAAGAACCACTCGCCAGCGGCTTGCCGACAGCCATAGGGCACGGTTAAAGCAGTCTATGGGGCTGTTTGTGCTTTATTTCACCACCGAGCGGGTTTACTCCGACATTGAACACCACACGATTGTGTTTGGTGAAACCTTCCGGGAAATTTTGACCGAGATTTTTGAACAGCGCCAGATTCCGGAAGATCTGAGCTTGTATTTGCACCGGCCCGGCGCGACAGACCCGACCATGGCGCCAAAAAATGGTGACGCCTTTTATGTCCTGGCCCCGGTCCCTAATCTTCAGGGCAATCAGGATTGGGATCAGATTTCTACTGACGTTGAAGATCAAATTATCAACATTTTGACTCAGCGCCTCATGCCGGACCTTCCGCAGCAGATCCGCGCCAAACGCAGCATTTCGCCCACCTATTTCCACACTGAACTGAACAGTCCTTTTGGCAGCGGGTTCTCCATTGCGCCTACACTCACGCAGTCGGCCGGGCTGCGTTTTCATAACCAGTCGCCGCGCTACCGGAACCTGTTTTTTGTGGGTGCTGGTGTTCATCCCGGTGCAGGCGTGCCAGGTGTCGTGTGCTCGGCAGGTGTGGTTGAGCGCTTAGTGGTCAGAGCCTTTGAATCTCAGGCCGACACCGAAGCGGGAGCGTCAGCAGGCACCGCCATCAGAGGCGTGAAATGACTGATTCGGTGGCCGAGACCACTCTAACCGCAACCGGCGCTGATGTGCTGCGGCGCAAGGGGAAGAGCTTTTATTGGGCCGGCCAGCTATTGACCGCGGAACAGCTTGAGAGCGCCGCAGACCTGTATCGGATATGCCGAAGCATAGACGACTTGGCGGACGAGGCATCAACACCCGCCCAGGCGATGGCCGCTGACCGACAGCTTGGCGAATTCCATCAGGCGCTGATGTCCAGGCCAACATTGGCCGACGAAAACCCCAACCTTTACCAGCAGGCCGAATTGCTGCTGGGAGAACATCCGTTGGCGCTGAGCGCATTAGGAGATCTTGTTGCCACGGTGCGTCGGGATCTTGACCTTGTCAGAGTGGCGGATCAGGCCGAACTCCTTCGTTATTGCTACGGTGTGGCCGGAACGGTAGGGGTTATGATGACGTGCTTGTTAAACGCACGTGAGCGGGAGAAAGCCCTACCGCACGCCATTGATTTGGGAATTGCCATGCAGCTGACCAACATCTCTCGAGATGTTCTGGAGGATGCCCACTTGAACCGCTTATACCTGCCGGCCGATGGGGCAGGGGGTACGATTACGCCAGAAGATATTGTGGCTGGAAATCGAGATGCCCGGCATCAAGCCTGGTTGGGCGTCCGCAATCTGCTGGGCATGTCCGAGGCCTACTATCGCAGTGGGTGGCATGGGTTGGGTTATCTGCCGTTCAGAGCACGTTTAGCCATTGCCGTTGCTGCAAAGGTCTATCGGCAAATTGGCCGACAGATTCTGCAAAGGGGCGAACAACGCTATTGGCAGAGCCGATGTGTGGTTGGCTCTGCCGAGAAACTGAAGGTGTCGGTGGCAGCCGTTGTTCAACTGGCGGCAGGCGCTATCAGCCGCCAGTCTATTCGTCACGATCACGCACTGCATCAAGGACTGACAACCAGTCTTAAACTGCGCCAGCCGGAAAAGCGATGAACCGCCGTCTTGAAGTCGAACCTGAATCTGGACCAAAGCCCACAAGCCAGCGCGCTGCGCCAAACGCTGAGTATGACCTTGTCATTATCGGAGCCGGGTTAACTGGGCTCAGCCTGGCCTGTTGGCTCCTGCAGTTGGCAGAAGAGGGGCAAACAACATTGCCCAGAGTCTGTTTTCTCGAACCACGAACATCCTATAGTAACGATCGAACATGGTGTTTCTGGGACCTTGAGCCACATCCTTTTCGCGATCTTATCACCCATCGCTGGTTTCGCTGGCAGGTCAGCCAGGGTCATCAAACAGCTTGTCAGTTTGACAGGGACATTGCTTACGCAATGCTGCCGGCAGATGTTCTGTATCGGCATGCATTGGCCAAAATAGACGATATTCCGGCCTTTGATTTACACCTTGGTGTGACCGTTAGCGGCGTCGAACACACCGATGATGGCGCCTTGGTGTCGGCGGATCAACGCCGTTGGCAGGCAAAGGCAGTCATAGACACGCGCCCTCCTGACAAGGGTCAGCTGATATTCGGCGTTGGGTTTTGGCAGGTTTTCTCAGGCCTTGAGATTACCTGTCCCAAGCACGGTTTTGATACCTCTACGGCCACACTGATGGATTTTCAGCCTGGCTACCCGCACCCGTGTTTTTTGTACCTGTTGCCTCTCGACGAGGACCACTTTCTGATTGAATGGACCGCCTTTCAACCAGAGAAGGAGCCTGCGCCGGACTATCGCTCAGACCTTGATTCATGGCTGCAGCGACAGGACCTGGGGTATTACGAGGTCACAAGAGAGGAGTTTGGTAGCCTGCCTATGTTGCGCATGCCGAATGTTCAGAGCGTTGGTCGGGTGCTCAGGGCAGGCGTCGGTGCAGGCTGGATGAGAGCCGCCACGGGCTATCATTTTGTTAGTTGCCAAAGAGGCAGCGCGGCGCTTGCCCGGCAGATTCTTGCGGCTCATGCCAGTGGCGACTGGATGCTTCAGGGCCCAGTGGTGCGGGCGGGCTGGCTGGACTGGATGGACAGCGTATTTCTGCGGGCATTGAAGCGGCACCCGGACAAAGCACCGCAATGGTTCGTGGGGTTGTTTGCTGCCACGAGTGCCGCACAAATGAGCCGGTTTATGAACGACCAGCCACGCTGGCGTGATGCTCTAGCAGTGGCCAGCGCGCTACCGCCCAGGCCCTTTGTGCGAGCCGCATTGCCATGGTGATAAACGACACCGCTAACACTGAAAATGTGCTTTATCGGAGTTCAGGCGGACGCCTTCACCAGTTCGTTATATTGATCATTGCCAGCCTCGCGCTGATCGTCGGCGTTATGTTGCCGGCTCTGTCTATCGAACAACAGTTCTGGATTGTGTTGCTGCCTATTGGTGTGTTCGGCCTGTCCCACGGGGGCGCGGACCCCATGATTCTCAAGAAACTGACCGCGACGTCGCCAACCGGTTTATTCGTTGTTCTGTGTGTCTACTTGATGGCCTCGTTGGCTTTTGTCGCGCTAATCTGGGTTCTACCGGTGGTGGCGCTGCTGGTGTTTCTGGGATTGTCGGTCTGGCATTTTGGCTATACCGACGAGGCTTTTCTAAGCTTGGCAAAAAACCCTCTGTTGCGTTGGCTAAGCGGGAGCATGCCCATTCTGGGTCCGATGCTCGGGCACCCGCAGCAAACAAGCGAGTTGTTTTCCTGGCTGGTTAAGAGTGACCTACAGGTGGTTTTGGAGATCGTGGTGTGGCTTGGGCCTTATTTGGCGGTGTTTTGGCTTTTGGGCTTCGGATGCCTGTTGTTCGGACGCCTCAACCGACTAGACCCAAGAGTGTGGGTCGAGTTATGCCTGGTGGGTGCGGCCTTGATCGCACTGCCACCGCTTCTGGGATTCGCATTCTATTTTTGTACGATTCACAGCGTGCGTCATTTCCTTTCGATTGCAGAACACCGCTTGTTGTCGAATCAAAAAAGCCTGTTCCAGGCGTTTCCGGCCCGTAAAATCTTGCCTGCAACGCTGGGGGCAATCGCAATGGCGAGTGTCGCCTGGGGAGTGACTATTCTTATTGGGCCTTCGACGAGTTTGCTGGTTGACGCAGTCAGAGTCATGTTCTGGGCGCTGGCGGCGCTGACACTTCCGCACGCTATCATCGTCAGATTATGGTGGAACCAGCGGCTTGCTGGGTGAGAGGACTGCTCAAAAAGATCAGGGACAGATTTCAAATCTATCCCCTTTGAGTAAGAAAACCGGGGCCTCGGCGGGCCAGGGACAGATTTCAAATCTGTCCCTTAAAAGCAAAAAAACCGAGGCCTGAGCCCCGGTTTTTCCTATTCGGCCTTGCGGGCTTAAAACAGCACGCGGCAGCGAATGGTGCCCTTCACTTCCAACAGCTTTTCCAGCGCCAGTTCACCGTAGGCTTTGTCGACGTCGATCACCACGTAGCCGATGTCTTCCTTGGTTTGCAGGTACTGACCACAGACGTTAATACCGTTGGCGGAAAAGACTTGGTTGATTTCTGACATCACGCCCGGCACGTTTTCGTGAATGTGCAGTAGCCGATGCTGGTTCGGATGCGAGGGCAGGGCCACTTCGGGGAAGTTCACGGACGATACGGACGTACCGTTGTCGCTGTACATGGACAGTTTTTCTGCGACTTCACGGCCGATATTTTCCTGGGCTTCTATGGTGGAGCCCCCCACGTGTGGGGTCAGGATCACGTTGTCGAACTCACGTAACGGCGACTCGAATTCTTCTTTGTTAGATTTTGGCTCAACCGGGAACACGTCAATGGCAGCGCCCAGCAGCTTGCCGCTGCGCAGTGAGTCAGCCAAGGCGTCTATGTCGACCACCGTGCCACGTGAGGCGTTCATCAAAATAGAGCCAGGCTTCATATGTGCCAGCTGCTCGGCTTTGAACATGTACTTGGTGGCTGCGGTTTCCGGTACGTGTAGGCTCACCACATCACACAGATTCAGCAGTTCTTGCAGGGAACCCACTTGCGTGGCATTGCCGATGGAGAGTTTAGACACCACATCGTAGAAGTACACGTCCATGCCCAAGCCTTCGGCCAGCACACTGAACTGGGTGCCAATATTGCCATAGCCAATAATGCCCAGCTTCTTGCCGCGGATTTCATAGCTGTCTTTGGCCGACTTTAGCCATTCGCCACGGTGGGCCTTGGCATTCTTTTCCGGCACGCCGCGCAGCAACAAAATGGCTTGCGCCAACACCAGTTCGGCTACCGAGCGGGTGTTGGAAAAGGGCGCATTAAATACCGCCACACCGCGGCGTGTGGCCGCCTGCAGGTCTACCTGATTGGTGCCAATACAGAAGCAACCCACTGCCACCAGCTTCTTGGCGGCTTCGAATACGGCCTCTGTCAGCTGCGTGCGCGATCGTAAGCCGACAAAATGGGCGTCGGCAATTTTCTCGATCAGCTCGTCTTCAGCCAACGAGTGCGACAGGGACTCAATGTTGGTGTAACCGGCGGAGTGCAGCGAATCGAGTGCAGACTGGTGAACACCTTCCAACAACAGGATTCGGATTTTGCTTTTTTGCAGAGACGTATTGGACATGGGCTTACTTTCCAACTTTTTGTCGCGTTTAACCACCCGTGGCCAGTCATCTCAGCTTTACATCGCATGGGCTGGCACACAGAACAGGGGCGGTATGATAACATAATCCTTGGCGTTGGCGGCTTGCAGAGCACTCCTGTTTTTATACAGGCCTGCGCCTCCAGGCGGTCTAATGTTGACTGTACCGCCCCATTTTGAGACACACTTGCGCGAGAGCCCAGCCTGATGACATCTGAACAGATCATAGCCGTCCTGAAGCAACTGATGGCCAAGGGTGATGCCCCGGGTAAAGTGCTGACAGATCCGTCTGATCTTGCCACCTACGGCACCGACTGGACCCGAATATACACGCCAAATCCGGTTGCTATTGCGCTGCCGAAAACCACCGAACACGTGCAGGCGCTGGTTCAGTTCGCTAACCAAAACAAAGTTGCTTTGGTGCCCTCTGGCGGCCGAACTGGCTTGAGCGCCGGCGCCGTAGCCGCCGACGGTGAAGTGGTGGTGGCGTTTGACAATATGAACCAGATTCTGGACTTCAACGCCTGTGACCGCACCGTGCGTTGCCAGGCCGGTGTTATTACTGAACAGCTGCAGAATTTTGCCGAAAAAAACGGCCTTTACTACCCGGTGGACTTTGCGTCCGCCGGCTCCAGCCAGCTGGGCGGCAACCTGTCCACCAACGCCGGTGGCATCAAAGTTATCCGCTATGGCATGAGCCGAGACTGGGTTGCTGGCTTGAAAGTTGTCACCGGTAAAGGCGATGTTCTCGATCTGAACAAAGACCTGGAAAAGAACAACACTGGCTACGACCTGCGCCACTTGTTCATCGGCGCTGAAGGCACTCTGGGTTTTATTACAGAAGCCACCATGAAGCTGTCACGCCAGCCAGACAATCTTACCGTGTTAGTACTGGGCCTGAATGACCTGGGCAGCACTATGGACGTGCTGAACACCTTCCGCAGCAAGCTGGATTTAACCGCCTACGAATTTTTCTCACACCAGGCGATGAATCACGTGCTGGCCCACGGCCAGGTAAAAGCGCCGTTTGACACCGAGGCGCCTTACTATGCGCTGCTGGAATTTGAAGCGGTGTCTGATCAGGTGACGGAACAAGCCATGGAACTGTTCGAGCAGTGCATGGAAAACGGCTGGGTGCTCGACGGCGTGATCAGCCAAAGCGAAACCCAGGCCCAGAACCTGTGGCAGCTGCGCGAGCGCATCTCCGAATCCATCGCCCCGCGTATCCCCTACAAAAACGACATTTCTGTGGTGGTATCCCGGGTGCCGGGCTTTCTGGACGAAATCGACCAGGTGGTCAGCAACCACTATCCGGATTTCGAAATTATCTGGTTTGGCCACATCGGCGACGGCAATCTGCACCTGAACATCCTCAAACCTGAGGACATGGCGAAAGAAGACTTCTTCGAAAAGTGCCAGCAAGTGAATAAGTGGGTGTTTGAAATTGTGGAAAGATACCAAGGCAGCGTGTCCGCCGAACACGGCGTGGGCATGACCAAAAAAGCCTACCTGCAGTACACTCGAAGCGAAGCTGAAATTGCGTACCTGAGAGGCATCAAACAGGTTTTTGACCCTAACGGCATCATCAACCCGGGTAAAATCTTCGACTGATACGGCGGTTAGCGCGCACATGAAGCGACACATCGTAGTACTCACCGGCGCTGGCATCAGCGCCGAAAGCGGCTTGGCCACCTTCCGTGATAGCAACGGATTGTGGGAAAAGCACAACGTACATGATGTAGCCACCCCCGAAGCCTTCCAGCGCGACCCGGCGCTGGTGCTGCGTTTCTACAACGAACGCCGTCGTCAACTGGCCAACACTCTACCCAATCGCGCCCACTGCCTGCTTGCCGAATTGGAGCGCAGTTATCAGGTGACCATAATCACCCAGAACGTAGACGATTTACACGAACGCGGCGGCTCTACCCACGTGTTACACCTGCACGGTGAACTCACCAAGGCCCGTAGCAGCAAAAACCCCCAGGCCATCCACAGCATCGGCTACCGCGATATCAGCTTGGGTGAACGCAGCCAAGACGGCAGCCAACTGCGCCCCCACATCGTCTGGTTCGGCGAAGAAGTCCCGATGCTGGAAGCCGCTATAGACATAGTGCGCAGTGCCGACGACCTGCTCATTGTCGGCACCTCCCTACAAGTCTACCCGGCCGCCGGCCTGGTCCACGAAGTAGAACGCGACGTGCCCATCACCGTTATAGACCCGGTAACCCCCACAGGAAGAGTCTCCCGCGCCCGGTTTATTCAAAAAAGCGCAGTGGAAGGTGTAGCAGAATGGGTAAACAGCTTATCCAGACCTGTGCCATTAACGCCTAATCAGCAAACTCAGCCAAATAAGCCCGCAACTCATTACCAAAAGCCGCCTGAACCCCCAACCGCTTCAGCATCCAATAATGACCCGCTATCATCCGGTCGATAAAAATACTCTCCACCGGCGGTTTGAAAGAATTCAGATATTTAAACACCGTACTGGTCTTGGCCGCCACATCCTTATGCAACCGCGCCTGACCAAAATCGTAGGGCTGTTCAGACTCAAACGGCACCACTAAAATGTCCCGCCACATGGCGTAATAAGCCTCATCAATCGCCGGTTGGCTCTCAACTCGCGCACCCAAATCGATCAAATACTGGTCTAGCGCCTTATAATCCTGATCTAAAGCAGCCGTTACCGCATTGCGGTAAGCCCGCACAATCTCCGGCTTCAGCTTTTTTACACAGCCAAAATCGTACATCACGATGGTGCCGTCCGGCCGGTAAGCAAAGTTACCGGCGTGTGGGTCACCGTGAATGCACTGAAAACGAAACAATTGGTCCGCCATCGCGGTAAAAATGCGGTGGCCGATGAGATTGATGGTGTTTTGGTCGTAACGCTCCGAGGTGATATCGCCGACGTGGTCACCTTCTTCCAGCTCCAGAGTCATGACGTGGCGGGTTGAGTGGCTACGCACCACCGCTGGAATAACCACCCAGGGATCGTTGCGATGAAACTCGCGAAACACATCAAGATTGCGGGCTTCATTGTCGTAATCCAATTCTTCGTGCAGGCGTTCGCGGATTTCATTAAATAATTGATCTACCGATTCCTTGGGCATTTTCAGCAGGCCGCCTAGTTTTAAAGCCAGGCGAAGCTGCTTCAGGTCGGAATCGCAAGATTCGTCAACCCCCGGATACTGCACCTTTACGATCACGTCGGTTCCATCGTGCATCCGCGCCCGATGCACCTGGCCTATCGAGGCCGCCGCGTAAGGTGCTTCCTGCAGGTACTCGTAAAGCTCGTGCACCGGTTTGCCCAAGGCGGTTTCAATTTGCTGGCGAATCACCTCGAAGGGCATGGGCGGCGCTTCTTTTTGAAGCTTTTGCAGGGCGTCAGAAAATTCCCGGGGTAAAAAATCTTGGGTTTGCGATGCTATTTGGCCCACCTTCATGGCAGCGCCTTTCATTTCCCCCAGAGTGTCGGTAATGCGCGATGCCATACGGCTGTAGCTCTCGCTGCGCGCACCTTCGTCGTTTTCACCGCTAAAAAAACTGCGTGCCTTTTGGCCAGCGAATTGTCCGGCCACGGAGGCAGTCATGCCTGCGAGTTTGAAAAAACGACCACTGCGGGTGGTAACCGGTTTTTTTGCCATGCCAGATATACGCTCCTAACCAAAAAACGATTCAGCGTCGTCACGTTAAACCACGCTTAAGGCTGTTGTCTAAATCACTCTTTATATCACTCTTTAAATCACTCTTTATATCACTCTGGTCGACACCGACAGGCGATCTTCCAGCGTCAGTTGCAGGATTTGTCCGGATTCCAGTGGCCCGACACCTTTGGGCGTACCAGTCAGTATTACATCCCCGGGTAACAGAGAGAACTGTGTACTGATGTGGGCAATCAGGGGCACCAGTGGAAACAGCATGTCGGCGGTGTCGCCGCTTTGCTGACGCTCGCCGTCTATATCCAGGCTGAAGTGCAGGCGGCGCTTGTTAAGCTCGTTGGCTGGTATGAATGGCGTGAGTGGGCAGGCGCGATCAAATCCTTTAGCTCGCTCCCATGGCTGCCCCTGCTCTTTTAGCCGGCTTTGCAGGTCGCGCAGGGTCAAATCCAGCGCCAGGCCATAACCCAGTATCGCCGCTTCTGCATCGCTGGCGGAGGCGTTGGTCAGGGGTTTGCCAATCAGCACTGCCAATTCGGTTTCAAAGTGCACGGCGCCTTGATCCCGCGGGAAGTCCAGAGGTCTGGTCAGGTGTACCGCGGCGGTGGCGGGTTTTATGAACAGCAGGGGCTCGGTCGGGACCGGGTTGTTCAGTTCTTTGGCGTGTTCGGCATAGTTACGGCCGATGCAGACAATTTTGCCCAGGGGCAAATGAATAGGGGTGGCGTCGTGCCAATGGTGCTGATAATTCACGATAGTGTCCTCCGAAATCTGCGTAAATTCAGGAAACTCGTTGAGAACAGCGTTTTCGCACCTCTTAACCAACTTCCTGCATTCACTCAGGTTTGAGGGCGGCTTATTCTCCCTCGAATGAGCATACAGTATAAACCGCTAAGCCTTCGGCTCGCAGCTTGTCAGAACCGCCCAGGTCAGGCAGATCGATCATCGCCGCTACTTCTACAATTTCGGCGCCAATCCGGCGAATCAGCCGGGAGGCCGCTAGCATGGTGCCACCGGTGGCGATCAGATCATCGACTAGCACCACTTTGTCGCCGGGTTTGAGGGCGTCTTTGTGCAGCTCCACCGAGGCGGTGCCGTATTCCAGTTCGTAGTCTTCCACTAAGGTATCAAACGGAAGCTTGCCTTTCTTGCGAATCAACACCAGCGAGGCGTTCAGTTCATACGCCAGGGCAGAGCCAATGATAAAGCCACGGGCATCTACCGCCGCAATCGCGTCTATTTGCTGGTCGTGGTAGCGGTGTACAAAGGCATCAATCAGTTTGCGAAACGCGGTTTTGTTCTGTAGCACCGTCGTGATGTCGCGGAAAGTAACACCGGGTTTCGGCCAGTCCGGAACCGTGCGGATAGCCTGCTTGATGCTCTGAGAAAAGTAATCCATGAAACCCCTGCCTTACTCCCGGGCGCCGCTTACGCGACATCCAGGAAAATGAATTTAAGAATAAACACCAGAGCGATAACAATCACGCTCAGATTGAGATCAGACCAACGACCGCTCAGGGCTTTCAATACCGCGTAGGTGATAAAGCCTAGAGCGATGCCGTTAGCAATCGAGAACGTCAGCGGCATCATCAGCGCGGTGACAACCGCTGGTGCAGCGTCGGTCACATCGTCCCAGTCGATCAGCTTTAGTCCACTGGCCATTAGCACCGCGACGTACAACAGCGCCGGAGCGGTGGCGTAGGCAGGGACGATGCTGGCAAGGGGCGCCAGCACCAGACACGCGGCGAACAGGCCGGCGACAACCACTGCCGTCAGGCCGGTGCGACCACCTGCGGCGATACCGGCGGTGGATTCCACATAGCTGGTGGTGGTAGATGTGCCCAGAACAGCACCCGACATGGTGGCCACGGAGTCTGACATGAGCGCGCGGCCCAGACGTGGCAGTTTGCCATTTTCGTCCAGCAGGCCGCCACGTTGGGCGGCGCCGATCAGGGTGCCAGAGGTGTCAAACAGATCAACAAACAGAAAGGCAAAAATAACGCTGATCATGCCGACGTTAAACGCGCCAGCCAGGTCTAGCTGCATGAAGGTGGGGGCCAAGCTGGGCGGTGCTGAAAACAGGCCGTTGTATTCAATCATGCCGGTAGCCAACGCTACCAGGGTGACCGCAATAATGCCGATCATCACCGCGCCGGTAACGCGGCGGAACGACAGCGCGCAAATTAAAATAAAACCGCCAAAAAACAGCAGACTCTCGGCCGCCTTGACGTCGCCCATACCCACCAGGGTAGCTGGGTGATCGACGATAATGCCGGCGTTTTTCAGGGCAATCAACGCCAGAAAAAAACCGATACCGGCAGAAATGCCAAAGCGCAAAGACAATGGTATGGAGTTGATGATCCACTCCCGCACTTTAAAAATACTCAGCGCAAAGAATATCAAACCCGACAGAAACACAGCGCCAAGAGCCACTTGCCAGGTGTATCCCATGCTGCCAACCACGGTGAACGAGAAAAATGCGTTCAGGCCCATGCCCGGTGCAAGGGCAATCGGGTAGTTTGCCCACAGGCCCATAATCAGTGTGCCAACAACCGCCGCCAGGCAGGTGGCGACGAACACCGCGCCAAAGTCCATACCTGTGGATGACAGAATGCTGGGGTTAACCACGATGATGTAGGCCATGGTTAAAAAGGTGGTAATACCGGCAACGACTTCTTTACGAACGTTGGTGCCGTGGGCCTGGAGTTTAAACAATCGTTCAAGCATGACGGGGGTCTGCCTCACAGATGCTGGGGTTTCGAAAGTCGGGCTGATTGGAAAAATCGGGCTGCTTAAAAAACGGCAATGTTAACGCCTGACGGCTCTCAGGCCAAGGGATGATTGATTTTGCCCACAGTTCCGGTTGGAACCAGCAACTTATTAGCCTGAGGAAAGGGTGGCCAGTTCATTTATAAAGCCTCTAGTCCTCGTGCAGGCTATAAGTCGTTTTTATTCAGACGAATAAGAAAGATTTATTTGCTTCATAGATGGACTGTGTTTAGCTTGATGGCAACCATCAGGGGTATAATTTTGCCCTGTCAGAATCATGCAATGACATCATTACAGGAGTCTCTGTGAAAGCCATTCTCTGCAAAGAATACGGCCCTGCTGACACGCTCGTGATTGAAGATGTGCCGAGCCCTGTAGCGAAAGGCCGCGGTGTTAAAGTGCGCGTAAAAGCAGCGGGCCTTAACTTTCCTGATACGCTTATTATCGAAGGGAAATACCAGCTCAAGCCGACCTTGCCGTTTTCTCCGGGCGGCGAAATGTCGGGTGAAGTGATTGCAGTGGGAGAAAAAGTCACTCGTTTTAAGGTCGGCGATCGGGTTGCGGGCTTGACCGGCTATGGCGCTTTTGCTGAGGAAGTGATTGTGCCTGAGCATAACGTGTTGCTTTTGCCAGACGGCATGAGTGACGAAAAAGCCGCTGCATTTATGATGGTTTACGGCACGTCCTATTACGCTCTTAAGCAGCGCGCGAACATTCAGGTTGGGGAAAGTCTTCTTGTTCTGGGCGCCAGCGGTGGTGTAGGGCGGGCAACGGTTGAATTGGGCAAGGCCATGGGTGCCCGTGTGATTGCTGCCGCCAGTTCAGCACAGAAGCTTGCAGTTGCCGAAGCCGCGGGTGCGGATGAGTTGATCAATTACACGGAAGAGCCCCTTAAAGACGCCATAAAGCGCCTGACCAACAGCAAGGGCGTGGATGTAATTTACGACCCCGTGGGTGGTGATTACACGGAGCAGGCACTGCGAGCCATGGCCTGGAACGGCCGCCATCTGATTATTGGTTTTGCCACGGGCGATATCCCGAAAATTCCAGCGAACTTGACGCTATTGAAAGGCTGCTCTGTCGTCGGTGTGTTCTGGGGCAGCTTTACCCAGCGAGAGCCGGAAGCGAGTGCCCAGAACATGATGGAGCTGATGAAGCTCTACGCCGAGGGTAAAATTGATCCGAAAATCAGCGAGGTTTTCGAGTTTGAGGATTACGCCAAGGCCCTTGGTGCCCTGACTGAGCGTCGTGCTACTGGTAAGGTGGTCCTTAAAGTTGGGTTCTGAGTCCTTGTAGCTTGGCGGTGTTAAACAGCCGTTGAACTTTGCTGCTGATTCTCTAAGCTAGGCCGCGGCCCACTATTTCCCATTCGGAGCTTTACCCCGCCTATGAGCGAGCAAACTTACAACGCCGATGCCATTGAAGTTCTAAGCGGTTTGGACCCGGTGCGAAAAAGGCCGGGGATGTACACCGACACCAGCCGCCCCAATCATCTTGCCCAGGAAGTGGTCGATAACAGCGTGGACGAGGCTCTGGCCGGCCATGCAAAGCGTATCGATGTCGTGCTGTACAACGACGGCTCACTGAGCGTGGAAGACGATGGCCGGGGCATGCCGGTGGACATGCACAAGGAAGAAGGTGTGCCGGGGGTAGAGCTGATTCTGTCGCGGCTGCACGCCGGCGGTAAGTTTTCCGAAGGTAACTACAGTTTTTCCGGTGGTTTGCACGGAGTTGGCGTGTCGGTGGTCAACGCGCTGTCGACCCATCTGGAAGTGCTTATTCGGCGCAACGGTCAGGTACATCGGATGACGTTCGCCAACGGCGATAAAGTGACTGAGCTGGAGGTCGTCGACAGCTGCGGAAAGCGCAATACTGGTACCCGGCTTAAATTTACACCGGACACTAAGTATTTCGACTCGGCCAATTTCTCGGTCAGCCGCCTGCGCCACAATTTACGCGCCAAGGCGGTTTTGTGTCCCGGGTTAACGGTGACCTTTAGCCAGGAAAAAACCGGTGAGAAAGACGAATGGTGTTATCAAGACGGCCTGCGAGACTATTTGCGCATTTCCCTGGCGGGCAGTGAAGTGGTGCCTCTTGAGCCGTTTACTGGCAGTTTTTCTGGCAATACAGAAACTGTGGACTGGGCCATCCAGTGGCTGCCTGACGGCGGTGACGCCGTTGCCGAAAGCTACGTTAACCTTATTCCAACCGCTCAGGGCGGCACCCACGTCAACGGTCTGCGCACGGGCTTGCTAGAAGCCATGCGCGACTTTTGTGAGTTTCGCAGCCTGCTGCCCCGTGGCATTAAGTTGTCACCTGAGGATATTTGGGAACGGGTAGTTTATGTGCTGTCATTCAAGATGCAGGAGCCACAGTTTTCCGGCCAGACCAAAGAGCGCCTGTCATCACGTCAGGCTGCCGCGTTTATTTCCGGAGTGGTGAAAGACGCCTTCAGTTTGTGGTTGAATCAGCACACCGACATCGCCGAAATACTGGCCGAGCTTTTTATCAGCAACGCCCAGCGCCGCCTGAAAGCCAGTAAAAAAGTAGCCCGTAAACGAATTACCTCGGGCCCTGCGCTACCAGGCAAGCTGGCGGATTGCTCGGGCAGTGACACGGCCCGGTCGGAATTGTTTTTGGTAGAGGGTGATTCCGCCGGCGGCTCGGCGAAGCAGGCCCGGGACCGCCAATTTCAGGCCGTTATGCCCTTGAAAGGTAAAATTCTGAATACCTGGGAAGTGGATTCCAGCGAAGTGCTGGCGTCCCAGGAAATTCACGACATTGCCGTGGCCATCGGGGTAGACCCGGGTTCAAACGAGCTGGCCGGTTTGCGCTACAACAAAGTGTGTATTCTGGCCGATGCCGACTCCGACGGGCTGCACATCGCCACGCTGTTGTGCGCGCTATTTGTGAAGCACTTTCGGCCGGTGGTTGCCGCCGGCCACGTGTTTGTGGCTATGCCGCCGCTGTACCGCGTAGATCTTGGCAAGCAGACCTTCTACGCCCTTGATGAATCGGAAAAAAAGGGCATTATCGACCGCCTGGCGGCAGAGAATAGCCGCGGAAAAGTGTCGGTCACGCGTTTTAAAGGCTTGGGTGAGATGAACCCGCTGCAGTTGCGCGAAACCACCATGGCGCCGGATACCCGCAGGCTGGTGATGCTGACCATTGCAGACGGTGACGACACCGACAGCTGTATGGACATGTTATTGGGTAAAAAACGGGCGCCCGACCGGCGTGCCTGGCTGGAAGCTTACGGTAATATGGCGGATGTTCCGGTATAAACCTGGGAAAATAGGCCCACCAAAAGCAAAACGACTTCGCTGATTTTCCGGGCCAGCTTCTTTTACGAAGGGTTCTGGGAAATCAGCGAAGTCGTAACAACTTACCCGGCGTGAGCCGTTGCAGTGTTGGCGTTGCCTTTAATTATTGCTGGGTACAACTGTTAGTTATTGCTAGGTACAACTACGTGTTCGTCGAATTCAAGTTCCATAATAAAGCGTCCTTTTTTGTTGATTGATATGCAATATGGTTATCATAGCGTTGCGCTATTTTTGAACAATCCGTAAATGCCCTATACGGCAAATGACTTATGTAGGAAAAGGAGCGTGAAGCGCTATGCAGCTGCATAACAGTCAAGGGACTTACGGCCTGGTGGCGGTGTTTCTGCACTGGTTGGTGGCCTTAACCGTGGCGGGTATGTTTGGCTTGGGTTATTGGATGGTCGGCCTTACTTATTACGACGCCTGGTACAAACAGGGGCCGGACATTCATCGCAGTGTTGGCGTGTTGTTGTTTACTGCCATGCTGTTGCGGGTTGTGTGGCGCCTGATGAACCCGCGGCCGGAGCCGGTGCCAGGTCATCGGCGTTGGGAGGTTGTCGCGGCGCACCTGGTCCATGGTTTGTTGTATCTGCTGCTGTTTGTTGCCATGGTCAGCGGCTACCTGATTTCTACCGCTGACGGCTCGTCGGTGAGCGTGTTTGGCTGGTTTGATGTGCCCTCCATCACGGGTCGCATCAAGGGCATGGAAGACACCGCGGGTGTGGTGCATTATTGGGTAACCTTGAGTGTCGTCGTGTTAGCGGGTATTCATGCGCTTGGTGCACTCAAACATCATGTTATCGACCGAGACAATACTTTGCGACGTATGCTGGGACGCTAAAGATGTCCCGCACTGGCTTTTAATTAACGAGAACTCTCTTATGAAACGATTATTTTTAGCATCGGCGGTGTCTCTGGTTTTGGTCGGTGGCGCTCAGGCGGCGGACCACTCGGGCACCTACGCTTTTGATAAAGTGGGCGCTCATCAGTCCATTAATTTCCGTATTTCACACTTGGGTTACAGCTGGCTTTACGGGCGCTTTAATGATTTTGATGGTCAGTTTGTGTACGACGCCGAAAATCCGCAGAACAGCTCGGTAACGGTGTCTATTGATACCGTCAGTGTTGATAGTAACCACGCCGAACGCGACAAGCACATCCGGAGTGAAGATTTCCTTTCTACCGGTGAGTTCCCGCAAGCGACGTTTAAAAGCACCGGGATCCGCCTGGACGAAGAAGGAGAAGCCGACATTGTGGGCGACCTGACTCTACGCGGTGTTACCCGTGAAGTAGTGCTGGATGCGGAAATGATTGGTCACGGCGCGGATCCCTGGGGTGGCTACCGCATGGGCTTTGAAGCTGAAACCGAGTTACGGCTTACTGATTTTGGTATTCCTACCAATTTGGGGCCTGCGTCCGAGATTGTTACTCTTGAAATCTCAGTGGAAGGCATTCGCCAGTAATCCCCAAATGGCGGGAACGACGAATCGGCGTAAAAAAAAAGGAGGAGCTGTGTAGCTCCGCCGTTTTTTTCAAGCGCATATTGAGCGAGCTCAGGCTTTGTTGTGGCGCGATTCACTGCATTGGCAGAGATGACGCATACGCCAGAACTGGCCGACAAAAATAACCAGCCATATCACCAGGCCGGCCCACAGATACGCCGCCGGAACGCGGAAACTTCCGCTGATAGCAAACTCCACCAACAGCATCAACACTAACGCTAGCACTGCATTAGCCAACGCAGTCATCATGGCTTGCCCGCAGGCTTTTAGGTTTGGCTTCATAGTGGTCCGCTTAGGTGAAAGAAAAAACGGTCTTCTATTACTAATGCGAAGCATACGATGGTTACGGAAAACGCTCCATTCGGGAATTCCGCTATTGGAATTGGTGTATCTGCCGCCGGCTCCATATAATGTGCGGTTCCAGACTGACCGCGCAAGGCGCCGGCAGCTTTGTGTTTCCTTCAGATAATTCAGGCAAAAGAGGCATCCATGCCAGAGTTTCAGACAACGGATGAGGGCTTTGAGCGGGTTGCGCTCAGGGACTATACGGAAAAAGCCTATCTTGACTACTCCATGTACGTCATTCTTGATCGGGCTCTTCCCAATGTCGGTGACGGGCTTAAGCCGGTTCAACGGCGCATTATTTACGCCATGTCGGAACTGGGCCTGAAATCGACGTCCAAATACAAAAAGTCTGCGCGCACCGTGGGCGACGTGCTGGGTAAATTCCACCCCCACGGCGACAGCGCCTGTTACGAAGCCATGGTGTTGATGGCGCAGCCATTTTCATATCGCTACCCGCTGGTGGATGGTCAGGGTAACTGGGGCTCGCCAGACGACCCCAAATCGTTTGCTGCCATGCGCTATACCGAATCGCGTTTGGCGCGCTTCGCCGACGTGCTGCTCAGCGAACTGGGCCAGGGTACGGCTGACTGGGTGCCCAATTTTGACGGCACCATGGACGAGCCTTCGATACTGCCGGCGCGCTTGCCCCATGTGTTGCTTAATGGCACCACGGGCATAGCCGTGGGTATGGCGACCGACATACCGCCCCACAACGTGCGCGAAGTGACGGCTGCTTGTATTCACCTGCTGGACGCGCCGGATGCCACGGTAGAACAGCTGTGCGAATACATCCAGGGCCCGGATTACCCTACTCGGGCAGAAATTATTACCCCGCGTAAAGATCTGCTGCAAATGTACGAGACCGGCCGCGGTTCGTTGCGCATGCGTGCGCGCTGGGTGAATGAAGGCGGCGACCTGGTAATCACTGACTTGCCCCATCAGGTATCCGGTAACCGGGTGCTGGAGCAGATTGCCCATCAGATGCAGGCCAAAAAGCTGCCCATGGTGGCGGATTTGCGCGATGAATCAGACCACGAAAACCCCACCCGGTTGGTGATTGTGCCCCGTTCAGGCCGGGTAGACGACGAAGGCCTGATGGCGCATCTGTTTGCCAGTACCGACCTGGAAAAGCCTTATCGGGTGAATATCAACGTGATTGGTAACGATGGCCGCCCGGGTGTGAAAGGCCTGGTGCAGCTGCTGACCGAGTGGCTTACGTTCCGCCGCGCCACGGTGATAAGACGCCTGCAATACCGGCTGGATAAAGTGCTGGCCCGACTCCACCTGCTGGAAGGGCTGCTGATTGCTTATCTGAATCTGGACGAAGTGATCGAAATTATCCGCTATGAGGACAAGCCTAAAGCCGAATTGATGGCTCGGTTCTCGTTGTCGGCGGACCAAGCCGAGGCAATTCTTGAGCTGAAGCTGCGCCACCTGGCGAAGCTGGAAGAGATGAAAATTCGTGGCGAGCAGGATGAACTGGCCACCGAGCGCGATCACTTGCAATCCATTCTGGGCTCCGAGAAAAAGCTGCGTAAGCTGATTAAAACCGAATTGGAACAAGATGCCGAAACTTACGGCGATGACCGCCGGTCACCGATCGTAGAGCGTGGTGAATCGCGGGCGTTTAGTAATATTGACTTGGTGTCCAACGATCCAGTCACGGTTGTGCTGTCTGAAAAAGGCTGGGTGCGAGCGGCCAAAGGCCACGATATCGATCCGCTGGGTCTGAGTTACAAGGCAGGTGACAAGTTTTCTTTGCAGGCACACGGGCGCAATAACCAGCAGGTTATTTTTCTTGACTCGACCGGGCGTGCATACGCCCTGATGGCTCACAGCCTGCCGTCGGCGAGAGGTCAGGGCGAACCGCTGAGCGGGCACGTCAACCCGCCGCCGGGCGCTCAATTCTGCGGCTTGCTGATGGGCGACAGCCAGCGCAAGGTGGTGCTGGTGACCGATGGCGGTTATGGCTTTGCAACCTCGCTGGGTGACATGCTGAGCAAGAATCGCAACGGTAAGACTCTGGTCAGTGTGCCTAAGGGTGCCCGCATTATGGAGCCGGTGATGGTGCCGGTGATGGCGCCTGAAAGTCGCGAAACCCTATACGTGGCCGCGGTGTCTAACGAAGGCCGGATGTTGGTGTTCCCACTCACAGAACTGCCGGAACTGGTTAAAGGCAAAGGCAACAAGTTGATCAGTATTCCTTCGACGCGGGTGCAGTCCCGTGAAGAGTTTGTAGTAGCGGTGGCGGTATTCGCCCGCAGCGACCAGCTCGAGATCCACGCCGGAAAACGCAAAATGAGCCTTCAGTTCAGCGATCTTGAGCATTATCTGGGTGAGCGTGGCCGTCGCGGCCACAAGTTGCCACGGGGCCTGCAGCGGGTTGACCGTATCGGGGTTGCGGGTAGAGGATTGGCAGCAACCGGTGCGGCCCATCAACAGGAGCAAGCAGACAGTGAGTGAACTGGTTCTGATCAACGTTTCCGGGCGCGACAAGCCCGGCCTGACCTCCGAGATTACCGGTATCATGGGCCAGTACGAGGTGCGCATTCTGGATATTGGCCAGGCGGTGATTCACGATTACCTGACGTGGGGGATTCTGATCCAGATTCCTGACGCGTCGCACTCGTCACCGGTGATCCGCGATCTGTTATTTCGCTTGCACGCTTTGGATCTGCAGGTGCGGTTTGCGCCGATTACACCGGAGGAATACCAGCAGTGGGCCCAGGGCCGCAACCGCGCCTGCTACATTGTAACCTTGCTGGCGCGGGACATAACCGCTAAGCAGATTGCGCGGGTGTCGGCGATTACCGCGCGGCACCAGCTCAATATCGACAACATTACGCGCCTGTCGGCGCGGCCGTCACTGAACGTGGATGAAAATCGCACTGCCTGTGTGGAATTTTCCGTGCGTGGCACGCCAGATAATCTGGCACAGTTGAGAGCCGACTTTCTGCATCTGGCCAGCAAGATGAATGTGGATATTGCGTTCCAGGAAGATTCTATTTTCCGCCGCAACCGCCGCCTTGTGGTATTCGATATGGACTCCACCTTGATTGAAGCCGAGGTGATTGACGAACTGGCGCTAGAGGCCGGTGTAGGGCCTCAGGTGGCGGCTATTACCGAGCGTGCAATGCTCGGAGAGCTGGATTTCAGCCAGAGCTTTGCCGAGCGTCTTGCGCTGCTGAAGGGTTTGGATGAGTCGGTTCTGGAGAGGGTTGCCGCGCGCCTGAAAATGACAGAAGGCGCTGAACACCTGATTCGAAGCTTGAAGGCGTTGGGTTACCGGACTGCGATTCTGTCGGGCGGCTTTACCTACTTCGCTCGCAACCTTCAGCGCCAACTGGGCATTGATTATGTGTATGCCAACGAGTTGGAGGTTGTGGACGGTAAGGTAACCGGCCAGGTGTCTGGCACCATTGTAGACGGCGCGCGCAAGGCCGAACTGCTGCTGGAAATTGCGAAAAAAGAACGCATTTCCCACGAACAAGTGATTGCAGTGGGTGACGGCGCTAATGATTTGCCCATGCTCAGCGAAGCCGGCTTGGGCGTGGCGTTTCGTGCCAAGCCCGTGGTGAAGGAATCTGCCCGCCACGCCATTTCAACGCTCGGGTTAGACGCCATTCTGTACCTGATTGGCTTTCGTGAAAGTGAAACCAATCAACAGGTGCAACCGCCACGGAGCCATGACACGGGGCTATAAGTAGTGCCTGAAATAGTGCCTGAAAGAGCGCCTGGGGATCAATTGTCGCTGAAATCGTAGGTCATTTCGGGGGTGGGCGGTTGTAAGTAGTAGCCCTGAATGTAATTTACCCCGGCCTGCCACAGGGTTGCCAGTATGCCGGCGCTTTCTACCAGCGGCACAATCGACAGCTTGCCGGCGCTTTGTAGTGATTGTACCATTTCCTTGAGATGTTCGCGGGCGTCGTTATCATTCTGCAGCTCTTCGGTAAACGAGCCGTCTATTTTAACGTAGTCGGTGTCGATATGGTTGAGCGCATGAAACGGGTTCAAGGCGCAGCCAAACTGGGTTATGGACACTTTGCAATGCAGCTGATGCAGGGCTTTTGCGAAGTCCTTTGCCTGTTTTGTAAAATTATTGGCGTCGCATTCGCGGAGCTGAAATATTAGCGTGTCACCTGGCAGGCGTGCAGCTTTCAGAGCCACACTGAGCCAGGGTGTGAAAGTTTTATCGTGCAGGGTTTCGGCGGTCACGTTCAGAAATAACCGAGTGTTCTGGCCCTTCACACGATGCGCAACCAGTTTTTTTATGGCTTGCAAGAATACCCAGCGGTCAACCTTCATAGCTGTGTCTGTGGGCCCTAAGGGTGGTAAGAAATCGTAGGGGGAAACCTCTTCGCCTTTGTCGTCCAGCATACGCACGTAAACTTCGTAGTGTTCCTCATTTTCCCCGCGCAAATTGATAACTGGCTGGAATAGCAAGCGAAATTGATCGTTGTCCAGCGCACGATGTATGCCGTCTATGGCGGTGTTATCGCTGAGTATTCGGTGTTCGGCGGCATTGTGTACCTGCACGCCGTTGCCGTGGGTTTGCTCGTTCTGTTTTTTTAGTTCGGCTGAAGCGCGGTGCGCGCGGGCCATCAACTCTTCGGCTTTGGGCGCCGTTTCGGTGATGGCCGCAACGCCGATACTCACCGTGAGCTGCACCGAATGGCCGTCGACATCGAACAGCGAACCCGCAATGGCTGTACAGATTTTCTGTGCCAGGCGGACCATGTCATTTTCGCTGTAGGGCAGGTTCAGCAGTGCGAACGAGTCGTCGCCCAAGCGCGCCAAGGTCATGTCTGCACCTACCTGCTCGCGCAGCAGAGTGGCTAAATCGCGCAGCAAAAAGTCGACGCCTGCAATGCCAACGTCCCGCTTCAGCGGCGCAAAATTATCTAATGAAATATAAGCCAGCGCGCCAGATTCGCTGCTGGCACCGGCTTGGGTAATAGCTTCCGCTAGCGAGGCCATGAAGAATGGGCGGTTATACAGGCCGGTAAGCAGGTCCTGATTACTGATTTGCCTCAGTTTTTCTTCCAGTTCTTCGCCGTTGTGCTCCGGTCGCAGCACAATCTGGGTGCAGCGTTCGCCGTCAAAGGTGGCGGCCGAGGCCTGCATATTGGCCGTCAGCTCGCGGCCGTCACTGCGCCGCGCAGTTACTTTTTGGCTCACCCGTTCGCTACTTTGGTTGGCAAAGCCTTTAATCAGTTGGCGGTAGTCGTCTTGGCTTTGGCTGCCGAGGGTGTCCAGAACCGGGATACACATCAGCTCGTCGATGTCGTCGTAACCCAGAAACTCTAAATAGGATTCGTTCGCGTAAACATGCATGCCTTCAATGACATAGGCAATGGCGTCTTTTGAGCTTTCCAGCAGGCGCTGGCAGCGTTGTTCGGCTTCGCGCAGGTGAGATTCCAAAAGCCGGCGGCGGCGGCGCTCGTCAAGGTCCGTCAGTTCGCGATTTACAACCAGCACCAGCAGCGCCTGTTCGGTGTAAGGTACTGTATCTTGTCCGCCGGCTTTAAGAACGGCCGTGGCGCGGGCCGTGTCGTAGTCATCGGTCAGTAGTATGAAAGGAATGTCTTTGCCAAGCCTCCGCAACATGGCTAACGCGGCGTCTACCGGGCATTCCTGTTCAATGTCACGCGCCAGCACTATGTCCCAGTTGCCATTTTTGAGGGCCTCTTCGAGGTCTTCCTCGGAGGTAATGCGATGGGCCCGGGTAGCGCGACCGGAATTGCGTAACAGGCTGATCAGGTTTTCTGCGTCATTCAGTGACGGATCCAGAATAAGCATATGAACGGTGGAGGCTTTCTTCTGCATGGCTCGACAATCTCGTGCTGCACACTGACGGAGCCGGGCCACTGGCAAGGCCAGGCTCTTGGATGAGTATGAATGATGAAGAGGTTGCCGGGTAATAACAAGTCCGGCGCGGACGCGGTGCTATGTCAATACACACCAAGCGATGGTTACGCAATCAGGTACAAAGAGTTTACGCGTATTACAGCGAGGGCCAGAGCGAATCAAATTCATCTTCGCTGGCAGCAGGACCGGGTCTATTGGCACTGGTTTTAGCGTCAGGCCTGCTCTGAAGCTTTATTTCAAATTGGTTGATGCTGCCGGTTGCCGTCATTTTTTTCAGCAACTGGCCTTGTTCTTCCTGATCATCAATCAGCAGGGTAATACGATTTCCAGATTGAAAGGGCAGCCGCGGCACAATCAACGTGGCAGGTTGGTTAATGACGCTGATTTCCGGCAGCATCAGCCCGCGTAAGTACTCGCTACTGTTACCCAGTTTCTGGATCAGACGCACCGCGCAAGGTGTCGCCCTGGGTGCCTGTAGTTCAATTCCAATCTGCGTGCCCTCGTTTTTAATCTGGCGAATCCAGCGAACCACGGCAACACTCCAGGGTTGTGAGCTTTGCTCCCTTACGCCGAGAATTTCGCCTGTTTGCAGGCTGCTGGGTATTTGGCTGTCCCAGGCAATGCAAAAGCCGCCAGGGCTGGTATTGACCATCTTTGCGCGACAGGCACGGGGCGCGTTTTTGAGTGCCGCACTGGCACGGGTGCGGGCGCTGGTGAAGTTGATAGGAGCATTGCTGGCCAACATGCCCTCGTCTTTGTTACCGGCATCGTGCGCGCCGGCCCAGGCGTCGTTTCTTTGAGTGGAGCTGCGGATAAACATGTTGTCTTCGGTGTCTTCCGCTTCGGGCTGTCGGGTGAAATCGTTCAGGGTTGTGCGTCCCGCCATAAAATAGTGCACGGCGGTTAGCCCGACACACAGCTCTAGGCTGCCATGGCTGGTTATGCGGTTGAAGTTGCGTTTGGCAAGAGTGCCCAGTGCCTGGATGAGGTGTACCAGCAGAGCATCACTGGTATGTTGCGGCAGCGTCAGTTCGCTCGCTTCTTTGCTATCAGCTGTTTGAATGGCCTGGTTAATTTGGGCCGACAGGTGGCGGCTGTCAAAACTGAAAAAGTCGCCTTCTTCGGCGTTGCCCAACAGGCTGCGGTATACCGGCGACTTGTCTGCGCGCATATTGACCACAAACAAGCTGTCACCTTGGGCGCCGGGCACGAAATCTGTCAGATCGGTCAAGGGTTCCAGCAGAGTGAAAAGCTGGCTCAGTTCCGTTTGACGCAACTGATTAGGCCGAGCGCAACCCAACAATAAAATGCGTTTGTAGGCATCGTCAATGCTGCTTGAATTGCGCCGGCCAAGAGTGGCGTCGTCGACTTCAACGGCGTTTAACT
This sequence comes from Marinobacter sp. M3C, assembly GCF_023311895.1. GTDB lineage: Bacteria > Pseudomonadota > Gammaproteobacteria > Pseudomonadales > Oleiphilaceae > Marinobacter. The sequence continues at coordinate 4,166,673 of NZ_CP092284.1, forward strand.
GGTGTGCGAGCGCAAATCGGTAAAACTTATGACAATCCAGCCAGCTGTTTGGGGGGGGAGGGCAATAAAGCTGATACGCCCGCAGTATGGTGCCGGACAGCTCGGCAATGCTGCGGTGAATGGCGGTGGCGAGAACCTTACGGTTTTTATCCGGGTTGCCGGCATCCAACAGTTCCATCACGCAGAGTTTGTAACCGCCGGAAAGGTGTAATTGCAGGGCTTGCGCCAGATTGGCGATTTTGCGCTGCTTTTCCGGCAGTGATACCGCGGTGCCAATGAAGTGACGGGACAGTTCTGCGCACACAAAGTGGATTTTTCCGCGAATGAGTTCAAGCAGTTGCAAGCGCTGCTGTGGCGGCAAAAAAAGCTGATTCAGTTCAATAATGGCGTGATAGAGCTGGCGCGACACTTCGCCAATGTTGGCCATGGGCAACAACCCAATCCATTGTTTGAAGGCTTTGGGTGTGGTGTCGCAGAACGAAAGGCTCGCAGTTTTTTGCTCCGGTACCCGGATATCTGGTTTCAGAGAGGTGCCTTCCATAGTGAGTGCCAGTGCGCATGGGAAAAGTGTGTAGATTCACTACGTAATGTAGGCCAGCAAAGCGAATACGGGAAGCGAAAACCGCCGTGTTGATAAATTTTTACAAAACAAGCTGTTTCGCCTTACTCCAAATCAAGAGGCGTTTTGCTGCCAGCACCGGGTAACTCGCGCACCAAACGCGGTACCAGAAAGCCTGGCAGGCGCTCAAGCAGTTCACGTGTTAGAGCTTTGGCCTCGCTGTCCGGGACTGCAAAATGGTGAGCTCCTGCTACAGGGTCAAACGCATGCAGGTAATAGGGTAGCACACCGGCATCGAATAGCCGCTCGCTAAGTTGTTCCAGTACATCGGCGCTGTCATTCACACCGCGAAGGATAACACTCTGATTCAGCAGGGTCACACCGGCCTCGGCTAACCTCTGCAGGGCCTGAACCGTAGCTTGGTCGATTTCCGCGGGATGGTTGATATGAAGCACCACAACCACCCGCAAACGGGTAGCGCGAATCCATTGCAAAAGCGCATCGCAAACCCGCTGTGGAATCACGACCGGCAGCCGGGTGTGAATCCTCAGCCGGCGTAGGTGAGGGATCTGCTCCAGGGCCCGGGCCCATTGCGCCAGTAATTTGTCGTTGGCGGCCAGGGGGTCGCCACCACTCAAAATCACTTCGTTAATTTCCGGACTGTTTGCCAGTGTGTCCAGCACGGTTTGGCGGTCCTGCGGTTTTAGCCGTTGCTCGTCATAGGGGAAGTGGCGACGAAAACAGTAGCGGCAATTAATGGCGCACTGCCCCGTCACCATGAGCAGGGCACGGCTTTTGTATTTGCGGATCAGTCCTGTTGTTACCATGGCGTCGGTTTCGGCCAGTGGGTCGGCGACAAATCCGGCCAGGGTGTGGGTTTCGTCGGCCAATGGCAGTACCTGACGCAGCAAGGGGTCGTTGGGGTTGCCATATTCCATGCGCGCCAAAAAAGGCTCGGGCACCCGTATCGAAAACAGCAGGTGCCCGGCATCGGCACCGGCCAGCCATTGTTCAGGGCAGAGCCCCAAGCGTTCCAGTAGCTCTGCCGGACGGTTGATGGAGTTGGCTAAAATCTGTTGCCAGCTGGCGGACTCTGAACTTTCCCCAGACTCTGGGTAAGCGCGGGCTTCTATACGTATGGGGGTTCGCTGTATCATAGCGGCCTTAAAATTCTGAACAGCCTATTGGCAGGTGGACATTTCATGGCTTCATATTCTACCAACGAATTTCGCGGCGGTCTTAAGGTTTTGTTTGAAGGCGACCCCTGCATCATTCTGGAAAACGAATTTGTAAAACCCGGTAAAGGCCAGGGCTTCAGCCGGGTGCGCCTTCGCAACCTGATGACCAACCGGGTGTGGGACCGTACCTTCAAGTCTAACGAAAGCCTGGAAGGTGCAGACGTGATGGATCAGGACATGGAATATCTGTACACCGACGGTCAATTCTGGCACTTCATGCTCACCGATGGTTCGTTTGAGCAGTACGCGGCAGATGGAAAAGCCGTGGGTGATACCCTTAAATGGCTGAAAGAACAGGATGTTTACACGGTTACTTTGTTTAATGGTGCTCCGCTGACGATTACGCCGCCGAATTTTGTCGAGCTGGAAGTAGTCGAAACCGATCCGGGTATGAAAGGCGATACCGCCCAGGGCGGGTCCAAACCGGCGACTCTGTCCACTGGCGCTGTGGTTACCGTGCCGCTGTTTATCACCATTGGTGAAGTGTTGAAAGTAGACACTCGCACCGGTGAATATATGAACCGGGTTAAAAGCTAGGGCGCTCATGAGCAACGCTGATAGCTGGCAGCCCAGCGCTGCCAGCCGAGCCCTGAAAGGCCGCGCACAACAACTGTCGTTTTTGCGCGGCTTTTTTGCGCAGCGCCAAGTGCTGGAGGTTGAAACCCCGGTGCTTGGCCGCTGCGGCGTCACCGATCCCAATCTACTCGGTATTGCTGCCCGGGTGAGCGCAGCGGGCCGCCAAGGCGGTTGGTTGCAGACTTCCCCGGAATATCACATGAAACGCTTGTTGGCCGCCGGCTGTGGCGATATCTACCAGGTTACAAAAGTGTTTCGCGACGGTGAAAGCGGGCGCCGGCACAACCCCGAATTTTCCATGCTGGAATGGTACCGCTGCGGCTTTGATGACCAAACCCTGATGAACGAAGTAGCGGACTTGGTCTGTTCCTGGCTTGACTGCCCGCGACCGCACACTCTGAGTTATCGCGAAGCGCTTCGCCGCTGGGCGCATATTGATCCGTTCACCTGCACCGATGCGCAGCTGCACGCCCGCTGCGGGCAATGGATGGAGCCGCAGCAGCTTGCGGGTATGAGTCGCGATGACTGCCTGGACTTGCTGATGAGTTTTGCGGTGGAGCCCCGATTAGGGCTGGATTGCCCGGTGTTCATCCACCAGTATCCGGCGTCACAGGCCTCGCTGGCGCGCACCAGCCAGGTTGGCGGTTTCGCGGTAGCTCATCGCTTTGAGTTGTATATTAATGGACTGGAGTTGTGTAACGGCTACTGGGAGCTGACGGATGCGGGTGAGCAGCGCCGGCGTTTTGCAGCGGATAACCGGCTGCGTCAGGCTCGCGGCCAGACAGTCATGGAGCAAGACGACGCTTTTCTGGCCGCGATGGACAGCGGTTTTCCCGATTGCGCCGGCGTTGCTCTGGGGCTGGACCGGTTGTTGATGCTGAAGCTGGGTGTCAGTTCGATTGATGACGTGCTGGCCTTCCCATTCGCCAAGGCTTGAGCGCGATAGTTTTCAAGTACAAGCTGCCAACTTCAAACTTCGACCTGGCCGAAAACTTCGCCTAACCGCACTTTTTTTCCGGGTTTTTGGGCATCATTCCACTGCGCTCGGCCTTTTGGCATCACCATCACGACTGTGGATCCCAGGCGGAAGCGACCCACTTCCTCACCCCGTGCAAACTTCAGGGCCTGCTCGCCGCTGTAGCTTTTCTGGCTGACACCGCCATCGCCTGGCGCCGCTCCCGGTTTCACGACGCCGGCCCAGGGTGTTTCCACACTGCCAACAATCATTGCACCTACCAATACCAGCGCCATTGGGCCGGCCGCGGTATCAAACATGCATACGACGCGTTCATTGCGGGCAAATAGATTGGGCACGCTGGCCGCTGTAGCTGGATTTACAGAGAACAATCGGCCGGGCACGTGCACCATTTCTCGCAACTGTCCGGCCATCGGCATGTGAATCCGATGATAATCACCGGGGGCCAGGTAAATGGTGGCGAATTCACCTTCGGCAAAGATATCGGCCCGTTGCTGATCGCCGCCTAACAGTTCCAGCAAGCTGAACGATTGGCCCTTGGCCTGAAAAATGCGGCCCCCGCTTATATTGCCCAACTGGCTGACACAACCGTCTACCGGGCTAACCAGCGTGCTTTCGTTACCCTCAATGGGTCGCAAACCAGGCTTGAGTGCTCGGGTAAAAAAATCATTGAAGCTGTCGTATGCATCGGGGTCACTGTTTTCAGCTTCGTTCATGTTTACGCCATAGCGGTTAATAAACCAGCGTATGAAGCGGTGGCGTAAGGCTGGCGTACCGGTGCTGTCAGCCAGGCGCCCAGCCAGACGGGAGAGTGGGAGCTGGGGCGTAAGATACTGGCTCAAAACAAACAGCTTTTCCATCATCAGAAAAATCCTTTAACTACGGTGGCGCGAAGTCGAACAAACGGCTCATTTCATCAAAAGGTTTATACCCTAACGCACAAGATTTACGGCGCTACCGTGTTCCGGGTTGGTCCAGTTTTAGGCCGCGAGCCTGCTGCTCTGCCATAGCTTGTAAAATGCGGTGGAAACTCCTTTTGCGTTCCGGGCTCAGGCGGCCGTCTTCCGCGGCGGCATCAATGGCGCAACCGGGGTCGCCGGCGTGGCGGCAGTTGCGGAACTTGCAGTAGCCCATCAGGTCGCGAATTTCGCGGAAGCCGTACTCGATTTCTTGCGGTGTCATGTGCCACAGGCCGAACTCGCGAATGCCCGGCGAGTCAATCAGGTCGCCACCGATGGGCAAATGAAACAGCTTGGCGGTGGTGGTGGTGTGAATGCCTTTGCCGGTGCTCTGCGACACTGCGCCCACCCGCAGCTCTTCATCGGGCAACAGGGTTTGAATAATGGACGATTTACCCACCCCAGACTGGCCCACAAATACCGTCGTGCGATCTTTCACCAGGGCTTCTACTTCCGGCGGTGGCTGGTTGCCGGCCAGGGTGGCAGACGTACGAACCACCTGGTAGCCCAGTGCTTCATAGCGCGCCAGCAGTGCGTTTATGGCGCCGCGGTTGTTGTCGTTGATCAGGTCGGTCTTGTTTAGCAGTAATATGGCCGGAATGTCAGTGGTTTCTGACGCCACCAGATAGCGGTCAATCAGGTTGTCATGGGGCTCGGGCTCGGGGGCAATCACCAGAATAATGTAGTCAATATTCGCCGCCACCGGTTTCAGCGCGCCGAAATTGTCCGGCCGTTGCAGCAGGTTGAGGCGTTCGCAGCGAGCGACGATCACTCCGGTCAGATTTTTACCGGAGCGCCAGATGACTTTGTCGCCGGTGACCAGGCTGTCGATATTGGCGCGCACAAAGCAGCGCACAACGGTGCCTTGGTGCTCGCCTTCAAGGGCTTCTACGTCCAGCTGCTGGCCATAGTGCGCAATAATCAAACCTTGAACTTCCGGCCCTAACTCACCCGCATCGACCTGCTCTTTTACTTGTTCTTCTTTGCGCGCGGCGCGTGCTGTCCGCTCGCCCTGAATTTTTTCGATACGCCATTGTTGCTGTTTGTTGAGTCGCCGTTTTGCCATAAATTTTTCATTAACCGGGTAAAGTTTCGGGGGTTGTTTCAATGCTGCTGTGTCATCATATTGGCATATTATTTGTCATACTACTTGGCATACTATCGGTTTAGCGACTGCACTACCGACTGTTGCGCTGATAAATTCCGGATTTTACCGTTAGCACCACGCAGGAGAAATACCGATGGCAAAGGGCAATCGCCTGGTCTGGATTGACTTGGAAATGACAGGTCTGGATCCGGAGCAGGAGCGCATTATCGAAATGGCTACCCTGATTACCGATTCCGAACTCAATCTGATTGCCGAAGGCCCGGTGCTTGCGGTATATCAGTCTGACACCCTGATGGGCGCGATGGACGAATGGTGTACCCGTACCCACGGCGAAAGTGGTCTGACCCAACGGGTAAAAGCCAGTCGCATCAGCGAAGCCGAAGCCGAGCAGCAAACCCTGGCGTTTTTGCGTGAACACCTGGAGCCGGGTGATTCTCCTCTGTGCGGCAACAGTATCGGCCAAGACCGGCGCTTTCTGGTCAAGTACATGCCGCAGCTGGAAGAGTTCTTCCATTACCGCAATCTGGATGTGTCTACCATCAAAGAGCTGGCGCGGCGTTGGCGCCCGGATGTGCTGGATGGAGTTAAGAAACAGGGCCATCATTTGGCGCTGGACGATATTCGCGATTCTATTAACGAGCTGCGCCATTATCGCGAGCACTTTTTCAAACTGTAAGATCGTTTAAATTCTGATGCGCTCAAGTCATACGAGCGCTCAGAGTGCAACGGCTGCCTTTCAAGGCCCCAGGCCGTGTTGGGCCAGCGCCCACTCCACATGCTCGCGTACCATCTCAGACGGGTAATCCTGACGCGCCCGCAGCGCTTCTATTACTGGAATGGTGGTAGGGGCGTTGCCCAGCCCGACCGCCAGATTGCGCAACCAGCCGTGATAACCGGTGCGGCGAATAGCCGAGCCTTCTGTACGCTGTAAAAACTGTTCTTCGCTCCACATCATCAGCGCTGCCAGAGACGTGTTATCCAGACCGTGGCGGGGTTTGAAGTCGTCTTCCTCTGAATGTTTGCTGAACTTGTTCCACGGGCACACCAACTGGCAGTCGTCGCAGCCAAACACCCGGTTGCCCATTAGCGGGCGCAGCTCTTCCGGAATACTCTCTTTCAATTCAATGGTCAAATAGCTTATGCAGCGCCGCGCATCCAGCATGTGCGCGTCTACAAATGCATCGGTAGGGCACAGCTGCAGGCAGGCCGAGCAGCTGCCGCAGTGGTCTGTTGTAAAGGGCGCGTCTACAGGTAAGGGCGCGCTGGTATAAATCTCCCCGAGGAAAAAGAACGAGCCGGCTTTGGGGTGTATCACCATGTTGTTTTTGCCAATCCAGCCCAGCCCGGCACGCTGGGCCAGAGCGCGTTCGAGCACAGGAGCACTGTCCACAAAGGCGCGATGCTGGTGGCCTTCAAGGGCGCTGTCGATACGTTTGGCCAGCTGCGCCAGGCGCTTCCGCATAAGCTTGTGGTAATCGCGTCCCAAGGTATAACGGCTGATGTACGCGTTTTCACGATTGCGAAGCGCCTGTTGTGGATTGTCGGGCAGCGTCAGGTAATCCATGCGCACGGAAATGACGCGCGCGGTACCCGGAACCAGCGATGCCGGGGTATAGCGTTTGTCGCCGTGGTTTGCCATGTAATCCATGGTGCCGTGGTAGCCCTGTTCGAGCCAGTGCTTAAGACGCTCCGCGTGCTCACCGGTATCTGCGTCGGTGATGCCCAGGTCGGCAAAACCCAGCTCTTGGGCCCAGTCGCGAATCTGTTGCACCAATGCCTGCAGATTCGCCTTCTGGTGACTGTTTTTTGCGCAGGTTGTTGATGTTGCAGGTGATGCTGTCATTGGCCGGCCGTGTGTGTGGGGCGAATCTGCGTTTTGCTGGCGTTGGCGTGCAGATTTAATTTGATTAAGTTGTGACCTTTTTTGTGGTTTTGCTATGATTTACAAATAGCTGGCAATTTGTCTTAAACCGGTTTCTTTGGCTTGGAGTGTCCGATGTCGTGGTCAGCAAGGCACAGTCTATCAGAGTCCTGTTTATCAGAGCTCCGTCTATTAGAACCCCATCTATCAAAGCCTGATCTGTCAGTGCCTACAGGGTTCGGTGCTGGCCTGCCACAGGCTTTGTACAGCGCCGGTTCGGTGCGCAATCTGGACCGGTACTTGATTGACGAACAAGGAGTCGACGGCTTTGAATTGATGCAGGCCGCTGCCCGCAGTGCTTTTCGCCAGCTTATGCGACGCTGGCCCCAGTGCCGTCACGTGCTGGTGCTTTGCGGGGCTGGCAACAATGGCGGCGACGGTTATTTATTGGCAACGTGCGCTCTGCGTCATGGCCTGGGCGTAACCTGCTTGGTGTTAACAGACTCCGCCAAACTGAAGGGTGATGCCCGTAAAGCCTGGCAGCGGGCGAGCGATCAAAAGATCAGCATGGTGACTGCAGCGCAGTTGGCGGACAAGGATTTGATCAGTTTGCTAGAACAGGCCGATGTGACGGTAGACGCCATGTTGGGTACGGGCCTGAATGGCGCACCGCGGGGCGAATTCGCGCGAGTTGTTGTGCTTTGCAATCAGTCGGCCGCGGGTGTTTTGGCGCTGGACGTTCCTTCAGGGCTCAATGCCACCACCGGAGCCGCCGCGGGCGATGTTGTGGCGGCAGACGCCACGGTAACGTTTATTGGACTGAAAGCCGGCCTGTTCACCGGCCATGGCCCCGCGGTTTGCGGTGAGGTGATTTTTGAAGATTTGGGTGCCGCCCAGCAGCTTGGTGGCTGTACCGAGCCGGTGTCGGCCACACGGGCCGACTGGTCCTCCGTTACTTTGGGTATTTCGAAGCGCGCTGCCAACGCGCACAAAGGCCATTTTGGCCATGTGCTAGTGGTTGCCGGCGATCGCGGTTTTGGTGGTGCGGGGTTGCTGGTGGCTGAGGCTGCTGCGCGCAGCGGTGCGGGCCTGGTTTCCTTGGCGACCCGGCAAGAGCACGTGGCTGCAGCACTGAGCCGGTGCCCGTCGATAATGAGCCACGGCGTTGTGCATGGCTCTGAGTTGGCGCCTCTGCTAGCGGCGGCAACCGTGGTGGTTTGTGGGCCAGGCCTTGGCCAGTCGGCCTGGGGCCAACAGATGCTGGAACAAGTGTTGGCATGTAACAAACCGCAGGTGCTGGATGCCGACGCTTTGAATCTGATGGCGGGCGGCCTGATGGCGAACAAAGCGTCGGTAGCCGCGGACAATCGTATTTTGACCCCTCACCCTGGGGAGGCTGCGCGCCTTCTGGGCTGCACCGTTGCAGAGGTGGAGCTTGACCGGTTAAGTGCAGCGCGCAAGTTACAGTCGCGGTACGGAGGCGCTATTCTACTTAAGGGTGCCGGCACCGTGATTGCGAGCATGCACGGTGAAATGTTTGTGGTCAGTGGCAGCAATCCGGGGTTGGCTACCGGGGGGATGGGGGATGTACTGACGGGTATTGCTGGTGGTTTATTGGCTCAGCTGAAGGATTCGACCCAGGCCGTCGTGACGGCCGCAGCCCTGCACCTGGCGGCAGCTAACTTGGCAACTCAGCAGTTTGGCTATATGGGCTTGCAGCCAACCGACGTTATTGATGCTTTGCCCCGGGTGTTAGCCTGCTCAGGGCATTGAATTGAACCGTCATTGAACGGAGCGTTGTGTAAACGAGTTCGCGGTACACAGGAGGACCTATGACAATTTTTGGTAGTGAGCGCCGGCTGTTCCTGGCGGATGACAGTGAAACCGAACGCTTGGGCCGGGAGCTGGCGCGCTTGGTCCAGCGTGCAGAAAGCGCGCTGGCGATTTATCTGGATGGTGATCTGGGCATGGGCAAAACCACACTCAGCCGCGGCCTGCTGCGCGGGTTAGGGCACGAGGGTGCGGTAAAGAGTCCGACGTACACCATTGTGGAGCCTTACGAGAATTTGCAGCCGCCGGTATACCATTTTGACCTGTATCGTCTGAAAGACCCGGAAGAACTGGAGTTCATGGGCATTCGTGATTATTTCAATGATCATAATTTATGCCTGGTGGAGTGGCCGGAAAGGGGCGAGGCGTTACTGCCCACGGCGGACCTGACAGTGCATCTGGAATCCCAGGGCAATGGTCGCTCGGCCATTTTGTGCGCTGGATCTCAGGTGGGTGCCGATATGCTGAACGATCTGGAAATAGTCGGCCCGGAAGTTATGCACCATACCGATTCGTGACAAAGGGATGTTCAATGGCTTACTTCTATAACAGGATCTGCGGCAGAGTCGTGCGGGCTTTTCTTGCCTTCAACCTGCTACTTCTCATGCAGGTGGTACAGGCAGGTACCCGTGTGGAAGGCCTGCGAATCTGGCCGGCGCCGGATCACACTCGCTTGGTCATCGATACGGCCGGCGAAGTAGATCACAATATTTTCGCGTTGGCGGGTCCAGACCGCCTGGTTATTGACCTGAAAGACACCCGGTTGCAGACGAGCCTGGACAAGCTGGACTTGTCTGGCAGCCCTATCCGCCGCATTCGCAGCGCGGTGCGCAATGGTAAAGACCTGAGGGTTGTGCTGGACCTGCAAAAAAGCGTGAAACCTCGCAGCTTTTTATTAAAACCGAACCAGCAATACGGCCACCGTTTGGTGGTAGACCTGATTGACGAGGGCGGCACCCGCATTGATAGGGCCAAGGCGGCAAAGCCTACCGTTACCCATGACTCCGCGGGTAAACGCGACATTGTCATAGTGATTGACGCTGGCCACGGCGGCGAAGACCCGGGCGCTATCGGGCCCCGCGGTACTCGTGAAAAAGACGTGGTGCTGAACATGGCCAAAACCCTGCACGACCTTATCAACAGTCGCCCGGGCTACAGCGCCAAGCTGACCCGTACCGGCGACTACTACATAGGCCTGCGCAATCGCACGCTTCTGGCGCGTAAATACAACGCTGATCTTTTCGTGTCAGTGCATGCGGATGCGTTCCGCACGCCACAGCCAAAAGGGGCATCGGTATTTGCTCTGTCGCAACGGGGAGCGACCAGTGAGACGGCACGTTGGTTGGCGCAAAGCGAAAACCGCTCTGACCTGATTGGCGGCTCAGGCGTCTCGCTGGAAGGCCGCGATGACACCCTTGCCGGGGTTCTTCTGGATTTGTCTATGACGGCCAGCATTAACGCCAGCCTGGGTGTGGGTAGCGCAATACTGGGGCAGTTGGGTGGAGTGACCGAGCTTCACAAGCCCGGCGTAGAGCAGGCCGCTTTTGTGGTGCTCAAGTCTCCGGATATACCGTCTATATTGGTGGAGGCCGGCTTTATCTCAAATCCTCAGGAAGAGAAGAACTTGTCCACTGAGCTCTATCGTAAGCGCCTATCGGCTGCAATTATGACCGGTATTGACGGCTATTTCCGCAAAACACCGCCGCCGGGTACTTTGCTGGCGCGGCAGAAGCATAACGGCCAGATGCAGAATAGTGTGAGCCGCTACCGCATCCAGCGAGGCGACACCTTGTCTGACCTGGCTCGGGAAAATCAGCTGTCCGTGCGCGAGCTTATGCACCTTAACGGCATGCAGAGCGACCGTGTTATGGTAGGCCAAACCATTACCATTCCTGCCAGTTGAGCGATTAGCTGAGCGGCTTGCTCAATAACTCGTTGAAAAAAGAGGTCCGCGTCAGACATGCCCCACATACATTTGCTGTCCCCCCGGCTCGCTAACCAGATCGCCGCCGGTGAGGTGGTGGAGCGGCCGGCGTCTGTGGTCAAAGAGCTGATAGAAAACGCTCTGGATGCGGGTGCCAGTCGGGTGGATGTGGACATAGAGCAGGGCGGCGTCAAGCTGATCCGGGTGCGCGACGACGGCTGTGGTATCGCCGCTGAAGACCTGTCCCTGGCCCTGAGCCGCCACGCCACCAGCAAGATTACCAGTCTCGATGACCTTGAGGCAGTCGCGTCGCTGGGTTTTCGTGGTGAGGCACTGGCCAGTATCAGTTCCGTATCCCGCCTGAGCCTGACCTCGCGCACCGAAAATCAGGAAGCCGCAAGCAAAGTCGAAGTGGAAGGCCGCGATATGGACGCGCACGTATCGCCGGCGGCGCACCCGGTGGGTTCCACGGTAGAGGTTCGCGATCTGTTTTTTAACACGCCGGCAAGGCGCAAGTTTTTGCGTACTGAAAAAACCGAATTTGGCCACGTGGAAGAGTGCGTCCGGCGCCAGGCTCTAAGTCGCTTCGATACCGGCTTCAATCTGCGCCATAACCAGCGTGCCGTGCAAAGCCTGCGACCGGCCTTGTCAGAGCTAGATAGAGAACGGCGGATTGCGTCGCTGTGTGGTCAGAAGTTTATCGACAATGCAGTGGTCATTAGCGCCGAAGCCACCGGTTTGAAACTTTGGGGCTGGGTTGCTCTGCCCACCTTTTCCCGCAGTCAGGCTGACCTTCAGTACTTTTTCGTCAACGGTCGCGTGATTCGTGATCGCTTAGTAGCGCATGCCGTACGCCAAGCTTACCGCGATGTGCTGTACAACAATCGCCACGCCGCTTTTGTGCTGTATCTGGAAGTAGACCCGGGGTCGGTGGATGTGAATGTGCACCCGACCAAGCACGAGGTGCGCTTCCGCGATGGCCGTCTGGTCCACGATTTTCTGTTTCGTACTCTGCACAAAGCGCTGGCGGACGTGCGTCCGGACGACCACTTGCGTGGTGCGGTAGCGCAGTCTCTGGGCCGCGAAAACGCGGTTGCAGCCGGTACGGGGTTTGCGGCTTCTGCTGAAGGGCTCCGCTCACCAGGTTCGGCCGCGAGTGAATCGACTTTGGGCTACCCGGGCGGCCTCGAGCGAACGCCTGGTCAAGTGACACACCCAGATCCGCAACATCAGTGGCAAGCCAGTGACCAGCTTGGTTTTTATCAGGCCCTGAATGCCGGGGGAGGCGTGTCTGCGGGCCACCAGGCAAGGGTTGCCGCCGCCCCTTCGCAAATGCCCGAAGACAGCGAACAAGAACCGCCTTTGGGCTACGCCATTGCCCAGTTGCACGGCATTTATATTCTGGCACAGAGCCGCGCCGGATTGATTATGGTGGATATGCACGCGGCGCACGAACGCATTACGTATGAGCGCATGAAACAGGCGTTGGCTCAGCAGGATCTGAAAAGCCAGCCTTTGTTGGTGCCGCTATCGCTGGCAGTCAGCCAAAAAGAGGCCGGACTGGTTGAGACCCACGGCGATGAACTGCAACAGCTGGGCCTTGTAATAGAGCGCATTGGGCCAGAGACGCTGGCGGTGCGACAAATTCCAGCGTTGTTGCGCGGTGCCGATGGTGAACAGCTGGTGCGGGATGTGCTGTCTGACTTGATTGAGCATGGCCAGAGTGACAGGGTACAGGCCGTCACTCAGGAATTATTGGGCACCATGGCGTGCCACGGATCGGTGCGGGCCAACCGCCAGTTAACTGTTCCGGAGATGAACTCGCTGCTGAGGGACATGGAGGCCACTGAGCGCAGCGGCCAATGCAACCATGGTCGCCCAACCTGGACAGTGATGACTCTGGCCGAGTTGGACAAACTGTTTCTACGGGGGCGTTGATGAACGCTGTCGGTTCTGCCGATCAACCCGCGGCGGCAGCATTGCCTCCTGCTATTTTCATTATGGGGCCCACCGCCTCCGGTAAAACAGACCTGGCTCTCCAGCTTTGCAAACGTTTGCCCTGCGATATTATTAGCGTAGATTCGGCGATGATTTATCGCGGTATGGATATTGGTACTGCCAAGCCCAGTGCCGCCGAGCTGGCGCAGGCGCCTCACCGCCTGATTGATATCTGTGACCCTGCTGACACCTATTCTGCGGCTGATTTTCGTCGGGATGCCCTGGCCGAAATGGCTAAAATCACGGCAGCAGGTCGCATTCCGCTGTTAGTGGGTGGCACCATGATGTATTTCAAAGCGTTGCTTCATGGCATGTCGGATTTGCCATCGGCGAGCCCGCAAGTGCGCGAGCAGCTGGTGCAGCAGGCTCAACTGCAGGGCTGGGAAGCGCTGCATCGAGAGTTAGCCGCGGCGGACCCGGTTGCGGCTCGGCTTATTCATCCTAATAACCGACAGCGGCTGATCCGCGCGTTGGAAGTGCAGCGCGTGACAGGGCAGCCGATTTCGTCATTGTGGCAAGCACCGCCTGCAGTGTTCGCCAGCACGGCGGACGTCAACGCTGCTGATAATAAGGATTACACTTATGTCACCCGTTGGCAGGCAGACGCAGGCCCCTGCCTTCCGTATACTGTTGCACAGTTGGCGATAGCGCCGCAGCAGCGCAAGATGCTGCATGAGCGTATTTACCAGCGTTTTGTGACTATGCTGGATTCAGGTCTATTGAGCGAAGTAGAAGGCCTGATGGCTCGCGGTGATCTTGATCCTTCTATGCCATCTATGCGCTGTGTAGGTTATCGCCAAGCATGGGAGCATTTGTCTGGCCAGTGTAACTATGCGACTTTTGTGGATAAAGGGGCTGCCGCCACCCGTCAGTTGGCCAAGCGGCAGCTTACATGGCTGCGAAAATGGCCGGATGCGCTTTGGCTGGACAGTGATAGCAAAGATATCATTGCGGACGCCTTGAAAAAAGCCGGTCTTAGCACCACATTAAAACCTTAAATTGACGATCTGACTTACTCAAACAGGAGAACACACATGTCAAAAGGGCATTCTTTACAAGACCCTTACCTGAATGCGCTGCGGAAAGAGCGCATTCCCGTTTCTATCTTTTTGGTCAATGGCATAAAATTGCAGGGCCAGATCGAATCTTTCGACCAATTTGTTATTTTGCTGAAAAACACCGTCAGTCAGATGGTCTATAAGCACGCTATATCTACCGTTGTGCCGGCAAGGAATGTTCGTATTCCGCCGCAGAATCCTGCAGGCGAGGAGGATGAGGGCGAGTCTGAAGACTGATTCTTCTGTCCTTCTGTGCTGGTTCCAGTGGTACACCCACGCCCCTGACGAACCCTAGGGTTCCACAGGGGCGTGGGTGTTTGCTTATATGAGTTTGGCTTCTTGATTGCGTAACCCGGAGAAACTGCCCATTGTTTGAGCGTCCTGACGTTGGTGAGCGTGCGGTTTTGGTCAATATTAATTTTACCGCGCACGATGGAAATGAAGACCCTGGCGAATTTCGCGAGCTGGTCATTTCTGCTGGTGTAGAGCCTGTGGATACAGTCACCGGGTCGCGTAAGCAGCCGAGCCCGCGCTTTTTTGTGGGTGATGGCAAGCTTGAGGAGATCCGCGCTGCAATAGCCGCGGCAGAGGCAGACGTGGTGCTGTTCAATCATTCCCTAAGTCCCAGCCAGGAACGCAACATTGAGCGCGAACTGCAGTGCCGGGTGTTGGACCGCACTGGCGTTATTCTGGATATTTTTGCACAGCGTGCCCGCACTCACGAAGGTAAGTTGCAGGTAGAGCTTGCACAGCTCCAACATATGTCAACGCGTCTGGTGCGGGGCTGGACTCATTTGGAACGTCAAAAAGGCGGTATTGGCCTGCGTGGCCCCGGTGAAACCCAGCTCGAAACTGACCGCCGGTTGCTGCGCGAGCGCATTAAGTCGATCAACAAGCGTCTTGAAAAAGTGCGCAGGCAGCGTGACCAGGGGCGCCGGGCACGGGTGCGGGCTGATGTGCCTACGGTGTCGCTGGTTGGCTATACCAACGCTGGAAAATCTACACTATTCAACCGAATCACCAGTTCCGACGTATACACTGCGGACCAGTTGTTCGCGACGCTCGACCCGACTATGCGGCGCCTGGAACTTCCGGATATCGGCGCGGTCATTCTGGCGGACACGGTAGGCTTCATCCGCCACTTGCCACACAAACTGGTAGAATCGTTTCGTGCCACACTGGAAGAAACGAACGAAGCAGCACTGCTGTTGCATGTGATTGATTGTCACGACGAACGTCGCGATGACAATATAGCCCAGGTAGAAGATGTGCTGGCGGAGATCGGCGCTGATGAAGTGCCGGTTCTACAGGTGTTTAACAAAACGGATCTGCTAGACGATTTTGTTCCACGAGTGGATCGCAATCAAGAAGGCGTGCCGGTGAGGGCCTGGGTGTCGGCAGTCACCGGGGACGGTTTACAGGGGCTTTTTGATGCCGTTGTAGAGCGTCTGGCGGAAGACGTTGTCCATCATTTTGTTGTGCTGGGACCGGCCGATGGCAGGTTCCGTGCGCTGCTTCATGAAGCGGGTTCGGTATTGAGCGAGTCCAGCCGGGAAACCGGTGAAACCATACTGGAAGTGCGATTGCAAAACCGCGACTGGCATCAGCTACTGAGCCGGGCGGGAGTGCGGGAGGATGAACTGGTGTTTCGGACAGGCGGCGAGTGAAAACCATCGCCTATTGCCCGAAAGCCAATAAATCCCTAGTATTTGCAGCCATTCGACATGTTAGGAACGGAGAGTACTATGGCCTGGAATGAACCGGGTGGGAACCGCAACGATAACGACCCTTGGGGTAACGGCGGTAGCGGAAAAGATAAAGGACCACCAGATCTCGACGAAGCTCTGAAAAGAGGCCTCGACAAGCTCAACAGTCTTCTGGGTGGAAAGGGTAAAGGCAACAAGTCTGGCGGCGGTGGCAACATGGGCATCGGCGGCAGTTCTGGTGGTTTTGGTGCCATTTTGGCGCTGGCCGGCATACTAGTTATTGGTTATGTCACTTTTCAATCGTTCTACACCGTAGACGAGCAAGAGCGTGCAGTGGTGTTACGTTTTGGTGAGTACAACCGCACCGAAAGTCCTGGCTTGCGCTTTAAAGTGCCACTAATTGACGATGTCACAAAAGTGGGTGTAACCAACGTACGTACCGCGCAGTCTAGTGGCCAGATGTTGACCCAAGACGAAAACCTGGTAACAGTTGACCTTCAGGTTCAGTACCGGGTCGGTGATGCCAAATCTTACGTTTTGAACGTGCGTGATTCCAACCAGGCTTTGGCGTTTGCCACTGACAGCGCGCTGCGCCATGAAGTGGGCAGTGCCACGCTGGACGACGTTTTGACAGAAGGCCGTGCCCAGCTCGGCGTGATGGTTGAACAGCGCCTGCAGAAATTTCTGGTCGATTACGGCACAGGCCTTGAAATTGTACGCGTTAACGTAGAAAGCACCCAGCCGCCACCCGCGGTACAGGATGCCTTCCGCGAAGTACAGCGCGCCCGTGAAGACGAGCAGCGAGTGAAAGAAGAAGCAGAAACCTACCGCAATAAGGTGGTGCCTGAAGCGCGTGGTGAAGCCCAGCGCATGCTTGAAGAAGCCAACGCTTACAAAGCGCAGGTAACCGAACGTGCCAACGGTGAAACAGCTCGCTTCCTCGAGGTGCTTGCGGTATATCAGCAAGCACCGGTCGTTACCCGCGAGCGGATGTATCTGCAGACCATGGAGACCGTGTTGTCAAACAGCAGCAAAGTGTTGGTTGATACCGAAAGCAGCGGCAATATGATGCTGCTGCCTCTGGATCGGTTGACCCAAGGCGCATCGGCAGCGCTCAGAGACGGCAGTGGTAGCAGTAGTGCTTCTCGGGCAGATATTCAGGATGTCACCAATCAGGTGATCCAGGAAATGAACACCCGTCAAGACACCAACGCCCGAAGGAGCAGATAATCATGGGACCTAAAAGTATTGTTGGTCTTGCAGGCGCCCTGATTGTAGTCCTGCTGGTATTATCGAGCGTGTTTATTATTCCAGAGACTCACCGCGGCGTAAAACTGCGCTTTGGTGAACTGGTGCAGACCGATATTCAGGCTGGCATTCACTTTAAAGTGCCGGTGATTGACCAAGTACGTGAGTTCGACATCCGTATTTTGACCATGGATCTGCCAACCCGGCAGTACTTGACGGTCGAAAAGAAACCACTGGATGTGGATTCCTACGTTGCCTGGAAAATTCGCGATGTGGACCAGTTTTACCGCGCCACCGGTGGCGACGAACTCCGTGCTCAGTCGCTGCTGTTATCACGGGTCGACAACGGTCTGCGTAATCAGTTCGGTGTTCGCACCATGGTGGAGGTAGTATCTGGTGAGCGCGACGAGCTGATGAGGAACCTGATTGACCTGGTCAACCAAACCTCCGTCAGTGAGTTTGGCATCGAAGTACGGGATATACGGGTAAAGGGTATAGAATTTCCCGGTCAGGTAAGTGAAAACGTTTTCCGCCGTATGGCGACAGAACGGATGAAACTGGCGCAGGAGTTCCGTTCCCGCGGTCGCGAGCTGGCAGAAGGCATTCGTGCTGACGCCGACCGCCAGCGCACCGTCGTTCTGGCAGAGGCGTTCTCGCGCTCAGAAACGACGCGTGGTGAAGGCGACGGCCAGGCGGCAAGAACCTATGCCGACGCTTATGGCGAGAACCCAGACTTCTACAGCTTCTACCGAAGCCTGGAAGCCTACCGTAATACCTTTGCGAACAAGGATGATCTGATGGTGATTGACGCCAACAGCGCTTTTCTTAAGTTCCTGAAGGACCCCCAGGGCGCTAATTAAGCCCGGGTAGAAAACGAAAAAACCGGAATACTCAGGTACTCCGGTTTTTTTGTGTCTGCCGAGAGTGTAGACTCTGACCGGTTTGGGTTCCGGGATGCTCCCGGCGTGGTTAAAACAGATAACGGAATCTCATGACAGTATCTGATCGCTGGCTGTTGCCAGACGGTGTCGAGGATATTCTGCCGCCCCTTGCGGGTCAGATTGAATCTTTGCGCCGCAACATTATGGACGTATGTCAGCATTGGGGTTACCAACTGGTGATTCCTCCGCTGATAGAGTACCTGGAGTCGCTGTTTACCGGCACAGGGCATGATCTTGAGTTACAAACGTTCAAGTTGACGGACCAGCTGACGGGCCGAATGATGGGTGTGCGCGCCGACATGACGCCTCAGGCCGCGCGCATTGACGCCCATACTCTGGCGCAGGAAGGTATCACCCGGCTGTGTTACGTCGGGCACGTGTTACACACCCGTCCCCGGCACATGCTGACAGGCCGTACGCCTATTCAGGCCGGCTGCGAGTTGTTTGGCAGCAGCTCTGAAAGCGCCGATATGGAAATTATCAGTCTGGCGCTGGAAGCGTTGAGTGTTGCCGGTCTGCCGGCTATTCACATGGACCTGGCACACGTGGCTATCTACCAGCATCTGATCGCCGATGCGGGTTTTGACCGCGATACCGAAGCCGCAGTGTTTGACGCCATGGGCCGTAAATCCTTGCCCGAACTGAACGTTTTGTTGGGTGACGAAGCAGCGGACAGCGCCGGTGGGCGTCTGCGCCGCCTGGCTGCCGTAAGTGGAGGTCGTGAGGCGCTGGATCAGGCCCGGGATATTGTTCAAGGTGCCTCCGCCGAGCTGGACTCGGCGTTGGATCAACTGGGTCGGGTGGCCGATACGCTTAGCCAACAGTTTCCGGGTATTCGCCTGGGCTTCGACTTCTGTGAATTACGGGGTTACAACTACCACACCGGCCTGGTGTTTGCCGCTTACGTGCCCGGCCATGGCGACGCAGTTGCGAAAGGCGGCCGTTACGATGCCATTGGCAGTGATTTTGGCCGCTCACGGCCGGCAACCGGTTTCAGTCTGGACCTTCGCGCGCTGGTGGCTTTGGGCAGCAGCACGGCACCTGCGCAGGGTGCAATCTGGGCCCCTGCAGACCCCGACCCCACACTGGCCGTGGCCATTGTGGAATTACGACACAGCGATACGGTTATCCGCGCACTGCCGGAAGACCACAATTGCGATCCTGGTGCTCGCGGCTGTGATCGCCAGCTGGTGAAGTACCAAGGCCAGTGGATTGTTGAAAAACTCGGCTGACGCGCTACCGCGTTGGTATTTATTGGACTTTTAATAGTCAAACTTGCAGGCCGTTCATTATTGGCCGGCCGCACAGAGAGAGAATCATGGGCAAAAATGTTGTTGTGCTGGGTACCCAATGGGGTGACGAGGGTAAGGGCAAGATTGTAGACCTGCTTACCGAAAAGGTAGCCGCAGTCGTGCGCTTCCAGGGTGGCCACAACGCTGGCCATACGCTGGTGATTGAGGGCAAGAAAACAGCTTTGCACTTGATCCCGTCTGGTATTTTGCGTCGGGACGTTCAGTGCCTGATTGGTAACGGCGTGGTGCTCTCGCCGGAAGCGTTGTTGAAAGAAGTGCGGGAGCTGGAAAACAATGGTGTTGCGGTCCGCGACCGTCTCAAAATCAGTCTTGCGTGCCCATTGATCCTGCGTACCCACGTGCGCATCGATGTGGCCCGTGAACACGCCCGTGGTAACGATAAAATCGGCACCACCGGCCGTGGCATTGGCCCCGCTTACGAAGACAAAGTGTCGCGCCGTGGCCTGCGGGTGGGCGATTTGTGCAACATGGCTGAGTTTGAAGTCAAGCTGCGCGAAATCATGAGCTTCCACAACTTTGTGCTGACCGAGTACTTCAAGGAAGAAGCTGAAGACGTCGATGCGGCTCTGGCCGAGTTGCGCCAGATGGGTGAGGAGATTCTGCCGATGGCGGCTGATGTCACCGATTTGCTGCACGATTATCGCAAACGCGGCGAGCACATCATGTTCGAAGGCGCCCAGGGCTCTTTGCTGGACATTGATTTGGGCACCTATCCGTACGTGACTTCTTCCAACACCACAGCTGGCGGCACCGCTACCGGGTCTGGTTTTGGCCCGTTGTTTCTGGATTATGTGCTGGGTATCACCAAAGCCTACACCACCCGTGTTGGCGCTGGTCCGTTCCCCACCGAACTGTTTGATGAAATGGGTAAGTACCTGTCGGTGAAAGGCAATGAAGTAGGCACCACCACTGGCCGTGCACGGCGCTGTGGCTGGTTTGACGCGGTTGCTTTGCGCCACGCCATTCAGATCAACAGCGTATCGGGTATTTGCCTGACCAAGCTCGATGTTCTGGACGGCATGGACGTGGTTAAGGTGTGCATCGGCTATAAAACGCCGAAGGGTGAAATTACCCGCCCGCCCATTGGCTGCGATACTTACAAAGACATCGAGCCGATTTATGTGGATCTGCCGGGCTGGCACGAAAGCACTGTAGGGCTGACCCGTCTCGACCAGCTG
Organism: Marinobacter sp. M3C; assembly: GCF_023311895.1. Classification (GTDB taxonomy): domain Bacteria; phylum Pseudomonadota; class Gammaproteobacteria; order Pseudomonadales; family Oleiphilaceae; genus Marinobacter. The sequence continues at coordinate 4,187,146 of NZ_CP092284.1, forward strand.
CCCGAAAATGCTCGAGCCTATATTCGCTTCCTGGAAGAACAGATTGAAGCGCCGATTGACATCATTTCTACCGGTCCTGACCGAGTTGAAACGATTGTTTTGCGCCATCCGTTTGGTGAGTAGTACGCCAGGTGCAGGGACAGAGTTCAAATCTGTCCCTGGTCTTTAAATCGGGGACAGATTTGAACTCTGTCCCCGGACTTTAGCTGGGTTTGTTCGCAATCAGGGTCGCCCGTAGCGGGCCAGGATAACCCTCAATGGTGCGCTTGGGGTCATCGGGATCAAGAAAATCCTGTAACGAATTAAACCGCATCCAGTCGGTACTGCGTTGTTCTTCGGTGCTGGTTGCAGTCACATCCACCACCCGTGCATTCACAAAACCACAACGGTCGAGCCAGCGCAGCAGAGTAGCGCAGCTGGGCAGAAACCAGACGTTGCGCATTTGGCCGTAGCGATCTTCCGGCATCAGGCTGGCGCCTTCCGGGCCGTCTATTACCAGGGTTTCTAGCACCAACTCACCACCATTGCGCAGGGTGTCTTTAAGTTCCAGAAGATGGTCCAGTGGCGAGCGTCGGTGATACAAAACGCCCATAGAAAAAGTGGTGTCAAAGGCCTGGAGTTTTGGCGGCAGGTCCTCAATGCGAAGTGGCAACAGGTCCACCGGCACATCGGTTAGATAGTTTTTCACCGCTAGAAACTGGAATAGAAATAACAGCCCCGGATCAATGCCAATCACCCGCGCGGCGCCGGCGCCGTGCATGCGCCAACAGTGATAGCCAGAGCCGCAGCCAACGTCCAACACCTGGCGCCCGTGCAGGTCAGTCAAAAACGGCGCCACCCGGTCCCATTTCCAGTCTGAGCGCCACTCGGTATCAATCGCGGTGCCAAAAAAATCAAACGGGCCTTTGCGCCAGGGCATCAAGCCCCGCAATCCCGTTTCCAGATCTGCAGATTGTTCCCGGGCTAGGGTTTGACCGGCACGCAGGGTCACGGCGTGTGCATCCAGTATGGGCTGCACGTTCGGCAGCGTCGGCAGTAAATTCAACGCACTCTGCCAGCGCGGAACGTCGCCGTGGGGCGTTTCATCAAAGCGTTGGGTCAGCTGCTGACGAATCTGCGTGGCCCAGGCGCCGTGATTCTGCTGCTCAAGGTGTTCGAACAGGTTGTTATAGCAGGTCTGCCAGTTGAAATAGCTCATTTAATGGCCAGAATCGAGACGAAATTAAAGCACTGATACCACACCAGCGCCCGTTCAAAACCGGCGTTTAAAAGGCGTTGGCGATGGGCTTCCAGGGTTTCCGGAATCATTACGTGCTCTATGGCGCTGCGTTTTTGGCTGATTTCCAGATCTGAATAGCCGTTGGCACGTTTGAATTCGTGATGTAAGCGAGTTTGTATTTCCTGATCGGTATCGTCGTCAAAGCGCAGTTTTTCCGACAGAATCAGCGCGCCACCCGGGCGCGTGGCCCGGGCAATTCGCGTCAGCAGATCTGCGCGATCAGAGAGCGGCACAAACTGCAGGGTGAAATTCAGCGTGGTCACCGAGGCATTGCGCATGTCGGTGTCCAGTATGTTTTCACAACGCAGAGTGACCGGCAGCGGATGATCATCCAGAGCTATATAATGCCGGCAGCGTTCGATCATCGCCACCGAGTTGTCGACACCGATGAGTTCGCAGTCGCGGTCTTGGATGCCATGGCGCATGGCCAGGGTAGACGCACCCAGCGAACAACCCAGATCATAGGCGTTGGTGCCGGGCTGAATGTACTGCTCGGTGATTACTTGGATCATTGGAATGATGGTGGTATAGCCCGGCACAGAACGCCGGATCATGTCCGGAAACACTCGCGCTACTGCGGCATCAAAGCGAAAGTCTTCCGGGTTGCGTTCGGTGGCAAACAGTCGGTCAGTGAGTTGCTGTGGTGCCACCGGTTTAGGCTGTTCAGTCATCGCTTTGGTCCCGTTGCCCCGGGTTTTCTGGCTCCGGCAGGGCCGACGGTCCGGTCGGTGAGGGACGCGAGCAGCGCACGCCACGATTCTTGTAATCCACCAGAACGCCGAGATAGGAAGGGTCGATATCCGCGGCAATGGCCAGATAGCCGTTTTCACATCGCGCGTGCAGTTCAGAGGCTTTTGATGACATGTTGAAGGATTCCCCGGGGTTGACCTGAATGGCCGTAAATTCACCGATGGGGAGGTTCTCTTTATTGTCAGAATGATCAATTTTTCCGGTGATCTCCAGCACCAATACCGAGCCAACAATAGCAATGACGGCGGTGAGAATTAAACTGCGGGTGGTATAGAGTTTCGAATCCTGACTCATAGTGGCCTCTGTAAAATATCTGAAAAAATTTGATCACAAATACGGAAAAGGATCAGTACTGACCGGGAAGTGAAATCGCCGGTGCCTGAAGGGCCGAAAGTTGCTCGCGCAGCGACAGTATCTGATCTGACCAGAAGCGCGGCTGGCCGAACCAGGGGAAAAACCGTGGAAAGGCTGGGTCGTCCCAGCGCTTCGCCAACCAGGCGCAGTGGCTGACCTGGCGATAGCAACGCAGTGGCTCAATCAGGTGGCGTTCGCGGCGCTCAAATGGCCGGAACATCTCATAGCCTTCCAATATTTCGCCCAGTTGCGCTCCGCGCTCGCTATCTTCACCGTTCAACAACAGCCACATATCCTGAATAGCGGGTCCGCTGCGGCAATCGTCCAAATCGACAAACAACATTCTGTCCTCACGGCACAGAATATTGCCGGCGTGACAGTCACCGTGCAGGCGCAACGTATTGATGTTGCCTGCGTCGTTAATACGGGTACGGCATAAGCGCAGCAGATCTACCATCAGGCTGTCCCAAGCCGGGCGCAGGTCCCGCGGGACCCAGTTGCCTTCAAGCAACAGTTCATTATTTTGCTCGATGCCGGTTGGTATTGACGCCACCGACAGGTCGGGGCGATGGCTGAATTTTCGGGCAGCGCCAACATTGTGAATCTGGCCCAGCCATTGGCCCAGCCGGTACAGGGTGTCTTCTACGCTGACATCCGGCGCCTGGCCACCGCGCTGGGGAAATACGGCGAACCGGAAAGGTCCCCTCTGGCCCAAGGTATCGCCATTGGGTAGGGTAAGTGGTGCAACCACGGGAATGTCCGCGGCCTCCAGTTCTTTGGTAAAACTGTGCTCTTCGCGAATCGAGGCTTCGGTCCAGCGTCCCGGGCGATAAAATTTTGCAATCACTGGCGGGCCTTCGTCCAGCCCGATCTGATACACCCGGTTTTCATAGCTGTTGAGCGCAAACAGGCGGCCGCTGACCGCAAAGCCTGCGTCTTCCATCGCATCTAAAAGCGCGTCTGGCTTTAGGGCATCGTATGGGTGCCCGGAAATCGCATTGTCAGGATGTTCAGTCATGAATTCGCTGCCGCCATGAATTTGCCGGCCAGTATAACCGGTATCGTCGCTGGCGTAATCTTGACAGCGCACCTATGCCTCGCTGTTTTGGCTGATACAATTCCCCAGTCCACAATAACGCCATCCAGACCAGGGGGAATCATGGCCTTACCGTTGTTAATCGCAAAAACCGCCGTGATCGGGGCCGGTGTTGTTGGCTTGGCTGTGGCGCGCCGGCTGGCGCAACTGGGCCACCAGCGAAACCCAGGCCCAGCGCTTGGCGTGTATTTTAGCTACAGCGGCTAGCACTCGTTTCGTCAGTTGGTGTATCCGCTGCCGGAACCCGGCGGCCTGGGCTGAATCCGGAAAAGTGACAGCCTGCTTACGCCGGTATTCGGCCAAAACTGGCCCGGTCAGACGGCGGTTTTTGTGATTTCCGCATTGATGGCCCGCCCCAGCATGGCGTCGCCGAGCGCCTCGCCTAATCGGTGCTATCCCGGCGTTCGCGCCAGGGCCCAAATCTGGATATGTTCAGCCCCGGCCTGCTGCAGTGCCTGCGCCAGCAAGCGCGCGGTGGCGCCGGTGGTCACCACGTCATCAATAATCGCAATTCGTGGCGGAGGCGTGCCGGTGGCCTGGAACACGCCCTGCAGGTTGGCTAACCGTTGTGCACGGTTTAACGTGCGTTGCGCTTGAACCGTGCTTCGACGCTGCACCAGATTGCCTGCCAGCGGAATATCCAGCCGTCTGCTTAGTTGTTCCGCAATATCCCTGGCCTGATTAAAACCGCGCTGGTGCCTGCGCTTGGGGTGCATGGGGGCGGGTATCAATACATCCGGTCTTAGTTGCGGCTGGCGCAGCAGGCTTTCGTTGACCAACTCCCCCAGTGCGGCGGTCAGTGGGCGGCCATAGGCTCGTTGGCCCTGGTATTTGTAACGGCCGATCATTGCCGCCACCGGAAACTGATAGCGCAGGGGCGCCAGTGTTAAGTCAAACGCCGGTGGTCGCTGAAGACACTCGCCGCACAAATGACCGGCTGCCGGAAACGGCAAAGGCAGGGCGCAACATCGGCAATGCCAGCGATTCCACGGCAGGTCGGCAAAACAACCCTGACACAGACCGTTGCGGGCAACCGGGTTTAAACAGCCGACACAGCGCCCGGCCTGGCGCTCAATGTTAACCAAAAAACCGCTTTTGCTGTTAACCAAAATTTTGTTTAGGGTTGACAGCCACTCCGATGGCTTTATCATTTGGCTTCTCCGTAAACCAAGAATCCTTTAAAGGTTAACAGGAACTCCAATGAGCGCCAATGAACTCCGTCACGACTGGACACTGCCACAGGCCCGGGCATTATTCGAGCTGCCATTCAGCGACCTGCTGTTCCGTGCCCAGACTTCGCACCGCCAGTACTTTGATCCTAATGAGGTGCAAGTCAGCACCCTGCTGTCGATAAAAACCGGCGCTTGCCCGGAAGACTGCAAATACTGCCCCCAGAGCGGCCATTACAACACCGGGCTGGAAAAAGAAAAGCTGCTGGACATTGAGAAAGTCGTCGCTGAAGCACGTGCGGCCAAGGCCAAGGGCGCTTCGCGTTTTTGCATGGGTGCCGCCTGGCGTAGCCCGTCCAAAAAAGACATGCCTTACGTGTTGGATATGGTTAAACAGGTGAAATCCCTGGGCATGGAAACCTGCATGACCCTGGGCATGCTCAAATCCGAACAGGCCGACGAACTGGCGGCGGCCGGGCTGGATTATTACAACCACAACCTGGATACCTCGGAAAAATTCTACAGCCATATCATTACCACGCGCACCTATCAGGATCGCCTGGATACCCTGAGCAACGTGCGTAACTCCGGCATGAAAGTCTGCTGCGGCGGTATTCTGGGCATGGGTGAAGACGATGACGACCGCATTGGCCTGCTGATGCAACTGGCCAACCTGCCCCAGCATCCGGAAAGTGTTCCAGTGAATATGCTGGTGAAGGTGAAGGGTACGCCATTGGAAAACGTGGCCGATCTGGACCCGTTTGATTTTGTGCGCATGATTGCCGTTGCGCGGATTATGATGCCGGCGTCCCACGTGCGCCTCTCCGCCGGCCGGGAGAATATGAACGAGCAAATGCAGGCCCTGTGCTTTATGGCCGGCGCCAACTCCATATTCTATGGTGAAAAACTGCTCACCACCGCCAACCCGGAAGCCGATGCCGACATGGCCCTGTTCCGCCGCTTGGGGATTCGCCCGGAGCAGCGCGAGCAGTGCGGCACAGAGCAAGAGCACGAAGAGGTGCTGGCAGAGGCTGTCAATCAGGAAGCAACGCGCCACCTATTTTACGATGCGACCTGCGAATCCGCGTCGGTCTGACCCGCGAGTGACCGAGTATGCGTGACTTCCAGCTTGAGTTGCAGCAACGCCGCGAGGCCGGTCTGCATCGCCAGCGCCGGGAAATCTCGGGGCCCCAGCGGCCGGCGTTAACCGTGAATGGCCAGCCCTTGTTGTCGTTTTGCAGCAACGATTACCTGGGGCTGGCCAATCATCCGGATAACCGCAAAGTGCTGGCTGAGGCGCTTAACGAGGATGGCCTGGGCGGTGCGTCTTCCCACCTGATTTGCGGCCATCACCGGGCTCATCAGCAGCTGGAAAACCAACTGGCAGCTTTTACCGGGCGCAGCTCGGCGCTCCTGTTCTCAACCGGATACATGGCCAATCTGGGTGTAATCTCGGCGCTTGCAGGCCGCGGCGATACGATTTTTTCGGATCGCCTTAATCACGCTTCTATTGTAGATGGCTGCAAGCTCAGTGGAGCAAGGGTCAGGCGTTATCATCACGGCGATCTGGATGCGTTGGCGCGAATGCTGGAACAAACCGAGGGCCACAAACTGGTGGTAAGCGACGGTGTATTCAGCATGGATGGCGATGAAGCGGCGTTGGTGTCATTAGCTCATTTGTGCACAAAGCACGATGCACTGCTTATGATCGACGACGCCCACGGCTTTGGCGTGTTGGGCCCCCAGGGCCGTGGCAGTGTAGCGGCTGCCGGGTTAAGTGAAGAGCAAGTGCCGGTGCTGATGGGCACTCTGGGCAAAGCCGCAGGCACCAGCGGCGCCTTTGTAGCAGGCCCGGCATGGTTAACCGGCTACTTGATGCAAAAAGCGCGTACCTACATTTACACCACGGCCATGCCTCCGGCTTTGGCGCTGGCCAGCTGCAATAGCTTGAGCCTGATCGAAAGCTTTGATCCACAGCGCGCGCACCTGGCGGCGCTGATTGATCGTTTCCGCGATCAGGTTACACGTATGGGCTATCACCTGATGCCCTCGGCCACGCCCATTCAGCCGATTGTCGTAGGCTCTAACGAAGCGGCGCTGGCGCTCAGCGGTGAGTTACAGAGCCGCGGCCTGCTGGTGACGGCTATTCGCCCGCCCACGGTGCCCGAAGGTCAGGCCCGTTTGCGCATCACCCTCAGCGCGGCCCATAGCTTTGACGATCTGGATCGCCTGCTGCAGGCGCTGGTGCAATGTCGCCCCGATTGTGTTGTAAGCCCCGTGCTTATTGAATCCTGTGTAGAGAATGTTTGATGGCGCGCTTCAGTTCACTTGTGGTGATAGGCGGTTGGGGTGTGCAGGCGGCCATGCTGGAACCGGTGTATCGGCACTGGCAAGGCGCGGTGGAAGTCGTTTCGTTAACCGACGACGGGTTAAGTTCCTGCGACAGCCCCGCACACGCGGCCGCGATTCTGCTCCAGCGCTACCCCCAGCCGTCGGTGTGGCTTGGATGGTCGCTGGGCGCGCAAGTTGCCATGGCTGCGGCCCGGGCGAATCCGCACTCGGTTAATAAGGTTGTGACCCTGGGTGGTTTTCCGCAATTTGTGGCGTCGAAAAACTGGCCGTGGGGTGTTTCGACCGCTATATTTCGGCGCTTTGAACGATATTTTGAGCGCCAGCCACAGGCCTGTCGGGCGTCTTTTTTCGCGCAGATGATTGCTGGCAGCGAACACCAGGCAGCTTTGGCTCGGGCTATAAAACCTTGGTTGAAGCAGGGCTTGCCCGAGCCGATTGATCCATTGGCGAAAGGCGTGCGCTGGCTGCGGGACTGCAGTCAGTTGTGTGCCTGGCAGCAGTGCCCGGTGCCAACCTTACATGTGCGGGGTAGCTGCGATGCAGTGGTTCCGCCTTGGGCCCAGCACATGGTTATGCCCGCTTACAATCGTGCGGTTACCATCGACGGCATGGGCCATTGGCCCGGGGAGTACTATGGCCCCGAATGCTGGCAAGCCATTCACGATTTTCTAACGAGTTCACACGATGTTTGCCACTAAACAGGCGGTCGCCTCCGATTTTGGCTGCGCCAGCGCCAGCTATGAAGGCGCGGCGCGGCTGCAACGGCAAATGGGTGATGCCATGTTGGCAACGATTACCCAGCCGGTATTACAGGGCGCCACCGTTGTTGATTTAGGCTGCGGTACGGGTTGGTATACGCGCCAGTTGGCGCAGCGCTTTGGAGCGCATACCGTCGGTGTAGACCTGGCGCCCGGTATGCTGGCGTATGCCCAGGCACAATTAATGGGCCCTGAAGCAATCCAATGGCTAGAGGCAGATGCGGAGCGGTTGCCCTTGGCCAACCAGAGTGTGGATATGATTTACAGCAACCTGATGATCCAGTGGTGCCATAATCCACGAAGCGTATTGCGGGAATGCCTGCGGGTATTGCGCCCGGGTGGTCAGTTGCGGGTGTCAACGCTTTTGCTGGGTACACTGCAGGAGCTACAACAGGCGTGGACCCTGGCCGACCCACATCATAAGCATGTAAATGGGTTTATTTCTGCCGTGGATTTCGCGGCCACCACCGTTGAGATTTTGCCAGCGGCACAATGGCGCTCGCAGATGATCACGCTGGATTACCCAACGCCCATGGCGTTGATGAACGAGCTCCGGCAACTGGGGGCGGGTTATAAAGACATTCAGCGGCGCAAGACCGCCACTGCACCCGGGCGATTAAAACAGATGTGCCAGAACTATCCGCAACAGCCCGATGGCGGCATTGTTGCCAGCTACCACGCGGGCTGGCTGGAATGGCGAAAACCAGTGCCATCCCCGTTAACCTGTGACTAAACACTCACGCTGTCAGGGCATTTTCAATGGCCAAAAAAACCTATTTTGTAACGGGCACCAATACTGACGTCGGCAAAACCGTGGTGACTGCGGCGCTGCTGGAGGCCGCGAAGCTGCTGGGTAAACGTACCCTGGCGATGAAACCGGTTGCCGCTGGCTGCGTGCAAACGCCAGATGGCTTGCGTAACAGTGATGCGCTTATTCTGCAGAACGCGATGACTGAACAGCTGCCTTATGACGTGATCAATCCGGTCGCTTTGGAGCCTGCTGTTGCACCCCACGTGGCGGCGGCACAGGCCGGGCGCAACCTGAGCGCCGATCGGCTAGCCGGTTTTTGTCGCGGCATACAGCTACGCCCAGCAGACCTGTTACTGATCGAGGGGGCAGGTGGCTGGCGAGTGCCTTTGAACGATCGCGAAACCTACAGTACCCTGGCGCAGCGATTGAATATTCCGGTGATTCTGGTGGTCAGTTTGGAGCTTGGGTGCATCAACCACGCGTTGCTGAGCGCCGAAGCCATTCGCCGCGATGGTCTGGTACTGGCCGGCTGGGTGGCTAACCGGCCGCGGGAAACCGTGATGAGCTGTGAAAACGATACCCTGACGTATCTGCAACAGCACCTGGCTTGCCCATGCCTGGGTGTTATGCCCTGGTTGAGTGAGCCCCTGCCACAGACTCTGGCTAAATTTCTGAATGTGACGCCGTTGATTGAAAATTGAACAGCATTGTGGCTTACTAATGGCGTAATCATATCCTCTGGTAGGTGACCATGATCAACACTACTCTTCCCAGTGCTTTCAGTACCGGTATGCAGGGCATACAGAGCGGTGTGGCCGGCTTGGACGATGCTGCCCGCCGTATCGCCCGTGGTGGTGTGGACGGCCCCCAAGGCACTGGCGGTTCAACTGGAGGTGGGATTATCGAGCCCATGGTAGATTTACAGTTGTACAAGCGCAGCGTTGAAGCGTCGGCGCAGGTGGTAAAAACCGCGGACGAAACCCTGGGTTCGCTCCTCGACATCATGGCTTAAGGCCCTCGCCCTGATTAGTTAGGGTTATATTCTGACACCATGAATATTTCGTCCGCTTCTCCTCAAACCTCAGCCATAACTTTGCGCCCGTCGCCTGCCAGCGATCAGTCGCCACGCCTGAATGAATCTGATTTAAAACTGCTGACACAGCTAAAAGCCCGTGACCGGGAGGTGCGTGCCCATGAGGCTGCCCACCAGGCGGCGGGCGGTCAGCATGCTGGTGCAATGGCGCTCACCTATGAGCAAGGGCCAGACGGCGTGCAGTATGCGGTTGGCGGTGAAGTGCCTATCAGCGTATCGGCGGTTTCAGGTGACCCCCAAGCCACGGTTGAAAAAATGCGCACCGTGCGGGCGGCCGCCATGGCGCCGGCCCAGCCATCATCGGCAGATCTTGCGGTGGCTGCCCAGGCCATGCAGACCCTGCAACAAGCTCAGATGGAGTTGGCCGACCCAGCCGTACAGGAACCTTTGGGAGCTCGTCAGGCCCGGGATACTTATGCAAGAGTGTCTGCCTTTGGCGACGACAACAGCGCTCGCACATCAGGTTTTCTGAACATCTCTGTCTAAAAATCTCTTTATTTCCCGCCTTCGTACATCGCCCGCTAAGCCCTTATGAACGCCCCCCTCTTACCTGTAAACGGCAAGTCAAAGGTAAGTGTTTGTTTCGCGTTTTCGATGGTTGGCAAACGCTGGACTCATGTGGGGAGTTGTCGCAGAACAAGTTATTTTTGACCGGACTCTTGACAGTTCTGTGCTTCGAAACGTATGTTTCAAACAATCGTTTAAATAAACTCGAAGCACGTTACCGGAATCCCTCCGGCTGCATCGGGTTACCAGCTGCCACGATTTAAGGCGGCCATCACTGAAAACCGAGGTCGATTACATGCCTGACTACAAAGCACCCCTGCGCGACATCAAATTTGTAATGAGTGAGCTGCTGAACAGCGACAGCCATTACGCCAATCTGAACGGCGCCGAAGACGCAACGCCGGATATGATCGATGCGATCATTCAGGAAGGTGCAAAATTTGCAGAACAGGTGCTGTCGCCACTGAACCAGAGCGGCGACCGTGAAGGGTGTACCTGGAGTGAAAGCGGCGTTAAAACACCGGCCGGTTTCAAAGAAGCCTACAGCAAGTTTGTTCAGGGCGGCTGGCCATCATTAGCGGCTGACCCTAATCACGGTGGGCAGGGCTTGCCTAGCTCCCTGGGTATCGTGATGAGCGAAATGAACGGAACCGCTAACTGGTCATGGGGCATGTACCCGGGTTTGAGCCATGGCGCTATCAACACTCTGGAAGAACACGGTACCGAAGAGCAGAAGCAGACGTACCTGACCAAGATGATCAGCGGCGAGTGGACCGGTACCATGTGCCTGACCGAAGCACACTGTGGTTCGGACCTGGGAACCCTGCGTACCAAAGCCGAACCCAATATGGACGGCTCGTACAGCATCACCGGCACCAAGATCTTTATTTCGGCAGGCGAGCATGACCTGACCGACAACATCGTTCACATTGTGCTGGCCCGTTTGCCTGGCGCACCGGAAGGCACCAAGGGTATTTCCCTGTTTGTAGTGCCCAAGTGCCTGCCTGCGCAGGACGGTTCAGCTGGCGAGCGCAATGCGCTGTCTTGCGGTTCTATTGAACACAAAATGGGCATCCACGCCAACGCCACCTGCGTGATGAACTTTGACGGCGCTAAAGGCTGGCTGATTGGCCCGGAAAACAAAGGCCTGAACGCCATGTTCACCTTTATGAACGTCGCGCGTATTGGCACCGCAATTCAGGGCCTGGGTGCAGCAGAGCTGGGCCTTCAGGGTTCAGTGGCCTACGCTAAAGACCGCCTGGCCATGCGTGCGTTAAGTGGTGCAAAAAATCCGGACAGTTATGCAGACCCGATCATTGTGCATCCGGATGTTCGCCGCATGCTGCTGACCCAGAAAGCCATCGCTGAAGGCGCCCGTGCGCTGATTTACATGACGGCACAGAAAGCCGATATTGTTCAGCGTGGTAAAACTGAAGAAGAGCGCAAGGCCGCTGACGAGCTGCTGGGCTTTTTGACGCCTATTGCCAAAGCGTTCCTGACTGAAATCGGATACGAGTCAGCCAGCCTGGGAATGCAGGTATTCGGTGGCCACGGCTATATTGCCGAGTGGGGCATGGAGCAGAACGTGCGTGACGCCCGTATCGGCATGATCTATGAGGGCACCACCGGCATTCAGGCGCTGGACCTGTTGGGTCGTAAGGTGCTGATGACTCAAGGCGAATCGTTGAAAGGCTTTACTAAGCTGGTGCACACTTTCTGCAAGGAAAATACCGACAACGAACAAATGAAGCCGTTTGTTGAACCGTTAGCCGCGATCAACAAAAAATGGGGCGAGCTGACCATGAAGCTGGGCATAAGCGCCATGAAAAACCGCGAAGAGATTGGCGCCGCGTCTGTGGACTACCTGATGTACTCCGGTTACGCGGTATTTGCGTATCTGTGGGCGCAGATGGCAAAAGTGGCTCAGGACAAGTTGGCAAAAGGCAGCACTGAAGAGTTGTTCTACAACGCCAAGTTGCAGACTGCACGCTTCTACTTCACCCGCATGCTGCCGCGCACCAGGGCCCATGCAGTAACCATGCTGGCGGGGGCTGACACCCTGCTGGATATGCCGGAAGAGGCGTTTATTATCTAGCGTTGAGGCGTTTGATTCATCGCTAACGTCGTAAAAGGCCCGTCCCATATCGAGACGGGCCTTTTTTTATGAGTTAGTGACGGGATTGCGGTAAACTCTACGCAGTAAAAAATAATAATCGCGGACACACGTACAGACAGGGGCACCGGCTATTTTCCATCGGACCGCGTCCTGACCAGACAGACTGTTACTGAATGTTGGAGAGTGTTAATGGCCGATTATCAGGCACCCTTACGTGAAATGCGTTTTGTTTTGAATGAAGTGTTCGATGCCCCCTCACTATGGGCGTCGCTGCCAAAAGTGGCAGAAAATGTAGACCCGGAAACCGCCGACGCCATTTTGGAAGAAGCCGGTAAAATCACCAGTGGTGTGCTGGCACCGCTGAACCGCGAAGGCGATGAGCAGGGCTGCAAATGGACGGCCGAGGGTGTCACTAGCCCGGAAGGTTTCAAAGAAGCCTACCAGACCATCGTTGACGGCGGCTGGAACGGCTTGGGTGGTAACCCGGAACAGGGTGGCATGGGCATGCCAAAAACTCTGGTGTCCCAGTTTGAGGAAATGCTGCAGGGCGCCAACATGGCGTTCGGTCTGGCGCCTATGCTTACCGCCGGTGCTTGCCTGGCGCTCGATGCTCACGGCAGCGATGAACTGAAAGAAAAGTATCTGCCAAATATGTACTCCGGTGTGTGGAGTGGTGCGATGGATTTGACCGAGCCCCACGCCGGCACCGATCTCGGCATTATCCGCACCAAAGCCGAGCCCAACGATGACGGCTCCTTCGCCGTCACCGGCACCAAGATCTTCATCACTTGGGGCGAGCACGACATGGCGGAGAACATTGTTCACCTGGTGCTGGCCAAGCTTCCGGGCGCGCCTAAAGGCCCCAAGGGCATTTCCATGTTCCTGGTGCCAAAGTTTCTGGTGAAAGACGACGGCTCCCTGGGTGATCGCAACCCGGTAACCTGTGGCTCCATCGAAAAGAAAATGGGTATCAAAGGTTCAGCTACCTGCGTAATGAACTACGATGCCGCCAAGGGCTGGCTGGTGGGGGAAGAAAATAAAGGCCTGAACGCCATGTTCACTATGATGAACTATGAGCGCCTGGGCGTTGGAGTACAGGGCTTGGGCGCGGCTGAAGCGTCACTGCAGAGTGCCCGTGAATACGCCAAAGATCGTATTCAAAGCCGCGCACCCACCGGAGCAAAGCAGCCAGAAAAAGCCGCTGACCCGATTCTGGTGCACCCGGACGTTCGCCGCATGCTGCTGACCATGAAAGGCTATGTGGAAGGCGGTCGTGCTTTTTCTACTTACGTCGCGCAGTGGCTGGATATCGCCAAATACGCCGACGACAGCGAGCAGGATCGCCGTACCCACGCTGAGGGCATGGTGTCTTTGCTGACTCCGGTGGCCAAGGCTTTCTTGACCGATCGTGGCCTGGACGTCTGCATTATTGGTCAACAGGTATTGGGTGGCCATGGCTTTATCCGCGAATGGGGTCAGGAGCAGCTAGTACGGGATTGCCGCATTACCCAGATTTACGAAGGCACCAATGGCATTCAGGCGCTGGACCTGATGGGCCGAAAGGTTGTGGGCAGCCAGGGCAAGCTTTACGAACTGTTCGCCCAGGACGTAGCGGCGTTCGTTGAGGAAAACAGTGACGAACAAAGCCTGCGCCCGTATCTGGAGCCATTGGCAGCAGCTCTTGAACGCCTGTCAGACGTAACCGAGCACGTGATCAATCAGGCATCAGAAACCGCTGATGCTGTAGGCGCAGCCTCGGTGGATTATCTGGACTTGTTTGGCCTGACCGCGCTGGCTTATATGTGGGCCCGTATGGTGAAGGCGGCCGCAGCGAAAGCCGAGGGTGACACCTCTGGTTTCTACACTGGCAAGCTGAAAACGGCGCGCTTCTATTATGATCGCCTGTTGCCAAAGACCGTGTCGCTGGCGGAAGGCATTCGCAGTGGCAGTGATTCGATGATGGCGTTAACGGCTGAAGAGTTTTGATAAGAGAATTCTGATCAGTTTTTATCGACGTTGAACGAAAAAGCAGGCTATCGAGCCTGCTTTTTTCATGGGTGATCTGACGGTTAGAATCTGTCAGGTGTCACTTGATCTTGTCGCGAATGTTCTTATAACCCTTCTTCAGATCTTCACCAATAATCTGCACCGTTAACAACGCTTCGGTGGAAACCTCGGTGGCGTCATCCAGTGCGTGATCGAACTTGCCTTTGAATCGGTCCCACTCCTGTTCCAAATTATCAAACTCGTCTTTGACATCTTGACGTGCCAGATGGAGCTGTACGCGTGCTTCGTCGCGGTGTTGTCTGATTTTTTCCGGCAGCGTTTTTAGTTCTTCCTGACGTCCCATGTTTCACTCCTCCTTGCATTGATGATGACTAAACAATGCGCCGGATGGTGGGAAGTTTCAAGCGTCTGATGCACTGCCGCGAGCCTGTATAGAGCCGATTTGATTTACGTCAGGATCTGCTGGCAAGCAACGCGGACATGTCTCTTAAATAGTGCCAGGGGCCTAGTGGATCGAAGCCTTTGGCGGCGCGGTCCACTTCGCTGCACAGGTGAATGGCGTTATTCAGTTGTGAACGGTTCAGGCGCTTTGCCGCCTGCTCCAGGGCCTTTGCCCGCTGTGGCTGGAAGACTCCGCGTTTTTTGAAAAAAGCCGCAGGCGCGGTGTTTTGCCCGGGGGCTTTCAGTTCCAGCAGCAGGTGAATGTCCCGCGTTAGCACGGTGAGCAAGCCAAGCGGGTTTTCGCCTTCCTGTTGTAATATGCCGATCATTTTGCAGGCGTGTGACGCATTTCCCGTTAGCAGTTCGCTGACCAGTTCAAAGCCGTTAAAACGCGAGCTGTCCTGCACAGCCTGTTCCACCAGGCCTTCGTCAATAGTTGCGCCCTTGCTGAATAGCTCCAGGCGCTCCAGTTCCTGGCTGGCGGCCAGCAGATTGCCTTCCAGCCGCTCCGCCAGTATTGCCAAAGCGTCGCGGGTTAGAGTCAGACCGCGACTGGCGGCGCGCTGTTGTAACCAGCCGGGAAACTTGTCAGCGTCTACCGGCCATACCGGCACGTGCAGGCCTTTGCCTTGTAGGTCTTTGTACCATTTACGGCGGGTTTCAGCCGCATCCAGACGAGCGCTGATCAGCAGTAACACAATGTCGTCGGCAGGTTGCGCCAGTATCCGTTCCATCACGGCGCGGCCGTCACCTAGCTTACCTGTTGGTAAGTGGACTTCGATGCGGCGTTTTTCGGCGAACAACGACATGGCGCTGAATTCATCGGCCACGATGTTCCAGTCAAAATGGTTGTCGGCGTGAAAGGTTAGCCGGTCAGCAAAGCCTTGGTCGCGGGCGACTTTACGAATCTGATCGCAGCATTCCTGCACCAGAAGCGGTTCGTCACCAGATATCAGGTACACCGGCGCCAGGCCTTTCTTAAGGCTTTGGGGCAGTTGCGCCGGTGTAGTTTTCATGGGGCTGAAGTAGGCGCCTTGGCCGCCGGTTCTGTTCCCGCTTCGGAGCTTTCCACAGAGTTACCGGTAGCCTCCCGATAGTGTTCGCGAAGGGCATCAATACGCGCTTGGGTCAGGGGTGCCAGCCGGAAAATAATTTGCTGGGCCAGTCTCTCTTGCAGCTGTTTTTGTAAGGTCTGTTCTTCCCGCTGCTTGGCCAGCACGTTGGTTTCATCATAGCGATAGCTTTCGTTGGCATTCAGGCGGGTGTCTACAATCAAGGGCACCTTATCGCGACTGATCAGGTTGATGCTAACCGACTGGCGCAGGGTGTATTCGGCCGCTCCTGCGTTAATCGTAATGGCACTGGCGCGGCGGTCTGCGGTGTACTGGCCGATCGCAAGTATGTAGTTGGCGGCGTTGGCTTCACGAACATCCACGTCGCCCAGAGTCAGCTGTTGACGAACCGACTGGCACAGGTCTATGGGTACATCACTGGCGCACTGCAAAGCCAATGGTTGTAGTGCAGCAGAAACCGGCGCCGCACCGCGAAGCTGAAAACCGCAGCCGCTGGTCGTTGCCAACAGACCAAGGGTTAGAAAAAGGCTGCGCGCCAAGGCCGGTGTCCGTTTTGATACAGGCTGCTGTTGGGTCATATCAGTTAGCCACCACGTTAACCAGTTTGCCGGGCACAACAATTACCTTGCGCACGGTGCTGCCTTCGGTGAAGCGCGCTACGTTGTCGTTTTGCAGGGCCAGCGTCTCCAGGTCGGCTTTGCTGATGTCTGCCGGCACTTCTACCTTGGATCGCACTTTACCGTTCACCTGTAGCACAATCTGTATTTCACTGCGCACCATGGCGCTCTCGTCTGCCACCGGCCAGCGTGCATCGACCACCGGCTCGTTGTGGCCGAGCGATTGCCACAGGCTGTGGCAGACGTGGGGCACAATCGGCGACAACATCATTACTGCGGTTTCCAGGGCTTCCTGGCGGACGGCGCGGGTCTGAGGTTCGCTGTCGTTGAGCTTGCTGACTTCGTTCAGCAGCTCCATCACCGCTGCGATGGCGGTGTTGAAGGTCAGCCGGCGGCTGATGTCGTCGCTGACCTTGGCAATGGTTTCGTGAGCTTTGCGGCGCAGGTTCTTCTGGTTATCATTCAGCGCCGAGGCGTCTATAGCAGGCACTGTGTCGGCGCTAGTAACTTGTTCATTCACCAGGCGCCACAGGCGCTTAAGAAAACGGTGGGCGCCTTCAACACCGCTGTCTGACCACTCCAGAGACTGCTCGGGGGGTGCTGCGAACATCATAAAGAGGCGTACGGTATCGGCGCCGTGGGCGTCGATGATCGATTGCGGGTCAATGCCGTTGTTTTTCGACTTTGACATCTTGGTAACGCCACCGGCCTGCACCGGCTGGCCGTCGTCTTTATGCACGTAGCCTGTCACCTGGCCTTTATCATCGCGTTCGGCGATCACGTCGGTGGGTGGAATCCAAACGATGCCGCCTTTGGCGTTTTCGCGGGAATAGGTTTCTGCCAGCACCATGCCCTGGGTCAGCAGTTGCTTGAACGGCTCGGAGCTGGTGACCAGGCCCACGTCGCGCAGCAGCTTGTGGAAGAAGCGAGCGTACAGCAGGTGCAATATGGCGTGTTCAATGCCTCCAATGTACTGGTCTACCGGCAGCCAGTAGTTGGCGGCGGCCGGGTCTAGCATGCCTTTGTCGTAGTTGGGGCTGCAGAAGCGGGCGTAGTACCACGATGACTCCATGAACGTGTCAAAGGTGTCGGTTTCGCGGGTGGCAGGTTGGCCCTCAAAAGTGGTTTTGGCCCACTCTGGATCCGCTTTAATCGGGGACTGCACGCCGGTCATTTCGACGTCTTCGGGCAACAATACCGGAAGCTGATCGTCTGGAACCGGGCGTTGGGTACCGTCTTCCAGAGTCATCATCGGAATCGGCGCGCCCCAGTAGCGCTGGCGCGATACGCCCCAGTCACGTAGGCGATAGTTTATGGTGCGTTTGCCAATACCCGTGTGTTCCAGATAGTCGGCGATGGCACCGAAGGCTTCATCGCTGGTCATGCCACTGTATTTGCCAGACGACACCAGAACGCCTTTTTCGGTGAAGGCTTTTTCTTGCACGTCTATATCAGGTTTGTCGCTGGCGGAGATTACCTGTTTGATCGGCAGGCGGTACTTCAAGGCAAATTCGTGGTCGCGCTCATCGTGGCCGGGAACGGCCATCAGAGCGCCGGTGCCATAGTCTGTCAGTACAAAGTTGGCAATCCATACCGGAATGTGTTCCTGGGTCAGCGGGTGCACTACCTTGAAACCGGTATCAATGCCTTTTTTCTCCATGGTCGCCATGTCGGCTTCCGCGGTTTTGCTGTTGCGGCACTCATCTACAAAACGGGCAACGTCTGGATGGCGCTCGGCAGAAGCTTTGGCTAATGAATGCTCGGCGGCGATCGCCATGTAGGTCACGCCCATTAGAGTGTCCGGGCGGGTGGTATAAACCGTCAGGCCTTCGTCGCTGCCTTTTAAAGGAAAGGTGAGTTCGGTACCTACGGATTTGCCGATCCAGTTACGCTGCATGGTTTTGACCTGTTCCGGCCAGCCATCCATATCGTCCATGTCGTTCAGCAGTTGTTCGGCATAATCGGTAATGCGGATAAACCACTGGGGTATGGCCTTCTTTTCCACCAGCGCGCCGGAGCGCCAGCCGCGGCCATCAACAACTTGTTCGTTAGCCAGAACGGTCTGATCGACCGGGTCCCAGTTTACAGTGGCCATCTTTTTGTACACTAGGCCTTTTTCATACAGGCGGGCAAAGAACCACTGTTCCCAGCGGTAGTAATCCGGCTTGCAGGTGGCCAGTTCGCGGCTCCAGTCGTAACCGAAGCCCAGCTGTTTGAGTTGGTTCTTCATGTATTCAATATTGGAATAAGTCCACTTGGCGGGCGCAGTCTTGTTGGCAATGGCGGCGTTTTCCGCAGGCAGGCCAAAGGCGTCCCAGCCCATAGGCTGCATGACGTTTTTGCCCAGCATGCGCTGGTAGCGGGAGATTACGTCGCCGATGGTGTAGTTGCGAACGTGGCCCATGTGCAGCTTGCCGCTGGGGTAGGGGAACATGGACAGGCAGTAGTACTTTGGCTTGCCCGGTTCTTCTTTCACCGTAAACGTGTTGTTATCGGCCCAGAAATCGCGGGCGGTCTGTTCTACGTCACGGGGATTGTATTGCTCGTCCATACCTGCCATTACCCAAGTTACCCTGTATCAATATGATGTTCGCAGCGGGCGGTTATTCTAACGCACACGGGCGGTAACAGGTAGTCTGCCGGAGTTTTGCGCCCTCCGTAGTTACGATGGTGTCGCGTTTGGGCGTATCGCAGTCATTGTGGGATGCGCGCCAACTTCAATAATGTGTGCCATGATTAGATTAACCAATGATCAGCCACCCAAAGCTGGCAAAACCACAAGGAAACGCTCATGACCGAACCCGAACGTAATCAGCTATCTGGAAAAGCCCTTGAGGCCTACGACCGTATGCTTGAACAGGTGCAGAGCCGCTTGCGTAAGGTGCAGGAAACCTCGATGAAAACCCTGGAAGAGGAGATCGACAAAGCGATCGAAGCCGAGCAGGAACTGCAGGAGATGACCCGTGATGAGCTGAGCTTGTTGGGTGCTTATTTGCAGCGGGACTTGGAGCATCTGCTGGATTTTGTGGGAGAGACCGGGGAAGGCCTGGCGGAATGGCTGCAGTTGGATTTATCGCTGCTGGAGCAGCGGCTGACCGAGCGCCTGCTGTCGGTTGCTGATCAAACGATGGTGGATACATTGGCACTGCGCCAGAAGCTGGAAAGCCATAAGGCTGGGCAGTATATCTCCGGTGAAGTGGCTACCGCCGGCATGTTCCGCTGTTTGAACTGCGAGCACATGCTATGCCTGACTTCTACCAGCCATCTGCAACCCTGTGAGGCCTGCGGGTCGCACTATTACGAGCGGGTGACCAGTCGCTGGCCAATTAAGACAAGTTGATTTGTTGCCCTAGAGCTTCGGTATAACCCGCTCGCGGACAAACACGATCAGGATGAGCGCAAATGTCAGTACCGGCCAGGATGACGTAATCATGTAGGGCGTGCTGCCGCTGGCGCGGTAGACCTCGCCGGCCATAACCGCACGTTCGAACTGCGGAATGCGTTCGGTTATCTGGCCTTTATTGTCGATAATCGCGGTTACGCCGTTGTTGGTGCCGCGCAGCATGTAACGGCCGGTTTCCAAGGCTCGCATTCGGGCCAGTTGCAGGTGCTGTAACGGCCCGATGGAATCACCAAACCAGCCGTCGTTGCTGATGGTCAGCAGCAGATCGGTGTTCACCGCGTTACGCGCCAGAAAATCCGGATAGGCCACTTCGTAGCAGATGAACGGCATTATCCGCAGCCCGTTTGCAGTCAGAGCAGATTGGTTTTTCGGGCCTGGCGTGAAGTTGGACATGGGCAAATCAAAAAAACCGATCAGCCCCCGCAGATATTTCTCCAGCGGCACGTACTCGCCAAAAGGCACCAGTTTCTGTTTGTGATAAATACCTTCACCGGCGCCTATTGCGGTAATGCTGTTGTGGTAGGTGAATCCCTCCAGGCGCTCGCTGAAGCCGTACCAGGGTATGCCGGTAATCAGCGTGCTGTTGTCGCCCAGGCGCTCGTTAATATGGTCAATGATTTTGCCGGCCTTATCCTGGGGGATAGGAATAGCGGTTTCTGGCCATAAAATGATATCGGTGTTCCAGTGGTCTTCGGTCATGCCCAGATACGCCACAATCTGGTCTTTCAGAAACTCAGGATCCCACTTGATCTGCTGGGGGATATTGCCCTGCATGGCGGCCACCGATGTGGGTTCCTGTGCCAGGGTCGTCCAGTCTGTGCGGTTCAGGGCAGGGGCGACCAGCCAAGGCAATAGCCCAGCGACCACCACGGTAGCGGCCAAGGTATGTCGCGCTTGCAGTATTAGCCAAAGCGCGCCATAGGCGGCAACGGCGGTGGTTATTATGGCGAGAGTAACCAGATGCACTCCGCCTATGGGCGCCAACCCGGCCAGCGGACCGTCGGTGTGCGCGGTGCCCAAATACAGCCATGGAAAGCCTGTGAGCACCCATCCCCGCAGCCAGTCGCCCAAAAGCCAGATAGCCGGGAATAGCAACAGCCGGCGCACCGCACTAAAACGCGCGAGCTTGCCCCAGAACCAGAACACCAGGCCATGGAACAGCGCCAGGCCAGCCACAAACAGCGCGGTCAGAGCAATGGCGATCCATTGACCGGTGTTGCCGTACTCGCTAATGCTGACGTACACCCAGCTGGCGCCGCTGGCGAATAACCCCAAACCGGTAAGCCAACCGGCGCGGAAGAGCTGGCCGGACGCCAGAGGCACGCACACCAACAGAATCAGCAATATGGAAACAGGGCCCAGCCACCATAAATAGTAAGGCGCAAAGGTCAGGGTTTGCAGCCCGCCGGCAATCAACAGCAGTACGGCTCCTAGCCAGCGGTTGGCTGACAGGGAGCGGGTGACGGCAGAGGGGATGCTGGCGGGGTGTTGGTTGCTAATGTTATTCACTTACAACTCACTGCGGATAACCTGTAATAAGCGAATAACACGGTTGTCGGCGTTGGCAATGGTAAAACGCAAGCCACCGAATTCAACCGCTTCACCGCGCCTTGGCAGGTGTCCGAATTCCTTGAGAACCAGGCCGCCAATGGTGTCGAATTCTTCTTCGTCGAAACTGGCACTGAAAGCTTCGTTAAAGTCATCAATGGGGGTAACGGCCTTCACCGCCCAGCTACCATCGCCGTGGGCTTTGATGTGGGTTTCTTCGTCGAAGTCGTGCTCGTCTTCGATCTCGCCCACAATCTGCTCCAGAACGTCCTCAATGGTGACCAGACCGGCGGTACCGCCGTACTCGTCGACCACCATCGCCATATGGTTACGATTTTCTTTAAATTCCTTAAGCAGCTGGTTCAAGCGCTTGCTCTCGGGCACAAAATTAGGCGGTCGCAGAATTTCGCGAATATGATTCCAATCCAGCTCGCCATCCATCGCCAGTGGCAACAGGTCTTTGGCCAGCAGCACGCCAATGACGTCATCCGGGTTGTCGCCAATCACCGGAAAACGGCTGTGGGCGGAAGAGATGATTTCGCCCAGGAATTCACGGGGATCCTGGTTGGCTTTCACCGTAATCATTTGCGAGCGGGGAATCATGATTTCTTCAACGCGCATGTCCAGAACCTGCATCGCACCTTCGATGATGCTCATGGCATCGGTGTCAATGATTTCCTGGGCTTCGGCATCGCGCAGAATTTCCAGCACGTCTTCTACGGATTCTGGCCCGCTAGAAAAGGCCTGTGATATACGCTCCAGCCAAGATTTGTTATTGCTACCCTGGCTGCGACTCGAGTGATCATCGCTCATGAGTCTTTTTCGGTTACCTCTGCGTGGTCGTAAGGATTGGCAATGCCGATCTGCGACAGCAGACGTATTTCGAGGTCTTCCATTTCCTCTGCCTCGTTATCGTCGATGTGGTCGTAGCTCTGCAGATGCAGCATGCCGTGAATAACCATGTGCGCCCAATGGGCGTGAGTGTCTTTGTACTGCTCCCGGGCTTCTTGTGCAACTACTGGGGCACAAATAACCAGATCACCCGCTAATGGGATGTTTATACCGGCAGGTGCTTCAAATGGAAAAGATAAGACATTCGTCGGTTTGTCTTTTCCGCGGTATTGACAATTCAGTGCCTGCATTTCAGATTCATTCACGATACGAATGGTCACTTCGGTTGGCTCATCGCCTAGCCAGGCCAACTGCGACCATTGCAGCAGTAGGTCTTCTGGCGGGATGTTCGCCGCGTCGCTGGCTAACTGTAAGTCCAGTGTGACGATGTTCACTGCTCGTTGCCGTCGTTGCGATCGTTGCCATCGTTAATAGCACCGTAGGCTTCAACGATACGCTGAACCAGCGGGTGGCGAACCACGTCTTTGGATTCAAAATGAATAAAACTTATCCCGGCAACGTTATTGAGTACCGTAGCTGCGTGAATTAGTCCTGAGTTCTGTCCGCGGGGCAGGTCAATTTGAGTGGTGTCCCCGGTAATCACCGCGGTCGAACCAAAGCCGATGCGGGTCAGGAACATCTTCATCTGCTCGCGAGTGGTGTTCTGGCTTTCGTCCAGAATGATGAACGAGTTGTTCAGTGTGCGCCCGCGCATGAACGCCAGCGGTGCAATCTCGATCACGCTTTTTTCAATCAGACGCGTTACGTGTTCAAAACCCAGCATCTCGTAGAGAGCGTCGTACAGCGGGCGCAGATATGGGTCGACCTTCTGCGCCAGGTCGCCGGGCAGGAAACCGAGTTTTTCACCGGCTTCTACCGCCGGGCGCACCAGCAGAATGCGTTTAACTTGCTCGTCTTTTAATGCTTCCACCGCACAGGCCACTGCTAGCCAGGTTTTACCCGTACCCGCTGGCCCAATGCCAAAGTTTATGTCGTGGGTGCGAATATTGTGTACATATCGTTGCTGGTTGGCACCACGGGGTTTGGCGGTGAGCTTCGGGGTTTTGATAATGGTTACGGCACCGTCAAACGGTACCTCTTCGGGCAACCGTTCAAACCCGGTTTCACGAATATACAGATGCACGGTGTCTGGCGTCAGATCCTCGGTCGCTTCTGTTTCCCGATACATATGCCGCACGACCTCAGTGGCGGCTGCCACATTTTCGGTCGCACCCTGAACGCGAAAGTGATGCCCGCGGCGGCTGATCGAAACCTGAAGGCGACGCTCAACCTGTTTCAGGTTTTCATCAAACTGGCCACAAAGGGTCGTTAAACGGCGCTGATCAATCGGGTACAAATCAAATTGTCTGGAATCGTTGGTGTCCAAGTTTTCTCCGTTTTACTCCCGTGGTTCTTTTAGGGAGCATTTTTGATTTTGCTGATATCGGTGATGGGTGAATTCTCTTAGTACAATTCAGAATCCACCGGCAAACCACGCAAGGAATTCGAATAAGCCTCTACAATCTCAACATCTATAAAATGCCCGATAGCCGCTGAATTCTCATGGCGGAAATTGACGATGCGGTTATTTTCCGTGCGCCCCGAAAACTCGCCCGGATCCTTTTTGGAAAGACCTGTCACCAAAATGCGCTGCGTGGTGCCTACCATCTTGCGGCTGATATCCATAACCGTTTGGTTGATACGATCCTGCAGAATTTTCAGACGCTGCTTCTTCACCGCCATCTCCGTATCATCCGGCAAATCTGACGCCGGAGTGCCGGGGCGGGCGCTGTAAACGAAGCTGAACGACATGTCGAAGCCAATGTCGTTGATGAGTTTCATAGTGTCTTCAAAATCTTTCTCGGTTTCACCGGGGAAACCAATGATGAAGTCCGAAGAAAAACTAATATCTGGACGGATTTTGCGCAGGCGGCGAAGTTTGGATTTGTATTCGAGTGCGGTATGGCCGCGCTTCATGGCCGAGAGTATGCGATCAGAGCCACTTTGCACCGGTAAGTGCAGGTGGCTAACCAGTTCCGGTACTTGCTCGTACACATCAATCAACGCATCGGTGAACTCCACCGGGTGCGAGGTGGTGTAGCGAATGCGGTCGATGCCATCAATGGTGGCAATCAGCGTGATCAGCTCCGCCAAATCCATCACATCGCCATCGTGGGTGTCGCCGCGGTAGGCGTTTACGTTCTGGCCCAAAAGGTTAATCTCTCGCACGTTCTGTGAGGCCAAATGCGCCACTTCCGCAATCACATCGTCAGCCGGCCGGCTGACCTCTTCGCCGCGGGTGTAGGGCACCACGCAAAATGTGCAGTACTTGCTGCAGCCTTCCATAATCGACACAAACGCAGACGGGCCATTGGCGCCGGGTTCTGGCAGATTGTCGAATTTTTCAATTTCCGGGAAGCTGACGTCGACCACGCCGACGCCGTTACCCTTCACTCTCACCTCGGCAATCATGTCCGGCAAGCGGTGCAAGGTTTGCGGGCCGAAGACCATATCTACAAAGGGCGCACGGTCAATAATCGCCTGGCCTTCCTGACTGGCCACGCAACCGCCAACGCCAATGATCAGCCCCGGTTTGTTCTTTTTCAGATTTTTCCAGCGACCCAGTTGATGAAACACCTTTTCCTGGGCTTTTTCACGAATGGAGCAGGTATTCAGCAATAGAATATCAGCGTCTTCCGGGCTGTCGGTCATTTCAACCGCTTCACCGACTTTTAACAGATCAGCCATGCGGGATGAATCGTATTCGTTCATCTGGCAGCCGTGGGTTTTGATGAATAACTTTTTGGCCATGGGTCTCAACGCAACTGGATGTATTGGGTGCCCGCAGTCAGGATTTTCGGGCGAGAAACTTTCGGAAACATTCTGAAAAGAGCAAATGCGCAGTATAACGGGGCGATCATTCCGCAACCAGCGTTGTCTCGGTAATCTGCAAGAATCACAGAAACCGCCTGGCTGTTTTGAAATGGCTGAATGTGAGATCCTCTTTGACATTCGCGGCCCCAGCTTGAGCGCCTCGTCCATCTCCGGAGACTCCCGATACTATGCAAACAAGGCCAACTGATACACCTATACGCTCAGTGTGGCAACTGACGGCCCTGCTGATGCTGGCGCTCCTGCTAACCGGCTGCGGCATTAACAACATTCCCACCTATGACGAAAACGTTAAGGCTGCCTGGTCACAAGTTGAAAATCAGTATCAGCGCCGGGCCGATCTGATACCTAACCTGGTGGAAACGGTCAAAGGTTTTGCTGCCCAGGAAAAAGAGACCTTAACGGCCGTTATCGAGGCACGTTCCAAGGCAACCTCCATTCAGGTGGATGAAAGCATTCTGAACAATCCCGAGAAATTCCAACAATTTCAACAAGCGCAGGGCGAGCTTAGCAGCGCATTGAGTCGATTGATGGTTGTGTCCGAACGTTACCCGGACTTGAAATCCAACCAGAACTTTCTCGCGTTGCAATCGCAGCTCGAAGGGACCGAAAACCGGATAGCCGTGGCCCGGCGCGACTTTATTCAGTCGGTCGAACGTTTCAACACCGAAATTCGCACCTTCCCCGGAAAAATCTGGCACAGCATTCTTTATAGCGATTTGGAACAGCGTGAAAACTTCAAAGCGACTGCAGAAAACGCCGAAGAAGCACCCAAGGTCACGTTTTAAATGCTGTTTCCTTCTCGATATTCTTTGTCCTGTTCCGTTGCGGCCTTGCTTGCCTTGATCGTTTTTCCGGTGACAGCTGCGCTGGCTCAATCCGCGCCGGTATTCCCGGAGCTGAGTGGTCGGGTAGTGGACAAGGCCGAAATACTGAGCCCATCCACCGAATCCCAGATCACCCAGATGCTCCAGGCCCACGAACAGGGAACCACGGAACAGGTTGTCGTGGTCACACTGCCTGATCTACAAGGCTACGCCATAGAAGACTATGGCTATCAGCTGGGCCGGCATTGGGGCATCGGTCAGAAAGGCGATGATAATGGTGCGCTGCTTATTGTTGCCCAGCAGGAACGCAAAATTCGGATTGAAGTGGGCTATGGCCTGGAGGGGCGCCTTACCGATGCGGCCTCAGCCACCATTATTAATCAAATCATGACGCCTGCGTTCAAGCAGGGGCAGTTTGAGCAGGGTATTCTCAACGGTGCCGCCGCCATCGTGCAAGTTCTGGGTGGCGAACCACTGGCATTGCCGAGCCAGACTGTCGGAGGCCAGGAAAAGCCGAAACTTTCCCTGGTGTCGCTATTTTTCATGATTATTTTGGCTGTTATTTATTTCATTGGTGGCGGCCGTGGGCGTGGCGGACGCGGTGGCGCAGCTTTATTAGGTGGAGCGCTCTTAGGTTCCAGCATGGGCGGCCGTGGAGGCGGCGGTTTCGGCGGTGGTGGCTTTGGCGGCGGGGGCGGTGGCTTCGGTGGCGGAGGTGCATCCGGTGGCTGGTAAAAACACGGTAAACATCACCAAGACCGCCCTCAAACCCTTTACAAGCGATACCCCATGACATTATTAACCAAGCAAGAACAGGAACAGGTCGCGGCCGCCATCAGCGCCGTTGAGCAGGAAACAGACGCGGAGATAGTCACCGTGCTGACGGCACAAGCCGATAACTACGCCTATATTCCGCTCCTCTGGGCGGGGCTGATTGCGCTTGTGGTACCTGGCATCGTCAATTACTTTGCCGGCTGGCTGACAGCAGACACGTTGCTGCTTGGCCAGTGGGGCGTGTTTATCGTGCTCAGTCTTATATTCAGGTTACCTGGCATAAATAGGCGACTGATCCCCCGCTCCGTGCGCTACTGGCGAGCTTCGAACCTGGCCCGGCGCCAGTTTTTGGAACAGAACCTGCATCACACAGCGGGCGCCACGGGCATGCTAATTTTCGTTTCTGAAGCCGAGCGCTACGTCGAGATTCTGGTGGACGAGGGCATTTCCAGCAAAATAGACAACAGCGCTTGGGACGCCATCATTGCGGACTTCACCGAGCAGGTGAAAAAAGGCAAAACCCTACACGGTTTTATCACCTGCATCGAAGCCTGCGGCACACATCTGAAAACCCAACTGCCAGCCACCCATCAGAAAAATGAACTGCCAAATCACCTGGTGATATTGTCTTGAGAGAGCTCTGGCGAGAAGGTTAAGCACCCATAAAAAAAGCAAGGCGACAGTTCAATGCTACCTCGGCCACGGGGTGGGGGGAGTCTTTTCTGGCAGGAAAAAGGTGTCTGAGCGCAGCGAGTTCTTTTTCCATAAGAAAAGATTTCCCCCGCCGCGGGGCCAGTCCCAGTTTCCCGCAAAATAAACCTGCTCAGTCTTTCAAGCGAATTTTGACGCAGACTCTTGATGCCCGCTGTTAATGCTAAGCGCCATAGCCTCGGCAATTTTAATGCCGTCTATGGCCGCCGACAGAATGCCACCGGCATAACCCGCGCCTTCACCCGCCGGGTACAACCCGTGAGTATTGATGCTTTGAAAATCCTTGCCCCGCTTGATACAAATAGGCGCAGACGTTCGGGTTTCTACACCGGTCAATAGCGCATCTTCCAAAGCAAAACCTTTAATCTTTCTGTTGAAAACCGGAATAGCCTCGCGGATAGCCTCGATGCAAAAATCAGGCAGAGCTTTCGACAAGTCGGTCAGTTTGATGCCGGGCTGGAAAGAGGGCACTACACTGCCGACCGTCTCTGAGGACGTTCCTTTTAAAAAGTTACCCACTTTCTGCGCCGGCGCATCGTAGTTGGAACCACCTAACACGTAGGCATTACGTTCGAGTGCTCGCTGGAAATCGATCCCTGCCAGTGGATTGCCCGGGTAATCTGACGGGTCAATACCCACCACAATCGCGCTGTTGGCATTACGCTCGGCACGGGAGTACTGGCTCATACCATTGGTCACCACGCCATGCTCTTCCGATGCGGCGGCAACCACAGTGCCACCCGGGCACATACAAAAACTGTACACAGAGCGGCCACTTTTACAGTGATGAACCAGTTTATAGTCGGCGGCACCCAGAATCGGGTTGCCCACATTTTTGCCAAAACGCGCCTTATCAATGACAGATTGCGGGTGCTCGATGCGGAAGCCAACAGAAAACGGCTTGGCTTCGATATACACATTGTTATCGTAGAGCATCTGGAAAGTATCGCGGGCACTGTGGCCAATCGCGAGTGCGATGTGTCTGGAATTGATCACTTCGCCATCGGCTAATACCACACCGGTAATCTGGCCGTTGTCGATCTGGACATCGTCAACGCGGGCGCTGAACCGTATTTCGCCGCCCAGCTCAATGATTTTCGCACGCATATGCTCAACCATGGTGACCAGCCGAAAAGTGCCAATGTGCGGCTTGCTGACAAACATGATCTCGTCCGGCGCCCCAGATGCCACAAACTCGGTTAATACCTTACGACCGTAGTGATTCGGGTCTTTCACCTGGCTGTACAGCTTACCGTCAGAGAAGGTTCCGGCACCGCCTTCCCCAAACTGCACATTGGATTCGGTATTAAGGATTTTCTTGCGCCAAAAACCAAAGGTGTCTTTCGTACGCTCACGCACCTCTTTGCCGCGATCCAGAATAATGGGCTTATAGCCCATCTGCGCCAACACCAATCCGGCCAACAAACCACAGGGCCCAAAACCGATAACAACCGGGCGTTCCTGTAAATCTGCCGGCGCGTTCGCTACGAACTGATAGCTCATATCCGGAGTTTCTTTGACCAACTGATGGTCAGCAAACTTCTCGATCAGGAATTCGTTTTGTGTCGTCTCAACATCGAGCGTGTAAATAAGCACGATATTGGTTTTTTTACGGGCATCGTATCCGCGCTTATGCACGTGCACGCTAACCAGATCCTCGGCCATGATTGATAAACGATCCAATACAGCGCTGGTCATCGCCTGATCATCGTGATCAAGCGCCAGTTGAATATTCGTCAGCCGTATCATTTTGAAACACCCTCAACTTCCATCACCGTTCTAACGTCAGATCGCTCAATAATCTTCACCAGAGTCGATTGAATCGCCTCGTCTTTCCGTGCGTCGGTATCGCTCGAAAATGCCTGCTTCTGAGGCTCTGCGTTCTCCTCCGCAACAAATGAAACCACCACTTTTGTCGCAGATCCTGGTGTTTCACCAAAGTATTCCAACGAAATCAACGGATAGCCATCAAAGCCTTTCTTGACCAGCTTCGCGATCCGCTTCTTTGCCTTATCAATATTCATAATAAAAGCCCGCTGATAAACAGCTCAAAAAACAAGTATAAGTGAAACAGGCCAATTCCCTAAAAAAGATAAAAGTCGATCCGACCAGTTTTAAAATTTATGGGGTCGTAACTACAAAGTTAAGTCGGTAGCGGGGTGGGGGAAGTCTTTTCTGGCAGGAAAAAGGTGTCTGAGCGCAGCGAGTTCTTTTTCCATAAGAAAAGATTTCCCCCACCCCGTGGCCAGTCACCCAAGCTCAGCTAATTCACCCCTCGCGAGTATCAAGATAACGCTGCAACTGCTCCCGCAAAACCTTAGGCAAACGAGTAATCGTCAAAGAATCCTTGTCGCGGTCATAATAAACCGCCTGATTCATCAAATCCGAAGAAAATGACACGCTCATACCACCGCCCGATCCCCCAATCCGCACCAGCTTCTTCACCTTACGATGATCCGGATGCAACACGCCGCTCTCCGGCAATTCCGCCGTTTTACTGGCAAACTCGCGAAAACGCTCAGGCTGGTCCTCATCCAGATAACCCGATAAGGCCTCGATGGCCACCGGCTCCCCCAGAGCGTGCTGCTCCTTGCAGAACTCATAAGCGCGGCTGCGCACTCCGCCGGCTTTATCCGGCTGCTCGTTTTTCGCGAAAGCTTCCACCGCGTCCAGAAACGTCATCGTCTCTTTTTCCACATCCACCTGATTGGTAAAACCGCACAGACGAATAAACAGCTCACCCGGCTCAGCGGTGCCGCGGGCGTGTACCAGCGTCAGATAATTGCTGTCGCTGCTGCCACCGCCATCACGCTGCCAGTCGGTAAGCTCGATCCGCAGTGCCAGGTTCAACCGTGAAAGGCTGAGAATGTCGGTGGCGTCTAACGCCTGGTTGCCATCAAATCGCATGGCGC
The DNA here is from genome assembly GCF_023311895.1 of Marinobacter sp. M3C. Lineage (GTDB taxonomy): Bacteria > Pseudomonadota > Gammaproteobacteria > Pseudomonadales > Oleiphilaceae > Marinobacter. The sequence continues at coordinate 4,217,467 of NZ_CP092284.1, forward strand.
TGTCTGCTTCTATAACAAGCAAGTACGCAACCTCTGTATCCGCCAGGGCCTCGTGCACCAGCATCAAATGGCCGTGATGCTCTTCCTGACAGCCGCTGAGAAGCTCCTGCCATTGATCGAACAATCTGCTGCTCATGGCCGCAAAACCCTGTTTGCCTTCCAGATAATCTTTTATCCAACTACTGAAAGGGCTTTCGCCAATATCGTCAGAAAAACGACCAAACTTCTTTCCGGGTTTGGCGTTGAACAAACGCTTCATCTGTTTGTGCAGGGCTTCGTAATCGCCACCGGGCTCTTCCAGAGCTTCGCCGCTGCGCAAGCGTGCGGGTTGCCCCGGCTGATATTGGCTGGCGAAGGCAGTGCGAAGATGTTTGATAGCCATGAAGTAGCAGATTCCTGATTGATGAACGAATAAGGGCGGGCCTGATAGCAGCTCAGGCAGCTAAGCATTGTAATGGTTTTGGCGGGGAGTTCGGGACTTTCAGACAGATTTGCCACATTTATTCAGAAGACTGCGTACATACAGATCAACACATGCGGACCCACCGCCTTCAAATTCTTCAAATTGGATGCCAACCTGAAATTGGTTCTGTGCGATTCGTCGAAAATGCACAATATTACCCGCGGCGACAATGATCGGCTGTGCCGGTTGTAAGGGCACTGAAAAATGGGCTTTCACCGGCATGCGGTTTCCCGGTGCCAGCGCGCGGTTACCCTGAGTTAACTGATCAGCCGTTAATAGATCGCACGATATCATCACACCTGTGCGCGACAGGTTTGTAGTTGTGCAGTTGCACTGACAACCGTCGGGTCTTTCAATAACGATTTTGGCCGCAACGTAAACTCGTTGTTGATCGCGTAGATTCGGTTGTGTAGACGTAAGTTTCATAGGCAGCGGTCGGACTCAATATGTCTGATTATTATGTGGTTGGAATTTTTTTATTTTACAGTGTGGCAGATTATTCGATTTTTTCCGGATGAATGTTCACAAATTTTCATTTGGAATGATCCATTGTTGATGAAACAGGTTTCGGCTTTTACTGTAGCGGCGCGCTCGACTGGTGTAAAATATCGCTCTCCATTCATTTGCGTGCTTACGCCCGGCGCCAGGAATTACGAACCGCTTTATGATAGAAAAAACTGAAAACACGCAAACCAGTAACGGTAAAGTTGGCTTTATTAGCCTGGGTTGCCCCAAGGCTCTGGTAGATTCCGAGCGTATTCTGACCCAGCTAAGGTTGGATGGGTATGATGTAGTACCAACCTATAAAGACGCCGATATTGTAGTGGTGAACACCTGCGGCTTTATTGATGCGGCAAAACAGGAATCTCTGGACGCTATTGGCGAAGCCATAAATGAAAATGGCAAAGTCATCGTGACCGGTTGTATGGGCGTGGAAGCAGACAAAATCCGTAAAACCCATCCCGGGGTGCTGGCTGTATCCGGCCCCCATGCGTATGAAGAAGTGGTCGGTGCGGTACATCAGTTTGTGCCGCCCACCCGCAAGCACGACCCGTTCACCGATCTGGTGCCGCCCCAGGGTATCAAACTGACGCCGCGGCATTACGCCTACCTCAAAATCTCCGAGGGCTGCAACCACCGCTGCACCTTCTGCATAATTCCGTCTATGCGCGGCGATCTGGTCAGCCGGCCCATTGGCGATGTGATGGACGAAGCCCAGCGGTTGGTCGACGCTGGCGTTAAAGAATTATTGGTTATTTCCCAAGACACCTCGGCTTACGGTGTAGACACCAAATTCCGCACCGGTTTCTGGCAGGGCCGCCCGATTAAAACCAAAATGCAGTCGCTGTGCGAAGCATTGGGTGAAATGGGCGTTTGGGTACGGCTGCACTATGTGTACCCGTATCCCCATGTGGACGACATTATTCCGTTAATGGCGGAAGGGAAAATCCTGCCGTATCTGGATATTCCGTTCCAGCACGCCAGCCCGAAAGTGCTGAAAGCCATGAAACGACCGGCCCACGACAGCAAAACCCTGGACCGCATTCGTAAATGGCGTGAAATCTGCCCGGAACTCACCATTCGTTCTACCTTCATAGTGGGCTTTCCCGGTGAAACCGAAGAAGATTTTCAATACCTGTTGGACTGGCTGGACCAGGCGCAACTAGACCGCGTGGGCGCGTTCACCTACAGCGCGGTTGAGGGAGCCAAGGCTAACGAGATCGAAGGCGCCGTACCAGAAGATGTCAAAGAAGAACGCTTGGAGCGGTTTATGACCAAGCAAGCCGAAATTTCAGCCGCCCGTTTGCAGGCGAAAATTGGTACAACAATTGACGTGCTGATTGACGAAGTAGACGAAGAAGGCGCCATCGGGCGGTCAAAAGCCGACGCGCCAGAGATTGATGGCATGGTGTATCTGAATGACGCCACGGGATTGGTGCCTGGGCAGATTGTTCAGGCGGTGGTTGAGCACGCTGACGAGCATGACCTTTGGGCGACTTTGGTCTGATCGTCTATTGAAACCAAAAAAGCCGCCTCTGATCTCAGGGGCGGCTTTTTGCTTTTATTCAAACCAAATCTTGCGCCGATCAGACAATGTCGATCAGCATTTCACCCGGGGTTACCCGGTCGCCTTTCGTTATGTAAATTGCCGCGATTTTGCCGTCAATATCAGCGTGCACTTCGGTTTCCATCTTCATCGCTTCGGTGATCAGTACGGCTTGGCCGGCACTCACCGTATCGCCCTCTTTCACCAGAACCTCGACTACATTGCCGGGCATGGCGGTGCTGACGTGGCCGGGCATGGATGCCTTTTTTCGGCCGCTGCTGCTTTGTGCCACATAGTCGTTGAGGGATTCAAAGACCACCTCTTCCGGCATTCCGTCGAGCGAAAGGTATAGCTTGCGCTTGCCCACACCGGATTCGCCGGAGCCGGTAACCGCCACTTCGTAGCTTTCACCGTGCACTTCAATGCGGAATTCAGTGGCAACACCGGTAACCAGGCGATCACGGGATCTTGTTTCTGGTGGCAACAGGGCCTCCGGCACCAGTGTGCCGTCTTTGCGTTGTTGCAGGAATTCGCGGCCAAGGTCAGGGAACATGGCGAAGGTGAGTACGTCTTCCTCGTTCAGGGCCAGTTCGCCAATGTCTTTGCGCAGCTTGTCCATTTCGGGTCTTATATGGTCGGCCGGACGGCCTTCGTCAACGGTTTCATTGCCTATGGCTTTTTTACGTACGTCGGCGTTCACCGGCGCTGGCGGCCGGCCGTAACCACCCTGCAGGTAACGCTTTACTTCGTTGGTGATGGTTTTATAGCGCTGGCCGGCCAGTACGTTATACACCGCCTGAGTGCCCACAATCTGCGAGGTGGGCGTAACCAGCGGCGGAAAACCAAGGTCTTCCCGTACCCGCGGAATTTCGTCGAACACTTCGCGGATACGGTCCAGCGCATTCTGTTCTTTGAGCTGGTTGGCCAGGTTGGACATCATGCCGCCGGGCACCTGATTAATCTGAACCGATACGTCTTCGCGGGTGAACTCGCTTTCGAACTGCTGGTATTTTTTGCGTACTTCGCGGAAGTAATCGGCGATTTCGCTCAGCAGATTCAAATCCAGGCCGGTGTCGTAAGCGGTGCCTTTCAGCGCGGCCACTTGGGATTCGGTCGCCGGATGACTGGTGCCCGAGGCGAACGAAGAAATGGCCGTATCCATGCGGTCCACGCCGGCTTCAATGGCTTTGAGCTGGCATAAAGGCGCCAAGCCAGAGGTGGAGTGGCTATGAATCACCAATGGCAGGTCGACTTCCGCCTTGATGGCTTTGACCAGGTCGTAGGTGCCGTAAGGCGTCAACAGTCCCGCCATATCCTTGATGGCAATGGAGTCGGCACCCATGGCCTGCATGTTTTTGGCTTGCTGTACAAACAGTTCTGCAGTGTGCACCGGGCTGGTGGTGAAGCAGATGGTGCCTTGGGCGTGCTTGCCGGCTTTTTTCACCGCTTTCATAGCGACTTCAATGTTGCGCAAATCGTTTAGCGCATCAAAAATCCGAAATACGTCGACGCCGTTGTCCGCGGCTTTTTGCACAAAGGCTTCCACCACGTCGTCTGCGTAGTGGCGATAGCCCAGCAGATTCTGGCCCCGCAGCAGCATTTGCAGGCGCGTGTTGGGCAGTGCTTCCCTCAGCTGGCGTAGGCGCTCCCAAGGGTCTTCTTTCAGAAAACGCACGCAGGCGTCAAAGGTGGCGCCGCCCCAGACTTCCAGCGACCAATAGCCTACCTGGTCCAACTTGCCGCAGATGGGCAGCATGTCTTCTGTACGCATGCGGGTGGCAATCAGCGACTGGTGCGCGTCACGCAGAATCAGGTCGGTGACTTCAATTCGTTTTGCCTGGCTCATGATCTTATTCTCCTGTGAATTACCAGCCTGAATGCGCGGCGATGGTGGCGGCAATGGCGAGCGCAATGGCACTGGGGTGGCGTTTGGTTGAATATTTCAAAAGTTCCGGGTGGCTGGGCACAAAGCTGGTGTCAAAGTTGCCAGCGCGAAAATCCGGATGCGCCAGAATCTGCTGGTAATATTGGGCTGTGGTTTTGATGCCGTGCAGGCGCATGTCGTCCAGAGCGCGTTTGCCACGGGCGATGACTTCGTCCCAAGTCAGCGCCCACACCACCAACTTCAGGCACATAGAGTCGTAATAGGGCGGGATTTCGTAGCCGGTGTAGATTGCGGTGTCGACCCGCACGCCGGGACCGCCGGGCGCGTAGTAATGGGTAATGCGGCCAAAACTGGGCAAAAAGTCGTTTTTCGGATCTTCCGCGTTGATGCGAAATTGCAGCGCATAGCCGCGAAACTGAATGTCTTCCTGGCGATAACTCAAGGGTAGGCCGGCGGCAATGCGCAGTTGTTCACGCACAATATCCACACCGGTGATGGCCTCGGTGATGGTGTGTTCCACCTGCACCCGGGTGTTCATTTCCATAAAGTGTACTTCGTTGCCGGCCAGCAGAAATTCCACGGTGCCGGCGTTTTCGTAGCCTACGGCTTCGGCCGCCCTCACCGCCAGGGCACTAATGTACTGTCGTTGCTCCGGCGTAAGCTGCGGGCTTGGTGCGATTTCAATCAGCTTTTGGTTGCGCCGCTGTATCGAGCAATCGCGTTCGAACAGGTGAATAACGTTGCCGTGGCTGTCCGCCAGTATTTGCACCTCAATATGGCGCGGATTCACAATGCACTTTTCCATAAACACTTCGGCCGAGCCAAAGGCCTTGGTGGCCTCAGAAATGACGCGCGGATACTGGGCCGTCAGTTCCTGAGGTGTGTCGCAACGGCGAATACCCCGGCCGCCGCCGCCTGACGTCGCTTTCACCATCACCGGGTAGCCAATTTCGTTGGCCATTTTCAAAGCTTCATCCAGATCTGCAAGATTGCCGTCGGAGCCAGGTGTGATGGGTATTCCGGCGGCACGCATGCTGTCGCGGGCCTGAGTTTTATCGCCCATCTTATGAATGACATCGGATTTGGGGCCGATAAACGCCACGCCTTTTTGTTCGCACAAGCGCGCAAAGTTGGCGTTTTCTGATAAAAAGCCGTAACCGGGATGGATGGCGTCGCAGCCAGTTTCTACCGCCAGGTTGACAATTCGGGCTGGGTCCAGATAGCCCGCTAGTGGGTCTTCGCCCAACGAGTAGGCTTCGTCAGCGCGCTTTACGTGCAGGCCATAACGGTCTGGCTCGGTGTAAATGGCGACCGAGCGTATGTCCATTTCCGCGCAGGCTCGCACAATGCGGACGGCGATTTCGCCGCGATTGGCGATGAGTACTTTCTTCAACATCGGAGATTCCTCATTTCTTCGTCCCTAATGAAGGTAATAAAACCCGAATGACGCACTCGAAAAGATTAACGCTCTCGACTCTTTCGTAAAAATTGATATTATTTTGTTTAAGTATAAGTAATTCCTTATGAGTCGATTCAGAGGGCCCCCACGCCATGCCGTTAACCATTCAGAATCTTGCCAGTCGCCTGACTTTTCGCCAACTTCAGGTATTTAAGGCGGTTTACGATTTAAAAAACTATAGCAAGGCAGGGGAGTTGTTGGGATTAACGCAGCCGGCCATCAGCAGCCAGGTGCGACATCTGGAGCAGGCACTGGGGTTGCCGATGTTTGAGTACGTTGGGCGCAAGCTCTATTGCACCGCCGCCGGTGAGGAAATGGCTAAATGTGTGCGTTCGGTGTTTGCCGCCCTGGAGAAGATGCAGAACAATTTGGCGGCGCTGGAAGGGCAGGTGGCCGGGGAGTTACGGCTTGTCGCGGTGAATACGGCGCAATATGTGGTGCCTTATATGTTGGGGGCGTTTTTGCAGCTAAACCCGCAGGTCACCGTGTCAGTGTCGGTGGTGAACCGCGCAACGGCGCTGCAACGGCTGAATGACAACGCCGACGACCTGGTGATTATGGGTATGGTGCCGGCGGAGCGGCCACTGACGTCTTTGCCGTTTCTGGACAACGAGCTGGTGCCGGTGGTGCCCAAGGGCCATCCGTTACTTGGGCAAGCGAACGTCAACGCTCAGGCGTTTCTGGACAGCGGTTTACTGGTGCGGGAGAGCGGTTCGGGCAGCCGCCTGGCGCTGGAACTGTATTGTCAGAATCAACGTCTACGGGCGATTCCAAGTATGGAGCTGGGCTCTAACGACGCGGTAAAGCATGCGGTGTTGGCTGGCCTGGGCGTGGCGGTTTTGCCGAAACTGGGGGTGCTGTCCGAGCTCGCCCTGGGCAGCTTGAGCATTGTGAATATTGCCGGGTTTCCGCTCAGGCGCAGCTGGTGCGTGGTGTATCCCCAAGCGCGCCACCCAACCCCGGCCATGCGGGCGTTTATTGATTATGTGCAGCAGAATATCCGTCGGTTTGAGCAGTTGTTCCTCAGGCGCTCCGGGCCATAGAAGCGCCTGAGGCGTCAATTCAGGCGTTGAGTTTTCTTTGCAGAATTTCGGTGAACAGGCGCGGGTTACCCTGGCCTTTTGAGGCTTTCATTAACGGCCCCATAAAACCGCCCATCAGCTTCTTTCGCTTTTTCTCGTCGGCTTCCTGGTACTGGGCGATCTGCTCGGGCATGCCTGCCAATACTTCATCCACAATGGCTTCCAGAGCGCCGGTGTCTGAAACCTGTTTCAGGCCTTGAGCTTCTATTATGGCGTCAGCCGCATTCTCTTTAGAGCCGCCGTCGCCATTCCACAGTGTTTCGAACACCTTTTTTGCGCCTGAGGACGACACCGTGTTGTCTGCGATGCGCGCGACAAGCTGGCCCAGTTGGGTGCCGCTTATTGGCGCCTGCGCTACAGTTTTGTTGTCTGTGTTCAGGCGCGCCAAGAACTCGCCTAGCACCCAGTTTGCGGCCAGCTTGGGGTCTTTGCAGTGAGCGGCGGTGTCTTCAAAAAATGCTGACAGGCGAGCGTCGTCGCTCAACAGGCTGGCGTCGTAGTCGTTCAGGCTATATTGCTCTTTGAAGCGTGCTTTGCGGGCATCCGGAAGTTCTGGCAACAGAGCGCGCGCACTTTCGATAAAGGCATCATCGATCACCACCGGCAGCAGATCAGGGCAGGGGAAGTAGCGGTAATCGTTGGCTTCTTCTTTGCTGCGCATAGAGCGCGATTCGTCGCGATCGCCGTTGTACAGACGGGTTTCCTGAATGATGCGACCACCGTCTTCCAGAATGTCCATCTGCCGTGCTACTTCATGGGCGACGGCCTGCTCCATAAAGCGGAAGGAGTTCAGGTTTTTGGTTTCGGTGCGGGTACCCAGGGTGTCAGAGCCTTTGGGCTTGAGTGAGATATTCACGTCAAAGCGCAGCGAGCCCTGGCTCATGTCGCCGTCACAGATGCCCAAGGACGACACCAGACTGTGCAGCTTTTTGGCGAAAGCGACGGCTTCTTCGGCGCTGTTCATATCCGGCTCGGTAACAATTTCGATCAGCGGAGTGCCGGCGCGGTTTAAGTCGATACCGGTCATGCCTTGAAAACCCTCATGAAGGGATTTGCCGGCATCTTCTTCCAGGTGTGCGTGGTGGATGCGAACGCGTTTGCTGCGGCCACCGGCTAAATCAACGTCCACGAAGCCTGGGCCCACAATAGGGTGGTCCAACTGCGTGGTCTGATAGCCTTTGGGCAAATCCGGGTAAAAGTAGTTTTTGCGGTCGAACACCGAGCGCCGGCCAATTTCGGCGTTTACCGCCAAGCCAAACATCACTGCGTAACGGAAGGCCTGTTCGTTGGGCACCGGCAAGGTGCCAGGCATGGCCAGATCAACTGCGCTGGCCTGGGTGTTGGGCTCGGCGCCGTAAGCGGTGCTAGAGCCGGAAAAAATCTTGGTTTTGGTGGCAAGCTGAGCGTGTATTTCCAACCCGATCACAATATCCCACTGCATAACGGTTCTCCTGATTCGGGTTTACTGGGGAAGTTTCTGGTGCCAGTCGGTAACTTGCTGGAACTGATGAGCTGCGTTCAACAGGCGGGCTTCTTCAAAGTAATTGCCGATTATCTGCAGGCCCACCGGCAAACCGCCGACAAAACCGGCCGGTACCGACATAGCCGGAACGCCCGCGAGATTTACCGCAATGGTAAATATGTCTTCCAGGTACATGGTCACCGGATCGCTGGTTTTCTCGCCCTGTATAAACGCCGGCGACGGCGACACCGGACTCATCAGCACGTCCACGTCTTTAAACGCATTGATGAAATCCTGTTGAATAAGACGACGTACTTTCTGCGCTTTTAAATAATAGGCGTCAAAGTAGCCGGCGGACAGGGCGTAGGTGCCGACTAATATGCGGCGCTTCACTTCGTTGCCAAAGCCTTCGGCACGGGTGCGGGTGTACAGGTCGTTCAGATCCTGCGGGTTGTTGCAGCGATAGCCGTAACGCACGCCGTCAAAGCGCGACAGGTTGGCGGAAGCCTCGGCCGGAGCGATGACGTAATAGGCGGCAATAGCCAGTTCGGCGTGGGGCAGGGACACTTCTTTCACTGTGGCGCCCAGCTTTTCGTATTCCTTCACCGCGTTGCGGACCTGCTGTTCCATGGCGGGATTGAGCTGGTCGGAGAAATACTCTTTCGGCAGGCCCACGCGCAGGCCTTTTAAAGGCTGGTTCAGAGTTACGGTGTAATCCTGCACGGCGCGATCAGCAGAGGTGGAGTCTTTCGGATCGAATCCGGCCATTACATTCAACATCAGCGCGTTGTCTTCGGCGGTGCGCGCCATGGTGCCGCCCTGATCCAGGCTAGAGGCGAAAGCGATCATGCCGTAGCGTGACACCCTGCCATAGGTGGGTTTCAAGCCGGTTACGCCACACAGCGCTGCCGGTTGGCGAATGGACCCGCCGGTGTCGGTGGCGGTGGCGGCCGGCACCAGGCGCGCGGCGATGGCCGCTGCAGAGCCACCTGAGGAGCCACCGGGCACGCGCCTCTCGCCCTTATTCAAGCCCCACGGGTTGGTCGCCGGGCCAAAAAAGCTGGATTCGGTAGACGAGCCCATGGCGAACTCGTCCATATTGGTTTTGCCCAGGCACACGGCGCCAGCAGCGCGAAAATTGGCCACGACCGTAGCGTCATAGGGCGGCACAAAATCAGCCAGCATTTTCGACCCGGCGGTCGTCGCCACGCCGTTGGTGCAGAAAATGTCTTTATGAGCAAAGGGTACGCCGGTCCAGACGCTGGCGTTGCCGGCCGCGCGCTGTTCGTCAGCGGCTTTGGCATCGGCCATGGCAAAGTCTTCGGTGACGGTTATAAAGCTGTTGTACTGGCCGTCTTCTGCTTTGATGCGATCGAGGAACTCGCGGGTCAGTTCCACGCTTGAAATCTTGCCGCTTTCCAGTTCGCGGGAAAGCTCTGCTACGGATTTGTTATGCATGTTCAATCCTGATGGTGTGGTTCGTCAGATCACTCGATTCCCTTTAATCACTCAATCACTCAATCACTCGGGGTACAAGATAGAGGCCGCCCTCGGTGGCGGGAGCCATGGCCTGGAAGGCTTCGCGCTGGTTGCTTTCGGTGACTTCGTCGGCGCGCAGGCGCTGTACCGCATCCAGTGGGTGGGCCAGAGGCTCTACGTTGTCAGTGTTGGCGGCGCTGAGTTGGTCAACCAGGCTGAGGATGTTGCTCAGGTCGTTTTCCAATGCGGGTATCTGTTCGTCATCAAGACGGATACGGGCCAGTACGGCGACTTTTTCAATGTCTGCGCGGGAAATGGTCACGTTGACTCCGGTTCTTTGCATTTGATATTTCGACGGCGCCGTAATTCTTTACGGCGGAGTTTAGATCGGGTGGGCTTGGTAATAAGGCCGATATAGTAACAGATTCGTGGCCTGGCGGGAGAGGCGCGGCGGCCTTCTGAAGAAGGCGCCTCCTCGTCTTCGAGAGCTTGTGTCGAAACCTATTCAACTGGCCTGGCGTCGTCCAGTAGGTCTTCGGAGGTGGCGTCGCCGCGCTCCTCGCGTACCTGTTTGGATATGTGAGTGTCCGGGGCTACATTGAGCGCTTCATCGGCTGGCGTCAGGGGTATGGCTGGTGGTGTGATTGGGCTGGTGTTCGTGGTTTTCGAATCTGCTTCTGAGTGCTCGCCTAAGATTGTGGTTAACAAAGCCGCCGGAACCTGGTCGAAACGCAGGCGATAAATAGGCTCAGGCAATGTAAATCCTCGGGTTTCCAATGCGTTTTTGGCGGCGCGAATTGACAGGCTGCGGGCCTTACCGTAGTCGGAGTCGCGCTGGTCTATCCAGGCCATGAATTTGATCAGTATGTTGGAATCACCCACGGAGTCGATGATGCCGTGGGGTTCGGGGTCATTCAGTATCCAGTCCAGTTGTTGCAATGCGGTCAAGCCGGTTTGTATGGCCTGGGCGGGATCGTCTTCGGCGTCTACACCCAGCACGAATTCAAAACGGCGCTGGGGGTTGCAGCTGTAATTGAGGATAACGGCTTTAAATACGGTGGCGTTGGGGATGCGCAGGTGGTTGCCGTCAAGGGTCATCAGTACTGTTGAGCGTGATGTGAGGCGCACCACAACGCCTTCGTAGTCGTTAATGACCACGTGCTCTTGGGCGCGGAAGGGCTGGCGGATGCTGAGCATGATGCTGGAGATGTAGTTCTCCATGGAATCTTTGACCGCAAAACTGATGGCCAGGCCCAGAACGCCGGCGCTGCCCAATAGGGTGCCCATCAGGGCGGTGGCGCCAAGCACGTTGAGGGCCACTAGTAGGCCTAGAATAATGGTTAGCAGCCGCAAGGCATGACCTGCAAGCTCGGCCAGGAAGGGATTGTGGGTAAGCTTTGACCAAAGCCGTGTGTTGCCCGCCAGTCGATGCCCGGCGAAGGCAACAATGACAAAGATCGCGAAGGCGACCAAAAATAAAGGAAGCGCTCTTACCCAGCCGCGTAGGGTGTTTTGCAGCGAGTCCCACATGGGGTTCAGGTTGTCTTTCAGGTCCAGTGTGCGGACCACTTGATCGTCTACGGCTATTGCGCCGTCAATTCGGCCGGCCATTCGCAGGGCGCGTTGGGCCTGGGCTTCGTTTGCAACTTGCCCTGACACGGCTACAACGCCGCTGCTAACGCCGACTTCAAGTGATTCGAACTGTCGAATTTGGGCAAAAATACCGGCAATGCGCTGGGCAATAAGTGCGTCGCTGCCTTCGCCTGGTTCCAAGGCAATGATGGCCGCTGTAGGCGTTTCACCTTGCTCGGCCGCGACAGCAGGAAACGGACTAGCGGCAATAGCCAGCGCCAGAACAATCAACAGGCGCCAGACCATTGCCGCATTTACCGAGAGTGCTGGCGGCTTAATTGCTGGCATCCTTTGCTGCGCCTTCAATCGCACCACCGGCCGCTTCGATGTCTTGACCTACGCCCGCGGTGGTGTTGCAGCCGGACAAACCGCCGGCAAGCGCAAGAACCATCAATAAAATTGAGGCATTGATAATTTTCATGGTAAGTCTCCACTATTGCGGGTTGATCCGCCCAGCCAAGGCATTGGTGTTAGCTATTATCAATCTAATCAAAGTCTAATTGCTGACCTTCGTCAAACCGCAAGTCGCTCAAAACAGCATTTTGGCCCCGTAAATGCATGACGGTTTGTTCATGCTAGGGCAGGTCATTTGCATTTGCGAAGGCTGCGCCTTGCCTGTGCGGGGGGGCGCTGCTAAAGTTGCCGCATCTTTTCGCAGCCGCCACTCTCAGGTTGAAACTACACGAATGTTGATTAAAAGACTCCGAGGATTATTCTCCAGCGATCTGTCCATTGATTTGGGCACCGCAAACACTCTTATTTATGTGCGCGGTCGCGGCATTGTATTAAATGAGCCTTCCGTTGTAGCCATTCGTACCACTAATTCGCAGAAAACGGTGGCCGCTGTTGGCGCCGAAGCCAAGCGAATGCTGGGCCGCACCCCGGGCAATATAAGTGCCATTCGCCCGATGAAAGATGGCGTAATCGCTGACTTTGTGGTGACAGAAAAAATGCTTCAGCACTTTATTCACAAAGTGCATGAAAACAGCTTTATTACCCCCAGCCCTCGGGTATTGGTGTGTGTGCCCAGCAAATCCACTCAGGTGGAACGCAAGGCCATTCGCGAGTCGGCCATGGGTGCGGGTGCGCGCGAAGTGTTCCTGATAGAAGAGCCTATGGCGGCGGCCATCGGTGCCGGCCTTCCAGTGGAAGAAGCCAGCGGCTCGATGATTGTGGATATCGGCGGCGGCACCTCTGAAATTGCCATTATTTCTTTGAACGGTATTGTTTATGCCGATTCGGTGCGGGTAGGCGGTGACAAGTTTGATGAAGCTATTGTCACTTATGTGCGTCGTAACTACGGCAGCCTGATTGGTGAATCCACTGCGGAGCGCATCAAGCATGAAATTGGTTGCGCCTACGAAGGTTTGGAAGTTCGTGAAATTGACGTGCGTGGCCGCAATCTGGCTGAAGGTGTGCCGCGGGCGTTCACGCTCAACAGCGAAGAAATTCTAGATGCTCTGCAAGAGTCCCTGGCGCAAATTGTCCAGACCGTTAAAAGTGCTCTGGAGCAGTCGCCACCGGAACTGGCCTCTGATATTGCCGAACGCGGTATTGTGCTGACCGGCGGCGGCGCCCTGTTGCGCGGGCTGGACAAATTGATTAGCGAAGAAACCGGCCTGCCGGTGATCATCGCTGAAGACCCGCTGACCTGTGTCGCTCGTGGTGGTGGCAAAGCGTTGGAAGTGATTGATCGCGGCGGCATTGGAATGTTCTCCCAAGAGGGCTGATCCCGTGGGGAGAATAAGTTATTAAAACCATATTCGTGCAGGGACCGGTTCCGGGATTCCGGTTGCTGCTGGTTGTGGTGTTGGCGCTGGCGTTGATTGTTGCTGATGCCCGCTTCGACAAGCTGGGAGTGGTACGCAGCACGCTGGCCACGGGGCTGACGCCGGTCTACTGGCTGGGCAATGCGCCCACTCAATTTTCTGATTGGGTTGCCAGCCTGTTCGTCAACAAAGATGACCTCAAGCGTGACAACGACGAATTGCAGGCGCGGCTGCTAATTCTGGAACGTCGTGCTCTGAAATATGCCGCTCTGGCCTCTGAAAATAATGAACTGCGCCGCCTGATGAACTCCTCCGAAGTGCTCGACGACCGCGTTATAGTCAGCGAAGTTGTGAGCGTGTCGCCCGACCCGTTTTCCCATGAATTGGTCATCAATAAAGGCCGCAGCGACGGTGTTCACAAAGGTCAGGCCATACTGGACGCCGGCGGCCTGATGGGGCAGGTGATTCAGGTCAGCCAGATAACCGCGCGCGTTTTGTTGGTATCTGACAGCAGCCATGCGGTGCCGGTAGAAGTGGTGCGCAATGGCCTGCGGGCTATTCTGTTGGGCACCGGCAAAGCTAACAGTCTGGAACTGGTGCACGTTCCGGATACGGCCAACATTCGTGAAGGTGATCTACTGGTGAGTTCCGGCTTGGGCGGGCGCTTCCCCCGCGGCTATCCGGTCGCTGAAGTAAGCCGCATCAGCAAGGAACCTGGCGAGCCGTTTATCACTATTGAAGCCACACCCACCGCCAAGCTCAATCAGAGCCGTATGCTGTTGGTTGTGTTTCAAGCTCCTGTTCCCGATAACCAGCGGTCAGAAAATCAGCTTGAGCCTGCGCAAGACGGCAATCGTTTGCAGGAGGAACGCTGATGCTGTCGGTGATCAGCTACCCGGTGTTTGCTCTGTCGGTGCTGCTGGCGCTGACGCTGAGCATTGCTCCAGTGCCTTCTGGGTGGCTGGAGTTTCGCCCGGAATGGCTGGCGTTAATGGTGTTTTACTGGACGGTGCGTGCGCCGGCGCAATTTGGCGTTTTCCTCGCTGCCGCTCTGGGTCTGTTGCTGGACGTGCTGGAGTCAACGCCACTGGGTGTGAACGCCATGGCCATGGCGGTTGTGGCGTTTCTGGTTCTGACCGTACACCAGCGCCTGCGCATGTACCCATTGCCACAACAGTGCGCCATTGTGTTTCTGTTGGTGGGTATTAATCAGATGCTGGTGCACGTTATCAAACAGGCCCTGGGGGCCGACAATACCGGTTTCGGCTATTTGTGGCCGGCGCTAACCAGCGCGGTGATTTGGCCTTTTCTGAGCTTGTTGCTGGACAATATAAATCGCCGACTGGGCTAGGCCCGCACAAGAGGCAGTCAATGCAGACACTGATACTGGCTTCGGCTTCTCCGCGCCGCGCCGAATTATTGCAGCAAATTGGTGCACTCTTTGACGTGTGTCCTGCCGCTATTGATGAAACCCCTCGGCCCGCTGAGCCTGCCGCCGACTACGTTGAACGCATGGCGCGAGAAAAGGCGCTATTAGTGGCTGCCGCCGCGCAACCCGGTGCATTGGTATTGGGCTCGGACACCTCGGTGATAATGGACGGCGTCATTCTAGGGAAACCCGTTGACGCTGCGGATGCCAGGGCCACACTGGCGGCGTTGTCTGGGCGCGCACATCAGGTGCTCACCGCTGTAGTGCTGGCAAGCGCAGATGGTTGCCGTTCTTGCCTGGTAACCACCAACGTCAGTTTTTGCACTCTGACGGAGGCACAAATTGACGCCTACGTAGCCACCGGCGAGCCCATGGACAAAGCCGGTAGCTACGGCATTCAGGGCCTTGGCGGCATGTTTGTTGAACAATTGCAGGGAAGTTACAGCGCGGTGGTGGGTTTACCGCTTCAGGAAACCGCGGCATTGCTGAGCGCAGCAGGCTATCCTGTGTGGAACCAGTGGCCATGCAGTAAGGAGCGCCAATCATGAGTGAAGAAATTCTAATCAACGTAACACCGGTAGAAACCCGTGTTGCGCTGGTTGAAAACGGGATGTTGCAAGAAGCCTACATCGAACGCGCCAGCCGCAAAGGTATTGTCGGCAATATTTACAAAGGCAAAGTGGTGCGGGTGCTTCCAGGTATGGAAGCCGCGTTTGTTGATATCGGTCTTGAGCGTGCGGCCTTCATTCACGCGTCCGATGTGGTTACCAGTCAGCCCGGCAGTGACGACATTAGCGACGGACCCCGTGTGGTGCCAGATATTCGCACCCTGCTGCGCGAAGGCCAGTCGCTGGTGGTGCAGGTTACCAAAGATCCTATTGGCACCAAAGGCGCACGCCTGACCACCCAGCTTTCGATTCCTTCCCGCTATCTGGTTTTTATGCCGGGTGTTAACCATATTGGCATCTCCCAACGCATTGAAGATGATACCGAGCGTGCCCGGCTCAAGGCGATCGTGAATGAAGCCGCCTCAGAGCAGGCGTCTTCCGTAGCCATTCAGGGCGGTTATATTATTCGCACCGCTGCAGAAGCTGCCAGCGAAGAAGACCTGACCGCCGACATGAAATATTTGCACCGGCTTGGCCAGTCTATTAACGAGCGCATGGACAAAGTTCAGGCGCCAGCGGTGATTTATCAGGATCTGCCGCTGTTTATTCGCACCATTCGCGATCTGATTCGTCCTCAGACTGAAAAAGTGCGCATCGATAGCCGTGAAAGCCATCAGCGGGTGATGGAATTTGTGCACGAGTTCGTTAGCGAGTTTGCCGACAAAGTGGAGTATTACCCAGGTGAGCGCCCGATTTTCGATCTGTATTCGGTAGAAGATGAAATCCAGAAGGCTCTTAGCCGCAAAGTGCAGCTAAAATCCGGCGGCTATGTGATTATTGACCAAACCGAAGCGATGACCACGATCGATATCAATACCGGGGCATTTGTTGGTCACCGCAATCTTGAAGAAACGATTTTTAAAACCAATCTTGAAGCGGCTCGTGCCATCAGCCGCCAGCTGCGCCTGCGTAATCTGGGCGGCATTATAATTATCGACTTTATCGATATGGAAGACGCCGAACACAAACGCCAGGTGCACCGCATGCTGGAGAAAATGCTGGAACGGGACCACGCCAAAACCAAAATTACCGGGGTATCCGAACTGGGCCTGGTGGAAATGACCCGCAAGCGCACCACCGAATCCCTGGGCCAAGTGCTGTGTGAGCCCTGCCCGATTTGCGACGGTCGTGGCTTTCTGAAAACGGGTGAAACGGTGTGTTATGAGATTTTTCGCGAAATATTGCGGGTGAATCGCGCGTATGACACCGAAAGCTATCTGGTAATGGCGTCGCAAAGCGTTGTCGACCTGTTGGTTGATGAAGAGTCGGATAATGTGGCCGATCTGGAAACCTTCATCTGCAAAACCATTCGCTTTCAAGTCGAACCTTTCTACAGCCAGGAGCAGTACGATGTTGTGCTGTTGTAAGCTTGCTGTTGGCAACCGGCGTTTGGAGTAATACTCGGTGTCAAAGCAGGAATCTCCGCCCCCGGCCCCGAATTCCCTGCCGCTGCGCTGGTTAGCGCGTTTGTCTGCGCTGGTATGGTGGCTGGCGCTGGCTTTGTTGCTGCTGTTAGCTCTTTATGCCGGTTTGGGGCGCCAGTTGACCGCGGACATGAACCAGTACCGCGATACCTTGCAGACCCAGCTTTCGGAACAGCTGGGTGACACAGTTAGCATTGGTGAGTTGTCGGCGCGTTGGTATTGGCTCAACCCGGAGTTCAGCGCAAAAGATGTGATGGTCACAGAGACCGGCCTGGACGAGCCTTTGGCCTACCTGAGACATCTGCGAATGCGCGTGGATTTTCTGGCCTCGGTGTTGCGTTTGCGCCTGGTGCTGGAAAAGTTCGAGGCTGACGGCCTGGATCTGGCCCTGCGCCAGAAAGCGGCTGGGCAGGTGGTTCTTGCCGGCAGCGGTCTTGAGGTCAGCGACAATTCGTTGCTGCGCTTGGTCGCTTTGGCCGAACGCTGGCTTTCAAAACCTTTTGTCCGCATCACACGCATACAGCTGGCTGTTACCGACAGCAGTGGCAACTTGCGTCAACTGGACATTCCGCAACTTGATCTGCTTTATCAGCGCGGTCTTTTCCGCGCCTCCGGCCGTGCTATGCAAGCCGGCACCAATCAGCAATTGGCCAGTTTTCGCTTGGTAGGCCGGAGCTTTTTGTTGGGTCAGTTCACAGGCCAACTTTACGTAGACGTTGCTTCCGGGCGCCTGTTTGATGGTCTGATCGACGATTATCGCTGGCGTGATATGCGGGTAGAAGGCTTTGATGTAGGCGGCCAGGCCTGGCTCAGCTTTCGTGACGGCCAGTTGGAGCAGGTCAACGGGACCTTGCGCACCCCCTATTTACAATTGGGGGTTGGTGCCATGTCGCTGGCTCCGTTGGAAGACATTCGCGCCCGTTTTGGATGGCGCCGCGACGAGCAAACGCCTGGTGGCATCGGTGAATGGCACTTGCGGCAGCTGCAATGGCGTTGGAACGGCGATCAGGTGTCGCCATTCAGTGCACGGCTGACAACGCGGCCCAACAGCTCTGCCGAGGCCGGTACTGATTCCGCTGGCGTAAGATTCGTGGCTGAGGCGCTCCCGCTGCGGCCATTGCGCCGGCTTGTGGCGGCATTGCCGTTATTGCCGCAGCTTGCCCAGGCAGCGTTGGACGACTACAAACCCGCAGGTTTTTTGGACGCTATGCGGCTAGACATACCCCATGCGGCCCCAGCCGATTTTCAGCTCAGCGCCCGGCTGCGGGATGTTAAAGTTAACGCACACAACGGTGCGCCGGCTGCCAGCTCTGTGCAGGGGCATATCTACGTTGACCGCCGTGGCGGCTATGTGGATACCTATGCCGCAGAGCAGCCGGTAGAAATTGAATTTCCTGAACTGTTTTCGGCACGCTGGCAGTTTCCCCGCTTCAAAGCCCTGGTAGCCTGGCAGATTGACGGTGCTCTTATACGGGTGTTCTCTGAGGATATGCGCCTGGGTATGGGTGAGCAGACCGAGTTGGTTGGCGGTTTTGATCTGCGCCTGGACCAGCACGGCGACGATAATTTGGGTTTGCAGGTACAGATTGAGAACGGTGATGCCGCAATGATTGCGGACCTGGTGCCAGAGTACGCCGTGGCACCGGAGCTTTACAGATGGTTGACCACCGCCATTGAGGCCGGCCTAATTTCCTCTGGCGCTTATTACGGCCACGGCCAGATTGGCGCCGACGCGCCACCGGAGTCGTTTATGTCGGCTATGTGGTACCAGTTTGAAGAAGCCATTCTGCGCTATGACTCACAGTGGCCGGCAGTGACCGACGCCCGCGGCCGGGTGGAAGTTCACAACGGCTCGGCGGTGGTCAGCGTAGAACAGGCAAATAGTGGTGGTTTGCAACTGCGGCCGAGCACGGTGCGGTTGGTTACTGATAACGAAAGCCCCGTGGTGAGCGTTAACACAGCGGCTCAAGTGCCCGCGCAAGCCATCGACTTCTGGATGAAGAACAGCCCACTCGGCGAGGTTGCCGGCGACGGTTTAAGCCAGATTTCGCTTACCGGCAGTGCGGATTTACAGCTGGCTTTGCGCTTACCCTTAAATCAGCCCCGGCAATTTTCAGTGGATGCCCTCGTGGCGGCCAACGATGTTGATTTGCAACATCTGCCTTCAGGCCTGAAATGGATGCAGATTCGCGGGCAGGCCCGGTATCGCAGCGAGCAGGGCTTTAGTGGCGCACCAATGCAGGGCATTTTCCAAGGCCAGCCTGTCACCATAGGCTTGGGTATTAACGAACAGGACGGGTTAACCGTCACCCAGATTGGCCAGTTGGATGCCGAAGCCCTTAGGCAATTAGCAGATGTGGCCGCTGATGCCAGTTACGGCATCAGCGGAGGGTTAACCTACAGCGCCGATCTGGTTCTGATGGCGGCAAGCCCGCCCGAGCTGGAGTTGTATTCAGACTTACGGGGGCTGGCTATAGACTGGCCCGGGTCTCTCGAAAAAGCGATGACCGAGACCGCACCTTTACGCCTGACTCTGGATTCGTCGGTAAAAGACGGTGTGGCATTTGGAGTGAATTGGGAAAATCGGGGCCATGGCTATGTGCGTACACTGGACACCGGGTTTGATGCCCGCGTGGATTATCTTCAGCTGGGTAGCAGTCGATTAAGTGATATAAATATCAGTGCTCTGGACCTGGATAAACAATGGACCGTGCGATTGGACTCAGACCTGGTCAGCGGACGCATAGAGGTTCCGAACGACGGTTCTGAGCTGACGGTGGATTTACAACACCTGAACTTGCCCCGTAACGATTCGCAGGAGCCAGCACCTACTGCAGCGGCGAACCTGCGCGATAGTGTTGACTCAGGCGCCGCGGCCGAACTGCGGCCCCAAGACTGGCCTTCCGCAAATGTTCGCATAGCTCGGCTCGCCCTGGCCGGCGAGCCGCTGGGGCAATGGTCATTCTTGCTGCGCTCCCAGGCTGGTGGTGTAAACATCGGCTCCATTGAGGGCAAACTGGATTCCTTGGCGCTGGCGGGTGAACTCAACTGGCTGTTGCAAGGGCAAAATCAGGTTAGCCGTTTTAAAGGTAGCGTCACGGGGGGCCAACTGGCTGAACTTGGAGGGTTGTTTGGTGCGGATATACCTCTTGAGAACCTTGCGACCAATATTGAACTGGCGCTGGAATGGCCAGGTCGCCCGGATCAGTTCGGGCTCAAGCAGCTGAGCGGCAATATCAGCATGACCCTGGAAGACGGTGTGATTCTGCAACAGAACAGCAGTGCCCAGCTGTTTCGCGTGTTCAACCTGCTGAACACCGACACCCTGTGGCGCAGGCTGCAGTTGGATTTCTCCGACTTGTATGAACGCGGCGTGGCGTTTGATGCGCTTTCTGGCAAGGCGCAGATTGCTAATGGGCTGTTAACCCTGGACCCCGAACTGCAAATTGTGGGTCCCTCCGGTGCTTTTAAATTAAGCGGCACCACCGATATGGCCGCTGAGAGCCTGGACATGCGGTTGGTCGTGGTGGTGCCTTTAACTCAGAATTTGCCTTTGGCGGCGTTGCTAATGGGGGCAGGAGCACCCATTGGCGGTGCTCTTTTTGTACTGGATAAAATACTGGGCGATCCGTTAAGCAAGCTGACCAGTGCCAGTTATAAAGTGTCTGGAACTTGGGACGATCCCAAAACCAACTTGCAGGGTGTGTTCGGCGCAGGTAACTGAACCCCGCTGCGGTTCGAGTTCATAATCGCGTTGGTCATGGGCACAGGAGTAAGGTGCCTATGAGTAACAATTACGTTATGCGGCGGTAACAATTAAGGAGTTTGGTGATGACACAGCAATCCTCGGCGCTTGTGGCGGCCCTGCAAATGGTCAGTGGGCACCAGCTTCAGGATAACTTGAATGCTGCCGCCGCACTTTTACAGCAGGCTGCGGAGGCGGGCGTAAAGGTGGCCGTGCTGCCGGAAAACTTCGCAGTGCTGGCCAGCGACCAAATGCTTCCCTGCGGGCAGCAGGAGGCCGGTAGCGAAAGCATTATTCGAACTTTTCTGGCACAACAGGCGAAAACCCTGAAGCTTTGGATTGTGGGCGGTTCATTGCCGTTGGCTCTGCGCCCGGATGGCTCGGTCATTGCTGACCGGGTGCGAGCCAGTTGCCTGGTGTTCAATGATCTGGGCGACGAAGTGGCGCGTTATGACAAAATCCACCTGTTTGATGCCCAAGTGGACGATGCCCACGGCCAATACCGTGAGTCGGATACCTTCGAAGCGGGAGATCAGGTGATTACTGTGGACACGCCAGCCGGGCGCCTGGGGCTGGCGGTTTGCTACGACCTGCGCTTTCCGGAGCTGTTCCGCGCGCTGCGTGACAAAGGCGCTGACTGGGTATGCCTGCCCAGTGCCTTTACCTGGAAAACCGGAAATGCCCACTGGCACGCGCTGATTCGGGCGCGCGCCATTGAAAACCAGCTATACGTGGTAGCTGCCGGGCAGGGTGGGCACAACAGCAGTCAGCGCCGCACCTACGGCCACAGTCTGATCTGCGACCCTTGGGGCAGTGTGCTGGCCGAGGTTAACGAGGACGGCCCCGGTATAGTGACCGCAGCGTTGGACAAACATTGGCTGGATCAGCTGCGCCAGCAAATGCCGGTATGGAGTCATCGCCGCCTGTAGCGGCCACTGCGTAAGCACGCAAAACGCTTTTGGCTGGCCTACATTTGCTCGTTGGCGTCAATGCACTCGCGCAGGTAGCGGAACAGTTTTCGGCCGTGGCCGGCGCTTTGCGGTTTCTGCACTTCATTGCGGGCATTGCGTGCCAAATTGCGCAAATGCTGGATATCCGCACCCGGGCAGTGGCTTAAAAACTCACCAACAATACTGTCGCCCTCGGTGATGATACGGTCGCGCCAGCGCTCAGCCAGGTGATGGCGGCGGGTGTGCTCTACACTGCCCGCAGAGAACGCGGTGATAGCGGCCTGCAGGGCCTCGGGGTCGGGCTCCTGACGGATGATCTTGCCAATGTATTGCAAATGGCGGCGCTTGGCTTCGTTTTGGCGGATGCGGACCGATTCGTCGATGGCGCGGCGCAGCGTGTCGCTGATTTGCAGGCTGTCGAGCTGTTCATGGCTGAGCTCCTGCATTTGTTTGCCAAGGCCTTGCAGCGCGTGCATCTCGCGCTTGACCTGAGACTTGCTGGGGCCGTCGTATTCAAACTCTTCTTCGTTATGATCAATCATGAAATTACCGGTTACTTAGGTGTAAAAAGCTATTTAGATGTAAAAATCTGTTTAGATTTAAAAAGCATCTAGATGTAAAAGGTTCAAGCATAAAAAAGAGTCGCGAGGCCAAGAAAGGACACAAACCCGACAACATCGGTGACGGTGGTCAGAATCACACCGCCGGCCAGCGCCGGATCAATATTACGCGACTTCAGAAACAACGGTAACACGGTGCCTACCAAGGCTGCAGCGACAAGATTGATTACCAGCGCCGCGGCAATGATCGCGCCCAGCATAATATCCTTGAACCACAGGGTAGCCGCGCCGGCCACCACCAAAGCCCACAACACGCCATTCATTGCACTCACCAGAAACTCGCGGTTTAACAACCAGCCTACATTGGCGCTGCTGATCTGGCCAACGGCCATACCGCGGATGACCAGTGTCAGGGTCTGGCTGCCGGCAATGCCGCCCATACTGGCCACAATGGGCATCAGCACCGCCAGTGCCACCACCTTGGTGATGGTCTCTTCAAACAGACCGATCACTCCAGAGGCGATGAACGCGGTCATCAGATTAATACCCAGCCAAACCGCGCGCCTGCGTGAGGTTTTCCAAACCGGTGCAAAGGTGTCTTCGTCATCATCCAGGCCCGCCATCCGCATCAGTGAGTGATCGGCATCTTCGCGGATAACATCGACCACGTCATCGATGGTGATGCGGCCCAGCAGTTTGCCATTTTCCGCTACCACCGGCGCCGAGATCAGGTCATAGCGCTCAAACAGGATGGCAACCTTGGTATCTGACAAAGTGACAGGGATGGGCTCAATATCAGTGTCCATCACTTCACGCACGGTGGCGGCAGGATTCGATACCAGCAAGGAAGTAACCGGCAGCATGCCGATAAATTCATCGCGACGGCTGACCACAATCAGGCTGTCGGTCATAGAGGGCAGGGTGCGGTGGCGGCGCAGATAGCGCAGCACCACGTCAATGCTGATGTCCGGGCGCACCGTAATGGTGTCGGTGTTCATCAAACCGCCGGCGGTGTCTTCGGGGTACGACAGTACCTCTTCCACCCGCTGGCGGTCTTGTTCGTCCATGGTGTTCAGAACTTCCTGAATCACCGTGTCGGGGAGCTGCTGAAGCAAGTCGGCCAGATCGTCCGACTCAAAGTCTTCAATCAGGTCAGCCAGCTCCTGAGCGTTGAATTTGCTTAGGAAATCGCCCCGGATGTCTTCATTTAGATACTGAAGAACTTCGCCTTCAAGCTGTTTGTCGACCAGATTCCACAGCAGCGCCCGTTGCCGCGGAGGCGATGATTCCAGCAAGTGAGCGATATCACTGGGGCTGAGGCCGCCATTGAGGATGCGTGCCACTTGTTTCAGGGCACCACTGTCCAGCGCTTCTCCTAACGAGCGAAGACGCTGGCGTGCCTGGCTTTTTTCCAGAATATCGGTCATGGCTCATCCGCTGTCAGAAAACGGCTGTATTATAGCGAACTTGCGGGCACTGCGTGAGCGACTATTCGCCCTCGCCAAAGTAATCGTTGATCAGTTCTGTCAACGCGATGATGGCCTGTTGCTCGTCGTCACCGTCGGCAATCAGTTCAACTTCCGTGCCCTGGCTGGCGGCCAGCATCATCACCTGCATGATGTTTTTGGCATCCACTTCACGGCCTTTTCCGGCGATTCTGACTTTGCTTTGGTGAGCAGACGCTGTAGCCACCAGTTTGGCCGTTGCGCGGGCGTGCAGACCCAGTTTGTTGATGATAAAAAGCTGGCGTCGGATCATGGTTGAATCAGGCGTCCTGTACGGTGTTCAGGTGCAGTAATTCGGAGTGACGTACTTGCACGTTGTTGCTGTGCTGGCGGAAGTGGGCGCCCATTTGCTCGCAGACATAAACCGAGCGATGCTGGCCGCCGGTACAGCCAATGGAAATGGTCATGTAGCTGCGGTTGCTGTCGGAAAATGCTGGTAGCCACGAGGTCAGAAAAGCGATGATTTCCTGCACCATTTTTGCGCTCATGGGTTCGTTCTCCAAAAAATCGATCACCGGTTGGTCCATGCCGGTAAACTTGCGCAGAGAGGTGTCCCAGTGGGGATTAGGCAGGCAACGCACGTCAAATACGTAGTCTGAATCAACCGGTACGCCGTGCTTGAAACCGAAAGACTGGAACAGCAGCGCCAGTTCCTGGTCTTTGCGGCCGACCACCCGCTGTTTGACCATGTCCCGCAAATCATACATGCCCATGCCAGTGGTGTTTATGTAAAGGTCAGCCAGATTCGACAAGGGTTCCAGCAGTTTTTTTTCTGAGCTAATGGCTTCGCGCAATGACGTGTGATCGTCGCTCAGTGGGTGCTTGCGTCGGGTAGCATGAAAGCGTTGCAGCAGAGATTGCTCGTCGGCGTCTAAAAATATGATTTCAGTGCTGACGCCGGTGTCCTTCAGGCGTCCGTGAATATCTTCGAAATTGGCCAGTTCACCGGACAGGTTGCGCGCGTCTATACTCACCGCCATTTTGTGCAGGCGGCCGGCAGGCTCTTGTGCGGCAGCTTCTTTGGTCAGCGGGAACAGAAGGCCAATGGGTAAGTTGTCGATGCAGTAGAAACCCAGATCTTCAAGAACGTGCAACGCGGTACTTTTACCCGATCCGGAGCGGCCGCTAACAATAATCAGTTTCATCGTTAATACCCCTTTGAGTGCGAACGGTCGAAGTGGATCCGGTCAAGACAGATTAGCGTCCCGAGGTCATACGTTGAAATAGGGTAATGGCATCTTCCGACTGGCGCAGACGGTCACAAAAAGCCCGGTCGTTGAATTTTTCTGCAAGCTGGCTAAGCAGCTCAAGATGCTCGCTGGTGGCTTCTTTTGGCACAACCAGAGCAAAAACTAAATCCACCGGCTGGTTGTCAATGGCATCGAAGTCCACGCTTTCGCTGAGGGTGATGAGAAGGCCAATAACGTGCTCCAGGCCTTCCAGGCGGCAGTGGGGAATAGCGATGCCCTGGCCGATTCCGGTAGACCCCAGGCGCTCGCGGGCAATCAGATTGCTGAATATCTGAGTGTTGCCCAAGGTGGCGTTATGCAGGTGAATTTGCTCTGCAATAAACTCAAGAACCCTTTTCTTGCTGGACGCTGGCACGTTACAAAGTGTCAGTTCCGGGGCAAGGATGGTTTCTATAGTCAGGGATGTCTCGCTCATGGGTCGACGGTACTTCCATTAAAAAAAAGGCTGCGGCATGGTGCCATGCCGCAGCGCGTGAAGCGTTTACGCGTTGTATCCGGTGTTAGTTACCATGCATCCGGGATACTTGCTTTTCTTTGTACTTGAGGATCTGGCGGTCCAGTTTGTCCACCAGAGCGTCAATCGCTGCGTACATGTCTTCATTTTCGGCCTTAGCGTGCAATTCGCCACCGCTTATATTTACGGTAGCTTCGGCTATCTGGCGCAATTTTTCCACCTGCAGAGTCACATTGGTGTTACTAATCTGGTCGAAGTGGCGCTCCAAGCGCTGGAACTTTTCGTTCACGTACTCTTTGAGTGCTTCGGTCAGTTCGACATGATGGCCAGAAATATTGAGTTGCATAGGCTTCTCCTGCTATTGCATCGGTGTTGTTACATTGGTGCTGCTACACCAGTCGCTTTCTTTCGTTCGATGGAGGTATTTGTAGTGCCTCCCGGTATTTGGCCACGGTACGCCGTGCCACTTGGATTCCCTGTTCCCCAAGCATGGCGGCAATCTTGCTGTCGCTCAACGGTTTTTTGGAGGTTTCAACGGCTATCAGTTTTTTTATCATGGCGCGGATGGCAGTTGAAGAACATTCTCCGCCAGCATCGGTGCTGACATGGCTGGAGAAAAAATATTTGAGTTCAAAAATGCCGCGAGGTGTATGCATGAATTTCTGGGTGGTTACCCGGGAGATGGTAGATTCATGCATTTCTACGGCTTGGGCGATTTCCGAGAGGATCAACGGCTTCATGGCTTCTTCCCCCTGGTCTAGAAAACCCTGTTGATATTCCACAATACGGGTAGCCACTTTTAGCAGCGTTTCGTTGCGACTTTGCAGGCTTTTAATGAACCATTTAGCCTCTTGCAACTGATCGCGCATGTAGGTGTTATCAGCGCTGCTATCAGCGCGCTTTATCAATGAAGCATAGCTGGCATTGACGCGAATGCGCGGTGCAATTTCTGGGTTCAGCTCTACCCGCCAGCGCTCGTTGCGCTTGTACACAATCACGTCTGGAATCACGTAGTCCGGTTCGGTTCGGTCAATCACATCGCCGGGGCGCGGGTTCAGGCTGGTAATCAGCGCCAGTACGTGTTTTAGCTGATCTTCTTTTAAGCGGCTACGACGCAGCAGTTGGGCGTAGTCACGGTTGCCCAGCAGGCTGATGTAGTGGGTGATGACCATGCGCGCCTGAGAAACCCAAGGGGTGTCTGGTGACATCTGGTTCAGTTGGATTAGCAGGCATTCCTGCAAGTTGCGGCCAAACACACCGGGTGGGTCAAAAAACTGTAGGCGTCTTAGTACCGCTTCAAGTTCATCCAGTTCCAGCGGGTCGTCGTCTTGTTCGTCCTGCAGGCCGGTATAAATCTCGGCCAGCGAGCTGGTCAGGTAGCCGCGCTCGTCAACGGCGTCCATCAGGGCGTGAGCAACGGCGCGGTCGCGGTCCGTCATGGTGGTCAGGTTAAGCTGCCACTCCAGGTGATCGCGCAGGGTTTCAGCGGGCGAGTTGCGAGTTTCAAAATCGTAGTCGTTATCGTCGCCATTGCTGCTGGCCGGTGCCGGCGCCGATTGGTATACGTCGTCCCAAGCCGTATCCACTGGTAGGTCGTCTGGCAGGGTATCGGGGATTTCGTTTTCGCTGGCCCAGTCGGGACCATTTTCGTTTTCGTCCCAGTCTTTGCTGGTGTCCACCGAGGCATCTGTTGCGCTGGAGTCCGTATTTTGATCGCTGTTGGTGTCAGCGTGCGTGGATTCCTCATCGCCGTGATCGTCGTCTTCCGGTGCTTCCAACATGGGGTTGGATTCCAGTGCCTGCTGAATTTCCTGTTGCAAGTCGAGGGTAGAAAGCTGTAGCAGGCGAATCGCCTGCTGGAGCTGGGGCGTCATGGTCAGGCTCTGGCCCAGCTTGAGCTGCAAAGAAGCTTTCATCACCATTCTTGGGAATCCATTACTCGATCGGTTGGCGCGTGGCAGCCACCGAAAAAAGGTTGGCTAACCGGGGTTTGCGTTCACAAGCAAGTTCTCTGCCGAGTCTACTAGAGTTCGCCGGGGAATCAACCGATTCACCTTTGGCGATGTCATCGCATGCCCACTTTTAAGGTTTATTACAGCCGGAATTCGTTGCCCAGGTAGACCTCTTTGACCTGTTGATTGGCAAAGATTTCGGCGGAGCTGCCGGAGGCAATAATATGGCCCCCGGATACAATGTAGGCGTTTTCGCAGATGTCCAGGGTGTCGCGCACGTTGTGGTCGGTGATCAGTACGCCTATGCCTTTGTCGCGTAGGTGGCGAATGATTTGCTTGATGTCGCTAACCGAGATTGGGTCCACCCCGGCGAAGGGTTCGTCCAGCAGAATAAAAGCGGGCTCCATAGCCAGTGCGCGAGCAATTTCTACCCGGCGGCGCTCGCCCCCAGACAAGGCCATACCCATACTGTCGCGGATGTGATTGATGTGAAACTCGGCTAGCAATTCCTCTAACTTCGCTTCGCGTTCCGCCCGTTTCATATTTTTACGGGTTTCCAGAATGGCAATGATATTGTCGCGCACGGTGAGCTTGCGAAACACCGAGGCTTCCTGGGGTAGGTAGCCAATGCCTTTGCGGGCACGGCCGTGCATGGGCAGCGGGGTGATGTCCTGGTTATCAATCGTAATGCGGCCGTGGTCAGCCTGCACCAACCCGACAATCATATAAAAGCAGGTGGTTTTGCCAGCACCGTTAGGGCCTAGCAGTCCGACGATTTCGCCGCTGCGAATTTCCAGCGACACGTCAATCACCACTTTTTTCTGTTTGTAGCTTTTTGCCAGATTACTGGCTCTGAGAACGGCCATCGGATTCCTGTGTGCTGCGCGGCTGGATCGTCATTTCTACCCGGCCTGACCCGGAGCCTGCTTCGGTGCTGCCTTGGGCAGTGACGACGCGGTTCACGGTGTCGTAAAGAATCAGTTCACCGCGAAAAATATTGCCAGTTTGCATGATCACTGCGTCGCGTTCAAAGGTCAGCTGCTTCTCGGCAGCAGACCAGGTTATGGTGAGGGCTTTTGCGTCGGTTTCCCCTTTTCCGTTGGCCGTGGGCTGAACGTAGTGGGCCGGGGTGCCGGTGGCTTTAATGCGGTTAAGCCCATTTATGTCGCGGTAGAGCACCACCTCTTGAGCAAACAGCTTGGTGTCGCCTTGCACCAGTTCAACATCGCCGGTGTAGGTTGCAACGCCTTTGGCATCGTCAAGCCGCGCTGAATTGGCGGCCACGTTGATGGGGATATTGGAATCAAGATCAAAGGCCAGGCCTGGCGTGCTGACGAGTAAGCCTGCCAGCCCGAAGCTCACGCCCAGCCTCTTGCCCAGGCCTCGTGCGCGGCGCCAAAAGAGTGTATTACCTTCAGTTACCAGTTTCATAGCGTCCTTCCACCTGGGAATCAAGTTCCAGAATACGTTCATTGAGCCAGGCTTTCATGCCCGTGGCGTTGGTAGTGCCGGTGGCGTCAACGATTTCGACGGGGGCATCGGTGTACGCCATATTGGTGCGGTTATCCAGCGTCAATCTGGTCGTGCTCAAGGTGGCGCTGCGCTCACCAATCTGTCGAACAATGCGCACATCACCTTCAAGCTCCAGCTGGCTGTTGCCGTCGAGCAGTTTGCCGTGTTTGGCGGTAAGCTGCCAGGGTTCTGAGCCGGGCTCGCCTTGGATCGTGGCTTGTGGTTCGGCCATGATGGCGTATCCGTTGGCCTCGAACTGTTCAATGCGAGGGCTGACAAACTGGATTTTGATGGTGCCTTGTTCGTCGTAGGAAGTGTACAGGGCGTCCACCACAAAGCTGTCGGGCTCGCTGTCACCGCGCAGTTCGCTATCTTGCGTTGGCATGGGTACTTCGCTGTCGCTGTGCCACAGCAGTGCAGCGGCGGCAATAAACGTGGCCAGAAGGGCAATCGTTTGCCACCTGGGGCGTTGTTCCGGTAACAGCGTAACAAGCAGGCCGCCGCCTTTACCTAAGGTCATGGTGCGCTTTCCGCGCCGCGGGCAGGTTTAAGATAGGGTTCAAGGTAGGGCGCTAGGGCCGTGTCGAGCTTGCCTTGGGAAGCGAGAATCAGGTCGCAGGCCTCGCGCACCGCGCCATCACCGCCGCGACTGCGGGTGCAGTAATCGGCGTGCTCCTGCAGCAGCCAATAGCTGTTGGGCACGGTAATGCCAAGGCCGGCGTAGCGAAGCGCTGGCAAATCCGGCAAATCGTCACCCATATACGCAATATCACTGGCCGGGATGCCCAGCAGATCGACAATCTCCAGCAGTGCAGTGCGTTTGTCTTCGCGGCCCTGCAACAAGTGCGGAATACCCAGGTCAGTCATGCGTTTTTCGGTCAGTGGTGAACGCCTTCCGGTAATGACTGCGACCGTAATGCCTGCGGCCATCAGCTGTTTGAGTCCGAGCCCGTCGAGAATATTGAAGGCTTTTAGCTCGTCACCGCTGGCACTGAAGTAAACTTTTCCATCGCTCATGATGCCATCCACATCCAGTGCAATCAGGCGAATATTGGCTGCTTTGGCGAGCACGCTGGCCGGCCATTGCGGCCGGCAATCAGGGGCATCCACAACAGGAGTGTCCATTAAATGACTCCCGCACGCAGCAGGTCGTGCATATTCAGGGCCCCCACCAGCTCACCGTGCTCACCGACGACTGGCAGTGCGCTAATCTTCATTTCTTCCATGATATTCAGAGCTTCTGCTGCCAGTTGCTCGGCGCGGATGGTTTTGCCATTACGGGTCATCAGTTGCTCTATGGCGGTGGTGTGTACGTCTACGTTTTTATCCAGGCTGCGGCGCAGGTCGCCGTCAGTGAATACACCTATCAAGGCGCCGTTGCTGTCCACGACAGTGGTCATGCCCAGACCCTTGCGGGAAATTTCCAGCAGCGCACCGCTAAGGGTCGTACCTTCACTGACTACCGGAACGCTGTCGCCACTGTGCATGATGTCCAGCACTCGCAGCAGCAGACGGCGGCCAAGGCGCCCCCCAGGGTGCGAAAACGCAAAGTCTTCGGCGCTAAAGCCTCTTGCTTCCAATAAGGCAACTGCTAAAGCATCGCCCATCACCAATGTGGCGGTCGTACTGGATGTGGGTGCCAGGCCTAAAGGGCAGGCTTCTTTCAATACACTAACGTCCAGATTGGCCAATGCTTCCTGTGCCAGCACCGATTGCGGATTACCGGTCATACTGATCAGCGGTGTGCCCATGCGCTTTAGCAATGGCAGCAGGGTAACCACTTCGTTGGTATTGCCGCTGTTGGAGATGGCGATCACCACGTCCTGGCTGGTAATCATGCCCAGATCACCATGGCTGGCCTCACCGGGATGAACAAAAAAAGCCGGTGTGCCGGTACTGGCCAGAGTCGCAGCAATTTTGTTGCCGATATGGCCAGATTTGCCCATACCGGTCACCACTACACGGCCACGGCAAGCCATAAGTGCCTGGCAGGCGCTTGTGAATGATTCACCAATACGCTGTTCAAGGCTGGCAATGGCATCGCGCTCGATGCGGATGGTGTTGAGCGCGGATTCTCGGAAATCCTTTGGCACTGGGTCTGTCATCCTGTTCCTGCTCTTTAGTTCTAATTCGGCTGATGGCCGAGATTTCGCCGCTTGGGCTGTCATGAAACAGAGTATAACATTGGGCAGGCGTGGGCTGTCTTTGAATGGGTCAAAACCCGGCTGCGGCCAGTTCGCAAGGTTACATTTTAGCCATAGCGGATTGAGCTTGAGTGCATCTTGGCATAATGTAGCGGCTCTTTTAAGGGGTGGGTTATGGCAGAAGCTGCTTATATTTCCTTGGAAAACGTGGTTTTTTCGCGGTCTGGGCGGCGTATTTTTGATGGCCTCAGCTTGCAAATTCCTCGTGGCAAGATCACTGCGATCATGGGTCCTAGTGGCACCGGGAAAACAACATTGTTGCGTTTGATTGGCGGACAGCTGAAGCCGGAGTCTGGCTCGGTTTTGGTTGACGGCCACAACATACCCAAGCTGCGGCGTGGTGCGCTGTATCAGCTGCGAAAAAAAATGGGCATGCTGTTCCAAAGTGGGGCCCTGTTTACCGATGTGAGTGTTTACGAGAACGTGGCGTTCCCGTTGCGGGTACACACCAAACTGCCGGAAGACATGATTCGCGACATCGTTCTAATGAAGCTGGAAGCCGTGGGCCTGCGGGGCGCGCGCGACCTGATGCCCGCAGAGCTGTCCGGCGGCATGACGCGGCGAGTGGCCTTGGCGCGCAGCATTGTGCTGGACCCGGAGTTGATTATGTACGACGAGCCTTTCGCCGGCCAAGACCCCATCGCCATGGGCGTGGTGGTGAAGCTTATTCGACAACTGAACAGTGCCATGGGTCTGACCAGCGTGCTGGTGTCTCACGACGTACCGGAATCTCTCAGTATTTGTCACTACGCCTGTATTCTTTCTGACGGCAAGGTGATCGGCGCTGGCACGCCGGAACAACTGCGTGAACACTCATCAGAGAAAGTGCAGCAGTTCTTGCAGGGCAAGCCCGACGGGCCCGTACCTTTTCACTATCCGGCGCCAGAACGCGCCGCGGATTTCGGGCTGGCAGTCCTGCAATCGGGAGCAAAGCAATGATGGATGCGATTGCCCGCCTGGGCAAAAACACGCTGGATTTTCTGGCGTCTTTTGGGCGAGCCAGTCAGTTTTTGCTGGGCGTGCTGGTAGGTGTGCCAAAACCGTCGGTGGGCTTGCCGCTGCTGCTGAAACAGATATATTCGGTTGGGGTGCTGTCACTGGTGATTGTGGTGGTTTCCGGGCTGTTTATTGGCATGGTACTTGGCTTGCAGGGCTACACGATTCTCAGCGACTTTGGCTCTGAGTCGGCCATTGGCCAGATGATCGCCCTGACCCTGGTGCGCGAATTGGGACCGGTGGTGACCGCGCTCTTGTTCGCTGGCCGCGCCGGTTCGGCGTTGACCGCAGAAATTGGCTTGATGAAAGCCACAGAGCAGCTTTCAAGCATGGAAATGATGGGCGTAGACCCTTTGCGCCGAGTCATAGCGCCGCGGCTATGGGCGGGCTTTCTGAGTATGCCCATTCTGGCCCTGGTGTTTTCGATGGTAGGTATCCTTGGTGGTATGCTGGTGGGAGTGGAATGGCTGGGTGTGTTCGAAGGCTCGTTCTGGGGCAACATGCAGGCTTCGGTTGATTTTCGTGACGACGTGCTAAACGGCGTCATAAAAAGTGTGGTGTTTGGTTTTGTGTGCGCCTGGATTGCGGTGTATCAAGGCTATGACTGCGTGCCAACATCCGCCGGCATCAGTTCGGCAACCACAAAAACCGTGGTGTATTCGTCGCTGGCCGTGCTTGGGCTGGACTTTATATTGACCGCCGTAATGTTCGGCAATTTCTGATTATCTGGAAATTAACAGGAGCCGGTGATGGCGCAAAGAACCACTGAAATAATTGTTGGATTGTTCGTGCTGGCAGGCATGGGTGCCATGATGTTTTTGGCGCTGCAAGTCAGCGGTTTGTCATTGGCTGCGGCTGGCAGCACCTACACCGTATATGCAGACTTTACCGATACGGGAGGCCTGGGGGCACGGGGTAAAGTGTCAATGGCGGGAGTGCAGGTTGGTTCTATCGAGTCGATCGAGCTGGATCGCGATACGTTTAAGGCCCGCGTAACATTGTCCATTAACTCCGATGTCAACAACATCCCTGCTGACAGCGCCGCGATGATACGTACATCCGGTCTCCTGGGTGAGCAGTATATTGACATATCCATTGGTGGCGATTTGGAGTCCCTGCAGCCGGGTGACAACTTTTACACCACCCAGTCGGCGATGAATATCGAGCGGCTGATCAGTAATTTTGCCTCTGGCCGTTAAGGCCTTTTTAACAAGCACCCAACCGGAGACACCAAGATGACCGTCGCGCGTTATCGATCCATTTTTCTGTTCGTTTTGCTCAGTCTGCTTGCCGTGTCAGTTCAAGCCGATACTGAAGAACAGTTGCGAGCCTATGTGAACGACAACACCCAACGCATGGTTGAACAGCTTAACCGGGAACGGGGGTTGTACCAAGACGACTCCGAAGCGTTTTACAGCAGCATGAACCAGGCTATGGAGGGTTTTGTGGACTTCCGCCGCATTGCTGCCCGGGTAATGGGTCGCTATGCCCGCCAGGCGACTCCGGAACAGCGTGATCAGTTTGTAGAAAAGTTCAAACGCAGCTTATTTGAGAGCTATGCCCAGGCTTTAGTAGAATCGCGCAACTTTCGCATCGAGGTGCTCGGCGCTACGTTCAACCCCCGCGATGATAACCGTGCGTCTGTGGATATGCAGGTGATTACCGAAACAGGCAATCGCTACCCTGTTACCTACTCCATGTACCGCGCCAAAAATGACCAGTGGATGATGGAAAATGTGATCGTGGAAGGGGTGAATATCGGACTGGCGTTCCGTGACCGGTTCAGTCAGGAAATGGAAGCCAACAGAGACCAGGTGCAGGTGGTGATCGACGGCTGGAATGATGCGGCTGAGAGCCTTAATCTAGAGCAGGCCATTGACGAAAAAGCAGGGCAACAATGAGCGTCAGTAATCCTCAGCCAACGCTTAATTTCAGCGACAACAACTTGACAATTGACGGCGAAGCCGACGCCATGGCCACTGCGGACCTGCGCCAGCGCGGAGAGGCTTTGTTGGCCGGGGCCAAAGGCGATATCACCGTGGACTTGGCAAAGTTGACTAGCGCTAGCAGCTCGTTGCTGTCGGTACTTTTGTGTTGGCAACGGTTCGCGCGCGAGCGCTCGCTGAACCTGCGCTTTGATCACCCCGGTGAGCGCTTGCTGGCGTTAGCTGCGCTGGCAAGTCTGAATGACGCATTACCAGGATTTTCTCCTGTCAGATCTGGCGTAAACGCGGATTAACCTGGCACGCATCGCTGGCGACCAGCATTGATGCGGATTATCCGATGCGAAAGCTGACCCCGGCTAAGGAATTGGTTACAATTCCGCCCCTTGATTTTTCAATGTCCGAGGAGTGTTTATGGATGTCGCCGAAATTACCACGCTGGTGCAGAATGAGCTGCCAGACTGTGAGATTCAGGTGCAGATTGACGGCTCACATTGCATGGTTGTGGCAGTGGGCGACGTTTTTGAAGGTTTACCAACCATCAAGCGCCAACAGCTGATCAATAAAGCGCTGTTTCAGATGATTATGGATGGCACCATTCACGCTCTGCATCCCAAGGCCTTTACTCCCGCCGAATGGGCTGCGCGCCAGGGCTGATAGCCCGCAAAATACAGGATACTATTTGTTGTGGATAAACTTCTGATTCGCGG
Source organism: Marinobacter sp. M3C (assembly GCF_023311895.1). Lineage (GTDB taxonomy): Bacteria > Pseudomonadota > Gammaproteobacteria > Pseudomonadales > Oleiphilaceae > Marinobacter. Next base: position 4,252,047 of record NZ_CP092284.1, read on the forward strand.
GGGCAGGACGTTAGACGGTGAAATTCGCATCTCCGGCGCCAAAAACGCTGCTTTGCCGATCCTTGCTGCGACACTTTTGGCCGATGAACCGGTCACCATCAGCAATCTGCCGCACCTGCACGATGTCACCACCATGATTGAGCTGCTTGGCCGTATGGGCGTTGAGCTGATGATTGATGAGAAGATGAGTGTTGAAATTCACGCCAACACCATTAAGCACTTCCATGCGCCCTACGAGCTTGTGAAAACCATGCGCGCGTCCATTCTGGTATTAGGCCCGTTGGTAGCGCATTTTGGCGAAGCACAGGTTTCTTTGCCCGGCGGTTGTGCCATTGGTAGCCGCCCGGTGAACCTGCACATTCAGGGCCTGGAAGCCATGGGTGCTGAAATTTCCGTAGAAAATGGGTACATAAAAGCGAAAACCAATGGCCGCCTGAAAGGCGCGCACATTTTCATGGATATGGTGACCGTTACCGGTACTGAAAACCTGCTGATGGCAGCGACTCTGGCCGACGGCAAAACCATTCTGGAAAATTCCGCGTGTGAACCAGAAGTGGTGGATTTGGCTGAGTGCCTTATTGCCATGGGCGCCGATATTAAAGGTCACGGTACTTCTACTATTGAGATTAACGGTGTAAAGCGTCTGCATGGCTGCCACCATCATGTACTGCCCGACCGAATTGAAATTGGCACCTATCTTGTGGCTGCCGCTGCTACCGGTGGCAGAATAAAACTGAAAGATACCCGCGAAGGTTTGATGGATGTGGTGTTATCGAAGCTGGAAGAAGCTGGCGCCCACATTACCAGTGGTAAAGACTGGATAGAGCTGGATATGAAAGGCAAGCGGCCCAAAGCCGTCAGTATTCGTACCGCCCCTTATCCTGCATTTCCTACTGATATGCAGGCCCAGTTTGCGGCCATGAACTGTATCGCTGAAGGTACGGGCACCATCATAGAAACGGTTTTTGAAAACCGCTTTATGCATCTGCAAGAGCTGATCCGCATGGGTGCCGATATCACCATGGAAGGCAACGCGGCGATTATAAAAGGCGTTGACCATTTGACTGGTGCACCGGTCATGGCCACCGACTTGCGTGCCTCTGCCAGCCTTGTGATTGCGGGCTTGGTAGCCCGGGGCGACACGGTGGTTGATCGTATTTATCACATCGATCGCGGCTATGAGTGCATCGAGGAAAAACTGCAGTTGCTGGGTGCCAGCATTCGCCGTTTGCCGGGTTAAGTAACACGGCAGCAAAGAGTTAACGGGAAACCGGATACGATATGACAGATTCCATCACTATTGCCTTGTCGAAAGGCCGCATTCTGGAAGAAACCTTGCCCTTGCTGGCAGAAGCCGGAATTGAGCTGATCGACGACGTAAATAAGTCCCGCAAGTTGGTGTTTCCTACCACCAACGACCATGTGCGCGTGCTTATTCTTCGAGCCACCGACGTTCCGACCTATGTGCAATACGGTGCTGCTGACTTGGGCGTGACGGGCAAAGACACGCTGATGGAACACGGTGGTGAAGGCCTCTACGAGCCGCTGGATTTGAATATCGCTCGCTGCCGCCTGATGACCGCCGGCGCCAAAGGGTGTCCGGTCCCGACTGGGCGCTTGAAGGTCGCTACCAAGTTTGTGAATCTGGCGCGGCGCTATTATGCCGCTCAAGGCCGCCAAGCCGACATTATCAAGCTTTACGGTGCTATGGAGCTGGCGCCGATTCTGGGTCTGGCCGATGAGATCGTCGACATTGTTGATACCGGCAATACTTTGAAAGCCAACGGCTTGGAAGCGCGGGAATTGATCGAACATATCAGCACCCGATTAATTGTGAATCGTGCTTCCATGAAAATGAAACACGAACGTATAAAACCCATTATTGAAATGATGTCGGCTGCGGTGGAAAAGCGTCGATAGCTAGCGAGGACTGGAGTGGGCGCCCGGGAAGAGTTTTTTGCCCCGTTGTTTTGGAGTTAAGCAAGTGAGGGGCAGCTTTTCAAAACACGCTCAAGCACATCCATGTGACGCTTGGGCTCCGCCATCCATGGCTCCGCACAGTTTTGAAAAGCCGCCCCGCACTTGCTTTGCTGTACCTTAGGTGATGGCAAACTCTTTTCGGCGCGGGCTGCTTATTTTCTATAGCCCGCACTCTTTCACTCTCAGTTCTTATTCACTCTCAGTTTTATTAACTACAGGGTTTAGCACATGACCGTTAACATCCAGCGATTGAACGCCTCCGATGCAGGCTTTGACAGCGCGCTGTCTGCCCTGTTGGCCTGGGATGACAGCGTGGATCATCAGGTGAACGAGTCGGTGCGCCATATTCTGCACGAGGTGAAAACCCGCGGTGACGCGGCTGTTCTGGAGTTTACCGCCAAGTTTGACCGCCTGAACGTTAGCAGCGTAGCCGAGTTGGAAATGAGTCAGGAACGGTTGCAGCATGCCTTGAAAACCATTCCTCAGGACCAGCGTGATGCCTTGGAGCACGCGGCTCGCCGGGTGCGGGATTATCACCAGCGCCAGCGTCAGGAATCCTGGCAATATGAAGACGCCGACGGCACGGTGCTAGGGCAGAAGATTACACCGATTGATCGGGCAGGGCTGTATGTGCCCGGCGGCAAAGCGGCCTATCCGTCGTCGGTTCTGATGAACGCCATACCAGCAAAAGTCGCCGGCGTGGCCGAAGTGATTATGGTGGTGCCGACACCGGATGGCGTGGTGAATGACATGGTGCTGGCGGCGGCGGCGATTGCCGGAGTAGATCGGGTATTTACCATTGGGGGTGCTCAAGCAGTGGCCGCGCTGGCCTATGGCACTGAAACGGTGCCGGCGGTGGATAAGATTGTGGGCCCGGGCAACATTTTTGTAGCGACTGCCAAGCGCGAGGTGTTTGGCACCGTGGGTATCGACATGATTGCCGGGCCGTCGGAAATTCTGGTGATTTGTGACGGTCAGACCGATCCGGACTGGATTGCGATGGATCTATTTTCCCAGGCCGAGCACGACGAGCAGGCGCAATCGATTCTGATCAGCCCCAGCGCCGAGTTTCTGGATGCGGTGGCAGCCAGTATTGAACGACTGCTACCCACCATGGAGCGGGCGGAGATTATCCGCACCTCATTGGCCGATCGCGCGGCTCTGATTCAGGTTGCCGATCTGGCAGAAGCGGCCAAAGTATCCAATCGAATTGCGCCGGAGCATCTGGAATTGTCCGTTGCTGATCCGCAAGCGTTGTTGGCGGACATTCGCCATGCCGGTGCTATTTTTATGGGCCGGTATACCGCCGAGGCCCTTGGGGACTATTGTGCCGGCCCGAATCACGTGCTGCCTACTAGCGGTACCGCGCGCTTTTCATCGCCTCTGGGTGTCTATGATTTCCAGAAGCGCTCATCTATTATCGGATTTAGCGCCGAAGGTGCGAGCCGTATGGGGCGAGTGGCTTCCGTACTGGCCAGAGGCGAGGGCCTGACCGCCCACGCGCGCTCGGCAGAATACCGAATTCAGCAAGATTAGACGCCGCATTACCAACGGCCACCGCTACGGAGAACACACATGAGCAAATTCTGGAGCCCACTGGTTCACAATTTGGTGCCTTACATTCCTGGCGAACAGCCCAAAATCGCTAATCTGGTAAAACTCAATGCCAACGAGAACCCCTTTGGGCCGTCGCCCAAGGTCATCGAAGCCATTCAAGCCGAGCTTAACGACAATCTGCGCCTGTATCCGGATCCCGAGGGTCAGGCGCTGAAGGAAACCATTGCCACCTACCATGGTATTAAAGCCGACCAAGTGTTTCTGGGTAACGGTTCCGACGAAGTTTTAGCGCATGTTTTTTGCGCACTGTTTCAGCAGGACCAACCGATACTTTACCCGGACATCAGCTACAGCTTTTATCCTGTGTATTGCGCTCTTTACAACATCAAAGCTCGCAAAGTGCCATTGAATGACGAGTTTGCGATTGACCCTGATGATTACAGCCAGCCCAACGGAGGCGTCATTTTTCCCAATCCGAATGCGCCCACTGGCCGCTACCTGAACCTTACCGAGATTGCGGTGGTGCTAAAGGCCAATCCCGACCGAGTCGTCGTAATTGACGAAGCTTACATCGACTTCGGCGGCGAAACCGCCATTGACTTAATTGACCTTTATCCAAATCTGCTGGTTACTCAAACTCTGTCGAAATCACGTTCGCTGGCGGGTTTGCGGGTCGGTTTTGCTGCCGGTAATGCGGGACTGATAGAGGCTTTGAACCGGGTGAAAGACAGCTTCAACAGCTATCCTCTCGATCGCCTTGCTTTGGCGGGCGCACAGGCCGCGTATGAAGACGATGACTGGTTTCAGGACAGCCGAAACGGGGTGATTCGTGAGCGCGAGCGGGTTAGCAAATGTTTGCAGAAACTGGGCTTCGAGGTGCTTCCGTCCAGAGCTAACTTTGTGTTTGCCCGCCATCCGCAACGGGCTGGAGTTGATTTGGCGAACGGCTTACGAGAGCAAGGTGTGATCGTTCGGCACTTTAACAAGCCAAGAATCAACGATTTTCTGCGTATCACCATTTCTAAAGCGCCACAGAACGATGCTCTTTTGGAGGCGTTAAAAACACTCTGTGATACACGCTGATTATCGAGGTCTGGCACTGCTATGGCGCATAGAAACGAGATTATGGCGCTGCTGGAGAGCTGGCTGACGCCCGAAAAATTTCAGGATTACAGCCCTAACGGGCTTCAAGTGGAAGGAAAGGCCGAGATAAACACGCTGATTACCGGCGTTACAGCCTCACAGGCGCTACTGGATGCGGCGGTGGAGTTGAAAGCAGATATGGTTCTGGTGCACCACGGTTATTTCTGGAAAGGTGAAGACCAGCGTGTAGTGGGTATAAAGCGCAATCGCTTGAAAACCCTGCTGACTCACGAGATCAATCTGGTGGGTTATCATCTGCCGTTGGATGATCATCCGCTGTATGGTAACAACCGCAATCTGGCCCGGGTGTTAGGTATTGATAGCCCGGAGCCTTTGAACGGTCTGGTGTGGCGTGGTGAGTTTGCTCAGGCGTTAACGCCTCAGGCGCTAAGCGAGCGTATTTCGGGTTGCTTGCAGCGGCAACCTTTGCATATTGAGGGCGGACCAGACCTGATCAAAACGGTGGCTTGGTGCACCGGTGGTGCGCAGGGATTTATTGATACTGCGGCGGATGCAGGGCTGGATGCTTACATAAGCGGAGAGATTTCAGAACCCACGACTCATATCGCCAGAGAGCGGGGGATTCACTATTTTGCGGCTGGGCATCACGCCACCGAGCGTTACGGCGTTCAGGCGTTAGGGGAGGCCTTGGCGAAGGAGTTGGGTCTGGCCCACCGGTTTATCGAGTGCGATAACCCGGCTTAGGCCAGCATGTTCTCAGGCTTTTGCTTTGGCCCTAGCTTTGGCTTTTTCTTTCAGACCGTAATCTTCTGCCAGCGTGCCAGAACCGTCAGGGTCTTTTGGCGCATAGTCGCGAGGCGGTTCTGAACCTTCTTTGCGCTCATCTTTCAGGCGTTGAGCTGAGTTCTGCTCTAGCTCATGGATCAGCTCGTCGTCGTTACACAGGCGAGTTGCGCTTTTGGCCATGTGCTGATTAACATCGCGATAGCTGTCATTGAAGCGGCGCAGTAGGTGGGCGGACTCCATAAAGTGCTCGTTAACCTGCGCCTGATAGCGGGTATATTCGTTGCGCAGCTCATCAACTTGCTGCTCGGTGCGACGTTGCCGCAGAGATGAGCCTTGCCCGGTAGAGCGGCCCAGCAATACCCCGATCAGAATGCCAACCACCAGGGCGGCAACTGCTGCCATAATCAGGTTTGTCATAAGTTGCTTTGTCCTTTTAAAAATAGTGAACCGTAGAACAGGTAATGAGTATAACGTCACTGACTCCATACGCCCACGACAAAAGCTTGAGCCAATCGTCTTATTGTCGCGTTGTGGCACCACATGGCGAAAAAACTCAAATTGCGCGAGAATGCAGCGCCAAAATCGACCAGTAACCCTTGGAAACCACAGATGACAGCGTCTATGCCCACTGCCAGTTCAATCAATATGCCACCCTGGCAACGCTACCAGCAGGACCTCCAACGTCCGGAGTTCCTGAGTGATGCTGCACAGGAGGATGCCGTAAAGCGTCTTCAATCACTTTACGACAAACTGTTGGCAGCGGAAAGCTCCCGCGACAGCAAGATGTCAAAATTGCGTCGCAAGCTGGGCAAGGGAACGGGCAAAAAGGAGCCGATCACCGGTCTGTATTTTTGGGGCGGCGTTGGCCGCGGAAAAACCTATCTGATGGACACATTTTTTGAGGCCCTGCCGTTCGAACGCAAAATGAGAGTGCATTTTCACCGCTTTATGCAGCGCGTTCATAATGAACTCAAGCTGTTGAAGGGGCAAAAGAATCCTTTGGAACTTGTGGCCAAAAAATTTGCCGATGAAACCCGGGTTATTTGTTTTGACGAGTTTTTTGTGTCCGACATTGGTGACGCGATGATACTGGCCACCTTAATGCAAGGTCTGTTCGAGCGTGGCGTTACTTTGGTGTGCACGTCTAACATTGTTCCTGACGGCTTGTACAAAGACGGTCTGCAGCGGGCGCGCTTTCTTCCGGCTATTGAGCTGGTAAAAAAACATACCGATGTGGTGAATGTAGATGGCGGCGTAGATTACCGCTTACGCACGCTGGAACAAGCTCAGCTTTATCATTCGCCGCTGGGGGCTGAAGCCGATGCCAGTCTGACCAAGAGTTTTGAAAATTTGGCGGTGGAAGCAGGCAAGCACAGTAAATCGATGGAAATAAACGGCCGCAAGATTCCAGCCCGTGCCCATGCCGATGACGTGGTGTGGTTCGATTTTGAAGCTGTTTGCGACGGTCCTCGCAGCCAGAATGACTATATCGAATTGGCCCGCCAGTTCCACGCCATTATCATCAGCAATGTGCCGCTGTTGGGTAAGGACAGAGACGACCAGGCTCGACGCTTTGTCAATATGATCGACGAATTCTACGATCGTAATGTAAAGGTTATTATTTCGGCGGCGGTGCCAATCGTAGAACTATACGCCGGCGGCCGGCTAAACTTCGAATTTGAGCGCACTGAGTCGCGCTTGCTGGAAATGCAATCCAAAGACTACTTGGCTGCGCCCCATAGACCATAAGTTTTTGTGCAGTGCCTGAGGGCTGAAATACGCTTGAGCGAGCTTCCGTTAATAGCAACCATGTCAAGCGCTCCGTATTGGTTGTTAAAAGCACGCAGTGGTTACCGCATGGGGCCAGGCGATGGCCTCAGGACCACATGTTTTTTGACGGTTTGGAAGATGCTGAAACGGGCTGTTTGATAGGTACTTTTGCGCAAGAAATGGCCGATAAAAAAGGTCATACTCGAGAAGGCATGGATAACTACGCCATCAGCTCCCTCAATCGTGCGCAACGCGCAATTGAACAGGGCCACCCCGTAGGCTCAATAGGTTCGCGAATTTTGGTCACTCCGATGTAAGCGCTGCAGCGCTGCGGCAAAAAGAAAGGTGCTGCGGCCCTGTGTATTGGCGGTAGTGAAGCAACTGCGATGGCGATCGAAATGTTATAAGGCGGAGGTGGGGCTGGTTGGCGTTAAAAAAACGGGTGGTTGCTTAATCGCAACCACCCGTTTTTTTAGGGTGCCTTGGGGCTATTTATGTCTTGAGTCTTTAGCCGGTTTGCATTTTTTTCGACTGTTCGTGCGCCAATGCCTTTAACGTTGGTCAGGTCTTGGGTGCTGGCGAAAGGGCCGTTAGCCTCTCTGTATTCCACAATTGCTTGGGCTTTGCTTTGGCCAATGCCTGAAAGCGAGGCCAGGCTGGTGCTGTCGGCGGTATTGATATTGATGCTCGCCGCCTGAGCAAAGGCAAAGCCGGACATCAGGCTTAACAAAAGAGTAAGCGTAGCGAGCAGTGAGCTGCGTTTCATGATTTAACTCCGGACGTTCTCGTCGGTTGTTGTGGTTAGTATCCACACGGCGCCACGGGACTAAACCAGAGCCGAAAAGGGCAGGCGCAACTTCAAGAGATAGGAGAGTAGGTTGCTACGGGGCGCACGGCACAGCTGACATCCTTGCCAGCTGTGTTGCCCGTGACTATGACCCCGGCCTGATCCATCAGGCTTCACCCATCCTGGGCGCATCTTCCCTGAATTCCATCCTTGTATGCCCGACTCCTTCGAGCGCCCCCGGTTCCGTGGGGTTTCTTCCATGTGTTAGCATTCCGTGCCAGCGTGTCATCCTTGACCGTTAAAGTGTAACCAATTTCGCTACGCTTTGTTGTAAGCCTTTTACCCTTTGTTGTGTAAGTTCAGGCTTACAAAAAAGCGCACAGAGCGTATGTCAGATCATATATCCACTCAAGCGCCCAGCTCCGGTACCTCGGCGTCCCACCTGAGGGTTTCATGCAGGCGACGGCGCACTTGGTCGCTGGCAACCATTCAAGAATCTCGTTGTAGTCGCCGTGGGCCGACAGTAACGTCAGATTATGTATTTGAGCCTTCACCGGCCAGTATTCACCGTGGAGTTTTACTTTGCTGGCTTCGTTAACCTTCATGCAGAAAAACCAGCGTATATCTCTGCCGATAACGTCATTAAGAAATCAGTGACAATTGATAATGCCTTAACAGAAATGGTAGAGGTTTTGGAGTCTGAAGTAATTGTAAGTTTTAATACGGTGGATATTTCATTAATACTTTGATTTGGCGTTACTGATTCATTACTATTGATATCGACATTTTGGTGACTACATACAATTGGTATATTGTCATCGTTCATATCAGGCACTTCAGACCTTAAGGTTTAAATTTCATGGCGAAAATTAACGATTATTATCAAAAGAAGCAGCTGATGGAAAAGCTGGCGGCAGAGCTGGAGAAGCTGGAAGAAGATCAAGCACTGAAAAGTGAATTGGCGTTTGAAAACAAAGTTCGTGAATTGATGGGCGAATACAATAAATCGCCGAAAGACGTCGTGCAGATTCTGGCCGCGATTGATCCGTCTATTGCTTCGTTATCAACCGCCACGACTGGCGGTGGTAATCGTGCCAAACGCCCGGAAAAAACTTATCGCAACCCGCACACCGGCGAAGTGGTTAAAACCCGTGGCGGCAACCACAAGACGCTTAACGAGTGGCGTGAAAAGCACGGAAAAGAGGCAGTACAGAGCTGGCAGGACTAGTCTGCCAGTCATAATCTGGCTGCAGTCATAGTGTGCAAAAAACCGGAGCGCTTATTTACCAGCGCTCCGGTTTGCGTTTCTGATGGCAAATATTATTATTGGGGCTCAAGTAGTTACTGGTCAGCCGCAACCAGCATCAAAAACGGCCACTAGAAAGTAACAATCTGATTGCGCCCACCCTGTTTCGCGGAGTACATAGCTTGGTCTGCCTGCTCTAACCAAGCCATATAATTTTTTGAATTATCGGTGAGAGGCGCGATGCCAATGCTGACGGTGTAGCTAATGTCGTGGCTATCTACTGTGACCGTTTCCCGTGAAATGGCGCTCAAAATACGCTCACAAATAGTGAGAGCCCCTTCAGTATCGGTTTCTGGCAGAATAATAGCGAACTCTTCCCCGCCATAACGCCCGGCGCTGTCTGAATGGCGCAAGTGTCTGCGGGTTGTTGCCGCGGTGTGGCGAATCACTTCATCTCCTACCAAGTGACCGAAGCTATCGTTAATGGCTTTAAAATGGTCAATATCAAACATCACCAATGTGCTGTTGCCACCGTAGCGCCGATGGCGTGAAAATTCCGCATCCAGTAGATTTTCCCAGGTGCCGCGGTTAAATAGTCCCGTCAATTTGTCGATCATGCTTAGCTTGGCAAGTTGATCGTTAGCGCGCTCCAGTGCCCGTTTGCTGCTGGCAATATCGGTAACGTCGTAGATCATCAGGCACACTTTTTCTACTTTCCCAGACGGGCCGCATAGCGGGCTGATGGTGAGGTTCTGATACATGAACTCTTCGGTACCGGTAATTGGCCGGGTATTGCGAAAGCGCAGCAGGTAAGGGCGCTGCTCCCACGACGTAAACGCGCGAGTGTTCAGCAGGGTCACGGCTTCAACTTTACTGCTGAGCCAGGCGCGGGGGATGTCCGGGAACAGCTCGAACAACACCTGATTGTGAATTTTGCTGGCGGTCATGCCGCTGTGATGCTCCATGAAGCCGTTCCACATCTGCACGCGGAACTCCAAGTCTAGTACGACCAGGCCAACCTCCACAGACTCAACCATGTCAGCCATCCAGTGGAACGAGCTTACGCTTTCCGAGTTTAATGATGGCATTCGTTACTCCGCCAGGTATTGTAAACGTTGCTGCAAAAATGGCAGCGAATCTTCGGTAAAAAGCACAAGCATGTCACATTGAATATTATGGTTTTCAATGGTGTAAGTGATTTCAATGCACAACAGTTGCTGCTCGTGATTATAATGGTGGTCCAACAGCTCGGCAATCTGTCGATGCTGGCCTAGTACCGTTGGGTGGCTAAGGCCCAGCCGTAAATTCATCTGATCGCCAATGCCTTTCAAAAATGCGCCGAACAAAATGCTGGACATGTCCATTAGCACTTCAATATTGACCGCCGGGCCGTCCAGATTGTCGTAGTGCAGCATCTCTGCCATTTCGCGAAAACTGCTGTCTGCGAACAGCAGCATAGCTTCGCCGGCAACTCCGGCTCCGGTGAAGCCCTGGCATACGGCCGAATAATGCGCTTCATCATCCGCCGCGGCGATGGTCATGTGCAGTTCGGAACTGGCAATAAAAGCCACTTTCGGTATCGGCTGGCGCACGAAAATACCCAGTAAACGTGCTAACAGATCTGATGAGCGCCCCATGGCGATATTGGCGATTTCCCGCAGGTAGTCATTCAGCAATAATTGCAGGTCAGGGTTGGTGTTTGCAGAGTGGCTCGGGGTGTCGGTCTCCGGCTGCGAGCCCGAAGGTGGAGCAGTTGAAGGTTGAGGTTGCTCCGGCTCGCTGTAAATGCCGTACTGGGCAAGCAGCCCTGCAACCGCTGACGGGGCTGTCGGTTTGTTAAGAAAAGCCACGGCCCCCAAACTAAAAACCCGGGCCTTTGCCTGGGGCTGAATGTCACCAGACACCACAATGGTCAGCAGCTCGATCTGTTCGCTGCGAAGATGCGCAAGCACTTCGTAGCCGTCCAGGTCGGGCATATTCAGGTCCAGAAACAGTAGGTCTGGCACGTTGTTGCGTATATGGGCGAGTGCTTCACTGCCATTGCGGCAGAAGCTGACCTGATGACGCAATGCGGTTGGCAGCGCTCGGGCCATCTGTTTGCGAGCCATCTCGGAATCGTCGCAAATCAGTATGTCAGGTAACATATGCAAATCCAGGCAAAATGGAAGTGTTTGGATGTTACAACAGTGAAGCCTCGTATGTACATTGGTGCTACGTTAATTGTATGAGATCTGTACATATATAAATGGCCGGTGCTTTTGTGTAAGCCGGCTACAACCGGGCGCGGGCAGTATTTTCTGTCAGAATCAGCGCCGTATTATTTGCAGGAGTTTGCGGTTTTGACCCCCACATTTTACTGGCACGATTATGAAACCTTTGGTGTCGACCCATTGCACGACCGACCCTGTCAGTTTGCAGGTGTCCGCACTGACAGCGAGCTCAGTATTATTGAAGAGCCTTTGGTTATCTTCTGCCGGCCATCTGATGATTATCTGCCGGCCCCTGAAGCCTGTCTGATTACCGGGATAACACCGCAGCAAGCCACGCAGGAAGGCTATCCCGAGGCCGAATTCATTACGATGATCAACAGCGCCTTCAGTCAGCCTGGCACCTGTGTGGTGGGCTATAACAGTTTGCGTTTTGATGATGAAGTAACCCGCAATACTCTGTATCGCAACCTGCGGGACCCTTACGGTCGGGAATGGCAAAATGGTAATTCGCGGTGGGACCTGATTGATGTGGTGCGCCTGGCTTATACGCTGCGTCCAGAAGGCATAGAATGGCCGCTAAAGCCCGATGGTAGCCCGAGCTTTCGCCTAGAAGATTTGGCCCGAGCCAATGGCCTTGAACATGGCCAAGCCCATGATGCCATGTCTGATGTAACCGCAACGCTTGCGCTGGCGCGACTGATCAAGGAGCGCCAACCCCGGTTGTTTGAATTTGCGCTGGCCAACAAATCCAAGCAGGCGGCCCGCAAAATGCTGGATACCTCCACACGAAAGCCAGTTTTTCACGTGTCCGGAAAGTACCCGGCCAGCCAGGGCAGTTGCGCGCTGGTAGCGCCAGTTGCCGAACACGCCAGCAACAAGAATCAGGTGATTGTTTATGATTTGCGCGAAAATCCTAATGAACTGATTAAAGCCAGCGTTGAGCAGATTCGCGAGCGGGTTTTTACCGCGCAGTCTGCGTTACCGGAAGGCATTCGCCGATTCCCGCTAAAGGCGATTCAGCTGAACAAGTGCCCGGTATTGGCGCCGGCGACCATGCTGGCGACGCTCTCGCCGGAACGTTTGCAACAGCTGGACCTCGATGGTGAGCAGATGCGTCGCCATCTGGCCATTCTGCGCCAGGCAGGGCCAGATTTTGGGCAGCGCGTGGCCGCTGCTTTCGAACGTGATTATGACACCAAGCTGACGGATCCGGACGAACAGATTTATGCGGGCGGCTTTCTCAGCCCGGGGGACCGTGGGCAATTGGATCGCGCGCTGGCAATGGAGCCGCAGCAGCTTGCCGAAAGCGAATTCCAGTTTACCGACCAACGCTTGGCCGAAATGCTGTTTCGTTATCGTGCTCGCAATTATCCGGATACCTTGAGCGGTGAGGAAATGCAGCGTTGGGAGCAGTTTCGCGAGCAAAGATTGACCCAGCCAGCGAAAGGTTGGTTGTCACTTGCCGAATATGGCGCGGAACTTCAGCGCCTGATGGCGAAGCCAGATATAACTCGGCAACAACGGCACATTCTCGAAGAACTGCACTTGTATGGTGAAGCTATTTCCCCTTACTTGTAGAGGCAACGAATAACGGGCCGCTAAGGCCCGTTGTGTTTTCCTGATTCGCGTTAGTCAGAGTTGTCGCAATCAGCGCCGGCGCTGAAAATACACGCTCAGTTGCTGGCCTAGCAGACTCTGAACGTGACTGCCTAAGGCTTCCTCGCGAATCTGCTGCTGTACCGGGCCGGTGGCCAGGCTGTGACCGTCTTCGTCGCGGGCCTTGACCAGCTTCCACTGCACTTCGTTACTGACCATGGCCAGCACAGATTTCAGTTGCTGTTCGCTCTGTGGCCGGAACCAGCGGTCGTGACAACCGCCCAGACTGTAGAAATTTTCATCTTGCAGCAGGCTCTGCCAAACGTCGCCTAAGCGATTATTCAACACCATGCGCCGCAGTTGCTGCAACGTATTACGGCGGGGCTCTAAATTGTGCTCGCTGATAAGCCGGCGTATCTGCTTGTCGCCACGGGTTTGCTCGGCCATATCGGTGTGCAGATGGACGACTGCGCCAGAGGCGGCAACCTGGTCCACCAGGTTGGCCAGCGACAGGTCAGCCATTGCTGGCGAGGGCAAGCGGCCTATTTCGACCCAGTGCACCTGATGGCCGTCGGCAATAAAGCGCTGCGCCAACGACCATGGCCAGAACACAATGTTATCAATATTTGTCGCCTCGGCCATGGCGCTGCCGCGGGCTACATTCGCCAAGGATTCGTCCACCGCGATGACTTCCACATCGCTTAAATAACGCGCCAACTCTAGCGCTCGTTGGCCGCTCTGGCAGCCGCACACCATCAGCCGCAATGTGGCCGGCAGCTGCTCGACAGGCAGGCCTAATTCGTTGGCCATCAGCGCTCGGAGGCTGGTTTCAGTGTTGTTGTTGAGCTCTGTCCAGGCCGGCCAGGCTTGGGGTGTGTCGTCGCGATCCAGATGCAGCTCGTCCGCTTTCTCTGCAAAATCCTGTTTCACGGCTTCTTCCCAGGCACGGTCGTAATAACTTGCGGCCATCAGTGGTTGCATCGCCAACGGCCAATCCACCAGATTCCAATGCCCCAGCGCGGCGGCAAAATCCTGATGGAACAGAGCGCCGTAAAGCGCGCTGATAATGATCGAGCCGGCCAGAGCCTCCGGGCTGTCTCCCTGATTGAATTGTGCTCGCAGATTGGTGTTTAGGGTCGCTGCCAGTTGCTGTTCATCTTCTTCGGTGGCCAGCGCGTAACCGGTTCGTTCGGCGTAGCGACCCAGCCCGAGTGCGAGCTGTTGCAGCCCATCCTCTAGCTCGCCACTGTCGGCAATGTGCTTTACCAGCTGGTGTCTCAATGAGGTGATCAGTGATTCCACAGCAGGGTCGGGCAGAAGGATCTGGTTTAACGCCAGAAGCAGCAGCTCGTCGCTGGCTGCAACGGCCAGCTCATCCATTGCGCCGGTTGTATCTGGTGCTGTTGTGTCTGTTGAATAGTGCTGGCGTAGTATCTCACAGACAAAGCGTCCAATTTTCTGGTGCGCCAGGTGGCTCTGGTTGAGCAAGGTAATGGCGTCTACACGCAGCAGCGGATCAGCGTTATGAACGCTAAGGTGGCTGGCACACTCCAGCATCGCACTGTAAACCCTGGTGCTGGCGTGGCCGCTGTGAATCAACGTGCGGTAATGTAGATAGGCGACATCAAATTGATTCTGAAGCCGTTTTGCATGGGCTATGCCACTAAATGCGGAAGCAGATTGCCGTTCGTGCTGCAACGCCTGGGAAAAATACTGCTCGGCCTGAGCCGGGCGCTCAACTTTCAGCGCCCAGTAACCCAGGTTGATGTATTGCTGTGCTTGGTCGGGGTGCAGTTTCAGGCTGGTGTTAAACAAGGTGTGGGCTTTTTGCAGATTGCCGTCGTCCATCTCCACTCTGCCCATCAAACCTTGCGCCTGGGCATTTTCGGGTGCCCGCATTAACAGGCTTTGCAGCTGTTCACGGCATTCGATACGCGCGGCCACGCGCTGAGCGTAGGCTGTGTCGCTTTGGTTAGAGCGGCTATAAGTCTCATTGGCCAGCAGCAGCAGCCGGGCTGTTTCGGTTTGGTGAGCGGGATTGTGACGGGCTTCGGACTGTGCGTGCATGGGGCACCTCGTGTTCGCATAAAAAGCGGCAAAACCCTGCAGTTTTGCCGGCATTTAACTGTGTGTTGATGAGGAACTTGCGAAACTTGTGCCAGTTTTTGCGAAACCCTTGCCAATTCGGCGCTGAATCAGTGGGTCAGGCAGAAGGGTGTGTGCCAAGCGCAAAAAAGCACGCTGTGTGTGGCTTTGTGGCGGCTGATTTAACGGCAGATTTCCGGTAGAATCATGCCACTGTTTTAATCATCACTTGCCAGAGCGAGTCCGCATTTCATGGAAATCAATCCCATTGTTATGAAGATCAAAGAACTTCGTGAGCGCACTGAAGCGCTCAGGGGGTATCTTTGACTACGACCAGCGCAGCGAACGTCTGACCGAAGTAGAGCGCGAACTGGAAATGCCCAGCGTTTGGGAAGATCCCGAACGGGCGCAAGCTTTGGGCAAAGAGCGCTCTGATCTGGAACTGATCGTGTCCACCATTGACCGGCTAACCAGCGGCCTGACCGATGCCGACGGTCTGCTTGAAATGGCCGTTGAAGAAGACGACGAAGCCACGGTTGCCGACATCGAAAACGATCTTGCCGAGCTGGATGCAAAGTTGGAAAAGCTCGAATTCCGTCGTATGTTTTCCGGTGAAATGGACGCCAACAACGCCTATATGGACATTCAGGCCGGCTCTGGCGGCACCGAAGCCCAAGATTGGGGCAATATGCTGCTGCGTATGTATCTGCGCTGGGCGGAGCGCCGTGGTTTTAAGGCCGAGATTGTTGAACTGCAGGAAGGCGAAGTGGCGGGTATAAAGAGCGCCACACTTCATATTCAGGGCGAGTACGCCTTCGGCTGGTTACGCACCGAAACCGGCGTGCATCGTTTAGTACGGAAGTCGCCGTTTGATTCCGGCAACCGTCGGCACACCTCATTTTCATCGGTGTTTGTGGCACCTGAGGTAGACGACAGCTTTGTGATTGAAATCAATCCGGCGGACTTGCGGGTGGATGTGTATCGCGCGTCCGGTGCTGGCGGCCAGCACGTTAACCGCACCGAGTCGGCCGTGCGCCTGACCCACAACCCGACCGGCATTGTTGTAGCCTGCCAGGCCGGTCGTAGCCAGCATCAAAATAAAGATCAGGCCATGAAACAGCTGAAAGCCAAATTGTTCGAACACGAAATGCAGGCCCGTAACGCCGAGAAGCAAAAGCTGGAAGATTCCAAGTCTGATATTGGCTGGGGCAGTCAGATCCGCTCTTACGTGCTGGATGACAGCCGTATCAAGGATTTGCGCACCAAGGTAGAAACCAGCAATACCCAAGCAGTATTGGACGGCGATATCGACAAGTTTATTGAAGCCAGCCTGAAAATGGCGCTCTGATTCAGCGCCGCTCTTTTATGATCCGGACTAACCCGATTCCTATTCCCAGTGAGCCAAAATGACTGAACAAATGCACAATGCCCAGCCCGATGCCCAGCCTGATGAGAACAAGCTGATTGCCGAGCGCCGCGCCAAACTGGCGGATATTCGCGAGCAGGGCAATGCGTTTCCCAACGATTTTCGCAGAGACAGTACCGCCGCCGAGCTGCTGGAAAAATACGCGGATTATAGCAAGCAGCAGTTGGAAGACATGGCGATTCCTGTGGCCATTGCCGGCCGCATGATGCTGGATCGCAAGGCATTTAAGGTAGTTCAGGACGTGACTGGCCGAATTCAGGTGTACGCCTCCAAAGACGTGCAAAAGGCCACAAAGCACTGGGATCTGGGGGACATTATCGGGGTTCGCGGCATATTGGCGCGCTCGGGCAAGGGCGACCTTTACGTCACTATGGATGATTACCTGCTGCTGACAAAATCGTTGCGCCCGCTGCCGGAAAAACACAAAGGCCTGACCGATACCGAGTCCCGCTATCGTCATCGCTATGTGGATTTGATGGTCAACGAAGACAGCCGTCGAGTATTCCTGGCGCGTTCAAAAATCATTACCGTCATGCGCCAGTTTTTTGCCGATCGTGACTTCATGGAAGTTGAGACCCCCATGTTGCAGGTGATTCCCGGTGGCGCTGCCGCACGGCCGTTTATGACCCATCACAATGCATTGGGTATTGATATGTACTTGCGCATTGCCCCGGAGCTGTACCTGAAACGCCTGGTGGTGGGCGGTTTTGAAAGAGTATTCGAAATCAACCGTAACTTCCGTAACGAGGGGCTTTCTACCCGTCACAATCCGGAATTTACCATGGTCGAATTTTACCAGGCCTACGCCGACTACAACGACCTGATGGATCTGACCGAAAACATGCTGCGCAGCATTGCCGAGCAGGTTTTAGGCTCCAGCCTGGTGGTGAATACGGCGGTTGACGCCGACGGTAACGAAAGCAGCATTGAATACGACTTTGGTAAAACGTTTGATCGGCTGACCGTTGTTGACGCTATTGTGCGCTACAACGAAAACGTCAGCGCCGAACAACTGGCGGACGAAACCTTTGCGCGGCAGATGGCGAAAGACCTGGGCGTTAAAGTGAAGGACAGCTGGGGCCTTGGTAAAGTGCACATCGAAATTTTCGAGGAAACCGCCGAGCACCGCCTGATGCAGCCCACGTTCATTACCGAGTACCCGAAAGAAGTGTCACCGTTGGCCCGCTGCAAAGACAGCAATCCGTTTGTTACCGAGCGTTTCGAATTCTTTGTCGGTGGCCGCGAAATTGCTAACGGCTTCTCTGAGTTGAATGACGCTGAAGACCAGGCCGAGCGTTTCCGCGCCCAGGTGGCGGAAAAAGACGCAGGCGACGACGAAGCCATGTTCTATGATGAAGATTACATAATGGCGCTGGAATACGGCCTGCCTCCCACCGCGGGTGAGGGCATTGGTATCGACCGTTTAGCCATGTTGCTGACCAACTCCGCCTCTATCCGCGACGTTATCCTGTTTCCGGCCATGCGCCCGGAACACAAAGCGGACAGCAAAAAGAGCGAAGGCTAAGCGATGACGCCGCTACAGGGGCTGGCGCAGCAACTGCTGCCGGGCCGCGGCTGGTCGGAACAGCTGGCAGAAGAGTTCAGGCAGCCGTACATGGCGTCTTTGGCGCAGTTTTTAGCCGCAGAGGAAGCGGCGGGTAAGAACATTTACCCACCGGTGCACCAGGTATTTAACGCGCTGAACAGTACGCCGTTGGGACAGGTGAAAGTGGTGATTCTGGGGCAGGATCCCTACCATGGGCCGGGCCAGGCCCACGGTTTGAGCTTTTCGGTGTTGCCCGGTACTCGTACACCGCCATCGCTGGTGAATATGTTTAAAGAGATTCGCAGTGACCTTGGCATACAGCCGTCAGCGCACGGGTGTTTGCAGGCCTGGGCCGACCAGGGCGTATTGCTACTGAACAGCGTCTTAACCGTCGAGCAGGGCCGTGCTGGTGCGCATCAAGGTATGGGCTGGGAAGAATTTACCAACTCTGTGATCTCAGCAGTCAATGAGCAGGCCCAGGGAGTGGTGTTTATGCTTTGGGGCAGTTACGCCCACAAAAAGGGTCGCGGTATTGATCATCAAAAACATCGGGTGCTGGAAGCGCCGCATCCATCACCCCTGAGCGCCTATCGCGGTTTTTTTGGTTGCCAACATTTTTCCCGGGCCAATCAATGGCTGGGTGACAAGGGTCTTGGCGCTATTGACTGGGCGCTTCCCCAGCGCTCGTGATTTTTCTCTTTTTGGCTTTGTGAAACGGCCAGCGCCTGAGCGCCACCTCAGATGACCAAATGCCTTTTCTACTTGGTGCAAATATTGAAGATGGGCTGGAGATATTTGATCTCTCCACTGACGAGCATAATAGGACGATGCTCGCTTGCAATCTGTTGCTGGCTGTCATCGCATTGGGAGGTCGAAACCGACAGAGGTGTGATGACAAAAGACCTAATCGGGCACAGGCAGAATCTGATTGATGAAAAACGCTTCATTGGTAGCCGGCAGCTGCACGCAATCACATACTCAAATAAGCCTCCCGTACTTTCTCTTCACTGAGCAACTCACTATTAGAGCTCTCCCGTGATTCGTTGGCCTATGATCTTCACCAACGGTCAAGCTGAAGGCCGTGCTGATTGAGATAGTCGCCATGCTCTTTCAGGTATTCATCAACCCATATTGAGTAGTCGTTTTTCTCATCGTCAAAAGGCACCGCCTTATAACGCGCTACTTCGATGGCGGTCTCACCCCAATTCATAATCCATAGGACAACCGTGCCCCCGGGGGCGAGCCCCAGAACCAGCGTGTCACGTGGCATGTTGACGGTCTTGCCTTTTCTCTGAACCGGAGCAGGTTGCTCCATACGCTCACGCAAGGCTTCCGGGTCGGGTATGTGGATAAGTCTGGCGTAAGACTGCTGTTCGGCAAGTGAAAACCAACTGATGTAAATATAGTCGGGCATGGGTTCCAGCTCGGGACCGTTACTCAACCCCGGACTATTCCAACAGCAAGTGGTGATGCCTACTGGCCACCACCAGGCTCGCTCGCCGGACGCCTCCAATTCCAGAGATTTTCCCCAGACATCGTAGTGCCGGGGCGCGATGACCTGGAGCTGATACGTTACAGGGCGATCCCATTTGGGAGTGCTCGCTATGGAGCAGCCGCCCGACAACGCACTCATAAAGAGTATCGTTGCAAACATCACGAACCTCTTCATCATTTGAGCCCCCTGTTTGGATGGATGTTTCACACGCCACCGGGTGCGGGTTTGAATGGAAAAAGTGGTCCGGCGGTCTGATAATGGGCCGAGTGGTGAATGTAGCGTTGGCGAAGTAAGGCTTCTTCTTTGGGCATTAATTGCAGTGGATGACCTTCGTTGATGTGATGGGTGATCTGGGTGGCGATGGGTTTCAGTTCGTCGGGCAGGGCATATTCCTCCAAGGCAGGGTTCAATGTGTCAAACGGCACACCCGCATCTTTCGCCAACCGATACATTTGCCGCAGGGCTACACGGGAATATTTGGCTTGTACTCGCCGGTCCAGCCAGAGTTGGAACTGCAATTCGACTTCGCTTTCTTTTAGCCTCCGCCGGTAGGCTTCTTCAACCGTTAACGTGGCTTCAGGGTTATTTGGCCCCAGCCAACCTTGATCAATCAACTGCCTGCGCTCCATCAGTACTGTTGCGTACTCATAGCTTTCTCTGGGGTGGCGGCCGAGGAACTTACGGGACTGGACTACTTTAATGTGTTCGTGGAAATTTTCGGGGTAGCCACCGCCAATGTCGGAGTGCGCCCCGGGCAGCACCCACGCGCGCCGGTAGAAAACCATCTTTACCATCGGTCAAGCTGAAGGCCGTGCTCCTTGAGATAGGAGCCATTATCCGATAAATAGCGTTCAGTTCTCTTCTCATAATACTCAGGGTGAGTGTCTATTTTGACTGCTTTATAGCGTCCCACTTCGATGGCGGTTTCACCCCAATTCATAATCCATAGGACGACTGTGCCACCAGGAGCAAGCCCCAGAACCAAGTTGTATCGGGGTAAGTTGTGTAGTTTTCCCCACTTGTATACAGGTGCTGGCTGCTCCATTCGCTCGCGCAAGGCATCCGGGTCAAGGATGTGGATCAGCCGGGTATAGGATTGCTGTTCGGCAAAGGAAAACCACGTTACGTGGATATAATCGGGCATGGGTTCCAGTTCGCCACCGCCTCTCCCCAGATCTTTCCAGCAACAATTGGTGATGCCAACCGGCCACCACCAGGCTCGCTCACCTGTCGCTTCAAACCGTAATCTTTTGACCCAGGCGTCGTAATGACGTGGGACAGCTACTCGAACGCCGTACGTTACAGGGCGATCCCATTTGGGAGTGCTCGCTACGGAGCAGCCGCCCGACAACACACTCATAAAGAGTATCGTTGCAAACATCACGAACCTTTTCATCATTTGAGCCCCCTGTTTGGATGTATGTCCCGCACGCCACCGGGTGCGGGTTTGAATGGAAAAAGTGGTCCGGCGGTCTGATAATGGGCCGAGTGATGAATGTAGCGTTGGCGAAGTAAGGCTTCTTCTTTGGGCATTAATTGCAGTGGATGACCTTCGTTGATGTGACGGGTGATCTGGGCAGCTATAGATTGGAGTTCATCCGGCAAGATGATATCCGGATCGGCAGGGTCTACCGGGTCAAGTGGCACACCCGCATCTTTCGCCAACCGATACATTTGCCGCAGGGCTACACGGGAATACTCGGCCTGTACTCGCCGGTCCAGCCAGAGTTGGAACTGCAATTCGACTTCGCCTTCTTTTAGCCTCCGCCGGTAGGCTTCTTCAACCGTTAACGTGGCTTCAGGGTTATTTGGCCCCAGCCAACCTTGATCAATCAGCTGCCTGCGCTCCATCAGTACTGTTGCGTACTCATAGCTTTCTCTGGGGTGGTGGCCGAGGAACTTACGGGACTGGACTACTTTAATGTGTTCGTGGAAATTTTCGGGGTAGCCACCGCCAATGTCGGAGTGCGCCCCGGGCAGTACCCACTCGTTAAAATGACCCGGCAGGCTGCCATCCGGCCCGCGCAGGCTGTTGAGAGAGAAGTTGTAACGCCATTCGTCCCGGGCGGTCAGGTGTACGGCTCTCTGAGCCGCGTCGGGGGTGATATTTACACGCACGTCACCATTGTTGGCATTGTGAGCTGAAAAGTCGCCACTCCGCACGTCTACAACTGCTGCGACGGTATCAAACAGCCCCAAGAAACGAATGGTGACGTTTTTTGGCCAGGCAATGCCCTGCTCCTGAAATGCTTGGCCCAACGCACCACCAACGCCATCCTGCACTTCGTTCACAAAATGCCGGGCGGTGGCCGCGCCCCGGCTAAAGCCGAAAATATCCAAAACAAGGTTATCTATCCGAGTACCTGCACCCTTATATATTTCGTCGGCTAAGTTCTGGCAGCCCAACATAATCTTGGCTAGAATCCCTCGCTCCCCCATACCGGTGCCCATGGCCCAGGCGTCATCCTCTTTACCGGATTTGGTGCCAACGCCCGAGACATACGCGCGAATACGGTGATTCTCTACGGTGACCGTGTCGGTGGACAAGGGTTGATAGAGCGTGTGGAGCTTTGCCACATTGGTCTCAGCATTAAGATAGCTCCCCTCCATCAGTTGCGAGATTTCAGCGCTGCAGGTTTCCTCACTGATGGCTCCTGCCGCCTGAGCGGTCAGGCATTCATCCACGTTTCGCTCAAAGGCACCGGTGTTACCGATGCTGTTGCCGGTGCCGTCGAAGAACACGCCGGCTTCAACGGTCACTTTGGGACGCAGGTCAGACCGGCCTTCTGAATAGCGCTTCGAAGCTTCGATTTCTTCCGGGGTCGCACCTTCCAGGCCTTCGTCTACCAGTGCGCCTTTGGCTTTGGCCCACTCAACAAAGCCGAAAGGGTCTTTGTTCAGCGCCTGTTCAGCTTCCGGGGTCAGTTGGCCCTGGCTGTTCAAGGCGCCAGCCTTGGCGAAATCCACCACCGGTGCCGTGAAGGTGGCTACGCCTAATAGGACACGGGGTTTGCCGGTGATGATCTGGCCACCGTGGGAGGTAGGGCTGCCCATGTGGGCAAGGGGGCGGCCGTCCAGCAGGGCCAGTGGATAGCCCTGAACGATCACGGCACCGCAGCCGCAGGCATCGCCCACCCGGGCAATGGGTACTCCATCCACGCTTGCGGTCGCGCCGTTCGCAATAATGGGGCTGCTGCCGTGGCCGTGCAGGGGGCAAACGTGGGTGTCGCCAACGCAGGCGACCATGAGGTTGCTCATGAGATATTCCTTCCTTGGGTGAACACCGGTTTTACTCCGAAAACCGGCTTGTCTTAAGACGATAGAAGCCTATACATTTTTTTGTTGAGACACCATCACCAGCCCGAAAAGAAATTCTTTCCGGCCACAAAATGCACCCCTATAACCTTATAGTTGGACGAACTGATAACGTAACGGCCAAACGGATCGTTATTTAGCCGCCTCCGATTTTTTGAATGTACTCAGCTCAGTTCCACGTCCAAAGGTGAGTTGAACTGGCTGAAAATTCATGTTTCCGAATAAACACTAACTATTGCAGCATCGCCATGGCGGCCGCCATCTGGGCGTCCAGGTTTTCATCGTCACTTCCGTCTGGGTCCAGCCCAAGCCGTTCAAACGCGCTAATGGTGCTCCAGTCCATCTGAGCCCAGGGGTGATCGGTCCCGGCAACCCTCTGCAAATTTGCTATCATCACCAGATCGCTGTAATCAGCCTTGGCAGGGCTTCGGTCGAACTGATTATAAAGTAACGGAACATCTTGCAGGTCGGCGGGGAAATCCCAGCGCTTGAGGATAATGGCGCCAATCTGCGGGTGCAGTTCAGCAATGATTTCATCCAGCACAATGCCGCTTATTTGGATGTCATTGTCTTCGATATAGCGCAGTATCGGCAGCATGCCAATCAAGTGCACCATGCCCGCCAAGGTGGCCTGTTCGGGCTTAAGACGTGTGTAATTCTGGGCCAGAACGTGACAAATACCAGCGACTTCTATGCTGGCCTGCCAGGTCGCGCGCATGCGTTTGTCGATCATATCCGAGGTGGCCTGAAACATCTGCTCCATGGCCAGGCCCATGGCCAGGCTGCTGGTGTAGGTCATACCCAGGCGGCTTACCGCCATATTCAGGTTCTCGATCGAGCGATTTCCGCGGAACAACGGGCTGTTACAAACGCGAATAAGGCGCGCAGACAACGCTGTATCGTTGCTGATTACTTTGACCAGATCTATGATTGCCGAGTCTTCAGACTGTGCGATATCACGAACTTTAAGCGCAGCTTCGGGCAGTGTGGGCAGTACCAGCTTGTCGCTGTTGATGGCAGTAATCAGATCGTTCTTGATGGTGTCAGCGATGTTCGACATAGGGTGATCAGATCCGGTTGAGCAATTAAGCGGTTAAGCGATGAAGCGCGGGCCTGTGGCCTGTTGGGTATCCGCATCGTCGATTAGTTTATAGCAAATTCAGCGACGCTTGCCTGTCACATTATGTATCTGCCGTCTTATGCGGCTGTTCGCGTTCCGGCACCGCGTATGGCAGCGGGCACAGCTGTATGTTGGCATCGGCGCTGTCTTCCAGTGTTAGTGGGCCGTTTGCGGCGTCATGGCGAATGACCGCAAGCAAATGATATTGCTGCGGCCCGGTCTGCAAAATATTGACCACTTCGCCCACGTTGCGTTCGCCATTGCTGATAGCGTCGCCAACGGCCGGTTCTGGATCGGCGGTAACGGTCAGCCGGTAAAGGCTCTTTTTCAGCTGCCCGAGAAAGTGCATGCGCGCAATAACTTCTTGGCCGGTGTAACAGCCTTTTTTGAAGTGGACGCCTCCCAAATGTTGCCAGTTCAGCATTTGTGGTACGTAGGCGCCGGCGGTTGCGCTGGTCAACCATGGCACCCCGGCGGCAATTTGTCCGGCTTGCCAGGTAGCCAGGCTGCATTGACGTTTGGTTTGGAGTACATCGGGTAAGGCGCCGTCCGGTGACCAGAGCTCATAGCGCGCAGGGCCTTCGATGGACGGTTCCAGCAAAATAAGATGGCCGTGGCCAGTGGTCAGGGTGTCCCCGGGTTGCCGCAGATCGGTAACTAGCGAAGCCTGGTCACCCGCCACCGCCTGTGCCAGTTCACTGCCAAAGATGCCGATGATTTTGCTGTCATCCAGGCGGGCCATAGTGGTGCCGCGAAACAGCATCAAATATTTGCGCAGCTCGGCCTCAGTGGCATCCGCCAGCTCGCGGCTAAAGTCCATCAGAATATCGTCATCGTGGCGCAACATACGCACTAGGGCGTAGGCCCGGCCTTTGCGATTACTGGCGGCTGCATGCAGGGACTTACCCGCGGTGACTTCGCTCACGTTCTGGCTGAACTGGCCTTGCAAAAATTTCTCGGTGCCAGCCCCGCTGACCGTCAGCATCAGTCGGTCACTCAGCTCTGCCCAGTTGTTTTCTGGCAGTGGTTGCTCTGCTATCCCGTTTGCAATGGAGGGGCCAGTGGAGGGTGCAATTGGGCTGTCAACTGATGGGTAGGTGGTGGTATCACTCATTACAAGCTCCGCAAAACAAATGCAAATGGGGTCAAACGGTGGCGGGTATAGGTTTTTGCCCGAGCCTCAGCCACAGGCGCAAACTGCGCGCATCGTCTGAGGGCAGGTTGCCACGGCCGCCGCTGAGCAGCAATACCGTTGTGTAATAGCGGTTGCTGTGGGCTTGGCGTAATTGCAGAACACTGAAGCGGGCGCCAATGCGGCTGCCAGGGCCCGGATTGACGGCGACCGCCGCGTTGTCGTGGTGTAAGGCCCACAGTTGGCCGTCATGAAGGCGCAATCCAACCACGCAATGTTGCCCTAGCAGCAAGCCATGGCTGCTAACGGCATAAAACGTACCAACGGCAGCTAAAGGAACCATCGCCAGCAACCATACATGGCCATCAGTGGACAGCAAACTCACAAAACCCGCTAGCACCAACCAAGGTAGGGCGGCGATAGCACCCACCAGCCCGGTTGGGCGCAGTCTGATATCAATTCGGCTGGACACGTTTCAGAATAACCTCAACGATGCGCTGCAGGTCCGGGTCGTCAGACTTGTTGCGTTGCATAAACCACTCGAACATGTCGTTGTCTTCACAGGTCAGCAGTTTTTCATAGCGGGCTTGGTCATCTGGGTTCAAATCACAGTATGCCTGTTCCAGAAATGGCACCAGAAGATTGTCTAGCTCTAGCATGCCGCGGCGGCTGTGCCACCATAAGCGCTTGAATTCGGGCGAGTTGGAAGTGACTTGAGTTTCAGACATAACGCATCCTGTCAGTTGTAGGTTTAGTACTACCTGATATCACTCATATTGGGATATCAGGGCGCAGAGGTACGGTAAGTGGTGGGTACCAATACGGTGTCACCGGCTTCTGCCTGCATCGCCGGATAATCCAGGGTGTAGTGAAGCCCACGGCTTTCGTGTCTTTGCAGCGCCGAACAAATAATAAGATCTGCCACGGTAACCAGATTGCGCAGTTCCAGCAAATCGTTGGATACCCGGTAATTACTGTAAAAATCGCCAATTTCCCGAGACAGCAAATCGACTCGGTGCTTGGCACGCTGCAAGCGCTTCGTGGTGCGAACTATGCCGACATAGTCCCACATAAAATGGCGCAGTTCGTCCCAGTTGTGGGAAATGACTACGTCTTCATCAGAATCACGAACCTGGCTTTCATCCCACTCCGGAACGTCTGGCACGGCCGGTATGTCGGCTTCCCGGCGGGTAATGTCTTCCGCGGCAGCGCGGCCATACACCAGGCATTCCAGCAGAGAGTTGCTGGCCATGCGGTTGGCACCGTGCAGGCCGGTAAAAGCGGCTTCGCCGACCACGTAAAGCTGGTTGATATCGGTTCTGGCGCGCTGGTCGCTAATGATGCCGCCGCAGGTGTAATGAGCCGCAGGCACCACTGGAATTGGCTCGCAGGTGATATCAATGCCATAGGTCAGGCAGGTTTCGTAAATGGTTGGGAAGTGATGTTTTATAAAATCTGCCGGCTTGTGGCTGATGTCCAGATATACGTGGTCTACGCCCAGGCGTTTCATCTCGTGATCGATGGCACGGGCAACAATGTCTCTGGGTGCCAGTTCGGCACGACTGTCGAAACGGTCCATAAAGCGGCTGCCATCCGGCAACTTCAAGTGCCCGCCTTCGCCGCGCAGAGCTTCGCTGATCAGAAACGATTTGGCGTGGGGGTGGTACAGGCAGGTAGGGTGAAACTGGTTGAATTCCATATTGGCGACACGGCAGCCAGCACGCCAGGCCATAGCGATGCCGTCACCAGACGCACCGTCTGGGTTGGTGGTGTAGCGGTAGGCCTTGGAGGCCCCGCCGGTGGCGATTACCGTGAAGCGGGCACGAATCAGTTCAACGTGATTGTCATCCAGTTTCAACACGTAGGCGCCCACGCAACGATTGCCTGGCAGCGACAGTTTGCGATTGGTGATCAGGTCTACCGCCACCCGGCCGGACATCAGCGTGATATTTGCCCGTGCTTCGGCCCGGGCCACCAGAGTGGTAGATACCGCCTGCCCGGTGGCATCTGCAGCGTGGATAATGCGGCGATGGCTGTGGCCGCCTTCGCGCGTCAGGTGGAAAGCGGCGTTGTTATCGCGAGTGAAGTCCACGCCGGAATCAACCAGCCAGTCAACGCTGGCTTTGCTGTGCTCTACAGTAAAGCGCACAGCGTCTTTGTGGCAAAGGCCTGCTCCGGCGTCCAGGGTGTCCTGGATGTGGTTTTCAACGGAGTCTTCCCCGTCAAGAACCGCCGCAATTCCGCCCTGGGCCCAAAGCGTGGCGCCACTGCTGATGGCCGCTTTGCTGAGGACGCAGACTTGCAAATGGGGTGGCAGATTCAGAGCCACTGTCAAACCGGCAGCTCCACTGCCGATCACCAGTACATCGAACTCGAAGGATTGTGGCATTGGGTTGGTATCGCAGGCCATAATGTGGGTGTGTATTGAACTAAACTTTGTGCTCGCTGTCCATTTGCCAGAACCGGGAAGTCGCTTTTAAGCGGTCATTTTTCCCGAAGACTCCATTAACGGACGCCAGGCAGCAGCATGATGCATTCCATTCTCAAGCAGGCCGGAACTCAGGCCACCGAACCAGCGAGTGCCGGCAAACCGTCCATGACGTCCAGTATAGATCAGACAGCCCCCGACCAGGGCGACAGCCAGACTGACTTGCAGTTGGTGCGCAAGGTACGCAATGGCGACCGTGCTGCCTTTGATTTGCTAGTGCTGAAATACCAGTCGCGAGTGGCGTCTATCATCAGCCGCTATGTATTCGATAGCCACGAAGTGATGGATCTTACTCAAGAAACTTTCGTTAAAGCCTTTCGCGCTATTGACCGTTTTCGTGGTGACAGCGCATTTTACACTTGGCTTTATCGCATAGCGGTTAATACAGCCAAAAATTATCTGGAAGCGCGCAGTCGGCGCCCTCTGGGTAGCGCAGATTCGGCAGACGCGGAAAACTACGACGATGGCCAGCGCCTGCGAGATATCGCCTCGCCAGAGAAGCTGCTGCAGCGCGACCAGTTGCAGCAGGCGTTGAATAAAGCCATAGACGCACTGCCGGAAGAATTGCGTTCGGCGTTTCTGCTGCGCGAATACGACGGCCTGAGTTACGAAGACATTGCCCGCATATTGGAATGCCCGATTGGCACGGTGCGTTCCCGTATTTTTCGGGCCCGAGATGCGGTTGACCGTCATCTTGGCCCCTTGCTCAACCATTCTGCAAGCAATTGAGGTTGCATCCCATGGATGATCGTCTCAGAGAAACCCTGTCGGCCATGATGGACGACGAAGCAGACGAACTCGCTGTGCGGCGTTTGCTGTCCTTTTCCGATCAGGATGAGGTGCGCGGCCAGTGGCAACGCTGGCAGCACATTCACGACCTGATGCATGGCACGGGCGCCGCAGCCGACTCGGTTTCGCCGGCCGCCGATGTTAGTGCCGGTGTTTGGCAGCGCCTTGACGGCGGGGCGCCTACGTCAGAGCACAATGCGATAAGGGCAACAAGTCGTCAGCGATGGCACTGGCCCGCAGTGGCCATGATAGCGATGGCGCTGGTGGTGGGTTTTGGCGCTGGTTCGGGCTGGCAAAGCGCCGGCGAGCCGGAGCTGATTGCTGCTCCGGCCTCAACGGAGCCAAACGCGGCTGCAACGGTTGCTTCGGTCAGCGAAGTATCGCTGCAGGGCCTGGATGACAGACAGCGGCAGCAGATTCACCGTTATCTACTGGAACACGCCCAGCATAACAGCGTGGGTGCCGGTCGCGGCTCGGTGGGCTATGCGCGTCTGGTCAGCGCCGATGCGGGGGGTTACTAAATCGTGAACGGGCAGGCAGGCTCAGCATGGTTGCGTTTTTTCCTGGCCCTTACGGTTATGGGGTTGTGGATGCCGGCTGCGGCACAGTCGACCGAGGCACAGCCCCAAACGGCCAATAGCGCAGAAGCGGTCAAGTGGTTGCAGCGCCTGGGCCCGGCCATGAACATGACCTCCTACCGGGGAGTGTTTGTGTACGGCCGCGGCCAGCAGGTGCATTCCATGCAAGTGGCTCACCGCTACAACGGCAGTATGGTTGAGGAAAGACTGGTTATTCAGGACGGCGGCAGCGGCGAAATTGTGCGTCGTGACATGGAGGTTGTTTGCGTGTTGCCAGCCCAAGATACTGTCATACTAGATGCTATTATTCCTTCCGGGCCGCTGGCTGATTCGTTTAGTGATCAGCTATTGCCTGCGACGCGCTGGTACCAGGCGCAAATGCTGGGAGAGGGCCGCGTAGCAGGTTACGCCGCTGTAAAAATCGCCTTGACCGCTAATGATCCTTACCGCTATAGCTATCGCTTGTGGCTGGAAAAAGAGACCGGCCTGCTGGTAAAAAGCCAAACCCGTAACGCCGACGACCAGATCCTGGAGCATTTCCAGTTCACCAGTCTTGATATCACCGATGATATTGTCGACAGCGAGCTTCAGATAACAACGGCAGACAAGAATAAGACCAGTACCATGAGCCTTGAACCTTCAAATTCCGTCACCGAGCTGGTGACCCGCTTGCAAGGTTGGTCGCTGGATTGGGTGCCCGCGGGTTTTGAGCCTGCGGCTACGCCGCGATCGGATAAACGCCAGGTGATTGCGTTCAGTGATGGTTTGGCGGCTTTTTCAGTGTTTGTAGAAGACATTGCTAGTTTGGACATGCCGACAGGTGCATCGCGCATTGGTGCTACCACGGTGTATTTGCGGCCGGTGCAGTCAGACGGTCGCCAGGTATTGATCTCGGTGGTCGGCGAGGTGCCTCCGATCACCGCCCGTAAAGTGGCAGAGTCGGTGCGTTTTGACAGCGCTGCGGTTGATAGTGCTAATGTTGATAGCGCCACCGCAAGCCTGATCGAGCATCAGGGCGCGAGCCGATGATCACCGAAAGCGGTCGAGTGGTAGCGGTGTCTGGCAACACCGTCTGGGTGCAAACCATTCGCCAGAGCGCGTGCCAGAGTTGTTCCGCCCGCAGTGGCTGCGGCCAGCGCGTGTTGGCGGCTGCCAGCGGTGGCCGCGCCAATCAAGTGCAGGTTCTGAACAGCCTGCACGCGGGTGTGGGCGACGATGTCACTCTGGGCATTGCGGAACAGGCGCTATTGCAGGCGTCGCTATTGGTGTATGCGTTACCGCTGCTGTTGATGGTCGCTGCGAGCATGGCTGCAAACCAGCTGGTGCCGGGCAGCGACGGCGTAGCTATCTTGGCCGCTGGCCTTGGCTTGGGCGCGGGCTTTTTAGTCGCAAAGCTTTGGCAGCGCCGCATGCCCGGTGATTATCAGCCACACTTAATGAAGGTTAATAAGAACGTCCCTACCCAAGCGTTATAATTTCTTCTAGTGCTCGTATATTGAAATAACGGGAAGTGCCCTCACACACATTTGCTAATACTGTTCGCTGGCCGTTTAGGTCAGCTCGGAACTCATTACGGGAGTTGCTCAATGCCAAAAACACCCTCGGTTGTGGCTGCCAGGCAGTCCACCAATTTCGTTTCTTTGATGTGGGCTGCGTTGCTGGCCACTGTTTTGATGGTACTGGTGGTATGGAGCCAAGCTACCCAAGCCCGTGGCCTGCCTGATTTTACAGAACTGGTGGAAGATAATGCCGGTGCGGTGGTGAATATCAGCACAACCTCGGCAGCGCCGGAAAATACAAGCCGTTTCCAAAATCTGCCTTTTGACGAGCGCCAGCTTGAGCAGATGCCAGAGTTTTTTCAGGATTTTTTTCGTGGTCCTGGCTCCGGTAATCCCCACGGTGGCCGCGCCCAGCCAATCCAGTCTATGGGCTCTGGTTTTATCGTGTCCCGCGATGGCTACGTGCTGACCAACAATCACGTAGTGGAGGGCGCTGACGAAATTATTGTACGCTTGAACGACCGCCGTGAACTGCCCGCGCGCCTTATTGGCACGGATCCGCGCTCGGATATGGCCGTGTTGAAAATTGAAAATGGTGACGACCTGCCTGTCGTTCAGGTGGGCAAATCGAAAGATTTGAAAGTGGGCGAGTGGGTTTTTGCCATCGGTTCACCCTTCGGCTTTGACTATACCGTCACCGCCGGCATCGTCAGCGCTCTTGGCCGCTCCCTGCCAAGCGAAAACTACGTGCCTTTTATTCAGACCGATGTCGCTATTAATCCCGGTAATTCCGGCGGGCCGTTGTTCAACATGGACGGCGATGTGATTGGCATTAACTCCCAGATTTATACCCGTTCCGGAGGTTTTATGGGGGTTTCTTTCGCCATTCCCATCGATGACGCCATGAGCGTGTTCCGCCAGATTCGCGACAATGGCAGCGTATCCCGTGGTTGGTTGGGCGTGCTTATTCAGGAAGTGAACCGTGATCTGGCCGAGAGTTTTGGCTTGAAGCGTCCGCGCGGCGCGCTGGTTGCCGAAGTGCTTGGTGGTTCACCGGCGGAAGCTGCTGGCTTGCAGTCTGGTGATATTGTGCTGGCCTATGACGGCGAAGAATTGCAGCTGTCAGCTGAGTTGCCGCCGATGGTAGGGCGCACGCCGATTGGTGAGTCAGCGCGTTTGACGGTACTGCGTGGCGGCAACGAAATGGCTATTGATGTTAAAATTGGTCAGCTTCCGGATGAGCGTGACGCCCAGGCGCAGAGCCCCGTAGTCCCGGGCGATAGTGCTTCGTCGCTATTCGGCCTGAGCGTTGAGCCGCTGCCGGCTAGCATGACCAATGCCCAGGGCATCATTGCCGGCGTATTAGTCGCGGATGTTCAGGGTGGCGCTGCTTTCGACGCAGGCATACGCCCCAATGACGTGATCACTGAAATCGATCGCAAAGCGGTGACGTCGGTGGCGGACTTCCGCAACATTGCCGGCAATCTGGCCGACGATCGCGCCGTGCCAGTGCGCGTAGTGCGTCAGGGTCGTGCGCTCTATCTGGTTATGAAACCTTAACACCTCCTCAAACCCGGCCGCCGACAGCAATGGCAATGGCGGCCGGTAAACTGTAAAATCTTGCCGTTGCCGGATCCGGCAGCGGCCCTCCTCGGGCTCAATCCTGTGTCTTATACGAGTATTCATTGTCTGTGACTGAACTGAGCCGAATCCGTAACTTTTCTATTATCGCCCACATTGACCATGGCAAATCCACACTCGCAGACCGGTTTATCCAGACTTGCGGTGGCCTGTCCTCCCGTGAAATGGCGGAACAGGTGCTTGACTCCATGGATATTGAGCGTGAACGCGGTATTACTATCAAAGCGCAGTGCGTGACGCTGAATTACACCGCTCGTGACGGCCAGGTTTACAAACTCAACTTTATTGATACGCCAGGGCACGTAGACTTTTCCTACGAAGTGTCGCGTTCACTCTACGCGTGCGAAGGCGCGCTGCTGGTGGTGGATGCCGGGCAGGGCGTTGAAGCTCAGTCGGTGGCCAACTGCTATACCGCCATTGAGCAGGGTCTGGAAGTGGTGCCGGTGCTAAATAAGATGGACTTGCCGCAGGCAGAACCGGAGCGGGTAGCCGCCGAAATCGAAGACATCATTGGCATAGACGCCAGCAGCGCCGTGCGCTGCTCGGCAAAGAGCGGCATGGGTGTGGAAGACGTTCTGGAAGATCTGATCCAGAAAATTCCACCGCCAACAGGTGATCGTTCGGCGCCGCTGCAGGCACTGATTATCGACTCTTGGTTTGATAATTATCTGGGCGTTGTGTCGCTGGTGCGCGTGACCCAGGGCGTGCTGAGAAAGGGCGAAAAAATTGTTATTAAGTCGACGGGCAAGGCTTGGAATGCGGACAAAGTGGGTATTTTTAACCCAAAGCCTTACGACACCAACATTCTGGAAGCCGGTGATGTAGGTTTTGTGGTTGCCGGGATCAAAGCTATTCACGGTGCGCCGGTGGGCGATACCATCGTGCATCACAAATTTGCCGACGAAACCTCCAGGCTGCCGGGTTTTAAAAAAATTCAGCCGCAGGTATACGCCGGTCTATTTCCGGTCAGCTCCGACGATTACAACGATTTCCGTGATGCTTTGGATAAACTGACGCTGAATGACGCGTCCTTGTTTTTCGAGCCGGAAAGCTCCGACGCATTGGGCTTTGGTTTTCGCTGTGGTTTCCTGGGCATGCTGCACATGGAAATTATTCAGGAGCGGCTAGAGCGTGAATACGATATTGACCTGGTCACTACTGCGCCCACGGTTATCTATGAAGTGCTCACTAAGCTGGGTGAGACATTATCGGTAGACAGCCCCTCAAAGTTGCCGGATATTGGCTCAATTGAGGAAATGCGTGAGCCCATTGTGCAAGCCAACATTTTGGTGCCGCAAGAGCATTTGGGAAATGTGATTGCCCTGTGCGAGCAAAAACGCGGCGTACAAAAAAGTATGCACTTCACCACCAGGCAGGTGCAGCTCACCTATGAGCTGCCCATGGCCGAAGTGGTTCTCGACTTTTTCGACCGGTTAAAGTCCGTCAGCCGAGGCTTCGCTTCACTGGATTACCACTTCATTCGGTTTCAGGCGGCCAATCTTGTGCGCCTGGACGTGCTGATCAACGGTGAGCGGGTGGATGCTCTGGCCTTGATTGTTCACCGTGAACTGGCGAATCACAAAGGCCGTCAACTGGTGGAAAAAATGAAAGAGCTGATTCCGCGGCAGATGTTTGATATTGCCATTCAGGCGGCGATCGGCAACCAGGTAGTGTCACGAGTGACGGTGAAAGCCTTGCGTAAGAACGTGACCGCTAAATGTTACGGCGGCGATGTCAGTCGCAAAAAGAAACTGCTGCAAAAGCAGAAAGACGGTAAAAAACGCATGAAGCAAGTGGGTAATGTGGAAGTGCCCCAAGACGCGTTTCTAGCGGTATTGAAAATCGACAACTAGAAAATCGACAAAAATTAGGCATCTGATAAGTAGGCATCTGAATGGATATTAATTTTCCGCTGATCTTGGTCATTCTGACCTTTGCAACGGGTTTGGTCTGGTTCACTGACAAGCTGTTTTTACGCTCGCGCCGTGCCGCCAAAGCGAGTGCCGTGGCCTCAGACGAAGACTCGTCCGCAAAAGAGCCTTATCTGGTCGAGCTGAGCCGTTCGTTTTTCCCGGTATTGGCCATTGTGTTGGTTCTGCGTTCGTTTTTGGTAGAGCCATTCCAGATTCCCTCCGGCTCTATGCTGCCTACCCTGGAGGTGGGCGATTTCATTCTGGTAAACAAGTTTGCTTACGGCCTTCGGCTGCCGGTTCTGGGCTCAAAAGTGGTCAGCATCGACGATCCGGACCGCGGCGATGTGATGGTATTCCGCTACCCTGAAGACCGCAAAACCAATTACATAAAGCGAGTGATTGGTTTGCCCGGTGATCAGATTCGCTACCGCGATAAAACTCTGTTCATAAACGGTGAAAAAGTAGAATCGGAATTTGTGGCGCGTCTGCCGCCCAACGAATACAGGCGCGAACAGCTAGGAGGGGTAGAACACGATATTTTTCTGACCACGGGCCGTCTGGGTACCGGCGGTGAAGGCGAATGGCAAGTGCCCGAAGGCCACTATTTTGTAATGGGTGACAACCGTGACAACAGTAATGACAGCCGCTACTGGGGCACGGTCCCAGACGACCTTGTTGTCGGCAAGGCCTTTGCTATCTGGATGCACTGGGAGTCGCTGGTCAGTTTGCCATCGTTTGGCCGGGTGGGTGGCATAGAATAATGGAAAACCTAATGAGAATGCAGGGGATGAACAGCAACGGGTCAGATATGAACAGGCAGCGCGGCGCATCCGGGTTGGTCATGCTGGTTATGGTTCTGTTTTTTGGCAGTCTGCTGACCCTTTTGTTAAAACTTGGGCCAGCGTACATGGATGATTACACCATTCAGGAAGCACTCGAAGGCCTGAGCGATACCAAAGGATTGTCAGAAATGGGGCCGGCGGAAGTGCGTTCACACATTAATAAGCGCTTGAGTGTGAACAATGTTCGCACTCTTAGCTCCGAGAGTATTACCGTTAACAAAGACGGTGACCGGGTACTGATTGTGGTGGACTATGAAGTGCGCTCGCCGGTAATTAGTAACATAGATGCCGTGATGCACTTCAAGCACGCCTACGATATGAGTAGCCAATGAGCGTCCAGCCCGACCTTGAGCCCTTGCAGCGACGTATCGGTTATCAGTTCAAATCCCAGGAACGTTTGCTGCTGGCTCTGACCCACCGCAGTTTTGGCAATCAGAACAATGAACGCCTTGAGTTTCTGGGTGACTCCATTGTAAACATGGTGATCGCCGAGCATTTGTTCAGGCGCTTTCCCAAAGCCCGTGAAGGGCAGCTAAGCCGCTTGCGGGCGCGCATGGTCAAGGGCGTAACTCTGGCGGAGATTGGGCGGGAGTTTGATTTAGGCTCCTATCTGCGCTTGGGTTCAGGTGAGCTAAAAAGTGGCGGCTTTCGTCGTGAATCCATACTGGCAGATGCGGTAGAGTCCATCATCGGCGCTATCTATCTGGACAGTGATTTTGTTACCTGTCAGGCTCAGATATTGCGTTGGTTTGATTTGCGCCTGCAGAATCTGGACTTACAGGATACCCAGAAAGACCCGAAAACCCGCCTGCAGGAATATCTTCAGTCGCGCCAGTTTCCGCTGCCGATTTATGACGTTCTGTCGGTTGACGGTGAAGCCCACAATCAGACATTTCACATATCCTGCGCGCTGTCCTCATTGGGGCGCAAAACCACCGGCAGCGGCAACAGTCGCCGCATAGCCGAACAGCAAGCCGCCCGTAATGCCCTGAAAGAACTGGGTGTGGAGAACGATTGATGACGGATACAACCCGCCCGCAAGACCCTGACAGCCGTTGTGGCTTTGTGGCCATCGTAGGGCGCCCCAATGTGGGCAAGTCTACCCTGATGAATCACATACTGGGCCAGAAGCTCAGTATTACCTCGCGCAAGCCGCAAACCACCCGTCACCAGGTTCTGGGTATAAAAACCATTGGCCCGGTGCAGGCTGTGTATGTTGACACACCGGGTATGCATGAAGAACAACCACGGGCGATAAACCGATACATGAACAAGGCAGCTACCTCGGCCTTGAAAGGTGTCGACGTGGTGGTATTTGTGGTTGACCAGTTGGCCTGGACCACCGCCGATGAACTGGTGCTGGAGAAGCTTTCCAGCTTGAAATGCCCGGTGATTCTGGCGATCAACAAGGTCGATAAATTGGAAAAGCGGGAAACCCTGCTACCGCATCTGGACATGCTGTCGCGCAAGCGCGATTTCGCCGAAATGATCCCGGTCTCGGCCCTGCGCGAGACGAATCTAGTACCGCTGGAAGACTGTGTCGGCCGCTTCCTGCCGCAGAGCGTACATTTCTATCCGGACGACCAGATTACCGACCGCAGCGAGCGCTTTATGGCCTCGGAAATGGTGCGTGAGAAAATCACCCGCCAGCTAGGTGCCGAGTTGCCCTATTCGGTGGCGGTGGAAATAGAAGAGTTTAAGCACGATGGTAAAACTCTGCACATATCAGCCGTGATACTGGTTGAACGTGAAGGCCAGAAGAAAATCATCATTGGTGATAAGGGCGACCGCCTGCGCAGTATTGGCCAGAATGCCCGGATCGATATGGAGCGGATGTTCGACAACAAAGTCATGTTGCGGCTTTGGGTGAAGGTCAAACGCGGTTGGGCCGACAGTGAACGGGCGTTGAAAAGCCTGGGCATGAACGACTTCTGAGTCTGCCATGAGGGGCAAGGTGATTCAGGAACCGGGCTATGTGATCCATCGCCGGCCTTGGCGTGAAAGCAGCTTGCAGGTAGATGTGTTCACTCTGAATTATGGCCGCATTGACTTGATTGCTCGCGGCGCCAGCACCAGCAAAAGCCCGCTCAAAGCCCAGTTGCAACCTTTCCAGCCGCTATTGCTGGATTGGGTTGGCCGCGGGGACCTGAAAACCCTGACCCAGGTAGACGTTCGCCCAGCGCCGGTTCTGGCGCAATCGCAAGCGTTGTTCAGCGGTTTTTATCTTAATGAATTGCTGCAGCGCGTTCTCCCCGCAGCTGACCCCTATCCGTTGTTATTTGCTGCCTATCTTGATGCCATGGCCGAACTGGCCGCTGCTGCTGAGCTGGAACCAGTGCTGCGGCGTTTCGAGCGCAGTCTGGCGCTGGCCCTGGGGTACGATTTTGCCTGGGACCTGGCGACCGATAGCGGTGCGCCGGTGCAATCAGGCTGGTTTTACGGATATCATCCGCAGCAGGGTATTGTTGAACGCCCGGGTGCCGATGTGCGGGTGAAAAAACTTCCTGGCGATGCGCTGCTTGCGCTGGCCGCCAATGATTACAGTGAAATTGAAGCGCGCCGCATCGCCAAGCGAGTGATGCGTGCGCTGGTAGACTATTTGTTACAGGGGCGACCGTTGCACAGCCGCCAACTTTTTATCCAGTCAGGGGCAGTAAAATGAACTCCAGAGTATTGCTTGGTGTGAATATTGATCACGTGGCCACTTTGCGTCAGGCCCGCGGCACACGGTATCCCGATCCGGTACAGGCCGCATTGCTGGCGGAAGAAGCCGGCGCCGACGGCATAACCATTCACCCGCGGGAAGATCGCCGTCACATTCAAGACCGTGACGTTCTGCTGTTGCGCGATACCTTGCAGACCAAAATGAACCTTGAGATGGCGGTGACTGACGCCATGTTGGATTTTGCC
Source organism: Marinobacter sp. M3C (assembly GCF_023311895.1). Lineage (GTDB taxonomy): Bacteria > Pseudomonadota > Gammaproteobacteria > Pseudomonadales > Oleiphilaceae > Marinobacter. The sequence goes on from NZ_CP092284.1 coordinate 4,289,862, forward strand.
GAACAAATCCGCCCGGCCTGCGTGTGCCTGGTGCCTGAAAAGCGTGAAGAACTGACCACCGAGGGTGGTTTGGACGTCGAGGGCCAGGAAGCTCGCATTGCCAAAGCCTGCGAACGTCTGGCGGCCATAGGTGCGGAAGTATCCCTGTTTATTGACCCGGACAAAACTCAGATTGATGCCGCCGTGCGCTGTGGCGCGCCGGTGATTGAATTGCACACCGGCGAGTACGCCGAGGCCAGCGGCGCGGCTGCGGATGCGGCGTTCAAAGTATTGGTGGAAGCGGTCATCTACGCTCGAAAGAAGGGTTTGGTGGTTAACGCCGGCCATGGTCTGAATTATCACAACACCGAGCGGGTGGCAGCGATTGCCGGGATTAACGAGTTGAATATCGGCCACGCTATTATCTCCCGGGCGGTCTTCACCGGCCTGAAAGAAGCAGTGCGGGATATGAAAGCACTGATTGATAACGCTTGTCAGCGTTAGGAATGCGTCAGCTTTAAGAGTGCGTAAGGCTTCCGTGTTGCCTGAAGAGTAACTGCCAATGAGTGTTGTCGCCCCAGTTCAATAGCCGCTTCAATGCTTTTAACAGCTGATCGGTCAGGGTGTCAATATCGCTGTCAGCCGTTTTTAACGCGGTCTCCAGTTGATTGGCAGCAGCCCGAACTTCCGGTACGCCGCAGTAGCGGGCGCCACCGTGCAGCTTGTGCACGCACTCCAGCAGTTCCAGCCTGTTGCCGCTTTGCCAGTGCTGCTCAATGGCCTCTACAGTAGGTGCTATTTGTTCCAGCAGCATGCTGAATAACTCTTCGGCCAGGTCTGCTTTGCCGGCTGCCAGGCGCAGGCTTTCCTCAATACTGATGCATTCCCTGGTCATTTTTCGACTCGACGGCCGCAGTGCACTGCGGCTGTCGCGCACTTCGTTAGCTCGACCGCCGTCGTCTGTGCCGTCGCAACATACCAATCCTGTGTGCTGTTCGACGGCGTCCAGCAGTTGGCGGCTGCTGACCGGCTTGGTCATATAGCCGTCGAATCCCTGCCGCGCCAAGCGGCCTCGCTCGTCACTCATGGCGTGCGCGGTCAGTGCAATAATGGCGGCACGCTGGCAGCCGGCGGTTTCCAGTTGCCTTAGCCTTTGGGTGGTAGCAACGCCGTCCATACCTGGCATCTGTAGGTCCATGAATATCAAATCGAATTGACGGGAGCGGGCCTTTGTCAGCGCTTCAAAGCCGCTGGCGGCGCCTACCGTGTTTACGCCCGCATCCCGTAGCAGGGTCAGCACCAGTTTGAGATTGGCTTCGTTGTCGTCTACCGCCAGAACCCTGGGGTTGAGGCTTTCTCTATCGGGTTCTGGCGGTGGTGTGGTCGGCCCGTAACCGCGATCGGCCGTGTGGTCGTTAGCGTTGATACCGTGCACCAATAACACCAGTTCATTGTAGAGCGCCCCGCGCAGAACGGGTTTGGTCAGGTGGCTGCTAACATTGGCCACCAGGGGGGTGTCGTGGCTTTCCAGGGTTGGCGTCAGCAACAGGGTGCGACAATCGCGGTCAACCTCAATACTGTGTACCAGGCTGCGATATTGGCTGGAGTTGAGCAGATGGCGATTAATACCAATCAGCGCGACGGCAAAGCCGGCCTGCTCTCGTTGCGCTTGTTCGATGCGCTCTTGCATGGCGCCAGGAGAGCTAACCCGCTCTACGGCAACGCCCCAGTCCCGCAATAGGTGCTCCATCGCCAGGCCGGTGGTTTTTTGTTGCTCCAAGTATATCATGCGTTCACCGCGCAGGCCGTTACGGGGGCTGTCGCTATCGTTTTGGCTGGCCCGCGTGCTGGTCAGGGTGAACCAGAATGTAGAGCCCTTCCCGGGCTCGCTTTCCAGGCCGATCTTGCCGCCCATTTCCTCTGCCAGGCGCTTGGATATAGCCAGTCCGAGCCCAGTACCACCATATTTCCGTGCGGTTGATGCGTCGGCCTGACTAAACGCATCAAACAATGATCGCTGTTGTGCGCGTGACAGTCCCATGCCTGTATCCGCTACGCTGACGCGAAGGGTAACGGAGCCATTATCGGCGTCTTCTTCTTCCAGGCTGGCACGCAGGACCACTTCGCCGGTGTGGGTAAACTTGATGGCGTTGTTGAGCAAATTGGTAATAATCTGTTTCAGCCTTAATGGGTCGCCCATCAGGTTGTTGGGCACATCGTTGTAAACCAGGGTCACCAGGTCCAGGTTTTTGTCGTGCGCTGCCGGCGCGAGCATCACCATGACTTCTTCCACAATGTCCCGCAGTTGGAACGGTACCCGGTCCAGCGTTAGCTTGCCGGCTTCGATTTTGGAAAAGTCGAGAATGTCGTTGATGATGGTCAGCAGGATTTCCGATGACTTGCGAATGGTGTTCAGGTGATCTCTTTGCTGGCGGGCCAGGGAGCCTTTTAACAGCAGTTCGGTGAACCCGATAATACCGTTGAGTGGAGTACGGATTTCGTGGGACATATTGGCCAGAAATTCCGATTTTATACGGCTCGCTTCCAGCGCTTCCTTACGCGCAAAATCCAGTTCAATATTTTGGATCTCAATAGTTTCCAGCGTTTCACGCAGGTCTTCGGTGGCCTGATCGACGTTTTTCTGCATGTCGGCCTGGGCCTTGCTCAAGGCGGCCGCCATGGCGTTCAGGCCGGACTCAAGCTGTTGAAATTCGGGCCCCGCTCGAGTACAAACCCGGGTTTCCAATTTGCCCTCTTTAAGCTCGGCAACGGCTTTATTAAGTTTATAAACCGGGCTGGTGAAAGCTCGGCTCAGGCGCAACGACACCAGCATGCTGAACACCACACCGGAAAGGACTAAAAGCAGGGAAATCAGCAGGGCTTTGTAGATTTCTTTTTCGGTGCGGATATGGGACATCTCCACGGCTACCCAGCCCAGAGTTTGCTGGGCACTGGGCACATCAGCCTCGCCATTGGCATTGAGCAGATTCTCGATCATCAGGTCCTGCAGGGTAACCGGCGTAATGAAAAAGGTGCTCTGCTGGCGCGGCAGCTGCTGCGCGACCTGATCCTGCAGCAGCTCGGCGATATCGCGTTTGTGGGTGTCTGGGCCGGTGTGCAGAAGACGCTCGCCGGCGCTGTCGAAAAAGCTGATGGAACGCACATCCTGCTCTTGCAGTAAGGCGTTGGAAAGGCTGTCTAACAAGTGCCGGTTGGCCGTAAACAGGCCGTATTCTGAGCCCGCCGCCAGTTGCCGCGACAAGGCTTCGCCGCGGTCCCGCAGCAGGCGTTCAATCTGGTTAACCCAACTTGAACTGAAAAACAGGCCTAGCAGCAAAGTGGTAGCCAGCGTGGGCATCAGTGTGGCCATCAGTACCTTGTTGCGAATGCCCCAGTGACGAATACCTCGGTTGGTAAAATCCCAGCGCCCCATAAACAACTCCTGAAAATGGCATTTTGCCCGCGTACTAAGGGCATCAGTGTGTTGGTTCGGTGTTTGCGCCCGACGGGTGTTGTTGCCGGCAGTCGTTAACGTATTTCGTAGCTATAACCCCAGGCTCTTGCGATAGCAATAAGCTGTATTGGGCTGGAGTCACTATAAGGCGTATGATTTAACCCCAAAAGTGTACCACAGGGACTCATTATGTATTTTCCAACCATTGAAGATTATGTTGGTAAAACCCCCCTGGTTCGCCTGCAGCGCCTGCCAGGCGACACCAGTAATGTCATCCTTGCCAAGCTGGAAGGTAATAATCCGGCCGGATCGGTCAAAGATCGGCCCGCGATTAGCATGATCCAACAAGCCGAAATCCGCGGCGACATCAAGCCCGGCGATACCCTGATCGAAGCCACCAGCGGCAATACCGGTATTGCCCTGGCAATGGCGGCAGCGATAAAGGGTTACCGCATGGTGTTGATTATGCCTTCCAATATGAGTGAAGAGAGGCGCGCGTCCATGCGCGCCTATGGCGCCGAAATTATTGCGGTGAGCAAGGAAGACGGAATGGAAGGTGCCCGGGATCTGGCCGAACGCATGCAGGCCGAGGGCAAAGGCAAGGTTCTGGACCAGTTCGCCAATGCTGACAACCCACTGGCGCACTACCGCACCACCGGCCCTGAAATCTGGCAGCAGACCAATGGCCGGGTAACCCATTTCGTGGCCTCTATGGGCACCACGGGTACGGTTATGGGCGTGTCCCGCTACCTGAAAGAGCGCAACCCCGACGTCCGCATTGTTGGCCTGCAACCCAGCGAGGGCGCGTCTATACCCGGCATTCGGCGCTGGCCAGAAGCCTATCTGCCTAAAATTTTTGATGCTAAGGCGGTTGATCAGGTAATGGATATTGGTCAGGTCGAGGCCGAGACTACGATGCGCGCGCTGGCTGAAAAAGAAGGTATTTTTTGCGGCGTATCGTCTGGCGGTTCCATCGCCGCGGCGCTGCGACTTTCCCAAACGCTTGAAAACGCCGTTATCGTGGGCATTATCTGTGACCGTGGTGACCGTTACCTGTCTACCGGCGTATTTCCTAGCGCCTGAGTCTGATTAAAAAAGAGAAGAATTGATGAGTAGAAGACGCAGAAAAGTGTTGCCCCAGGAACCTGTGCGCTGCGAGGTCGAAAAGCTCGGCCATGATGGCCGTGGTATTGCTCGTAACGAGGGTAAAGTGCAATTTGTCAGCGGCGCGCTGCCGGGCGAAACAGTGATGGCCAAGATGGTTGGCAGCCGCAGCAAATTTGACGAATTGCGCACACTTGAGGTACTCACCGCGGCTCCTGATCGCCAGACTCCGCCCTGCGACTTTGCCGCTGTGTGCGGTGGCTGCAGCCTGCAGCACATGAGCGCAGAGGCGCAGATTGCGTTCAAGGAAAACACTCTGAAAGAGCACTTTGCCCATTTTGGTGGTATCGAGCCCGAGCAGTGGGTTAAACCGCTGCGCGCTGACACCATGGGTTACCGCCGCAAAGCGCGGCTGGGTGTGCGTTTTGTAAAAGCACGTGAATCCGTGCTGGTTGGCTTCCGCGAAAAGAGCAGTAATTTTCTGACGGATATTGACCGCTGCCTGGTGCTGGACCCACGTATTGGCGAACGCATTATGCCGCTGCGCGAACTGCTGCACGGCATGGATGCTTTTGACCTCATTCCCCAGGTAGAGGTTGCCTGCGGTGATGATGTGGCAGTGATGGTGTTCCGTAACATGGAAGACTTGAGCGACGGCGACCGCAGCAAGCTGATTGTGTTTGGTCAAAATCACGATTTGCACATCTATTTGCAACCTAAAGGCCCGGACACGGTTCACCGTATCTGGCCGGAATCTGCAGGTCGCCAGGATGAGCGTTTGAGCTACAGCTTGCCGGAATTTGATTTGACTCTGGCGTTTCACCCAATGGACTTCACTCAGGTGAACGCTAGCATCAACCAGGTAATGGTAAAGCGCGCCATCGACTGGCTGGACGTGCAACCCGGCGAGCGAGTCTTGGATCTTTTTTGCGGCTTGGGCAATTTTACCCTGCCGCTGGCCCGCAGTGGTGGCCAGGTGGTCGGTGTTGAAGGCGACGACGCCATGGTTGAACGCGGCCGCGAGAACGCCGCGCTGAACGGCCTGGATAATGTCACCTTTTTTGGCGCCGACTTGCACGGCGATTTTACCGGCCAGAGCTGGGCCAAAGAGGGTTTCGACAAAATCCTGATTGACCCGCCGCGCTCCGGCGCCGAAGACATTTGCCAGTACTTAACTGCCTTTAACGCCAGCCGCATTGTATATGTGTCTTGCAATCCGGCCACTTTGGCGCGAGATGCGGGTGTTATGGTGCGTAATGGCTATCGCTTGGTGCAAGCGGGTGTCATGGATATGTTCCCGCATACTACTCACGTGGAATCCATAGCGCTTTTTGAGCGTGATTCTGGTTAAGCGCGATTCCGGCTAATCTGGAAAAGAGTCGACATGGTAAAAGTTCGCGAAGATTACGCCGTGACCGGCAGCGGTGAAGTAGACATTGCCCACTGCGTGCGCCAGCTGGCCGAGCAGACCCGACTTGAGGATGACAGCCTGCTGCGCCAGGCGTGCGAAAGAGCTGCAGCCATTGACCTTCAGGCCTATCGGGAAGACCGACAATGGACCCCCGGCGCCAGCAGTTTCCGCACCGGCATTGAAATGGCTCGAGTGCTGGCAGAGCTGCATCTCGACCAGGCTAGCCTGACGGCTGCTGTGCTGTATCGCGCTGTGCGCGAAGAACGGGTAACGCTGGAAGCCGTGCGTAAAGAGTTTGGCGACGAAGTGGCTGGCCTGATTAACGGCGTGCTACAGATGGCGGCGATTTCGTCTATCCATCATCCCCTGAAAGGCAATGTTCTGGGCCAGAGCGAAGGCCAGCTCGACAACGTGCGTAAAATGCTGGTGACCATGGTTGACGACGTGCGGGTTGCGTTGATCAAACTCGCTGAGCGCACCTGCGCCATCCGCGGAGTGAAAGACGCATTGCCGGAAAAACGCATGCGAGTTGCCCGGGAAGTATTTGAAATCTATGCCCCGTTGGCGCACAGGCTGGGCATTGGCTATATCAAATGGGAGCTGGAAGACCTGTCCTTCCGCTACCTGCACGAAACCGCGTATAAGAAAATTGCCAAACTGCTGGATGAAAAGCGCCTGAATCGGGAAGGCTACATCAAACGGGTGGTGGCTGCGCTGGAGTCGGAGCTGGGCAGCGCCGGCATCACAGGCGATGTGTCGGGCCGCGTTAAACACATCTATAGCATCTGGCGCAAAATGCGCAGAAAAGGCATTGATTTCAGCCAGGTGTATGATGTGCGCGCCGTGCGTATTCTGGTGCCGGAGGTACGCGACTGTTACGCCGTGCTGGGCATAGTCCACGGTCTGTGGCGCCATATTCCGAATGAATTTGACGACTACATCGCCAACGTCAAAGAAAATGGTTACCAGTCTCTGCACACCGCGGTCATCGGCCCGGAAGGCAAGGTGATGGAGGTGCAGATTCGCACCCAGAAGATGCACGAAGAAGCCGAACTGGGTGTCTGCGCCCACTGGCTTTATAAAGGGACCGACACCAAAAACAAATCCACCGGTTACGATGCCAAAATAAACTGGTTGCGCCAGGTGCTGGAGTGGCAAGAAGAGCTGGGCGATCTGTCTGGTTTGGCGGAGCACCTGAAATCCGAGGTAACGTCGGATCGGGTCTACGTGTTTACGCCTGAGGGCCATGTGGTTGATCTGCCCCAAGGTTCCACCGCCGTAGACTTCGCTTATCGGGTACATACAGAAGTCGGTCACGCTTGCCGAGGCGCGCGCATCAACGGGCGTATCGTGCCCTTGATCTACCCGCTGAAAACCGGCGATCAAGTGTTCATACTGACGTCTAAAAATGCGACACCCAGCCGCGATTGGCTCAACCCCAACCTGGGCTACATTCGGAGTTCGCGCTCCCGCGCCAAGGTCATCAGCTGGTTCAAACAGCAGGATCGCGGTCGTAATATCAGCGACGGCCGTACCATTCTGGATGACGAATTCAAGCGTTTGTCATTGCACGATTGCAATCTGGAACTGCTCGCCAAAAAGGTGAATTACCACAGCGCGGAAGACATGTGTGCGGCAATTGGCGCGGGCGACCTGCGCCCAGCCCAAGTGGCCAATGTGGCCCAGCAAATGCTGGAGCCAAAAAATGAGCAGCCCGAACTGAAGCTGCGCAAGCAAAGCAAAGCCTACGATACCGAATCTGACATTCGCATTGTGGGTGTGGGCCAGCTGAAAACCCAGGTGGCTAAATGCTGTAAGCCTCTACCGGGTGATGATATTGGCGGCTACATTACCGTTGGCCGCGGTGTGACCGTTCACCGGCAGGACTGCAACACCTATATGGGACTGGCGGAAGCAGAGCCACACCGCATTATCGACGTCAGCTGGGGCGAGCGCCAGGCCTCGGTATACCCGGTGGATATCAGCGTTGACGCCTACGACCGTTCGGGCCTCTTGCGCGATATCACCCAGGTGCTGTCGGCATCGCGCTGCGATGTGCTGGCGTTACACACCCAGAGTAATCGCGACGACAACACGGCCAACCTGACGGTCACTGTAGAAATTTCCGATCTGGAACAACTGGCCAAACTGCTGTCCCAGATCCGCAACCTGCCCAACGTCATCGAAGCTAAGAGAAAACGCTGATGAGCTATTCGCTGGACGACTTGAAAACCCTGATGGCACGCTTGCGCGATCCAGACACCGGTTGCCCCTGGGATGCCCGCCAGACGTTTGCGTCCATCGTGCCCCACACCTTGGAAGAAGCCTACGAAGTGGCTGACGCCATCGAACGCGAGGATTATCCCCACCTGGAAGATGAATTGGGTGACCTGCTGTTCCAAGTCATTTTTTACAGCCAGATCGGGCAGGAAACGCAGCGTTTTGATTTTGATTCGGTGGTGGACAATCTGGTGCGTAAACTGATTCGACGCCACCCACATGTGTTCCCTGAAGGCACCCTTGAAAGCCGGATCGATCCTCATAACCGCCCGAGCGAGGACTGGATCAAACAGAGCTGGGAGCGTATCAAAGCGGGAGAGCGGGCATTAAAACCAGCGTCTGACAACGCCGAGCCCACAGGCCGTCTGGACGGTATTGCCCGCACTTTGCCGGCGATGGCACGGGCTGAAAAACTCCAAAAGCGGGCTGCCCGCCACGGTTTTGACTGGCCCGATATCGGCCCGGTGTTTGACAAACTGCACGAAGAAATTGATGAGCTGAAAGAAGCTTGGCAGATCGCCAGTAACGGCAGCGGCGAACGCGATGCGCTCGAAGATGAACTCGGCGACGTGATGTTCGTGTGCGTGAATCTGGCGCGATTTATGGAAGTAAACCCGGAACACGCTTTAAAGCGAACCAACCATAAATTTGAAGCACGCTTTCGCGCCATCGAGGCTGAGTTGTGGGTCCAGGGCCGTGATATGGACAGCGAAACCCTGGAAACGCTGGACGCTATCTGGCAGTCAGTGAAAGGTGTAGAGCGCCAGCGCTGAGGCCTTTAAGCCGCGTAGACTTCGGCAGTGGTTCCTTAGTACCTTGACGAGCAACGAATCGGATGCTGCCTTAAACACGACAAAAGGATACCAATGTGACTGAATTACACCCCGATTTGCGGGAAAATGTGAGGATGCTGGGAGAACTTCTGGGGCAGAGTATACTTCAACATCCCGGGCAGCAGTGTTTTGATAAAATTGAAGAAGTACGAGCTGCCGCCAAAGCCGACCGGCTTCAGGAAAGCGGCTCGGGCCAGCGCCTGGTGAATCTACTGGGCCAGCTGACCGATGATGAAATTCTGCCGGTGACCCGCGCTTTTAATCAGTTTCTGAACCTGGCCAACCTGGCTGAGCAATATCACGGCATCCGTCGCAATCGCGGTCACAGCGCTGATTTAATGGTGGAATCATTCTCCGAAGTGTTCCAACGTCTATTAGCCGGCGGCATAAGCGCTGACGAACTGCACCGCCAAGTAGTCAATTTACGGGTGGAGTTTGTACTGACCGCCCATCCCACCGAAGTGGCTCGCCGCACCCTTATTATGAAGTACGACGACATGTCGGGTTGCCTGGAGCAGTTGGACCATCAGGATCTGATGCCCAGCGAACGCGACGAAATTGTGCGCCGTTTGACCCGGCTGATCGCCGAAGCCTGGCACACCGATGAAATTCGTCACGATCGCCCCACCGCGGTAGACGAAGCCAAATGGGGCTTTGCAGTCATCGAAAACAGTCTATGGACCGCGTTACCGCGATTCCTGGAAAGCCTGGATACTGCGCTGGTGGAGGCCACTGGAAAAGGCCTTCCGCTGCAAGCCACGCCGGTGCGAGTCGCGTCCTGGATGGGTGGTGATCGTGACGGCAATCCTAACGTTACCCACCAGGTAACTCGCAAGGTGTTTTTGCTGGGCCGCTGGATGGCTGCGGATCTATATATGAAGGACATCACGGCGCTGCGCGCTGAGTTGTCTATGTGGCAGGCCAGCGATGAGCTGCGAGCAAAGGTTGGCGACACCCGTGAACCTTATCGCCAGATCCTGGGCCGGTTACGTGACCAACTCAGCCGCACCCGTGATTGGGCTGAAGCCAGCATCAGCGGCGTTGTGGCCGACAGTAAAGACATATTGTTCGCCAACAGCGATTTCATCGAACCCCTGGAGCTGTGCTACCGCTCACTGGTTGAGTGTGGTCTGGAGCACATCGCCAATGGACCATTGCTGGACACCATTCGCCGTGCCCATACCTTTGGCTTGCCATTGAGCCGTCTTGATATTCGCCAGGAGGCAGCCCGCCATGCGGAGGCTGTGGCCGAAATTGTGGGCTATTTGGGGCTTGGGGATTATCAGACCTGGTCAGAAGTAGAGCGTCAGGCATTTTTGGTGCGCGAGCTTAAAGGCCGCCGCCCGCTGATTCCGCGTAACTGGCAACCCAGCGAAGCGGTGGAGGAAGTGCTGGCCACCTGCAAGGTGGTGGCCGAGCAAACGCCGCAGGCGTTGGGCTCTTATGTGATTTCCATGGCCAGTAAGCCGTCCGATGTGCTGAACGTTATTCTGCTGCTGCGCGAGGCGGGCATGCAGTATCCGATGGCGGTTGTACCGCTGTTTGAAACATTAAACGACCTGAGCGGCGCACCACAAAGCATGACCGAGCTTTATCAGATTGACTGGTATCGCGACTATTGCGACGGCAAGCAGGAAGTCATGATTGGCTATTCCGATTCGTCGAAAGATGCCGGCCAGATGATGGCTGCATGGGCCCAGTACCAGGCCCAGGAAGCACTGACAAAAGTGGCCGCAGAATACGATATGCGCTTGACCTTGTTCCACGGCCGTGGCGGCACGGTTGGTCGTGGAGGCGGCCCTGCTAACCGGGCGATCCTGTCGCAGCCGCCGGGATCGGTCAACGGCAGCTTCCGCATTACCGAGCAGGGCGAGATGATTCGCTTCAAATTCGGCATGCCGGATCTTGCCGTGCAAAGTCTGACGCTGTACACCACTGCGGTAATTGAAGCCACGTTGGCGCCGCCACCGCAGCCAAAAGACAGCTGGCGCGAAACTATGGACTGGCTGACTGAGCGCTCGTTAAAGGCGTATCGCGACGTGGTGCGTGACGACCCGCAATTTGTGCCTTATTTCCGCCAGGTTACGCCGGAGCAAGCGCTGGGTAAACTGGCCTTGGGCAGTCGCCCGGCGCGGCGTAAAGCCAGCGGCGGCGTTGAAAGCCTGAGAGCCATACCGTGGATATTTGCCTGGACCCAGATGCGCCTGATGTTGCCTGCCTGGTTGGGCAGCGACGTGGCTCTGGAGGCGGCCGCAGAAGACCAGCGCATAGACCAGCTGCGGGAAATGATGGCGGGATGGCCGTTTTTCCGCACCTACATCGATATGCTGGAGATGGTGCTGGCAAAGGCTGACCTGCGTATTGCCAGTTACTATGAAAAGACTCTGGTGGAAGACCCCGAATTGCGGGCTTTGGGTGAAAGTTTGCGCCAGCGTTTGAGCCGCTGTATTTATCGGGTGCTGGAATTGAAGCAGCAAGATCACCTGCTGGCGGACGAGCCGGTATTTGCCCACTCCATGAATGTGCGCAACCCGTATACCGATCCACTGCATTATCTGCAGGCCGAACTGCTACGGCGTGAGCGCCAAAGCGAGAGCAAGGAGGGTCACGATGGCGATGATGAAGGCAACGGAAAGGTACCGGAAGTGGTTGAGCGGGCGCTAAAGGTCACCATGGCCGGGATCGCAGCGGGTATGCGCAACACTGGTTAAAGCGTCGCGAACACCACTGCTGTTTTGTCATGCACATCGCTGGAGTTGAACTTTGCAATCTGCAACGCGAATTGAGCTGTTTCTGGCCCGTAAGGCCATTGCGTTTCAGGCACTGGGCTTGCTGCCAGCGACCACGTTGGAGGCAGCCGTCAGCGCCACCGGTCAGTCGCTGTCGACGGTCATAACGGGCACGGTGCTGATTGACAGCAAGGGCGCACTAATGGTCACCCACCGCCTGCACGGCGAGGTAGATCTCGCCGCGGTATATCGCCTGACGGGGCGTCAGATGCAGGTGCTGACCGAACGCCAGGTTGCCCGTTTGTTTGACGACTGCGATTCGGGTTTTTTGCCGCCGCTGGGCGCAGCCTATAATTTGCCTATGCTGGCAGACAGCCAGTTAGACGACTTGCCCCGGGCGCTCTTAGCCAGTGGCTCCAATTGCCGGCTTTTGGTGCTGGAGGGGCGTTGTCTGCGCCTGGCTTTGGCTGGCGCCCGCAAAGGGCCTCTCGTAACAGGGTTGGCGACAGGGCTGGCGCCTGATGTCAGCATAAACCAGCTAACGTTGGATCAGATTGCTGCCAAACTGCAAAAGCTGTATCGACTGCCGCCGATGCCGGCTTTGGCTTTCCGCATTCTGGAACTGACGGCTAAGCCCGAGGCGACGGTAAAACAGTTGGCCGAGGTGATCGAGCTAGACCCCAGCATGACTGCACAGCTGCTACGTTACGCCCGCTCGGCGCTGTTCGGTTATCGCGGCCAGATCAATTCGGTGCAAGATGCGGTTGCACGTGTGTTGGGATTTGAACGGGTGGCCCATGTGGCGATGGGCATTGCCGCAATAAAAGCCTTTGATGTGCCTCGTGAGGGCCCGTTAGGGATCGATCAATTTTGGCGCCATTCCTTGTATTGTGCTTTTCTGAGCGCCAGCCTGGCCCGGCGCTGCGGTGCCGAATCCGGTATGGCCTACATGTGTGGGCTTTTACATAATTTTGGGCTGCTGCTTATCGCGCACCTGTTTCCAGCACAGTACGCTCGCCTCAGCGAGTTGCGTGACGCCGAACCAGAAACCAGTATGCAGCAATTGGAGCAGCAGATATTCGGCGGCTCTGACCCATCCATGATGGCGGTGGGCCATGGCACCATCGGTGGTGTTCTGCATCGGTTGTGGAACTTGCCGGGGCCGGTTATAAAGGCGGCTGCCATGCACCAGCGCGGCGAATACAACGGCGAGCATCAGCTTTATGTGAATGCAGTGATGCTGGCAAACGCTCTTCTTAAAGACATCGGTATTGGTGATGAGTTTGTTCCCGACGATACCGATGCTCTGGCCGTGAAGCTAGGCTTGGAGCAGAGCGATCTGGAACAGGCCCGTGGGGAAGTTGCCGATGTGGCCGATGATCTTGACGCTATGGCGGCGGCGTTAAGTTAACAGCGCGGACCACGGTTGATCAGTCCTAATTACTCTTTAAAGCTCTTCTCATCACTCTTTAATACTCTTTAGCACTTTAAGCACTACAGGGCCAGGGAAGGCTTCGTTTCGGTATTCCACTGTATACAAACGGGCATGATACTGAGGTCGGCTTTCGCTTGCCGGCTCGACTTCGTATAATGCGCCACTATCGAGCCTTTACTCGGGTAAAAAAAGTCGAGAGGCTGCGGCAAAAGCACCTGTTTTTGCCATAGCTTTTTCAATTCAGTCATCATTTCAGGAGCATAAACTATGCGCATCATTATGTTGGGCGCCCCGGGCGCCGGTAAGGGTACACAGGCTCAGTTCATAACAGAGCGGTTCGATATTCCTCAGATCTCCACCGGCGACATGTTGCGCGCCGCGGTCAAGGCCGAGTCGGATCTGGGCAGTAGGGTCAAAGAAGTAATGGCCTCGGGTGGCTTGGTGTCAGATGACATCATCATTGCTTTGATTGATGAGCGTATCCAGAAAGCGGATTGCAAAAATGGCTTTTTGCTCGACGGCTTTCCGCGCACTATTCCTCAGGCTGAAGCGCTGAATAATCAGGGTATTGCCATAGATTATGTGGTTGAAATTACCGTTGCCGATGAAGAAATTGTTAACCGCCTGTCAGGCCGGCGCGTGCACGAAGGCAGTGGTCGCATCTATCACATCAAGTACGATGCACCAAAAGTGGAAGGCAAAGACAACGAAACCGGCGAAGCGTTGATTCAGCGCGAAGACGATACTGAAGAAACCGTGCGCAAACGCCTCGGTATCTACCACCAGCAGACCGCTCCGCTTATCGGTTACTACAAGGATTGGGCTGCCAAAAATGCAGACAGCGCGCCACGTTATGTTCAAGTTGAAGGCATTGGCAGTCTGGACGATATTCGCGCCCAGATCAGCGCCAAGCTGAAGTAAGCAAATGAAATTACTGGCACTGGACACCTCGGCTGCAGGCTGCTCGGCGGCTCTCTGGCTGGGCAGTGCAGAAGCGGGTTTGGCCTATGAGCGTTTTGAAATTGCGCCACGGGGCCATACCCGCTTGCTGATGCCTATGGTTCGCAGCTTGTTGCAGGAACACGGGCTGGAGCCTGCTGATCTTGATGCCGTTGCTTTCGCCTGCGGGCCGGGGTCGTTTACCGGGTTGCGTATTGCCACCGGCGTGGTGCAAGGCCTGGCCTGGGGGCTGAATATACCGGTCATACCGGTTTCATCGCTGGCGGCCGTGGCCTTGGATGCCTTGACCCAGGCTGGCGCCACTCAAGGCCAGCGCGTGGCGGTGGCCTTTGATGCACGTATGGGCGAGGTATATTGGGGCTGTTATCAGCTGCTTGATAGCGCACCGGTACTGCTCGGAAAAGAGCGTGTGTGCGCCCCATCTGCGTTGGCAATGCCGGCAGCAGAAAGCTCTGCCGGCGACGTTGAAGGTGCTCATGCCAGAGCCGACAACGCCGATTGGCTTGGTGCGGGTTCCGGCTGGGCTTTGAGTGAACAGATGCCCGAAGCTGTGACCTCTGCGTTGGTGGCCTTGCCCAGCATTGATTTGGTGCCAAGAGCTGCGTGCGTTGCCCGCCTGGCCGCCAAACAGTTTGCCGCGGGTGCCGGTGTGTCGGCACAGCAGGCTCAGCCTGTGTACCTGCGCGACGAAGTAACGTGGCAAAAACTGCCCGGTCGCGAGTAATGCAGGTTTCTCTAGCTGCAAATCTGGCTGTAAATCTGGCCGTAGCCTGCTCGGCACTAGGCGATAAGCACCGTGCGCAGGAATTGGCGACAGAGCTCGGCGTGTCGCTGGTAGCCGCTACAGATCCGCGCCGCGTAACAAGCGTTCCTTTGCTGGTGACCCTGGATGAGCAAGGGCTAGCTTTGCAGTTGACGGGTAAGGGCGCACCGGGGCCCGTTCGGGTCGAATTCGTCAGCGGCAAAATGGGTTTTCGTCGCGAACACGGCGGTGGCACCGGGCAACTGGTGGCGCGTGCTGTGGGTCTGCATAAAACCCGCACTCCTTTGCACGTGTTGGATGCCACTGCAGGTCTGGGCCAAGACGCGTTTATTCTGGCGGGCCTGGGCTGCCGGTTGACTCTGTTTGAACGCCACCCCGTCATTCACGCTTTGCTGCAAGACGGCTTGGTCCGCGCGGCACTCAACGTTGAGTGCGCGCCGGTGGTTGCGCGCATGGACCTGCGCGCCGGCAGCAGTCTCGATTTTCTAAGCCAGGCCGAATCCGCCGAGCCGGAACACGCGTTGGCAGACGTTATTTATCTGGACCCAATGTTTCCCCACCAGGATAAAACCGCTCTGGTGAAAAAAGAAATGCAGGTGTTCCGCCATCTGGTGGGGCAGGATGACGACACGCCACAGTTGCTTCAGTTGGCGCTAAACGCCGCGCGTTACCGTGTGGTGGTCAAACGCCCGCGCAAAGCTCCGGCAATAGAGGGCGCCACACCCACCACACGGGTAGAGGGTAAGAGCAGTCGCTACGATATCTACAGCTTGCGAGCTTTACCTTGAATCTGTGCTTTTAAATCCCCATGCGGGTAACATTTTCAATGGCCAGCTGTTTTTCTACGCTGAGCACCAGTCGGGCATCTTTGGCGACCTCGTCCAGACTGTCGTCGTAATAAATCACCCCGTGTTCGTCGGTGTTAATCACGTCGTTACTCTGTAATGCGCTGATAAAGTGACGAAACAGGTTCTTGTCAAAAAACTCTGGCGCATTCAGACCAAACAGAATGGACATGCGCTCGGCTAGAAGAGTGCTTTGCTCCTCCAGCGCCTCTGTGGTGATTTTACCTGAGCCGTAGCGGCGTAATATGCCCACCACAATGTGATAGCGCTCCAGCGTCTGGATGATAAACCGCGACAGTAAGCGGAGCCGTACCGTGGCATCAGTGCCGTCAACCGGTCGTGCAATCCGCCCGTCTTCTTGTTTTAGCAACAGTCCTTGGGCGATCAGAACGTCCAGCCAGCGGTTAATGATATGGGTGACCTGCTCAACGCCTTGGTATTTCAGGAACAGCTCGTTCTGCAAATAGGGATAGGCGATGCTGGCCAGAGACACGATGTTTTCCCGCGTCAGTGAATGGCGGTTTTCGAACAGGCAGGCAATCAGTGAGGGCAGGGCAAACAGATGCTGAATGTTGTTGCGATAATAGGTCATCAGGATCGCGTTGCTGCCTTGCAGAACGATAATATCCCCCAGCTTTTGCGGCTGACGGCCCACCAGTCCCATGGCTTCGGAATACGCCAGCCAGTCGCTGCCACTGCCTTCGGGCAGGGTGACCGTGTCGGCATAGGGGCAGGCCCGCAGAAGGTCTGCGCACTGGTCCATCAACCGAATCAGTTGGGTTTCACCCATAGCAGGGCGCTCGTTTCCCAGTAGCACCGTCGCGGTCATGCCAATGGGATTAACGGCGACCGCCGCATTGATGTTCTGCGCGACTCGCGCAGACAAAGCGCTGACGGCCTGGTTCAGCCAGGGTGGCCGGTACTCATCGCCATAGGACAGTTCGCGCCAGTCGCTTTGAGTGTGGTCCAGCACCTCGGCCAAGGGGATGGCATCGCCGAAATTGAGGGCAACCCGGCCGAAGGACTTGTTGAGTTTGCGTACGGTTTTGGCCAGGCCAAACACGCTCTCTTTCGGTTTTTTTTTGCCCCGTAGTTCGCCCAGATAGGAACGGCCTTCCATCACTTTTTCATAGCCCACGTAAACCGGTACAAACACGATAGGCTTCTGGTGATTGCGCAAAAAGCTACGCACCGTCATCGCCAGCATACCGGGCCGTGGCTGCAGCATTCGGCCGGTGCGGCTGCGGCCGCCCTCAACAAAGTATTCCACGGAGTAGCCGCGGGTTAGCATCACGTGCATGTATTCGTTGAACACGGTGGCGTACAACGGGTTGTCGCGGAAGCTGCGGCGCATAAAAAAGGCGCCGCCGCGGCGCAATATGGGGCCTACTAGCGGCATGTTTAAGTTGATACCCGCCGCTATGTGCGGTGGTACCAGGCCGTTCTGGTAAAGCACATATGACAGCAGCAGGTAGTCAATGTGGGAGCGGTGGCAGGGTACGTAGATAACCGCGTTGTCGCGGGCAACGTCTTTGACTACTTGAATATTATTCACCGAAACGCCGTTATAAATGCGATTCCACAGCCAGGTTAGCAATACGTCCATAACGCGGACGGTCGCTACCGACATGTTGGCGGCGATTTCGTCAGCGTATTTGTAGGCTTTAAGCTGCACTTTGTCTTCGGCCATGTTTTGCTGCGCGGCCATGTCACGGACGGCCTGCTTTACGGCCTGTGTGCGCAACAGATCTTCGACCAGCGTGCGGCGGTGCGACAGGTCTGGTCCCAATACGGCCTGGCGAACCCGGCGAAAGTGAGTGCGAAGAAGCCGCGCCAGCTTGCGACTGGCCAGTTCTTCGCTGTTGCGATATTCCTCCAGCAGCGGCTGCAGGCGCAGCGCTTTGTCGAACTGCACGTAAGTGTTGCGACCGTTCACCAGAATGATCAAAAACTTTTGCAAGCGGCCTGCCACCGACCAAGTGTCTGATAAAAATAGTTTAAATAGCGACTTTTCTTTGTCGGGCGAGCGCCCCCAGAACAGCGATACCGGAACAATATGCCAATCCTGATCGGGGTTTTTGATAGCGTGCCGAACCACCGCCCTGAAATTGTCAGTGGCTACCGGCGTTTGGCGCCCGCCCCGAAGAAGCCTGCCCACGCGGTGGTACAGAAAAACAAACCAGGGTACGGCAGCAGGCTTCGGCGCTTTCTTGCGAGTACCGTGAGGCAAGCCTGCGCGCAGAACTTCTTGCTCTAACACCAAGCGGCTGGACAGCGAGCTGTACTGCAACACGTAACACACTGGCTGCTGCGGGGTCAGGCCCAGAGCTTCCGGCGTGGCACCGGTAACCTGGGTGCGCACCCAAAGAAACAGGATTTTCCGAAAAATGGCGAGAATCAGGCGGCGAATGCCCTGGAAAAATGCCATAGGGGGTGTTGCTCCGTAGAAATTCAGCTGTCGAGTTTACCGGCTCGGCGCGCGGGGTCAAAGCGGCCCGTCATTCTGTGCTGACGGTGCAGGCGCTGTCTGTGCTTTGGCCGCAGGCGCTATGATACATTAAAGTTAACAACTTCAGAGCCGGCGCGAGCATCACGCATCGGTGCTATATCAGGATTGGGTTTCAGTCATGTCTCAGAAAAATGTTCCAGCCTATCAACGTACCTGCGAGCAAAGCGGTCGCGAGCTTGAAGCAAACTGGGTTGCCGGTTGGGATCCACAGCCGTTGCAAACTGGTGACTGGGTGTTGCGAGTAAGCGGCGATATGGTGCTGAAGCCCGCCAATGGGTGGTTGCAGGCGGTGGCCGCCGATGAGGTCGCTTCGCTGTCCGCCAGTGCGGTTTCGTTGGGTCAGTTCCAGGACCAGCCGCTGTTCGTGGTCAATCAGACAGACGGCGCCCTGGCGGGCCTGGAGCCCTTGTTGTTGCGCGACGTGATTTTGCACACCGATGACGCCCCGGTAGCGCTGGTCAGCATCGCGGTGCAGCTAGCGCATTGGTGGCGCGATCACCGGTTCTGCGGACGCTGTGGCACGGCCACCGTCATTCACGCCCGCGAGCGCGCATGCTGGTGCCAAAGGTGTGAAATACCCTGGTATCCGCGGGTTGCTCCCTGCGTGATTGTGGTTATCCGCCGCGGCGAGCGCATGCTGCTGGCACGTTCGTCCCGCACGCGCAGGCCCATGTACAGCCTGATTGCGGGCTTCGTTGAGCCCGGCGAAAGCCTGGAGCAAGCGGTGGCCCGCGAGGTCAAGGAAGAGACCGGTTTGCAGGTGTCCAATATACGCTATCGATTGTCACAGCCCTGGCCGTTTCCCCATCAACTGATGGCCGGTTTTTTTTCTGACTATGAAAGTGGCGAACTGGTTTTGCAGCAGGATGAGCTGGCAGACGCAGGCTGGTTTGTGCCAAATCACACGCCACCCATACCGCCATTAACCACCATTTCCGGGCAGCTGATTCATGATATGTCTGAGGAAATTCTGGCGGACATTGCGGGCAGGGCGAATCGGTGAACGAAGCGTCGCCCCCCAGTGTACTGGTGTTTGATTCTGGTGTGGGCGGGCTCAGCGTTGCGGCCAGCATTCGACGCCTGTGCCCGCAATTGCCTCTGGTGTATCTGGCGGACAACGCAGGGTTTCCCTATGGCGACAAACCCGAAGCGGAGGTCATAAGGCGCACCTGCAATCTGGTAACCAGCGCCCTGTCGCAGTTTGATTGCCAGATTGTGGTTATAGCCTGCAACACTGCCAGCACAGTGGCATTGCCCGCGTTGCGCCAATGTGTATCGCAGGCGGTTGTGGGTGTGGTGCCAGCCATCAAACCAGCGGTGGCGATCAGTGTCAATCGTCGTATCGGGATACTGGCTACGCCGGCCACTGTGGCAAGGCCGTATCTGGACCAGCTGATTGCGGATTACGCAGCTGACTGCCAAGTGTGTCGTATTGGGCACCCAAATCTGGTGCATTGGGCGGAAGGGCTGGCGCGGGGCGAGCCCTTGCCGCACGCAGAGCTGGCTGAGGTTCTGGCTCCGTTTGAGCTCGCAGGGGTAGACACGGTGGTACTGGGTTGCACGCATTATCCACTGCTGCTGCCTGCCTTGAAGCAGGCAGCGCCCGGTGTGCAGTTTTGGGTCGACAGTGGTGATGCCATCGCGCGCAGGGTAGAGCAGTTGCTCGTCTCCTTAAAATCAGCGCACCCGCAAGCGCTCACATTGAAGTTGCAGTCGGGCATGCCGTCAGCGCCTTTGCAGCAGGCGCTGTTCAGCGCGTCGGCGCCCCCCGGAATAGAGTATTTTATGACCGGCCTGGGCCTTGCTCCCAGTGCTATAGTGGGTTCTTGGGACCAGATTTAAAGCCTCGCAATTTATCGCCTTAATGGTGCCATTTTTTGCAACTTTGCCACACGTTCACGTTAAATAGTACGTTCGTCTAATTCAACAAAAGGCCATCGGCGTGGTGAACTGTAGTGAACTATGGGTATCCCGATGGCGGGCCGTTAGGCTCGCTCGCTCTGAATTTCAAAACCATAATGACAATAGACCAGGAAAAAGGGGAGCAACATGACTGATAAACAGGTGTATCCGGTAACCCCGGAAGTGGCAAAACACGCGTTGATTAATAAAGACCAGTACCAGGCGATGTACAAGCAGTCCATCGAGAACCCGGATCAGTTCTGGGCCGAGCATGGCAAGCGCGTAGACTGGATCACGCCGTTTACCAAAGTCAAAAACACCACTTACGATTATAATGCGCTGTCTATTAAATGGTTTGAAGATGGCGAACTGAACGCGTCTGCCAACTGCCTGGACCGCCATCTGGAAAACCGTGGCGACCAGACCGCCATCATTTTTGAAGGCGATGACCCGTCGGACTCCCGCAATGTCAGCTACCGCGAACTGCACGAGCAAGTGTGCAAATTTGCCAACGTGCTGAAAAGCCAGGGTGTTAAAAAAGGCGATGTTGTCACCATTTACATGCCGATGATCGTCGAAACCGCCGTGGTTATGTTGGCGTGTACCCGTATTGGCGCCATCCATTCGGTGGTCTTTGGCGGCTTTTCACCAGAAGCAGTTGCCTCCCGAGTGGTTAACGGCAAATCCAGCATCGTGATTACCGCCGATGAAGGCCTTCGCGCCGGCCGCAAAATCCCGCTTAAAAAGAACGTCGACGCGGCGCTTAAAAACGACGGTCGCCACACGGTAAAAACCGTTATTGTGGTCACTCGTACCGGCGGTGATATTGCTTGGACAGAAGGCCGCGACCAGCGCTACGAAGACTTGATGGGCAATGCGTCGGCAGACTGCAAGCCCGAACCCATGAACGCCGAAGACCCGCTGTTCATGCTGTACACCTCCGGTTCCACCGGCGAGCCCAAAGGCGTGTTGCACACCACCGGTGGCTACCTGGTGTACGCCTCCATGACTCACCAATACATTTTTGATTATCACGATGGTGATGTGTACTGGTGCACCGCCGACTTCGGTTGGGTGACTGGGCACAGTTATATTCTATATGGCCCCTTGGTCAACGGTGCCACTACGCTGCTGTTTGAGGGTGTGCCCAACTACCCGGACAGCTCGCGCATGGGCCAGGTGGTCGACAAACACAAGGTGAACATCCTGTACACCGCGCCCACAGCAATCCGGTCACTCATGGCTCAGGGCGAAAGCTGCATGGATGGCACTACCCGTAACAGCCTGCGAATTCTGGGCTCGGTCGGTGAACCCATTAATCCTGAAGCCTGGGAGTGGTACCACCGGGTGATGGGTCATGGCAAATGCCCGATTGTAGATACCTGGTGGCAAACCGAAACTGGCGGCATCCTGATTTCACCTCTACCGGGCGCTACCGATTTGAAACCGGGTTCTGCGACCGTGCCATTCTTTGGTGTGCAGCCTGCCCTGGTAGACGCCGAAGGCACGTTGCTGGAAGGCGTAGCCGAAGGCAATCTGGTGATTATGGACAGCTGGCCCGGGCAGATGCGTACCATTTATGGCGACCATGAACGTTTCATTGAGACCTACTTCAGCGCTTACAAAGGCATGTACTTCACCGGTGACGGTGCCCGCCGTGACGCCGATGGTGACTACTGGATTACCGGCAGGGTTGACGACGTGCTGAACGTATCTGGCCACCGCCTGGGAACCGCTGAGGTAGAAAGTGCGATGGTGTCTCATCCGAAAGTAGCGGAAGCGGCGGTGGTAGGTTACCCCCACGACATCAAAGGGCAGGGCATTTACGTGTATGTGACGTTGATGCAGGGCGAAGAGCCGACCGACGAGTTGAAAAAAGAGCTGGTACAGTGGGTGCGCAAGGAAATTGGCCCTATTGCCTCTCCGGACGTGATTCAGTGGGCAACGGGCTTGCCAAAAACCCGATCAGGCAAGATCATGCGCCGCATTTTGCGTAAAATTGCTGCCAACGAGTACGATCAATTGGGCGACACGTCCACACTGGCGGACCCAAGCGTTGTTGACGATCTGATCAGCAGCCGTCAGTTAAAGTAGCCGTCATTCAAAGCAATCGCTCGGCAAGCGCCGGCACCGTCAAGGATACCGTGAAATGGCACAAACAATAATTGTCGCGGACGATCACCCGCTGTTTCGGGCAGCATTGAAACAGGCGGTAAACCAGGCAGTACCCGATGCTCTTACCGTAGAGGTCGACAGCATCAAGGCGCTGCAAGCGGCGATAGAGGCTCACCCGGATGCCGATCTGGTGTTACTGGATCTGAACATGCCAGGTGCTCACGGCTTCTCTGGGTTGGTGTTCATGCGCGGGCAGTATCCTGGCTTGCCGGTGGTGGTGGTGTCGGGTTCGGAGCAGTTGCAGGTAGTGCGCCGTTCAATAGACTATGGTGCGTCTGGCTTCATTCCGAAATCGGCGCCGCTGCCGACCATCACCAAGGCCATTCAGGACGTACTGCAGGGTGATGTATGGTTGCCTGAGGGCGCCGCGGACAAAATCGAACGCATGCATTCAGATGCCACCGATTTTTCCGAGAAACTGGCGTCACTCACACCACAGCAGTTTCGTGTGTTGGGCATGCTGGCCGAAGGATTGTTGAACAAGCAGATCGCTTACGATCTGGAAGTGTCTGAAGCTACTATTAAAGCCCACATTACCGCGGTTTTCCGAAAATTGGGTGTGCGCAACCGCACTCAAGCCGTGATTGCCATCCAACAAATGGAAATTGATCCGGCGGTGCAGTCGCTTTCAGGCAGCTAACCTAAACCGTACAACAAAAAGCCGACGTGCTGTCAAAGCCGTCGGCTTTTTTGTTTCTTTCTGTTTTTGTTCGGCGCCGTATTTTCAGCCTTTGGCGGCGTAGCCCAACCCTTTGTCAACGCGATTGAACACCTCTTTATTCTGGTGCCAGCGATCAAAGTTCTGCAGGAACTGATCCACTAGAGCCCGCCGCCAGCCAATAAAATCGCCGGCCATATGGGCCGTCATGACTACGTTTTCCCGATCCCACAGCGGATGGTCGGCCGGCAGCGGTTCTTCTTCAAACACGTCTAACGCTGCACCGGCAATCTGACCCTGTTCCAAGGCGGCGATCAGGTCATCGGTTTTAACAATCGGGCCGC
Organism: Marinobacter sp. M3C; assembly: GCF_023311895.1. GTDB lineage: Bacteria > Pseudomonadota > Gammaproteobacteria > Pseudomonadales > Oleiphilaceae > Marinobacter. Next base: position 4,313,243 of record NZ_CP092284.1, read on the forward strand.
GACCAATGTTGATCAGGCGTGCGTCCTTACGCATTGCAGCAAAGGCGGCGCTGTCAAAAAGGCCCTCTGTCTGGGGTGTTAGTGGTGCCGCAATGACCACGTAATCGGCTTTGCCAAGTTGCTCGTGGAGCTGGTCGTTGGCGTGTACCGCAACGAAGTCTGCATCTTGCGGGCGGGCGCTGCGGGCGATGCCATGGGGGTTCATGCCAATGGCCTTCGTTAGGCGGGCAATTTGTCGACCGATGGAGCCGGCACCCACCACCAGCACGTGTTTACCTTCTACTCTTTCTGTGTCGCGGTGCTGCCAGCGATGCGCTGACTGAAATCGCAACGATGCCGGGAAGTCTTTGGCAAACATGAGAATGGTGCACAATACATACTCGGCAATCGTGCGATCGAAAATGCCGCGGGCGTTGGTGACCATCACCTTGCTGCTCACCAGCGCCGGAAACATAAGCGCATCCACGCCGGCGCTGGTGGCGTGAATCCAACGCAGCTCATCGGCGCAGGGCCAGGCGGCTTCCAGCGCTTCTGTACGAAAATCAGTGACCAGCAGCACCGAGGTACCGGGCAAGGTATTTTTCAGGGTTTTTTCGTCCCAGGCGTGACGTATTTCTACTCGCGACCGCAAAGCATGCAACCCCTCGGGTTGCGGATCACCGGGCGCAGTCAGAATGGTAATCACCGGTTTTTTCTGTGTGGCCATAAGTGTTTTTCCCTTGAACCCTGGAGCGTGAATGGATTAACGAGTGTGCTTACAGTCTGGACAGCACATGGGCTGGGGTCAACCTGCATATGCGTGCTTGTAGAGCCTGCGTAACGAGACTAACCTGCAGTCACAGCGGAACTTTTCCGTCTCATGTCGTCGCAGCTTGCAGGAGTTAATTTATGGTGGCGTCCGCCAATCACGAAAGCAGCCAGGCCAAAAGCAGAACCGTCAAGTACCGCAAAACCAAAGCCAGCTGGAACCCTGCTATGCAGGCGGTTCCCATACCCGGTATTCGTCGCATGGTGAATCTGGCGGCTACCATGAAGGACGTGATTCATCTGTCCATTGGTCAGCCAGATCTACCCACGCCCAAACACATTATTGACGCCTACGTGGATGCGCTTCACGCTGGCCAAACCGGCTATACCATGGATGCGGGCCTACCAGAATTGGTAATAGCGCTGCGCGACTATTACAGCAAACGTTACAATCGCAAGCTTACGCGCGACAACATCCTGGTAACCAATGGTGCCACCGAGGCGATGTACCTGGCCATAGCGGCAACCGCTGCACCCGGGCGCCAGTTTCTGGTTACAGATCCGTCTTTTTTGCTGTATGCGCCGCTGATCCGTATGAACGGTGGCGAGGTGAAATATGTGCCTACTCACGTGGAAAACAACCACCAGTTAGATCCAAACGACGTTATCCGAGCGATTGGGCCGCGCACCTTCGCGCTGGTTTTGAATAATCCGAATAACCCCACCGGAGCGGTGTATCCGCGTTCAACCGTGGAAGCCATTCTAGAGGAGTGTGCTTACCGCGGAGTTCAGGTATACGCCGACGAGGTGTACGATCATCTGATTTTTGATGACGATGAATTTGCCAGTGTTTTAACCTGCGCGGTTGATCTGGACAACATCATGTGTATCAGCAGTTTCTCCAAAACTTACAGCATGGCGGGCCTGAGAATTGGCTGGGTGATTTCCAGCCAAGCGGCCATCAAATCGCTGCGGCGCTATCATATGTTTACTACGTCAGTGGCGAACACGCCGGCTCAGTTCGCCGGTGTCGCGGCACTGAACGGCGACCAGCAATGCGTTCACGACATGGTGGATATTTATCGCGAGCGCCGCGACAGAGTTGTGGACTTGATTGCGCAAACCCCTCACCTGAGTGGCTACAAACCGGGCGGTGCGTTCTTCGCGTTTCCAGACTTGCCCCCCCATGTGGATGGCACGGACCTGGCGCTGCGGATGTTGAAAGAAACGGGCGTGTGCGTGGTACCGGGAGACTCCTTTGGTGAGGGCTGCACCAATGCCCTGCGTTTCAGTTTTTCCACCACCTGCGAGAGACTGGATGCAGCGTTTGACCGCATCATTCCGTGGATGGCCAAGCAGAATTTATAATCAATCTGATAATGGCCAGCCAATAAGGCCAAGCGGGCCTTGCCCGCTTGGCAGCCGTGGGTCAGGATAGAGCCCGAACCCACGGAGGCAATGCTGATGATCGGAATTTTGAACACCCCACGCTGGTTGTGTATTGTCCTGCTGGCCGTTCTGGCCAGCGGTTGCGCCAGCCTTTCTCCCTACGCGGTTTCCGAAGGTGAGCTTGAGCGCCACCTGCAGGATGCTGTGCGCGACTACGATCGTAAGCAGTTGCAGAGTGGTTCGCCATTAAGCCTGAGCTTGAATGACGCGGATATTACCCTTGGCCCGGACGGTCGTGATGTGGCCGTCATAGGGTTGAAGGGGCAAGTAGCCCTCAACGTGTTGATGGCAAAACTGCCGGTGGATATCTCGTTGAAGCTGGAAGGTGCTCCGGTTTATGACAGTGCTGAAAAGGCGGTGTATCTTCGCCGTTTACAGCTATTGGAGAGCAGCGTTGAATCACCACTGTTCCGCGGTGATCTTAAGCCCGTTACCGACACGGTTATGCGGGTAGTGGCGCAAATGCTGGAAACCATGCCGATATATCGCTTAGACGATAGCAGCATGGCCCAGCGTATGTTTGGCATGGTGCCTATGGATATCCGCGTAGCGCCAGGCCGGCTTGAGTTTGTTATGGCCGACTAGGCGCAGCGGTGTTTATTTTCAGGTCAGGCGTTTAACCGTGCACAAACGGCTGCGCCGATCTCGGCGGTTGATCGTCGCTTGCCGCCGTGCTTTGCCAGATCTGCGGCTGTGGCTTCAAACAGGGCATGGCCTGCCGCGGCCATAGCCGGATCTTTGTGGGCTAACCATTCCAGCATGCGCGCGGTGGTAAATAACATCGCTGTGGGGTCCGCAAGGCCTTGACCAGCAATATCCGGCGCGCTGCCATGGGTGGGCTCAAACATTGACGGCATGGTTGGGTCTGTGGGGTTCAGGTTGCAGGATGGTGCCACCCCCAAGCCGCCGGACAGCACCGCAGCCAGATCGGTTAAAATATCGCCCTGCAGATTGCTGGCCACCACCACATCAAATGCCCATGGGCTCTGCACGAACTTCATGCAGGCGGCATCCACCAGCTCATGATGGGTTGCCACATCTGGGTATTCCAGGCTCATGCGCTCAAACACTTCGGTATAAAGATCACCCCAGTAACGCAAGGCGTTGCGTTTGGTTACGAGGCAAACCTGGCTTTCACAGACGCGGCCATCTAATGTCTGAAACTGGCGTGTCTCGTCGTGTTGCTTGCGGTGAACGGCTCGGGCTCGGGCCTGCTCGAAGCCGTAACGAATGATGCGTTCGCTGGCGAAATGGGTAAATACTTCAATCTGGGTAGCCACTTCATGGGGCGTACCCTGGCGCAGGCGCCCGCCCTGGCTGACGTATTCTCCTTCTGAGTTTTCCCGAATGACCAGCATGTCGATGTCGCGTGCGCGATCGTCCGCCAGGTACTGGCGAGCGCCGGGCAGCAAGCGCGCGGGCCGCTCGCACGCCCACTGGTCAAAGCCCTTACGGATCTGCAGCAAGGGCGCCAGCGACACGCTGTCAGACAACAGATAACGATTGCGATCGGTCACCGGGCCAGGGTCGCCCAAGGCACCCAGCAAAATGGCATCAAAAGCGCGCAATTGCTCCAGAGCGTCAGCAGGCATGGATTCGCCGTGTTGCTGATGCCAATGGTGTGAGGGCCAGGGGAACTGGTGCCAGCCCAGATCCAGTTTGTAGCGTTGGCGTAGTAACTCAAGACATTGAACGGCTTGATTGACCACTTCCGGGCCAATACCGTCGCCGGGTGTGATAGCGATGTTGGTTGTAGCAGACATTCAAGCTCCTTGGCCGGTAAACAAAAAAAGCGCTACGTTAGCGTCGTTGTGATGAGTGTAGCTGTGATGGCAGCCAATGCCACTGGCTGATTCGATGAGTTGTTTACGGCTAAGTTGGTAATGTGTCGTAATCCTACATAAATATACGCAGAAAGGGTTACGCAGAGAGGGTAATGACGTTGTCTGAAAAACGACATGAAAAAAACCGGTGTGACGAATGTGGCTGTGACGAAGGTTTGGATGTCGCTTTTTCATTCGCGCATCAGCTTGGTGATTGCCAGTCCGCCGAACTTGATTGAGCTGGATATGACTCTGTTGCGTGGTATTGAGCGTAATAATAACCAACAGGCAGTGGTTAACGGTATGCTGGTCATGTCGGACCAGCGGGTTAGCCAAGTGATCGCCTAGGGCGTGGAAATCATGGAGGAATATCACTGGCTTCGGCAGCAGGGCATCCCTCGATTTCAGGGCTACTTATTCGCCCGGCCAGGCTTTGAAGAACTGCCGGAACCCTTTTTTCCGGAGGAGTAATTCGCTCAAAATTACGCCTGTGCACTGCACAAGCGTGTTGTTCATTTCTTTCTACCAAGGCAGGTGTGTGTGTTTTATCGTATTTTGACCGTTATTGGTGGTGCCGTTTTTGTGGCCATTTTGTTCGCTCTGGTTTGGCTATTTTGCCGACTGTTTTTGCAGCGTCAGGGTGTTACCGAACAATTGCAGGAGCGCGCCAACAATTTGGCCACCTGGACCTTTGTGGGTATCAGTGTGGGCCTGGTGTTCGCCATTGTGGGCGCTTTTGTATTAGGGCCTTGGGCGTTTTACCGGACCCTGCAAGGGTATGATCTGGCCGTGGACTCGGGTAAGGCAATTTGGTGGGGGTTTGCGATTGTGGTTGCCTCATTGGGCATTACCGCAGCCGGTTTCTTCGGTTTTCTGGGATTGGTCGGCGCCTATTAAGGCTGGTCACATATCAGTTTTTGGCGAAACCACACCAGTGCGGGTTCTTGCTCATAGGCTTTGTGCCAGTACAAATGAACATTCACCGGCGGCAGTGGGGCTGGCGTGGGCATAACGGCAAGGTCGTGGTGGCTGGCCAGTAGTCGCGCGTAAGACGCCGGCATGGTCAGCAACAGTTCGGTGTTGGCGACCACCCGGCAGGCTGCAAAATAGTGCTGACAGCGCAAGCTTATATCCCGCTGCAGTCCCAGTCTTGACAACTCGAAATCCTCCACTCCTGAACCTGTGGCCCGCGACGACACCAGTACGTGCTGTGCTTGCAGGTACGCTTCCAAATAACGCTCAGTCGATAACTCGTCACTGGTCCCGGTTGGCGCCATAGTCACCCACGGGTGGTCTTTGCGCGCCAGAACCACCAGCGGGTCCTGGTGCAACCATTGGTGGCCGGTGTGTTCGCTCACCGGTAGTAGCACGTCAATCGCAAAGTCCAGCTTTCCGGCCGCCAGTTGGCTTTCCATTTCCCGGCGCGCCACTCTTTGGCTAACAATGTCCAAATCCGGGTAAGGCGCCAGCTGCGCCATCAGCTGGGGCAAAAATGTCGATTCCAAAATGTCGCGCAGCGCCAACGAAAACGTCTTCCGCTGATGTGTCGGGTCAAAGCTATGGAACTGAGCGACGGCGCTGTGTATCTGGTTGAGCCCTGGCCGCATGGTTTCTACAAACCGGGTGGCCAGCGGCGTAGGTACCATGCGATTGCCTTGGCGGCTGAACAGTGGGTCATTAAACCAGGCCCGCAACCGCGCCAGCGAGTGGCTGAGCGCTGGCTGGGTCAAGTGCAGGGTCTTGGCGGCGCGGGTCAGACTGCCCTCGCGATAAATAGTGTCAAAAACCTGAAGCAGATTCAGGTCTGGCCGGTTTGCCGCCATGTTTTTCATTCCCGAGGTGCGCTGTGATATCAATTTTACTAATGGTAAAGGATAAGAATAATTCAGTCGCGTAATACTTTGCCTGTGCCTACACTTAAACCAGTCGCAAACCGCGGGTGTCAGTAGCGCTCAATCAGCGTAGGAGGTGAAACAATGGATTTTTCAATTTCAGCCAAGGGACAGGATTATCTGGAGCGGGTAAAACGCTTCATGGCCAACGAGATTGTTCCGGTAGAAGCACAGTACCACCGGGAGTTGGCGGCGCTGGATAACCGTTGGGTGGTGCTGCCCGTTATCCGTGAACTGAAGGCCAAAGCCCGTGAGCAAGGCCTGTGGAATCTGTTTTTTCCTGATGACACCTACGGTTGTGGCCTGCTGAATTCCGACTACGCGCTGATTGCCGAAGAGACCGGTCGCAGCTTTATTGCGCCGGAGATCTTCAACTGCAACGCGCCAGACACCGGCAACATGGAGGTGCTGATCCATTACGGTTCAGATCAGCAGAAAGCAGAATGGCTGCCGCGTTTGCTGAGTGGTGAAGTTCGCTCGGCCTTTTGTATGACCGAACCCGACGTGGCCTCGTCAGACGCGACGACTATGGCGGCCACCGCTACGGTGGACGGCGATGAGGTGGTTCTGAACGGGCGTAAGTGGTGGAGCACAGGTGTGGGCCATCCGGACTGCAAGGTCGCCATTTTTATGGGCGTAACCGCTACGGATGCTGCCAAGCACCGTCGCCATTCGATGGTGTTGGTGCCGATGGATGCGCCGGGTGTCAGCATTGAACGCATGTTGCCGGTATTTGGTGCCTATGATGAGCCCTACGGCCATGGCGTGGTGGCGTTTGATAACGTGCGGCTGCCGGTTTCGGCGTTTATTGCCGGGCCTGGCCGTGGTTTTGAGGTTGCTCAGGGCCGTTTGGGGCCGGGGCGGGTGCACCACTGTATGCGTGCGATTGGGGCTGCTGAACGGGCGCTGGAACTGCTGATTAAGCGTGCGGTATCCCGTGAGGCCTTTGGTCGGCCGTTGGCTAAACTGGGGGGCAATGTGGACAAAATTGCCAATGCGCGTATGGCCATCGAGCAGGCGCGTTTGTTGACGTTGAAGTGCGCCTGGGCCTTGGATACCAAGGGCATTACCGGGGCCTTGCAGGAGGTGTCTATGATCAAGGCGCTGGTGCCGCAGATGCTGCAGACGATTGTGGATGACGCTATTCAGATTCACGGTGGGGCTGGTGTGAGTGATGATGATTTTCCGCTGACGGCGTTGTTTGCTTATGCGCGGGTGTTGCGTTTGGCGGATGGGCCGGATGAGGTGCATCGAGCTATGGTGGCTCGGCTTGAGTTGCGCAAATATAAATAAAGTTCGGAGTTTACGTCGGGAGCAGGCTGCTCTCCAGCTTAGGTGAATGTTAGGCCGTGTTTTCACACATCAGGACATAACTATGACAAAAAGAGTGTTTGTTACCGGTGGGGCCAGTGGATTAGGTCGAGCGATTGCGCTGCGGTATGCACGTGAGGGCGCGCAGGTGTGTATTGGCGATGTGAACCCACAGCAGGGCGTGTTGGTGGAGTTGGAGATTAATAAGGCTGGGGGTGAAGGCTATTATGTGGATTGCGATGTTCGTCGGCTGAAGGATCTAGAGCGGGTTCGGGATGATCTGGCCGCGCGTTGGGGCGGGGTGGATATTGTGGTGAATAACGCCGGTGTGGCGTCGGCCGGGTCTATTGAAGACACGCCGATGGCGGACTGGGAGTGGATTCTGGACATTAATGTGCTGGGTGTGGTGCGCGGGTGTAAGGCGTTTACACCGATGTTCAAACAGCAGGGCGCGGGTGCGTTTGTGAATATTGCTTCTATGGCGGGGTTGATGCTGGCGCCGATGATGGACAGTTACAACGTGTCCAAGGCAGGTGTTATTGCTCTATCGGAAACCATGAGCCAGGAGCTGCGCGAGAACGGTATTCATGTGAGCTGTGTGTGCCCGGCGTTTTTTCAGACCAATCTGACCGAAGGTATGCGTTCGGTGATTCCCGGTATTCAGGGCAATGTCGCCAAGTTGATGAAGCGCTCCACGATTTCTGCGGAAGACGTGGCCGATGATATTTTTCGGGCGGTTCAAAGCAACACGTTCTGGGTTCTGCCCCACGTTAAGGAGCGTCGTATGTGGGTGCTCAAGCGCCATGCCCCCTGGGCTTTTGATTGGCTGATGCATCAGGGCAGTAAGAGCTGGATTAAAAAGATGAGTGCGAAGCCCAAATCCTGAAGGTGCCGGCACGGTCGAATTTTGTAAAACGGGAGTGGATATAATGAGTCAGGTTGATCAGGCGGTGGCGGTGCGCGATGGCGAGGAGCTGGATGCCTCAGCGGTCGATCGCTTTATGAAGCAGGCGGTGGCTAATCTGCAGGGCGAGCCGGTGATTCGCCAGTATCCCGGTGGTGCTTCAAATCTGACGTATCAGGTTGATTACGGCTCGCGTTCGTTTGTACTGCGCCGGCCGCCGTTTGGAAAAATTGCCCGTTCAGCCCACGATATGCTGCGCGAAGCCCGTGTGATGGCGGCGCTCAAACCAGTTTACGGTTACGTACCAGAAATTGTTGCCACCTGCGATGATCACAGCGTTCTGGGCTGCAATTTTTACGTGATGCAGCGCATTGAAGGTGTGATTTTACGCCAGGATTTTCCGGCAGATCTGGCTATGCCGGCAGAAGATGTTCGCACACTTTGCACGAACGTGATCGATAAGTTGGTCGAGCTGCACAAAGTGGATGCCGAAGCTGCGGGCCTGAATCATTTGGGCAAAGGTGACGGTTACGTGCAGCGCCAGATTCGTGGCTGGAGCGAGCGTTTTTTAAAAGCCCGTACCGGTGACGTCGGCGACTTTGCTACGGTAATGCAGTGGCTGAATGACAAGATGCCAGACGATGTCGCCCAAGTGGTTATCCACAACGATTACCGTTTCGACAACGTGGTGCTGAATCCCGACAACCCGTTCGAGGTGATTGGGGTGCTGGATTGGGAAATGGCCACCATTGGCGATCCGCTGATGGATTTGGGCAACAGTCTGGCCTATTGGGTACAAGCAGATGACGAGGCGCCCTTTAAGATGTTGCGGCGCCAGCCCACCCATCAGCCGGGCATGTTGACTCGTGACAAGGTCGTCACTTACTACGCCCAAAAATCGGAGCGAAAAATCGCTAACTTCGATTTCTACGAGGTTTACGGCCTGTTTCGTCTGGCGGTGATTGTTCAGCAGATCTACACCCGCTATTACCATGGCCAGACCGCAGACAAGCGCTTTGCGATGTTTGGCCAGGCCGCTAATTATTTACAAATGCGCTGTGAGAAGCTGATTTCAAAGAGCAGCCTGTAATGGCAACGATCTATCTGGTGCGCCATGGCCAGGCTAGCTTTGGCGCGGAAGATTACGATCGCCTTTCGCAAATCGGCTGGCAGCAGGGGCGGGTGCTAGGGCGCGCACTGAGGTGTTCGCAAGCGGCGACAGCAAAGCCGCTTGCGGTTTTTGGCGGCACGTTGCGGCGCCATCGGGAAACTGTGGAGGCTATGGCTCGCGGTTTTGGTGACGGCCTGCCAGCTATGCAGGTGGCGTCCGGTTTTGATGAGTTTGACCATGTGGCGCTGATTCACCGCCACCGGCCCCAGTGGCAGGACCATAGCGTGATGGCGCGGGATCTGGCTGCGTCCATCGCGCCGGCCAAGACGTTTCAAGTGGAATTTGTAGCGGCGGTCCAGCGCTGGGCCAGTGGCGGCTTTGATCACGAATACGCGGAAAGCTGGCTCGGGTTCAAGGCACGGGTTTTGGCAGCGTTGGACGAGGCAGTCAGCTGCGCTGCGGGTAAAGATCTGTTGGTTGCAACCTCAGGTGGCCCCATCGCAGTGATAGTGCAAGCGCTGCTTGATCTGAGCGATGAACGCACTCTGGACTTGAACAGTATGATCGCCAACACCAGCGTTAGCCGAGTGCTCTATCGTAGCCGCGGGCGCCATAGCGACAGTCGTCGCAGTTTGGCGGTGTTCAACAATTACAGTCACCTGGAGGCGGAAGACCCCGCCCTGATAACCTTTCGCTAACAATTTCGCCAAAAACTTCGCTAAAAACAGGGAAATCCATGAGCACTAATCTGTTTGATCTGAAGGGGAAAATCGCGTTAATCACCGGTGCTAGCCGCGGTATTGGCGAGAGCATTGCTCGCATATTAGCCGCCCAAGGCGCCCACGTGATTGTCAGCAGTCGCAAACTGGACGGCTGCGAGGCGGTGGCCAGCAGTATTCGCAGCGCTGGCGGCAGCGCCGAGGCCTTCGCCTGCCATATTGGCGAGATGGACCAGATTGACGCGGTTTGGGAACATATCGCACAAAAACACGGCAAGCTGGACATTCTGGTGAACAACGCTGCTACCAACCCCTATTTTGGGCCGGTAGAAGACACCGATATGGCCGCCTTCAATAAAACCGTGGATGTGAATATTCGCGGTTACTTTTTTATGTGCGCCAAGGGTGCGCAGTTGATGAAAAAACACGGCAGCGGAGCCATTGTGAATGTGGCGTCAGTGAACGGCGTTAACCCCGGCCATTTCCAGGGTATTTATTCCATTACCAAGGCCGCAGTGATTTCCATGACCAAGTCTTTCGCCATGGAGTTGGGGCCCAAGAACATTCGAGTAAACGCACTTTTACCTGGGCTGACCGATACAAAATTTGCCAGCGCGCTGACCAGCAACGAAGCGATCAAGAAACAAGCGATGGCGCACATACCGATGAAGCGGGTAGCCAGTCCGGACGAAATGGCGGGCACAGTGCTGTATTTGGTATCGGCCGCGTCCAGTTACACCACCGGTGCTTGTGTGAACGTTGACGGTGGCTATTTGACCATTTGAATTGGCGCGAATGGCACAGCCTCAGGCTGTAGGCAGCGGGCAGGTGAGTGCGTCAACGTCGCTCTTCAGCTCAGTAGCCTTGGCTCTGACCTGTTCCAGGGCAGGTTCGCCACCCATTGCTAGCAGGTCGCTTAACAGCGTTGCCATCGCGTTTTTGCTTTGTGCCATGGTCTGCTGGTAATCCAGCCCACGTGCCTGCTCGGGGTTTTGCAACAAATCGGAGATAACGCTGGCGAATTCCGCCTGCTGGCGCTGTTGCAGGGCTGCCAGAAACGCTTGCTGCCAGCGTTCTCGACCTTCAAGCCAGATGTCGGTTTGGCCGGCTTGGGCTGCAGACCAGCGCTGAATGCGGAAATACTGATCATCACTGAAGTTGCCCAGCCACGATTCAAGACGTTCCGCGGTTCGTTCGGCGCGAGCCGAGGCAGTGGCTTCCGGCGAGCGCTTCAGCAAGTCCTGCTCCAGCTCTTGCTGGCGGTCGGCCATATTAGCTGCCAATTCCCGAACCTGCTCGTCACTCAATGTTTTAAGAAAGGCCACTACCATGGGTGTCGCTTTTTCGGTGAGTGCTGGCAGCAAGCCAAGCAGTTGCTCCTGGTGGAACTCCATACGCGCTGAATCCGTCAGTACAGCTGTATTTGCATCGGCTATAACGGTGCTTAACCAGCGTTCGTAACGGGGCAGCTCCTGGCTGCAATGCCATTGCCGAAAATCGCGAACGCCTTGTTCAAGGGCTTGCTGTTGGGTGCCGGTGAGTGATACATAGTCTTCCATCCACCACACCGTGCCCCAGTCTGCGTAACGGTAAGCCAGCCTGGCAGAGCTACAGCCGACAATGGCCAACGCCAGCACCAGCGTGAGTGCCAAGCGCAGTAAGGTGGCGGGTGAAATGCGTTGTGATCGGGGGAATGCAAACATCAAAAGCTACCTAAAAGATCGCTTACTTATTACTATGCGTATGGCACTGGAATACGCTACAGCCGTTACTACGTTTACGACAGCCGCTTGCTTTCAGACGTTACAGGAATGTTCATGTCCCGCTTCAAATCTACCCGAGTGCGCCAGCTAATTTTTGGCTTTTATATGTCCTGCATGATGTCATTACTGATGTCTGGGGTCATTACCGTTATGAACACCGGGCTGGATACGCAGTTCGTATTTCGCTGGTTACGTGCGTTTCTTGTAGCGTGGGCCGTCGCTTTTCCGCTGGTAACGTTTATAGCTCCCATTGCGGGCAAGCTGACCGAGTTCACCCTGCGTCAGATTACCGGTCAAAAACCTGAAAAGCCGCCTGGCCGCTAAGTGCCAGACGGTAGGCTTGCGAATTAGCCAGATGGAACACTAGACCGGTTGCCCTTTACTGCAGAATGCCGTTTTCGCTCTGGCCTGCGGATTGTGACAGGGTCGTTGGCACTGGCGGTTTGTGATGCAGTGAATATAAAATGCGGTCGAGCACTGCTTGGCCGTTCCAGGCAGGGTTGTGATTAACCATGCCCACCACGGCCCAGGTGGTGTTGTTCTCGTCACGAGTAAAACCGGCAATGGAGCGCACATTTTCCAGGTAACCGGTTTTGATCCTGCCTTCGCCCTTCATACCCGTGTTCCGCAGCCTGCGGGCCATAGTGCCATCCATCGCAATCAATGGCATGGAAGCCATCAAGTCCGCTGCATAGCGGCTGTTCCAGGCATTTCTCAGAATGTCCACGCCTTGGCGTGCGCTGATGCGACCATGTCGGGTCAAACCGGCCCCGTTATCGATCACCATACCGGTGGTGTTAATACCGTTATCTTCCAGCCAGCTGTAAATGGCACGAATGCCAGTTACCCGGTCATCGTTGTCAGCAGCTGCGCGTTTTTCTGCGCCAATACCCAGTAGTAGCTGACGCGCCATCACGTTACTGCTCCATTTATTGATGTCGCGCACCATGGTTACCAGATCTGGCGATGTGGTGCGCATAACCAGTTTGGCGTTCTCAGGCGTAATGCCTACGCTGTTGATGCCGCTGATTTCCACACCCATTTCTGCCAGTAGCGAGCGAATCAAGGAAGCGCTATAGCGCTCATGGGATTGCAGAGACAAGTAGCGTGTGGTTCGACAGCCTTTGGGCAACGTGCCTTTAACCGTCACAGTCACGCTTTGGTCGCTGTGAAAAACCGGCGTCCAGGTGAATGAACCGCGGCTCGGGCAGTTGCCTTCGGCCGAGCTGATCACCTGGTTGTCGATCACCACCTCAGCCAGGTTCGGAGTGCTCCATGCGCGGGTGCCGCGTTCGTCTGAACGAACCTCCAGCTGGCTCAGATTGAGGTTGGTCAAATACGGAGAGGGTTCCACCAGAAACGGGGCGTAGGGGTTGCTGCCGTTATCGTGAAAAGGTGGAAAACCGCCGTCAATCTGGAAATAGCTGCCGTCTAGAATCAGGTCGCCGTTGACTCTGGTGATGCCCATGTCCCGCAGTTCTCTTAGCGTTGACCACAAGCGCTCGAAGGTCAGTTTCGGGTCGCCGCCGAAGCGCACATACAAGTTGCCATTGAGCGTGCTGTCGGACATGTCACCGTTGGTGAGAAAATCCGTGTCCCAAGTGTAGTTGGGACCGAGGATCTCCAAGGCGGCGTAGGTGGTCAGGACTTTCATGATGGAGCCAGGGCTCATTAGGGTGTCGGCATTAATAAACTGCTCTACACCCGGCCCGTTCATAGGCATCGCCGCCATGCTCAAGGCGCTGTCGCTGTTCAGTGATTTGCTGGCATAGGCCCTCATGGTGCCGTTCCATGCACCTGCCTGTGCCATCGCGCTTTGGCCATTCGCATCTGCGGCCAGTGCCTGAGTCCCCGGCCATGCCAGCAGTACGGCTAAGGCCAATCCTCGTAGGCGGCGAGCCGGAGCCGGCAGGGCAGTAAACGCGTTCACAGTGGGAAACGAGCAGTGCATAATAGGGTCCGAAGTGCCATAGCGGGAGTTGCTTGTTGATTAAACTTTCGACACGTTAAACAGTAGCCTATTTTCCCCACAGCTACCATTCACAAAGCTCGGCAAAACATTAAATATTATTTCTAGCTCGTTATTTTTTTTATAAAAGGACATCGAATGAACAACACTTTGACGCACACATTTAGCGTTCTTGGTGCGGTTACGACATTTCTACCAAAAGTCTTTTGTACCAGGCCTTCAGTGTGCTCACTGAGGATGTTGTGCAGCGACTCGATGATGAGAGGTTTTTATTAATGGCGTACAGCGGCCAATGTCTTTGCGGCGATATCCAGTTCCAGTATGACGGCCCTCTGGGCCCGGTGGTCTTGTGCCACTGCAAACAGTGTCAGCGGGCGCACGGGAGTGCGTTTTCTGCCAGCGCGCCGGCACAGGCAATTCACATGCAGTGGTTGACCGGCGTAGACCAACTAAAAGAATACGCTTCCAGCCCGGGCAAATACCGCGGTTTTTGTGGCCGCTGCGGCTCTCAGCTGTATAGCAGGGTAGACGCCATTCCCGCCATTTTGCGGCTGCGGGTAGGCGCGCTGGAAAAGCCGCTGGGTAAAGGTGCGGCCCAACACGTGTATGTAGCCGCGCAGTCAGACTGGTTTCAGATCACCGATTCGCTGCCACAGTTTGATAAAACGGAGCGCACGAACGACCCCCACTGAGCTGCACGGTCAATTTTCCGGGGCAATCCTGACAAATGCATTGTAAATAATAATCGTTCGTATTAAATTGTTTGTGTGGCGCTGTGCTGATACTTGTGAAAGCGCATCGGTGGGAAATGCCACCACAAGGCAGTTTAATGCTGGCCATTGTTTTATTGGGATACATCTGAAATCAGGGAAGTGCTATGACGCCGGAACAGGAATTGATGGGTGGGCTGAAAATTGCCGGAACTGCGGGTTTGTTTATCTGCCTTGTGCTGACCGCGCTGGCTCTGACCGGTCAAGTTCCTTTATAAAAGCGATTTATCACGTTAACACTCAGATCAAGTGCCGCTCGGTGCGACTGGGTCGGGGGTGATTCTGCTATAATGCGCACCCTATCCAATCACCGAGGAAACCTGCCATGTCACAGTTGCCACCTTGTCCCCAATGCGCCTCTGAATTTACCTACGAAGACGGCGCCCAACTGGTGTGTCCCGAGTGCGGCCACGAGTGGAGCGAAACTGAGGTCGCCGCCGCAGAATCAGAGAAAGTGATCCGTGATGCTAACGGCAATGAACTGCAAGACGGCGACAGTGTAACGGTGATCAAAGACCTTAAAGTGAAGGGTTCTTCGCTGGTGGTAAAAGTAGGCACAAAGGTTAAAAGTATAAGGTTGGTGGATGGTGATCACGACATTGATTGCAAAGTAGACGGTATTGGGCCGATGAAACTGAAGTCGGAGTTCGTCAAGAAAGTCTGATGCGAGGTATGTGCTCCAGGTTGTGAAAATCTGGGATGTAGCTGTTAATATGCGAATTAAAATCAAGGAATATTCGCAGATGGCGAACCCCGAATGATTATCGTGAAAAGATCGCAAAACCTGCAATCCCAGCGGACGCTCTTTCTTTGGCATTATTAAAACGCAATTTATGGACACTCTTTCTGCTGACGCTGACAGCGGGAAGCGCGATTCTGGTTTTGCTTCTGTTGTCATCCTGGCAATCGATTGTTGCCGAGCAAAAATCAGTCCATAGCACGCGGGTGGCATTGGTGGCGCAGTCTATGGACAGCGTTTTGCGTACCCAAGAGCTATTGCTGACGGTTGTGGGTCGCGAAATTCTTCGCGCTGGCGATCTGCCACAAACACCCCAGCACTCACCTGAACTGGACAGCATCCTGCTGGAAAATCCTGTTGCTACTGGCTTGGGAATGGCCAGTGCAGACGGACAGTTAATGCTGGTTAGCTCTAATCTGGATCTGGATTTGTTGCCGAACCTACGGCGATTCGAAACCTCGCGAGACAGTTTTCAAGAAGCTGTGGCAACCGACACCATGGTATTGGGGCGCACTTATTTTATGAGCGCCATGAACAAGTGGGTAATTCCGGTGCGCAAAGCGCTGCGTAACCCACAGGGTGAGGTGGTTGCGGTCATGACGGCTGGGCTTCGCATTGACGGCCGCGCCGGTGTCCTGAGCAACTCCTTACACAGCGGCGCATACGATCGAGTCACGTTGACGCGGGCATCAGACGGCTATGTGCAGTTTATTTCAGAGCAAGGCATGGGTCCGGAGCAGTATTCCAAACTCCGTTATCAGGGCCAAACGCCTGTGGGCCAAATTCCTCAGTCGGAGAATCTGTCCCCGGCAGACACGCAGCAGTCAGATACACCCTATACCTACCGCATTCATCGTGATCAGAAAAACTATCTGGGAGCTGCCCAATTCAACAGTCGGTTCCAAATGTGGGTGATGTCTGAAACCCTGATGCGCCCGTTGTGGGTGACGTTTTTCAAAACCGCACTGTTATACGTCAGCATTTTCCTAGGCAGTTTTCTGGCTTTGTTTATCATGTTTCGTATTATCGCGGTAGCCGAAGCCAAGCGCCTTAAAGAGTTGATGTACCTGTCGCGGCACGATGAATTGACCGGAGTGAACAATCGTTCGGGGCTGAGCGTGACAATCGGCAGCCTGCTGCGGCGCAAACAGGGCTTCATGGTGGCTGTCGTCAATATCGACCACTTTCGCGGGGTTAATGACCGTTTTGGGCAGGAATACGGTGACCAGGTGCTCTGCGCATTTGCACGCAGGTTGCGCAGTGTGGTCGGCGAGAAAGACGTGGTTGCCCGTCTGGGCGCCGATGAATTTGTTTTACTGATTAAGGCGGTGAATTTACAGGCGCTTGAGAGTCATGCGCGTCAACTAAGCCACCAACTGGACAAACCGCTGGAGCTGAAACAGTTTCCCTTGCAGTTGGGTGTCAGCATCGGTGTAGCGGTGTATCCCCGTGATGGCGATTCGGTGAATACGCTTTTACGCAGCGCGCACTTGGCTCTGTATCAGGCCAAGAAGAGCCGTAATGACTGGTGTCTCTATCGGGAAGAACTAGAGCAGGCCTACATCCGCCGAGTGCAGGTTGAACAACGCTTGCGCAAAGCGCTGAACCTTGGGCAGCTGACCATGGTGTTTCAGCCCCAGGTTGATCACGTCAAAGTTGTTTATGGCTACGAAGCGCTGGTGCGCTGGAACGATGAGGAACTCGGCCAGGTCGGCCCTGATGAATTTGTCGAGGTTGCCGAGTCCAGCGGCCTTATGCCGGCGTTGGGCCGGTTTGTTATGGAAGCCAGCGTTCGCGAGTTTTCCGAGTTTGTGGGTGTCCAAGGTGAAATGCGGAAACTGGCGGTGAACATATCGGTATTGCAATTTTTGCAGCCGGGTTTTGCCAATGATGTTCTGTCTTTGCTATCGCGATACGCGCTGTCGCCCAAGCAGTTGGTGTTGGAAATTACCGAAAGCCTGTTTATTTCGAATTTTGACGATGTTCTGGCGGTACTCAACGAATTGCGTAAACAGGGTGTGCGGGTATCAATGGACGATTTTGGTACCGGTTATTCGTCCCTAAGCTTGCTGAGAACTCTGCCGCTTGACGAGCTGAAAATCGACAAGAGCTTCATCGACGGTCTGCTAAATGATCACAAAGCCCAAAACATGGTCGCCAGCATTATCAGTATTGCCCGCAGTCATCAGCTTGAACTGGTTGCCGAAGGCGTAGAAACCGAAGGCCAATACCTGGCGTTAATGACAATGGGTTGCAAATTGTTTCAGGGCTACTATTTTGGCCGTCCGGCCGCTCTTGCTGTTGAGCCAAAGTCGCCCCACTAATTAGTGTTTCGTCTGGCTGATTTGGCCCAGCGACAATTGGTCGCAGCGTTGCTGTGGCTGTTTGTGGCAGGCTATGCTGAATACTGATTTTGAACTTGCAGGAGCTTTTGATGGAACATTCTTCCTTGATTCGTCGCTTTGCCCGCCATGTAAGTGCTGTCGCTGTTGTTGCCGCGGTCGCGAGTTGCATTCCGCTGACGGCTACGGCCGACACCGCTCCCACTCCCGATGTTAGCGGGGTTATGGTGGAGCACGGTTGGAGCCGCCCAACGCCGCCGGGCGTAGCGGTCGGGGTTGGCTACATGGCCATTCACAATCACACTGACGCAGCGGTACGCTTCACCGGCGCCACCAGCGAGGTTGCCACACGGGTTTCAATTCATGAAACCCTCGCAGACAACGGCATGATGCGTATGAAACCGTTACCGGATGGTGTGAGCATAGACTCTGGTCAGAGCGTGGAGTTCAAGCCCCTGAGCTATCACCTGATGCTGGAGGGTTTAAAGCAGCCGCTAAAGGTCGGGCAGAAAATTCCTGTGACCTTTAAGTTTGAGCGCATTCCGGCCCAGAACGCCGTGCTGGAGGTCAGATCGCTGGATAATGCTGGTGAAGACGATGTTGGGATGGACCATTCGACTATGAATCACTCCGCTACAGGCCATTCCAATATGAACCACTCTGATATGAACCACTCCGGTATGGATCATTAATGGCGATTGTGGTGTAAAGCCGATATTCTGCGCAGCCCCTAAAAAACCAAGCTGTTGAAAGGAACCTGCGAGTGCTTGAAAGTTACCTAACCGGTTTGCTGGTGTGTGGCGGTTTAATTATCGCCATTGGCGCTCAAAATGCGTACTTGTTGAGCCAGGCCATTCGCCAAGAGCACCATTGGCCGGTGGCGGCTATTTGTGCCGTGTGTGATGCCTGCCTGTTCACCCTGGGCATGTTCGGCGTTAGCGCGGCGCTGATGGCCGTGCCCCAGGCGTTGGAGTTTTTGCGCTGGCTAGGCGTGATGTTTTTGGGCTGGCTGGCGCTTCAGGCGGCCGTGCGTGTCTTGAGGGGCCGCGCTGCGTTAAAAGTTGGCGCGGCCCCTCGAGGCAGTTTGCGCAAGGTGGTATTGACCGCGCTGGCGGTCACTCTTCTAAACCCCCAGGTTTACCTCGACACATTGTTGCTGGTGCCGGCGATTGGTGCCCAGCAAAGCAGCGCCGTGGCTTTTGTGATCGGCGCCAGCACCGCTTCGGTGGTGTGGTTTAGCCTGCTGGCTTGGGGCGGTGCAGCTTTGGCACCCGTGCTGTCGCGGCCACTGGTCTGGCGCGTCATTGACGGCCTGATTGGTTTGATGATGGCGGCGATAGCGTTGCAGTTGGCTCTTAATGGCAGTCTGTAGCGCTCTTTAACTGGCCACCTCGGCCAGATAGGTCGTTAGTTCATTGCCCAGCCAGACCACAACAGCGCCACCCTGGGCGTACTCGGATTCCAGCGCGCTGAACACTTTCCACCATTTGGCACTGCGGTGATGGATGGTGGTCAGTTCTCCGTTGGCCAACGCCTCGCGAATCAGTGGAAGCGGTAAATCCGCCCAGCCAGCGCCATCAATCACTGAGTCCCGTATCAGTTCGTATTGGGTAAATGCCAGATAGTTGGCGGTTTCCGGGGATTCCGGCTCCAGGCGCATATCGCGCATCGACGCCAAGGTGACTTCTGTGTGCGCCACCAGGTCGTCTTGAGTTACCCGTTCCAGCTGGCACAAGGGGTGGCTGCTTGCGGCCACCGTTAACATCCGCACATCCGCCAACTCGCGCCGCCATTCATAGCCTTCGGTGGTGGGTTCCGGCATCAAGCCGTAACACACATCCACCGACTGGTGCTCCACCAGCGCCGGCAATTCCCGGGGTGAGGCCAGATACACCGCAATACTGGTATGGGGGAAGCGTTGTTTTAGACGCTGCAAAATGCTGCGCCATGCCGACTCGGGCAGGGAATCATCACGGCCAATACGCAGGGCGGTTTCGGCACCGCTGAGGTGGTGCTCGCAGCGCGCCATGATTTGACCCGCTACCTGAT
The DNA here is from genome assembly GCF_023311895.1 of Marinobacter sp. M3C. GTDB lineage: Bacteria > Pseudomonadota > Gammaproteobacteria > Pseudomonadales > Oleiphilaceae > Marinobacter. Next base: position 4,332,831 of record NZ_CP092284.1, read on the forward strand.
CAAAGCGCCGGCAGTCCGTCACAATGGAGTGGCCCACAGCAGCCAGCTGAAGCTGGTTTCCACTGCGTTCGAACAGCTGCGCACCCAACTCGTCTTCCAGCGCCGCCAATGCCGTGCTGACGGTGGTGCGGCTGCGGCCGAGCTCGCGGGCAGCTGCGGCAACGGTGCCAAAGCGCACTATCGTCAGAAAAATCTGTATTTGCGACGTTTTCACGCTCGAAGTACCCTAATTAAAAAGTGGCTTAGTTAGAAAATGCCTTAGTTAGACAGCGCCTACGAAAGTGCTTAAGAAAGTGCCTTAAATAGCGTATTTACCCTTATTAGCGACGGAAAAACCGTCGGCCACCGACTCGCGCCCCAGTGTATCTATCATTAGTATCTGCCGCCAGTCACTGGAGGTGTTTATGGCTGTTTTTCTGGCGCGGGAAAACCTGGCGCTGATTTTATCGTCGATAGGTGCTGCCCTGTTTGCGGTTCTGGGGATTACCTGGGGCTTATGGGTCGATTCTTTGGTTATTCTGTTTGATGGCGCCTATTCGTTGGTGAGTTTGATGTTGTCCCTGTTGTCGGTTTATGCGGCGCGCCTGATGCGCAAGCCGGCCTGCGATGCGTTTCCCTTGGGCCGTGGTGCTTTGGAGCCCTTGGTGATTGCAATAAAGGGCCTGACGATTACCCTGGTGTGTGTCATTTCGCTGTTCTCTGCCATTGCCGCTTTGCTCAGCGGTGGTCAGGTGGTTGACGCCGGTATGGCTCTGATTTTCTCTGGAATCAGTGTTATTGGCTGCGCGCTGGTGTGGGCCTATATGCATTGGGCCACGGGCCACAACCAGTCCGGTTTGCTGCTGGCAGAAAAGAAACAGTGGCTGATGGACATGGCGCTGAGTGCGGCCGTGCTGATTGGTTTTTCGGCGGCCGCTTTGTTGGAAACCGGTGCCTGGGCTCATCTGGCCAGGTACGCAGACCCGCTGATGATGGTGCTGATTTCAGGCTATTTTCTGGTAGTTCCGGTGAAAATGACCGCGGCAGCTGTGCGTGAACTGCTTTTGTCTGCGCCATCTGAAGAATTGCAAAGCTGTGTATCCGAAGCTATGCGGGATGTTGGCTTGCACCCTGACTGTGCCAGTACCATCAAGGTTGGCCCATCACTGATGGTAGAAGTGGCTCTGCCGGATAACTGGTCGGACGATATCAACCGCCTCAGATTTCGGCTGCATCGCAAGTTGGCAAACCTGCCGGTAGAAGCGCGCATATTTGTACATGCTGCGGACTAGTGCTCCATCTGGCGTGGTAAAGTAGGTCATGCTTAAATTATCCAACGCTGTTGAACTCGCGGACTGGGAAATCGAAATCACCCAGATCCGCGCTCAGGGTGCCGGTGGGCAGAATGTCAACAAGGTCTCCTCTGCGGTGCACTTGCGCTTTGACATTCTGAACTCGTCGCTGCCACTGTTTTATAAAGAACGCTTGATGGCGCTGAGCGATCAGCGCATCAGCAAAGACGGTGTACTTGTGCTTAAAGCACAGAGCCATCGTACGCTAGAGCTGAACAAGAACGACGCACTGCAGCGGCTTAAGGCGTTGATCCTGCAAGCGGTAAAACCGCAAAAAGCTCGCCGTGCCACAAAACCGAGCAAATCCGCCAAGCGCAAGCGCACTGACGGAAAAGTGCAGAAGGGCCGTACCAAAGCGCTGCGGGGAAAGGTTCAGGTTTAACCCACCCGTGCCTGATGTGCCGCGCCGGTGTGAGCTCGCAGAAACTCCGCCATGTCGTCAAAAGCCTCGTCTGCTTCTGGCAGCATCGGGCCGAAAATCTGCCACACGTGTACCATTCCTTGCCAGATATGCAGTTCCACCGGTGAGCCTTCTGCTTGCGCCTTGGCGGCGTAGCGTTTTGCGTTATCTACCAGCATTTCGCAGTCACTGACCTGAATGAGTGTGGGTGGCAAGTCATGCAGTGGCCCGCGTAATGGCGAAGCCTCGGGGCTGGCCGGTCGCATGCGGAAAGTTGCGGTACTGAACCACCACAAAACCGGAAGCGGTATTTTTTGTAGGCTACTAAACATAGGGCCCAACATGGGGTCTGTGGCTACATTGCTGCGATTGCTGGGCGCGGTCATGGTCATGTCGGTGGACGGCGATAAGGCAATGGCCGCGTCGGCCTGGCGCAGTTTCTGGTCGCGCAGCCAGGCAATCAGCGCCAGAGTATGGCCGCCGCCGGCCGAATCACCCGCAATTACCATAATCTGAGCTTCCTGCTTGCCCTCCGGGCCGTTGCTTAACAGCCACTCGTAGGCCTTGCGACAGTCTTCCACGCCGGCCATATAGCGATACTCCGGCATCAGCCGATAGTCCACCGCAAACACTGCGGCCTCGCTAACTTGCGACAGCTGATCGGTTATACTGCGATGGCTGCGCGGGCTACCTGCCATCCATGCGCCGCCATGAATGTACAAAATACGCCGACGAGTATCGGCGCCGGGGGCCACCACCCATTCACCGCGGGGCTCGTCGGTTGCGGTGACGGTAGACACCATGTGCAGGTCATCGCTGATGCTGTCCATATACTTGCGTATGGCAAGAATTCGCGCCCGACCTCTAACGCCACGCAGGTCGTTACCCATATTGCGCACGCGCTCGATCACGTCTTTGTTGGCGGTGCTAGGCAGGGCGGTGCGGGATTTGAAATCATGGCTATCAAACGCTGAGTAGTCGTCTGGCCGGAACAGCACGAACGATACGGCTAAAAAAACCAGCAAAGACAGCCCGATAAATATCAGTAAATACAAAAACCACATCATAAAATGCCTCTCTAACCGCTTGCAGCTTCTGTTTTAAGCATCACATAAGCACGCGTTTGTTGCCAGATTCTATACCGCTCGCAGTTGAAACTGTGAGCCGGCGGCCTAAAGTAAGTAAGGGTTATTAACATTCATTGACCACGGTGAAACGAATTATGAGCGATCAACCCGTACTACTGATTACAGGCGCATCTTCAGGTATTGGCGCGGCTACCGCGCGGGCAGCAGCCAAACAGGGTTATCGGCTGGTACTGGCGGCCCGCTCGGAAGATAAACTGCACAAGTTGCAACAGGAACTGGGCGGTAAAGAGCAGGTATTAACGGTGCGCTGCGATGTACAAAGCGACACAGACCAGCGTGAAATGGTGAAAAAAGCGCTGGTCGCTTTTGGTCGCATCGATGCCGTATTCGCCAACGCCGGCCGCGGGGGTGAACCCGGCGGCTTCAGCGGTGCCGATGCGGAAGTCTGGAAAGACATGATTCTGACCAATATCTACGGTGTTGGCCTGACCGTGCAGCACTGCCTGCCAGCGTTGAGGGAAAGCCGTGGGCACCTGTTACTGACGGGCTCTGCCGCGGGACGGGTAACCATTCCGGGATCTATGTACAGCGCGACTAAATGGGCGGTGTCGGCCATTGGATATGGCGCTCGCGAAGAGCTGCGGGGCTCCGGTATTCGAGTCACCCTGATCGAGCCGGGCATGGTAGACACGCCCTTCTTTGACCAACAGCCAGACAACGCACTGCATCCAGACGACGTTGCCAACGCAGTGATGTACGCCGTGGCCCAACCCGCTCATGTAGACGTGAACGAAATACTGGTGCGGCCTACGCCTGCGATCAAAGACGAATAGACCAAAAATAGTGCCGGAGTAGTGCTAGCCTGAGTAGCCTAGAAGAGTGCCGATAGGGAAAATAGACGAAAGCCTGTGCTAGCGTTTAGGACTGCGCTGGCGCTGCTTCTTCGGTTTGGGTTTTGGCCGCGCCGCAGGCTTTGCCCCTGCGCGGTTGTCTGGCCGTCCGCCGGGCTTGCCTGCAGATTTGGTAGCTGGCCGGGCAGGTGACTTGTTGCTGGAGCGTGGTTTGTGGCTCTCGCGCTTTTGCGCAGGAGCAGTGGTGGGCTTCGTCTTACCGGTGGGCTTTTGAGGCGCCGCCGGCGCATCGGATGACGAATCCCGAATGCTGTCCATCAGCACCGCCAATTCTTTCGATGTTAAATCCCGCCATTGGCCTACGGGCAGATTGCCCAGGCTAATATTCATAATGCGCTGCCGTTCCAGGCGCGTTACGTCAAAGCCAAAATGCTCTGCCATACGTCTAATCTGCCGATTCAGGCCTTGTACCAGAACAATGCGGAACACAAAGCGCGATTCCTGCGACACCCGGCATTTTTTTGTAACCGTACCCAAAATCGGCACCCCGCCGGCCATACCATCAATAAAGGTCTTGGTGATGGGTTTATCAACGGTGACCAAGTACTCTTTCTCGTGATTATTACCCGCCCGCAGGATCTTGTTGACCAGATCGCCGTTGCTGGTCATAAAAATCAGCCCTTGAGAATCCTTGTCTAGTCGGCCGATAGGGAAAATTCTCACTGTGTGCCCGACAAAGCGCTGGATATTGTCGCGCTCGGCGCTGTCGGTGGTGCTGACAACGCCCACCGGCTTGTTCAGAGCGATGAATACCTGATCTTCCTCAGCACGGGGTTCAATGATTTGGCCGTTGACCATCACCGTGTCCGTCGGCAATACCTGATCGCCAACGCTGGCTCGCTTGCCGTTGATACGCACATTACCCTGCTCGATATATCGGTCGGCCTCGCGCCGCGAACAAATGCCGCTCTCGCTGATGTATTTGTTCAGGCGTGTGGAAGAAGACTGGGTCATGCAGGGCACCGGCTGGGTGTGGGTTCAATTAAGCGGTGCATTATAACAGGCGAGCGCGCCGGTAGCAGCTGACAGTAGGCACGGGTTTAATCGCCAGAGTGTTAACCAGAGCGCTGGACGTGAATACCCGCCTCTGCCATTGTTGCCAGATAACGCCCGCCGAACCCAACCAGAATCGCCCCATGCCCCCAACGCTTTCGATGAACTGTCCCGTCTGCGAGCGGGCCGAGTTGCAGCACTTTCAGAGCATTAAGCAACAGCGCTATTTGCGCTGCCGGGAATGCCAGTGCACCGTGATGGCCCCTGAGTGTCGTTTAAGTGCAGAGCAGGAAAAAGCCATCTACCAATACCACGACAACAACCCGGGTGATCCCGGTTACCTTCGTTTTCTGTCCAAGGTGGCCGATCCATTATTGACTCAACTTCCCCGCGGAGCGAACGGCTTGGATTTCGGCTGCGGCCCTGGCCCTGTGCTGGCTGGTATGCTGGAGGAAGTCGGTATGACCATGGCGCTGTACGATCCGTTCTTCTATCCGCAGCCTGATGTCTTGCAGCAACAATACGACTTCATTACCTGCACGGAAGTGCTGGAACATTTGCACCAGCCTGCGTCGGTTTTGCGCCAGCTAGATGGACTGTTGAAACCTGGCGGTTTGCTGGCCGTAATGACCTGCTTTCAGACGGACGACACCCGCTTTGCAAGCTGGCACTACCGGCGTGACCCGACTCACGTGGTGTTTTACAAAGAAGAAACACTGGAGTCGATAGCGAAACAGCATCAGTGGAGCTTAGAGGTACCGAGAAAGGATGTGGCTATTTTTACCAAAGCAGCATGAGGAGGTATGAGCGTGGCGTTGAGCTTTGCGAAAAGCGCGGGCGGTTTTCAACACCCTGACCCCTAGCCGCACAAATACCTCAATCCATCACAGATGCCGGCATTTATTGCAGTATTTTAATACCGCCTAGAAACAACCAATTCCGAAAACCGCAGCAGTCAGCCACTGTGCGGTTCGCTCGCCTCAAGGGTCGCGGTTGCTCACCATAGCCAGGGAGCCGACGCCAATCCGCGAACAAACCAGAATTCGAAATCGCCACTGCGTTCGCGAATCTGTGGGTAGGTTTCGCCGGTTTTTTACAATAATAACGCGGGGCTTGCGCGCGTCAGTGAGCGAAGTAGTCATAGCCGAAAAATTTACTGCTTAAGATGTTTTTTCCGGCGGCAGTTCCGCGTTGTGGAATACATTCTGAACATCGTCCAGGTCATTCAGCATATCCAGGAATTTCTCGAACATTGGAATGTCATCACCGGTGACTTCAGTGGTCGTTTTCGCTAAAAACTGAATGTCGTCAGCGTCGAAATCAATACCTTCAAACGCGTCTATCAGCGCCTGGTGTGCCTTGGCGTATTCAGTGTGAGGCGCGAACACAGTGATCAGTTCGTCTTCAGATTCGATGTCGGTTACGTCCACATCGGCATCCATCAGCGCTTCCAGAACGGCGTCTTCATCTTGCCCCTTGAAGGCAAAAATTGCGCAATGGTCGAACATGTGGGCGACCGTACCCGGAGTGCCGATTCTGGCTTTGGTTTTGGTGAACGCCAGGCGCACGTCACCAAATGTGCGGTTTGGGTTGTCGGTCAGGCAGTCCACAATCACCATGCAGTTGCCTGGACCATAGCCTTCATAGCGCGCTGGTGAGTAGTCTTCTCCAGTACCGCCGCGAGCCTTGTCGATGGCTTTTTCAATAACGTGGCTGGGGACCTGGTCTTTTTTGGCGCGATCAATCAGTCCACGAAGGGACAGGTTGCCGTCTGGGTCGGTGCCGCCGGATTTAGCCGACATATAGATTTCACGACCGTACTTGCTGTAAACCTTGGTCTTGGCGTCGGCCGTTTTGGCCATCGATTGTTTGCGGTTCTGATAGGCTCTGCCCATGTGCGCTGCCTCGTTGATTGCTGAGTGGGGCTCTTTCAAGTCCCGTTGAAACTTTTTATAGGCCCCGTTGAAACTCTTTTAAGAGCGCAAGATTTTACTGGACAACGAAGGGAGGGAACAGAGTTTATTCCTTTTAGACGTAATCTACCGGTGGGCGGTAGTTATCCTGAGTCACCAGGTCGATACCGCACTCTACCGAGCTGACCCAGTTCAGAAAGCGTTCCACCATTTCCGGGCCTTCAAAGCGTTTGCCATGCTGAGGCACAATGGCCTGTACATCCATTTCCCGAATCATATTGGCCCACAGACGGCATACCTTCTGCGAGGCAATATAGCGGCGGTGAAAGCCCATCATGTAAGGAATATGCTTGTCGAAATCGGTTACCGGAAGGTGTTCATCGGGGCAGCCCATAGACGCGCCTAAATCCCCGGAAAATAAAATTTTCGCGATCGGATCGTAAAACTGAATGTTACCCACCGAGTGCATGAAGTGGGCGGGTAAACATTGAACGTAAGTGTCTCCAAAGCGAACATTCGCTCCGACATCCGGTATCGCGATAATGCGATCAAAAACGTTGCCGCCCGGCAGTTTAGACACAAGGTTAGACACCAGATGAGGCAGGAAGCGAGCCCATAGTTTGGACGTCACCACTTTGGCGCGGGTGTGTGCCAGCCAACGGTCAATAGCGCCAATAATGTCCGGGTCCTGGTGTGATGCGAATACGTAATCCAATTCGCGAATATTCATGAAGCGCGATGCCGCCACGGCCAGCGGCGTAAAGGTAAGATCACCACCCGGGTCAATCAGAGCTTCGTGTTTGCCATCTACCAGCAGAAACTGGTTTGACTGAACGCCTTCACCAATAACCAGCGAATCAAACATCAAACATTTGTGGTGCCCGTTATCGAACAGCACAATGGGTTCTGCAGCCATGTTATTCTCCTGAAAGACGCTCATTAAATAGTCTCGCGGAGCCTACGGAATCAATCAAAATAGAGCGTTGCCCCAGATCAATTTCGTAACAGCCGCTTGCTAATATTGTGCAGACGTATCTTACGCTTCCATTTAGTTAGTGCCGTGCGGTGTGTCTATAATCCCGCGGTGACTTTCCCATGATCTTCTTGAACAGTCGTGAAAAGTAGTAGGCATCATCGTAGCCCAACTGGCGGCTTATTGCCGCGAACGGAAGCGTTGTACTATCCAGCAACTGGCAAGAGCGCTCCACTTTTAAGCGCAAAAAGTGCTGGATGGGCGAAATGCCCGTGCGCTCGCGATAGCGGGTAGCAAAATGCGCCGGCGACAAACCAGCCAATTCCGCCAGTTGCTCCAGTGTCAGCCTTTGTTCCAGATTTTCCCGCATATAACTATTCAACACTTCCAGATCCGGACCGGCGTCTTGTTCACTGTGTTCTGCAATCATCGGTATTGCCGCCAGCATTTGCCGCAGGCGATTGGCTACGTGAATCAGTCCGCTGGTGCGAAAGCCGGTTTGCCGCACCGACAGTAAGCCGTTGAAGTCGACCAATAACCTTGGCTGGCGGCCGATGTATAGCACGGGTGTTTGCCCGTCGAACCCCATGTGGCCATTAAACGCCTCGGCCAAAGGGCCAGTGTAATGCACCCAGTGAATTGTCCAGGGGTTGGCTGGGTCGGCGGTATAACGATGACTGACACCGGTCGGCAGTAACAACAAGTCGCCTGCATTCACGGTAAAAGCCTGGCCATTCACATTCAAAAATCCCTGACCGTCGCTGCAATAAATCAGCAAATGATCTGCAGGCTGCTCCCGGTGCATGTGGTGCCCACTTGCCCGCCGGTAATGCCCGAAAGCGATGGGGTAAAGCTCGCGGGTAAGCGGGTGCGAGCTTAGAAGTTGAACACTGGGTTCGGGTAGCAAGTAGCGTACGCTGTCGGGCGGCGCCGGCCATTGCGACATTAGGGCCATGTGGAATCCCCGCTTTTCGTGATCGAAAGATAGTCCATCATTGGCGAAACTTAGTCAATCACACGGCTCCAATTACCGTGCTAGTCTGAATGACACGCTTGAGCTAATCCGCACGATAATCCGGCATCGCTCAACATTTGCACAACAACAAAACTCTCGATCTACACAACACGCAGGATCCGCCCTATGAAAAATGTCCCTCTGTACCTTGCAGGTGAATTTGTTCAAAGCCAGACCGATAACTGGATTGACGTGACCAATCCCGCTACCAATGAAGTCATCGCCAGGGCCCCTAGTACAACGCCTGCAGAGATGCGCAAGGCCATCGATTTTGCGGTTGAAACCTTCAAAACCTGGAAAGAAGTGCCAGTGTCAGAGCGGGCAAGGGTGATGCTGCGCTATCAGGCGTTGCTGAAAGAACACCACGATGAAATTGCCGAAATCCTGGCCCAGGAAACCGGAAAAACATTTGATGATGCAAAGGGCGATGTGTGGCGCGGTATCGAAGTGGTTGAGCACGCAGCTAACGTCGCGTCGATGATGATGGGCGAAACCGTTGAAAACGTGGCCCGCGAAGTCGACACCCACTCCTGGATTCAGCCGTTGGGTGTGTGCACCGGTATTACTCCGTTCAACTTCCCCGCAATGATTCCCTTGTGGATGTTCCCCATGGCTATTGCCTGCGGTAACACCTTTATTCTGAAGCCGTCGGAACAGGACCCTCTGACACCGACACGTCTTGCGGAATTATTCGCACAGGCTGGCGCGCCTAAAGGCGTGCTGCAGGTTGTTCACGGTGGTAAAGAGCAGGTAGATACCCTGCTGACCGATCCTGCCGTTAAAGCCATTTCCTTTGTCGGTTCTGTGCCGGTTGGGCGCTACATCTATGAAACCGGCACCCGCAATATGAAGCGTGTGCAGTCTTTCGCAGGCGCTAAAAACCACATGGTTATCATGCCGGATGCCGACAGGCAGCAGGTGCTCAACGCTCTTGTAGGCGCCTCTGTGGGCGCCGCAGGGCAGCGCTGCATGGCCATCTCGGTTGCGGTATTCGTGGGCGAAGCCAAGCAGTGGATTCCGCAATTAAAAGAAGCTATGGCAAAAGTGCGCCCCGGCGCCTGGAACGATTCCGGCGCCAGCTACGGCCCGGTTATCAGCCCGAAAGCCAAAGAGCGTGTTGAGGCGCTGATCGCAACGGGTGAAGCCCAGGGTGCCCAGCTGCTGTTGGACGGCCGTAATTGCACCGTGGACGGTTTGCCGAATGGCAACTGGGTAGGCCCTACACTGTTCGCCGGTGTGACCAGCGAAATGGACATTTACAACGAAGAGATCTTCGGTCCGGTGCTGTGCTGCTCTGAAGTTGATTCTCTGGGCGAAGCTATCGAATTCATTAATCGCAGCCCTTACGGCAATGGTACGTCTATATTCACCGGCTCTGGTGGTGCAGCCCGTCGCTTCCAGCACGAAATTGAAGTCGGCCAGGTGGGTGTGAATATCCCCATTCCGGTGCCCCTGCCGTTCTTCTCGTTCACCGGCTGGAAAGGTTCTTTCTACGGTGATCAGCATGCTTACGGCAAGCAGGCCGTGCGTTTCTACACCGAAACCAAAACCGTCACCTCGCGCTGGTTCAGCTCGGAAGCCACCAGCACCGACGCCAACTTCTCTATTCAGTTGCGTTGATTCGCAGTGTCCCGTCTGCCTGATACACAAGTTTGCTAATCAGGCAGGCGGCATACGAACAGGAGTCAGCTATGAACTTTGACTTGACTGAAGACCAGCAGGCGTTTCGTGAGGCAGCGCGGGCATTCGCGCAAAAATCCATGGCGCCTTTCGCTGCGCATTGGGACGAGGAGAGTATTTTCCCGAGAGACGTATTGCGTCAGGCGGGAGAAATGGGTTTTTGCGGGCTTTATACACCTGAAGCCTGTGGTGGTATGGGGCTTTCGCGCCAAGATACCGCAGTGATTGTAGAGGAGCTGGCCGCGGCTTGTCCCTCTACCGCAGCATTCATTACCATTCACAACATGGCGACCTGGATGCTGGCCAGTTTTGGCACAGACGAGGTCAAGCAAAATGTGGTGCCTACCTTGGCCAGCGGTGAAAAACTGGCGTCTTATTGCCTGACAGAGCCCGGCGCAGGGTCCGATGCAGCAAGCCTGCGCACCAAAGCAGAACGGAATGGCGATGATTACGTCATCAACGGCAGCAAGATTTTTATTTCCGGTGCCGGGGCAACTGATGTGTTGATTCTGATGGCTCGTACCGGCGGCCTGGACAGCGGTGCCAAAGGCATTTCTGCGTTTTTGATTCCGGCGGACGCCGACGGCGTGTCCTATGGTAAAAATGAACAAAAAATGGGCTGGCACAGCCAACCGACCCGCTCAGTCACACTTGAAAATGTGCGGGTGCCGGTGGCCAACCGCCTTGGCGCCGAAGGCGAGGGTTTTGCCATTGCCATGAAGGGCCTTGACGGTGGCCGCTTGAACATCGCCACCTGTTCCCTGGGCGGTGCCCAGGCGGCGTTGCTACGTGCCCGTGACTACATGCACGCCCGCGCCCAGTTTGGCAAACCGCTGGCGGCGTTTCAGGCTCTGCAATTTAAACTGGCGGATATGGCCACCAATCTGGTTGCAGCGCGGCAAATGGTGCGCCTGGGCGCGTTCAAATTAGACAACGGCGATCCTGAAGCGACACTGCACTGTGCCATGGCCAAACGCTTTGCCACCGACGTGTGTTTCGACGTGGTCAACGATGCCCTGCAATTGCACGGTGGCTACGGCTATATTCGTGAATACCCTCTTGAGCGATACCTACGGGACTTGCGGGTGCACCAGATTCTGGAAGGCACCAACGAAGTCATGCGCCTGATTGTGGCTCGCCGCATTCTGGAGCAGGGCGTCGCGGAAGCGATTCAATAGCAGAAGCGATTCAATAGCGAAAGCCATTCAACAACACATTGCGGAGATCTTATGAGCGACACACTCGATTTTAAGAGCGACAAGCTGCAACTGGAAAAGCGCGGCCACATTGCCGTGCTGACCATCAGCAACCCACCGGCGAACACCTGGACCCGCGACTCGTTAAGCAAATTACAACACACGATCGCTGAATTGAACGCTGACAAAGACATTTTTGCGTTGGTGGTTACTGGCCAAGGCGAGAAATTCTTTTCTGCCGGAGCGGATCTGAATGCCTTTGCCGACGGCGACATTGCCCGCGCCACAGAAATGTCCCGGGCTTTTGGCGCAGCGTTTGACGCGCTAACCCACTTCCGCGGCGTGTCCATTGCGGCCATTAACGGTTACGCCATGGGTGGCGGCCTGGAATGCGCGTTGGCCTGTGATATCCGTATCGCTGAAGAGCACGCGCAAATGGCTCTGCCAGAAGCAGCCGTCGGTCTGCTGCCCTGCGCTGGCGGCACTCAAAACCTGCCATGGCTGGTGGGCGAAGGTTGGGCCAAGCGCATGATTCTGTGTGGTGAGCGCCTGAAAGCCGACAAAGCTCTGAGCATTGGTCTGGTCGAAGAAGTGGTTCCCATTGGCCAAGGCTTGGCGAAAGCTTTGGAACTGGCAGAAGGCGCTTGCAAGCAAAGCCCGTCGTCCATTTCTCGCTGTAAGAATCTGATCATGAACGTGCGCGGCGGTCATAACCATGAGGACGGCTGGCGCTTGGAGCGGGAACTGTTCATCGAGCTGTTTTCCACCGAAGATCAGAAAGAAGGCGTCACTGCGTTTTTAGGCAAGCGCAAGCCGCAGTGGAAAAACCGCTAACGCCAATCCGACACACGGGACCAAGGATTCACCATGAGTGATCAACCGATTGTTTTTGAACAGTGGCAAACGTCAGGCGACGCCACCATCGGAGTCGTGCGCCTGAACGCGCCGCGCTCGCTGAACTCTCTGTCACTGGAAATGATTCGCCTGCTGACGCCACAGCTGAAAGCCTGGGCTGAAGATGACCGGGTACGCGCTGTGTGGATGGAAGCCGAAGGCGACAAGGCGTTTTGTTCCGGCGGCGACATTGTTGCGCTGTATCGCAGTATGACAGAGGCCGGAAGCGCTGATATTGGCAAGGCGTTTTTTACCGAAGAATACGAACTGGACTATCTGATTCACAGCTACCCTAAACCGATTGTGTGCTGGGGCCACGGCATTGTAATGGGCGGCGGCATGGGCATCATGCAGGGTGCTTCCCATCGGGTCGTGACCGAAAGCTCAAAACTGGCGATGCCTGAAACTACCATCGGGCTCTACCCGGATGTGGGCGGCGGCTGGTTTCTCAATCGCTGCCCCGGCCGCACCGGTCTGTTTTTAGGCCTGACGGGCGCCCGTATGAACGGCGCGGATGCGCTGTTCACCGGTATGGCTGATCGTTTTATAAAGCACGAGTTAAAGGCTCAGGTGGTTGCCGAACTGACTGGCGCCGACTGGCACAAACGCCATGGTCAGGGGATCGTAGGTTCGGTATTGCGTCAGTTTGAGCAACGCAGCGCCGATGCGCAGCCAGCTTCACCCGTTCGCGATCACTTTGATGAGATCAACCGCGCCACCGACGCCGACACTCTGGAGCAGACCATTGCCCAGTTGAAGGAATTGGCGTCTGGCGATGGCTGGCTGGCCAAAGCCGTGAAGCCGCTCGCGGCAGCGTCGCCGGTGGCTTTTGCGTTGGTGTGGGAACACATGCACCGCTGCCGCCTGGATGGATTGAAGCAGGTATTTGACAAAGAATTGCTGCTGTCGACCAACTGCCTTAGCAAAGGTGAGTTTGCCGAGGGTGTGCGGGCTCTGCTGATCGACAAAGACCAGCAACCAAGATGGCGTTACGCCACCCTGGGGGACATTGATAGGGAATGGATTAACGGTTTTTTTGTTTGAGCCTGTTAGAGTCGCCATGAGCAGAGCACTCAACAGCATTTAGTAGCACTTAATAGCACTTAATAGCACTTAATAGCACTTAATAGCACTTAATAGCACTTAATAGCACTTAAAAAAAGAAGCCGCACTAAAACAAAAGAGGGAAATACGATGGCAATTATTTCATTTATTGGCCTTGGTAATATGGGCGGCCCTATGGCCAGTAATCTGCTGAAAGCCGGCCACCAGGTCACCGTGTTTGATTTGTCGGCAGACGCCGTCAGCGCGCTGAAAGCCGAAGGTGCAAGCAGCGCCAATACCGCCCACGAAGCCGTTAAAGGCGCCGAGTGTGTGATAACCATGCTGCCTGCCGGGCAGCATGTAGAAGCGGTTTATCTGGGCGATGAAGGCTTACTGTCCGCGCTTCCTGAAGGCACTCTGGTGATAGATTCTTCGACCATTGCCCCGGAAACAGCCAAAAAAGTAGCGGCGCAAGCCTCAGAACACAAACTCCGCTTTCTGGATGCACCGGTGTCCGGTGGTGTCGGTGGTGCAAAGGCCGGCACGCTCACCTTTATCTGCGGTGGCTCTGAAGCCGATTACGCAGCGGCCCAGCCCATTTTGCAGGACATGGGTAAGAATATTTTTCGCGCTGGTGAACACGGTTCGGGGCAGGTGGCCAAAATCTGCAACAACATGTTGCTGGCCATTCTGATGGCGGGCACCAGCGAAGCACTGGCTCTGGGTGTTAAGAACGGGCTGGACCCAGCGGTACTGTCGGAAATTATGAAGCAAAGTTCTGGCGGTAACTGGGCGTTGAACGTATACAACCCCTGGCCGGGAGTGATGGAAGCGGCGCCGGCATCACGCAACTACGAAGGCGGTTTTTTGGTGAAGCTGATGACCAAAGACTTGGGCCTGGCATTCGACAACGCGGTGAAAAACCAGGCGTCGATTCCCATGGGCTCACTGGCTCGGAACCTGTTCTCGCTGCACGCCGGGCAGGGCAACGCGGATCTGGATTTTTCCAGTATTCAGCGGCTTTACAATCCAGAGTAAAACCAGCAGAGTTTAACTGGTAGAGAGTATCCGATAAAGATTAACCGGTACAGAGCAACTGGAAGGAAATAACAAGGGCTGACCGTTACGGCAGCCCTTGTGGTTAATCAAGACAAATGATGCACCGATTCTTGTCCATACACCGGCGTATCAATGCCTTCCTTACGCGCTTTTAGCTGCAGCGCCAGATACAGCGAATAGTGCCGGGACTGGTGCAGGTTGCCGCCGTGGAACCACAGGGCCTCCTGTTGCGTAGGTTTCCACATGTTCCTCAGTTCGCCTTCCCACGGGCCTGGGTCTTTGGTGGTGTCTGATCCCATACCCCAACATTTACCCACCTTGTCAGCAACTTCTTCAGAAATAATGCGTGCCGCCCAGCCGTTCATAGAGCCAAAACCGGTGGCGTAAACAATCAGATCAGCAGGCAGCTCTGTGCCGTCTGTCAGGGTCACAGAGTGTGGGTTGATGTGTTCGATACTGACGCCGCTTTTCAGTTTTATCTCGCCGTCTGCGACCAACTCTGACGCACCCACATCAATGTAGTAACCCGATCCCCGGCGAAGATACTTCATAAACAGACCGGAACCGTCGTCACCGAAGTCCAGCATAAATCCGGCTTTTTTCAGCCGTCCGTAGAAATCGGCGTCCTTTTCGGCCACCTGTTGATAAACCGGAATATGGAAATCAGGCATGATTCGGAAAGGTACAGACGCAAAGGTAAGGTCAGCCTTTTCCGTTGTCATGCCATCGGCAACCGCCTGTTCCGAATAGAGCCCGCCAAGAACATCATCCATCAAGGTGTCCGACTTGATGATGTGAGTCGATGAGCGCTGAATCATAGTCACGTCGGCGTTGTTTTCCCAAAGCGCCGCACAGATGTCGTGAGCAGAGTTATTGGCGCCAAGAATCACGCACTTTTTACCTTTGAAGGCGTCGCCGCCGGGATGCCGGCTGGAGTGATGTTGCTCGCCTTCAAACGTGTCCATACCTGGAATGTCGGGAATATTCGGGATGCCGGACATGCCGGTGGCCAGTACCAGTTGTTGCGGGCGCAGGGTCACCTTTTCGCCGTCACGAACCACGTTTACTACCCACTCTTTACTGGCCTCATCATAGCGGGCTGCGGTGCATTCGGTAGAACTCCAATAGTTGAGTTCCATGATTTTTGTGTACATTTCCAGCCAATCACCAATTTTGTCTTTTGGTGCAAAAACGGGCCAGTGATCGGGGAAAGGTAAATAAGGCAGGTGGTCGTACCATACCGGGTCGTGCAGACACAGGGACTTATAACGGTTGCGCCAGGAGTCGCCGGCTTTGGCGCTGCGTTCTATCACAAGGGTGGGCACGTCCAGTTGCTTCAACCGGGCGGCCAGGGCAATACCACCCTGGCCGCCGCCGATAATGACGCAGTAAGGCTGGCGGCTATAACCTAATTCCTGCTGCTCGTCTTGCAGGGTTTCGAGCCAGGATTTACGGGATTTGCTGGCGCCGTGCTCTGCGCCCTTGGCGCGGCGGAATTTGCGCTTCTCCGGAAATTCCTTCAGCTCCTGCATGGTTGTCAGCAGTGTCCATGCATGGCCGTTGCGCAAGCGCAGATGGCCCTTGCCGATGGCATTAACGGTTTCGAAGGTGACCCAGGCGTCGATCACGCCGTCCTGTTCGGTGGCCTCTTCGGAAATCTGCCAGTTTGTGGGCCGGGTTCGCTGAGCCGTGGCGCTGAGCATATCGCGAATGGCTTCACGCCCTTCCATCGTTTTGATATTCCAGGTCATGGTGACCAGGTCGCGCCAGAAACCACTGTCTTCGAATAGATCGGCGGCTTGCGCGGGGTTATCCGAGTTCAGGGTCTCCTCAAAATTTTCAAGCCATTGTCTGGCTTGTTGGGTCGCTGTCATTTTGGCTTCCGTCATCTTGGTCTCCGTCATCGTCGCTTTCCGGTGTTGGATTGTTTTTGTTACCGGGGTGCCTGGCACTTAATTGCAGGTGGCACCCACTGCAGGAATTGATCCTTTCATGACAATTATCAGGTTGCAGCAGGCATGCCAGTTCTTTCAGAAAAACCTTCGAAATATAAGACATTGAAAATAATGACGTAAATATTTCTAAACTGTGTGGCGCAAGATGTTAGAACCGGCGTTAGAGGGTTTCGGCGTTACACCTGACACACCGCAGAGTTCAATAGCGTTACAGGTGTAACGCAGCCGGTACTAACGAAACATGTCGTTATGGAGTTGTGCGGTCTATGCTCTTTATTGGTTGCCTTTATATCCGTTGTGAACAACAACAAAATGAGTACAGCATCGCGAGGCCTGTTATGACCCATCAGCTGGCGCAGAGTCGTCATATTCATTCAATCTTGAACTTTGCGGCGAAAGACTCTTGCCCTGCGTTAACACCAAGCGCCGAGTTGATCGGGCGATCCTGGAAGCGCTGCATTGAAGACTACGGTATGGACCCGAGCCGGCCGCGCAGCGCCCGCATTGTTACGCAGCAGACCTTGCGCGAGCACCAGGACTCGGTGGACGAATTCCTGAACGTAGCCCGGGCAGGGGTAGACCAGCTTTACGGGATTATTGCGGGCCTGGGTTACGTGGTGCTGTTGACCGACCACCGGGGAATTACCGTTCAATATCTTGGCGACCGACGCTACGACCGGCGTTTGCGCAAAGCCGGGCTTTATCTAGGTGCCGATTGGAACGAGCAGTATGCCGGCACTTGCGCTGTGGGCACCTGCATTCAGGAACAGCAAGCGTTGACCTGCCACCGAGTTGATCATTTCGATGCAACGCACATCAGCCTTACTTGCACGTCGGCGCCGATTCGTGACCCTTCTGGCAATTTGCTTGCGGTGCTCGACATATCGGCCCTGGACTCGCCAAATGCCCGTGAAAGCCAGACGTTCGCGCTGCATTTAACCCAGCTTTATGCACGCTTGATCGAAGACGCTTATTTTTTACGTCGCTACCGTAACCAGACCGTTCTACGCTGCGGCGTTTCCCGTGAATTTGTCCAGGTCAATGGCCAGTATCTACTTGCGATTGACGAAGGTGGTCGCATCGAAGCCGCTAATACGGCGGGACGCTCGCTCATGCCCGAAAATGCAGCCGGCCTTATGGATGGGGTTTCCGAGGTAACCGAATTGTTTGAATGCGATCTTCGAGATATCTGGAGCATTCCTTACGATCATGATGATCAGGTCAAGGCCTTCAGGCATCACGCCAATAAAGACACCTTGTTTGCCACACTGATCAAACCAAAAGCCAAACCGGCCGATTACTCCGGTAGCGTAAAGGCCAGTAACGACGAACGCGTGCCGGAATTGGATCAGCTGGCCGCAGACGACCCGGTCATGCGGCGTACCCTTTCGTTGGCCAAGCGCCTGCGAAATCGCGATGTGGGGCTACTGATTCTTGGTGAAACGGGTACTGGCAAAGAAGTTCTGGCCAAGGCCATACATCAGTCAGGCAGCCGCGCGAGCGGCGCGTTCATCGCTGTTAACTGTGCGGCAATTCCAGAATCCCTGATTGAAAGTGAGCTGTTCGGCTACGTGGCCGGCGCGTTTACCGGCGCGCGTGCCAAAGGCATGCGCGGCCTGATTCAACAGGCAGAAGGTGGAACGCTGTTTTTGGACGAAATCGGCGACATGCCCCTGCATTTGCAGACCCGGTTGTTGCGGGTGCTTGCAGAAGGTGAAGTTCTACCGGTTGGCGCAGAGGTACCGATTCGGGTGAACTGCCGTTTCATGGCGGCAACGCATCAGAATCTTGAGCAGCTGATTCAGACGGGGGCTTTCCGCTCAGACCTATACTATCGCTTGAACGGCGCGACTCTGAAATTGCCCTCGCTGTGTCAGAGAGCCGATCGCCAGCATGTTATTAACAGTGTATTGCGAAAGCTGATAAAGCAGGGTCAAGTCCAGGACGTCCACATTCGAGCCGACGCCATGAGCGCCATGCTGGCGTACCACTGGCCAGGAAATATTCGTGAATTGGTCAACGCTTTGGCTTTTGCGGAAGCCACCTGTGATAACCACGAAATCACCGCCGAAGATCTGCCAGAAGTCTGTTTGAAGCAAAAGAGTGTGTCTGTGCCCACAGAGCCGAGCGAAAGCCCTGACAGGCGGCGTTGTCTGCTGCTGGCACTTGAAACCTATCGGTGGAACATTACCGAAGTCGCCAGGCGCTTTGATGTGTCCCGGCCCACTATATATCGGTGGCTGCGGCACCATGGTATTGAGCAACCGCGGTTTTTAGGCAAGCGGTAGGGTTTTGATTGCTATGGGCGAGCCATTATTTAACCGTAATGCGCCAATTCAGCGGCGCAGGTAAACTGCCTGGAAGTCCGAGCCGTCGCGGCAGAAAATTATCGCCGATTTGGTGAGCCCTTTTTACAAAGTTATTGCGCGCTAACAAGTAGATACCGGTTGATATGAGTTGTCTTGGCCTAAAGTTTACCTTTACGTAAACTGGCACCTATGATAAATCTGATGCACGTAGAACCACGGACAAAAATAACAGGAGCAAAAAATGAGCCTTCCGGAATACGTCGATGCGTACAAACATTTTGACCTTGCTGCTCTGGAGGCAGAGGTATTGGACGGGCGCCTGGACAGCGGGCTGAATGTTTGCCATGAAATTTGCGATAAATGGGCAGCCAATGCCGAAAAAGTTGTGCTGTATTACGAGACGGAAGCCGGCGGTGACGGCGTTCTTACCTTTGCCGAGCTGAAACAGGCGTCCGCCCGTTTCGCCAATTACCTGAAGTTGCAGGGGGTGGGCAAGGGCGACCGTGTTGCGGGTTTGTTACCGCGCACACCGGAGCTGCTCATCGTTATGGCGGGCGCTTGGCGCATTGGCGCTGTTTATCAACCGCTATTTACTGCGTTCGGATCTGGCGCCATCGAATACCGCCTGGAACGGGCGAGCACCAAATTGATTGTTACCAACCCGGCAAACCGTTCAAAACTGGACGATGTTAAAAACTGCCCGCCGGTACTGTGTGTCGATTCGGCGGAAGCTGGCCATGGTGATGCTGATTTTTACCAGGCGCTGGGCGAGCAGTCCGATCACTGTGAGCCGGTGCTGATCAAGGGTACTGATCCTTTCCTGCAAATGTTCACCTCGGGCACCGTGGGCAAGCCCAAAGGGGTGTCTGTTCCAGCCCGAGCACTGTTGTCATTCTACGTTTACATGCGCGATGCGGTGGGTCTTCGTGACAGCGATACATTTTGGAACGTAGCCGATCCGGGTTGGGCCTACGGCTTGTATTACGCGGTCATCGGGCCGTTGCTGATGGGTCACGCTACCCACTTCAACCCCAACGCGTTCACCCCTGAAAGCACCTACGACATGATCCGCAAATACAAGATCACAAATCTTGCGGCGGCGCCTACGGCCTATAGATTGTTAAAAGCGAATGATCACGTGCTGCCTGAAGGTGAAAATCTTGGGCTTCGGGTAGCGAGTAGCGCCGGTGAACCATTGAACCCGGAAGTGGTGAACTGGATTCGGCGTCGTCACTTTTGTGAGGTGAAAGATCACTACGGCCAGACTGAAACGGGCATGACCTGCTGCAACTTCCACGGCCTGGCGCATCCGGTCAAAGAGGGTGCCATGGGTTTTTCATCGCTGGGGCATCGTGTCGTAGCGCTGAATGAAAAGCACGAAGAGGTGGGTGCCGGTGAAGCCGGGCAGGTCGCCATTGATGTCGCTGCGTCACCCTTATTTCATTTCGATGGCTATACTTGGGGCGAAAAAGACCCGTTCGCGCAGGGTTACTACCTGACCGGCGATATGGCCATTAACAACGGCGACGGCAGTTTTTCGTTCAGTGGCCGTGACGATGACATTATTACCACCGCGGGTTACCGAGTAGGGCCAGCGGATGTAGAGAGTTCTTTATTAGAGCATCCGGCGGTTGCGGAGTCTGGTGTGGTGGCCAAGCCCGATGAAAAGCGTGGTGCCATCATCAAAGCCTACGTGGTGATCAAAAGCGACCATATTCCGGCCGATGACCAGGTTTTGAGAGAAGAGTTGCAAAATCACGTGCGCCGGCGCCTGTCCACGCACGCCTTCCCCCGCGAGATCGAGTTTGTTGACGAGCTGCCCAAAACGCCGAGCGGCAAAATTCAACGCTTTATTCTGCGCGATCGTGCCAGAGAAGACGTCAGCGAATGAAGGTGACAATAGAGCAGTTGCAGGCTTTTCTGGACGAGCAATTTCCGCAAGGTGCTGCGTTCGGCACCCTGTGCGAGCTGGGCGATGGCAGTGCTGAAATGATGCTCGACATAGACGAAACCCATTTGCGCCCAGGCGGCACCGTGTCTGGGCCGGTGATGATGGGGCTGGCGGATGTCACGCTCTACGCGGCGCTGCTGTCCAGAATCGGCTTGGTGCCGCTGGCGGTTACCACCAATCTGAATATCAATTTTTTACGCAAACCGGCTGCACACCAACCTATTTGGGCCCGTGCCACCATGCTTAAGGTGGGTAAAGCCATGGCGGTAGGGGAGGTGTTTATATATTCCCTGGGTGTCGATGAGCCGGTCGCACATTCTACGATGACTTACTCCATACCGCCGCAACGCTAATAGAGGGGCTTCAGCGTTGTGTCCACAGCTGGTCAGCAAAAAAAACACGAAAAAATCACAAAATTCAGGATTGACGTTTACGTATACGTCAATCCATTCTATGATTAGTTCTGATGTACAACAATAACAAAGGCAGATTGGCCCATGAGCGAAGAGTACGTGCTGGAAACGCGCAACCTCGTTAAGGAATTCAAAGGCTTTGTGGCCGTTGACGACGTTAACCTGAACATCCGCAAAGGCCATATTCACGCGCTGATAGGGCCTAATGGAGCGGGTAAAACCACGGTTTTTAACCTGCTTACAAAATTTCTGACGCCTACTCGCGGCAAAATTTTATTCAATGGTCGTGATATCACCACGATGAAATCTGCCGCTATTGCCCGCGAAGGCGTGGTGCGGTCGTTCCAAATTTCGGCGGTGTTCCCACACATGACTGCCTTGGAGAACATCCGGGTGGCGTTGCAAAGCTTTGAAGGCAACTCATTCAGTTTCTGGAAATCCGGCAACTGCCTGAACAAGCTGAACCATCGCGCAATGGAGTTGTTGGATTCAGTAGGGCTGGCAGAGTTCGCCCACACCACCACCGTCGAGCTGGCCTACGGCCGCAAGCGCGCGTTGGAACTGGCCACCACTCTAGCGATGGAACCGCAGTTGATGTTGCTGGACGAGCCCACCCAGGGAATGGGTGCGGAAGATGTTGATCAGGTGGTCGAACTGGTGCGCAAAGCGGCCGTGGGCCGGACCGTGCTGATGGTGGAACACAACCTGAGTGTTGTCAGCAAACTCTGTGACCGCATCACTGTGCTGGCCCAGGGTGCGGTGCTTACCGAAGGCGACTACAAAGCTGTGTCAGCAGACCCGCGGGTGCGGGAAGTTTATATGGGCAGCGCCAGCGATCCTCAGGCGTCGGAACAAGAGGCAAACGCATGAGCCAGGCTGTCAAAAACCAAGCTGGAAAAAAAGACTACGAACAGCTCCGTATTTCCGGCCTGCACGCGTTTTACGGCGAATCCCACATCCTTCACGGCATTGATATGGTCGTGAATCGGGGTGAGTTGGTTACGCTGCTAGGGCGCAATGGCGCCGGACGTAGCACCACGCTCAAAGCCATCATGAACATGGTGGGCCGGCGCACCGGTTCGATCATGATCAACGGCGAAGAGACCATGAACTGTGCGCCGCACCACATAGCGCGCTTGGGCGTGGGGTTCTGTCCCGAACACCGAGGAATTTTCGCGTCGCTGAACGTTGAAGAAAATCTGACGCTGCCGCCTGTCGTGCGCAGCGGCGGTATGAGTCTGGAAGAAATTTACACCATGTTCCCTAACCTGTATCAGCGTCGCGCCAGCCCTGGTACCAAACTGTCAGGCGGTGAGCAGCAGATGCTGGCTCTGGCACGCATTCTTCGTACCGGTGCCAACATGTTGCTGCTTGACGAGATTACTGAGGGCCTGGCCCCGGTGATTGTGGAGAAGCTGGCTGAGGTTCTGATGAATCTCAAAAATAAAGGCCTGACTATTATTCTGGTAGAACAGAACTTCCACTTTGCTGCGCCTCTGGCGGATCGGCATTACGTGGTCGAGCATGGCCAGATTGTGGCGGAA
Source organism: Marinobacter sp. M3C (assembly GCF_023311895.1). Classification (GTDB taxonomy): domain Bacteria; phylum Pseudomonadota; class Gammaproteobacteria; order Pseudomonadales; family Oleiphilaceae; genus Marinobacter. The sequence goes on from NZ_CP092284.1 coordinate 4,355,500, forward strand.
GTAAGTGCCGCAGAACTGGACTCCAAGCGCTCTCTGCTGAACGGCTATCTGGGGGTGTAATTACAAAAACTTGCAGAACGGGGCTCAATAAAAACAAGTGTAAGTGCAGTAATCGACGTCGAAAACTAATAAAAATCACGCATGAACGTAGTGGAGAAATAACAATGACAATGATAAAAAAGCTGCTAACGACCGCCATAGCGACCACTCTGATGGCTGGCGCTGCCCAGGCAGAAATCTCCAATGATATGGTTAAAATCGGCTATTTGGCCGATATGTCAGGCGGCTATCGTGACATGGGGGGGCCAAATGGCCTGATAGCCCTGGAAATGGCTGTGGCCGACTTTGGTGGCCAGGTGAACGGGAAAAACATTGAAATCGTCAGCGCAGACGACCGCAACAGCCCGGATGTTGCCTCCAGCACCGCGCGTCGTTGGGTTGAAAATGACAACGTCGACATGATTGCCGGCCTGGTGGCATCGTCGGTCAGCATCGCGGTCAGCGACATTCTGGAAGAGAGCGGCAAGTTTGGTATTGTGTCCGGATCTGCAGCCTCCAGCATTACCAACGAGTATTGCACGCCCAACCATATCCACTATATTTATGACACCTACTCACAGGCTAAAGGCACAGCCAGCGCCATCGTTAACGAAGGCGGCAAAACCTGGTTCATCCTCACCGTCGATTATGCCTATGGCCACGCTATGGAGGCCGACGTAACAAAGGTCGTGGAAGCCAACGGTGGTGAAGTTATTGGTACTATTCGTTTCCCGTTAGCGACTCCGGATTTCTCGTCATTTATTCTGCAAGCCCAAGGTTCTGGAGCTGATGTTGTGGCTTTGGCCAGCGCTGGCGCCGATACCACCAACGCCATTACTACCGCCGGCGAATTTGGTGTTACCCAGTCCGGTCAGACCCTGGCGGCTCTTATCTTGTACCTCTCGGACGCTCATGCCCTAGGTGTGGAAGCGGCCCAAGGTATTCAGCTGACCACTGGCTGGTACTGGGATATGAACGACGACACCCGTGCCTGGTCCGATCGCTTTATGGAAAAAACCGGAGTGCGCCCAACCATGATTCATGCCGGCATCTACTCCAGCACCGTTCAATATCTGAATGCGGTAAAAGCCACGGGTTCAGACGAAGCTCAAGCTGTGCGCAAGCAGATGATAGCAACGCCCATCAACGATATGTTCGCCACCAACGGCCGCATTCGTGAAGACGGCCGCATGGTTCATGACATGTACCTGGCGCAAGTAAAAACCCCGGCCGAGTCCAAAAATGAATGGGATCTGTATAAGATCATCCGCACCATTCCAGGAGACGAAGCATTCCGCCCGCTGTCTGAAAGCCAGTGCCCGCTGATAACCAGCAAGTAAGCGGTTGAATCACGGGGCTCCCAGTCTTTTGGCGTCTGACGCCTGTTAGGCAGAAAGCGGAGCCGGTTGAGTAGCGTACTCCATAGGAGGCGTAACGAGGTAACAGCCGGCTCCGAGCCATAAGAAGACAACAAAAACAAAGACATTAATGGAGATACAACAATGACAATTATGAAAAAGCTCCTGACGTCGGCCATTGCCTCAACCATGCTGGTCGGTGGTGCCCAAGCAGCCATATCGGACAATATGGTTAAAATCGGCTACCTGGCAGATATGTCGGGTACCTACCGGGACTTCGCTGGCCCCAACGGTGAAGTCGCCCTCAAAATGGCAATCGAAGACTTCGGTGGCACGGTCAATGGCGCCAAGATTGAAGTCATAAGTTCCGATGACCGCAACAGCCCCGATGTGGCTTCCAGCACCGCGCGTCGTTGGGTTGAAAATGATAACGTTGATTTGATTGCCGGCCTGGTGGCATCGTCAGTTGTTATTGCGGTCATCGACATTCTGGAAGAAAGTGGCAAGTTGGGCATTGTGTCCGGGTCTGCGTCCTCCAGTATTACCAACGAGCATTGCACGCCTAACCACATTCACTATGTGTACGACACCTACCCACTGGCTAACGGTACAGCCAGCGCCATCGTGAAAGAAGGCGGTAAAAAATGGTTCATTCTTGCTGCCGATTACGCCTTTGGCCAATCTCTTGAAGCCGACGTAACAAAGGTAGTGGAAGCCAACGGTGGTGAGATCATTGGTTCTATTCGTCACCCGTTCCCGACGCCAGATTTCTCGTCATTTATTCTGCAAGCCCAAGGCTCTGGAGCTGATGTTGTGGCTCTGGCCAACGCCGGTGCAGACACCACAAACGCCATTACTACCGCCAGTGAATTTGGTCTTACCCAGTCCGGTCAGACCCTGGCGGCTCTTGTGTTGTTCCTCACCGACGTTCATGCCCTGGGCGTGGAAGCGGCTCAAGGTATTCAGCTAACCACTGGCTGGTACTGGGACATGAATGCCGACGCCCGTGCCTGGTCCGATCGCTTTATGGAAAAAACCGGAGTGCGCCCAACCATGATTCATGCCGGCATCTACTCCAGCACCATTCAATATCTGAACGCGGTAAAAGCTACGGGTTCAGACGAAGCTCAAACAGTGCGTAAGCAGATGATGGCCACACCCATCAATGACATGTTTGCCACCAACGGCCGCATTCGTGAAGACGGCCGCATGGTTCACGATATGTACCTGGCGCAAGTAAAAACCCCGGCCGAGTCTAAAAATGAATGGGATCTGTATAAGATCATCCGCACCATTCCAGGAGACGAAGCATTCCGCCCACTGTCTGAAAGCAAGTGCCCGCTGATAACCAGCAAGTAAGCGGTTGAACCACGGGGCTCCCGGCATTCGCGGCGGGGAGCCCTCGGAATCAAGCAGAACAGGCACCAACCTCCGGTGCCCCCTGCATTGCTTTTGGAGTTAGCTACATGTCCATGATTCTGGGAATCCCCGTCGCTGTGCTCTTCGGCCAGTTACTGCTTGGGCTGATTAACGGAGCCTTTTACGCGTTGTTGAGCCTGGGCCTCGCTGTGATTTTTGGTCTTCTGAAAATTATCAACTTTGCCCACGGCGCTCTGTACATGCTCGGCGCCATGGCGACAGTCATTTTGTTCGATACCCTGGGTATTAGCTATTGGGCGGCGCTGTTTGTCGCGCCAATTCTGGTGGGCTGCGTGGGTGTTGCTATCGAGTATTTCCTGCTGCGTAAAATCGCAGGTCAGGATCATATTTACAGTCTCTTGTTAACCTTTGGCGTCGCGCTGATCATTCAGGGCGTGCTGACTAACATGTACGGCGTGTCTGGCTTGCGTTACTCCATGCCTGACGTGTTCAAGGGCGGTATGAATCTGGGCTTCATGTTTCTGCCTTATTATCGCGCCTGGGTTATCGTGATTGCGCTATTGGTGTGCTTTGGCACCTGGTTCATGATTGAAAAAACCAAGCTTGGTGCTTATCTGCGGGCCGGCACCGAAGATTCGCAATTAATGCAGGGCTTCGGCATTAACGTGCCTTTGCTGGTTAGCCTCACTTATGGCTTCGGCGTTATGTTGGCGGCTTTTGCCGGCGCGCTGGCGGCACCGATTTACTCAGTCACACCGGTGATGGGCTCGCATATTCTCATTGTGGTGTTTGCGGTGGTGGTGATTGGCGGTATGGGCTCGATTTCCGGTGCGATCATTACCGGCGTTCTGATGGGCGTGATTGAGGGGTTGACCAAAACCTTCTACCCACCGGCCTCGTCGGCAGTGATTTTTCTGGTGATGGTGGTTGTGCTCTTTGTGCGTCCATCCGGCTTGTTTGGAAAGGAGGCGTAACCATGAGCAATTCCGTAAATCCGGCTGATATTCACAAAACCATGCTCGATCAGCAAAAATCAGAACATCGCAGGCGCCTGATACTGAATCTGGTGTTGCTGGTTCTGCTTGTGGCGGCACCGATGGTGATGTACCCGGTGTTTCTGATGAAAATCCTGTGCTTTGCCCTGTTTGCGGTTGCTTTTAACCTGCTGCTGGGCTTCACCGGTTTGCTGTCGTTTGGCCATGCAGCCTTCTTGGCCAGCGGTGCCTACACCACCGGTTATCTGTTAACCACTTTTTCGGGTTTGAGTACCGAGCTTGGCATTATCGCCGGCACACTGGTAGCAACCTTGCTCGGTTTCGGCTTCGCATTGGTGGCTATTCGTCGCCAGGGTATCTACTTTGCGATGATCACCTTGGCGCTGTCGCAGCTGGTCTTCTTCTTCTTTGTGCAATCGAGTTTCACCGGCGGTGAAGATGGCTTGCACGGCATACCCCGTGGTCAGTTTCTGGGGCTGATCGATTTGAACGATAATCTCAACATGTACTATTTTGTGCTGGCGGTGTTTTTAGCCGGCTATCTTCTGGTGCAGCGGATTGTGGGCAGCCCTTATGGCCAGGTGCTCAAAGCCATCAAGCAGAATGAGCCACGGGCGATTTCCCTGGGCTATAACGTCAACCGTTACAAGATCATCGCTTTTGTGATTTCAGCAGGCCTGGCCGGTTTAGCCGGATCCATGAAAACCGTGGTATTCCAGCTGGCGTCCCTTAACGACGCCCATTGGCATATGTCGGGCGAGGTTATTCTGATGACGTTGCTGGGCGGTACCGGAACCCTGCTGGGCCCGGTGGTGGGCGCGGCTTTTGTGGTTAACCTCGAATACCAGCTGTCGCAAGGCCCGCTGGCTGACTGGGTAGATGCGATTCTTGGCGCTATCTTTGTACTGACCGTAATGATGTTCCAGAGCGGGATTGTTGGCCAGGTACAGAAGTTCATGAAGAAAAATATCGGTTAAGCACGATATAAGGTAGGGGACAGACTTCAAGTCTGTCCCCGGTTCTGGCATTAAGAAAGGCGGTCGCTGCGCCGCCTTTTTTCGTTAAGGCGCATAATGTACCAGGCTATAAACGCCACCAGAGATACCACCAGAATGATCAGCGTGGCCAGCGCGTTAATCTTTGGCGACACACCCATGCGCACCGACGAGAACACCACCATGGGTAGGGTGGTGGCACCGCCAAATCGTAGCCGGAGCGGCCCGACAAGAGGGCGGCTTCCAGCACTTCGTTGCTGTCATAAACGTCACCAACACGAGGACGCACAGAGCGCTACAAAAATTTTAGTTGCGGGCTTTAGGTTTTTACGGATCGGTGTGTTTCTCGCCCTGGCGACTGAGGGTGATCGCAGGTTCGTAGCCTTCCCGGGGCATTTTGGTGAGTCGTTTAGGGTCAGGCTCGACACGTTCAATTCAGCGCGAGCGCAACAGCCTGATCGGCATGAATGTCTGTTGTGTCATAAAGCGCAACCTGTGTATCGGAGGCCTGGATTAGCAGGCCGATCTCGGTGCACCCTAAAATAACGGCCTGCGCCCCTCGAGCGGCCAATCCAGCGACCACATCAAGATACGCGGCCTTTGACTCAGGATTAACGATGCCCTGACACAACTCGTCGTAGATTATTCGGTGCACCACAGTCCGTTCGTTATGATTTGGAATGATAACGGTGATGCCCTTCTGCTCAAGCCGTTCCCGGTAGAACGCCTGTTCCATTGTGAATTGGGTGCCAAGCAGTCCCACCGAGGTTATTCCATCGCTGAGCAGCGCTTTAGCGGTGGCGTCGGCAATATGAAGCAGGGGCATGGCCGTGGCCTGCTCAATTTGCGGGGCGACCTTGTGCATGGTGTTGGTGCAAATAACCAGAAAATCGGCCCCGGCGGATTGCACGGATTGCGCTGCGGCGACCAGTATTTTGGCCGCTCCCTCCCAGTCGCCCTGGTGCTGGAGCGCTTCAATCTCGGAAAAGTCCACGCTGTAGAGTATGAGTTTTGCCGAGTGGAGCCCACCGAGCTGTTCGCGTACTTTCTGGTTAATCAGACGGTAATAAGTTTGAGTTGACTCCCAGCTCATGCCGCCGATAAGGCCAATGGTTTTCATGCAAACTCCTTGTTAGCAACGCGCCGGTTTCCTGGGCGTAAAATAATGAGTGCGTGTCTCAGGCAAAGAGGGTATCAGCCTACAAACATCTTTTTGCCCAGTTTGCTCATGCAAGCCGCCGCAGCCAGGCCGCCAATGCCAGAGCCAATCACAATGGCATCGTAGGGGCCTTTAAGGCGGTTGGCGCGGTAACGATGGCCAACGCGAATGGAGCTGGGCTTTGGGCTTGGCTGCGACATGGAACTTGGCATAGGTGCTATTTTTTCAACCCCATTTCTTCGATGGACATTTCCCGCATTTTGAACTTCTGGATCTTGCCGGTCACCGTCATCGGGAACGCCTCCACAAATTTGTAGTTCCGCGGAATCTTGTAGTGGGCGATTTTGCCTTTGCAGAAGGCGATCAGATCATTGGCACCGACCGAGTCTGCATCGGGCCGAAGTTTCACCCAAGCCACCAGTTCTTCACCGAATTTTTCGTCTGGAACGCCGGTCACCTGAACTTCTTCAATGGACGGGTGGGTGTACAAAAACTCTTCAACTTCTTTCGGATAGATGTTTTCGCCGCCGCGGATCACCATGTCTTTTATGCGGCCGACAATCTGGATATAGCCGTCCTCATCCATGGTGGCCAGGTCGCCGGTGTGCATCCAGCCTGCATCGTCTATGGTTTCGCGGGTTTTTTCGGCGTTGTTCCAATATCTCAGCATGACGCTGTAACCGCGGGTGCACAGCTCACCAATCTCGCCGCGGGGCATTATGTTGCCACTGGCCGGCTCAACAATTTTGCTTTCCAGGTGGGGCTGGGTGCGGCCTACTGTGGTTACCTGTTTCTCGAACGGATCCTGGGAGCTGGTCTGGGTAGACACCGGGCTGGTTTCGGTCATGCCGTAGGCAATTTGAACTTCCTTCATGTTCATCTTGCCGTTGACCTTTTTCATCACCTCGGCCGGGCAGATAGAGCCGGCCATAATGCCGGTGCGCAGGGTCGACAAGTCGTAGGTTTCAAACTCTGGCTCTGCCAATTCCGCAATGAACATGGTGGGCACGCCGTAAAGCGCAGTCGCTTTTTCCTGGTGCACGGCCTGCAACACGGCTTTTGGCTCGAAGCCCTCACCCGGGTAGATCATGGTAGAACCATGAGTGACGCAGCCGAGGTTGCCCATCACCATGCCAAAGCAGTGGTACAGGGGTACCGGAATCACCAACCGGTCTTTCTCGCTAAGACGCTGGCTTTCGCCCACAAAAAAGCCGTTGTTAAGAATGTTGTGGTGGGTAAGGGTAGCGCCTTTGGGGCTGCCGGTGGTGCCAGAGGTGAACTGGATGTTGATAGGGTCGTCGAATTGGAGTTGGTTCTGAATTTTGTCGACTTCCTGCTGCTCCACCTGGCCGGAAAATTCGATAAATTCCTCCCAGCTCCACATGCCTGCGTGTTGTTCGGTGTCCATGTTAATGACCGCGCGCAGGTCTTCCAGACGCCGGGCTTTGATTTTGCCAGCGGCGCTGGCTTTCAGTTCGGGCGCCAGTTCATAGAGTGTTTTACGGTAATCAGATGCTTTGAATCGGTCAGCGGTGACCAGCACGCTGATGCCCGACAGGTTCATGGCATATTCCAGCTCATGGGCACCGTAGGCCGGGTTTATATTCACCAGAATGGCGCCAATCTTGGCGGTGGAAAACTGGGTAACGGTCCATTCGTAACGGTTGGGTGACCAGATGCCCACCCGATCGCCGCGCTTGACGTCGATGGCCAGAAAAGCTCGCGCGGCCTGGTTGACCTTGGCCGCGAATTCTTTATAGGTCCAGCGAATGTCTTGATGCAGGCACACCAGGGCTTCGTTATCGGGAAACTTTCCAGCGGTGCGGTCCAGCATTTCACCAATGGTCATGCCCAGCAGTGGGGTGGTGGATGGGCCGCTGCTATAACTGGGTAAAGGATTACCTGGAAGAGTCTGAGTCATTGTCTGCCTCCTTTTAGCGGGCCTGGCTGTGGTACTCGGGATTGGGTCGCATATCACTGGTGATGGCCACGCGGTTCGACATGTTGTAGAAACCGATCACGTTGCCCAAATCCCAGATGCCGACGTCACTAAAGCCAGCATCGCGCAAGGCTTGCACCTGCTCTTCGCCGACGGTGGCGGGCGAGCGGGTCAGGTGCGAGGCGTAATCCAGCATGGCTTGCTGGCGTTTATCCAGGGTTGCAGTCCGGTAGTTCATTACCAGGTGTTCGCCTAACGTCGGGTCGCCACTCAGAACACGCACTGCGGCGCCGTGGGCCACCAGGCAGTAAAAGCATTTGTTCTCCGAGGACACCACCACGGCCACCATTTCCCGCTCCAGCTTGCTGAGCTCGCCTTCGCCCATCATCAGCTCGTTGTAAAGGCGAGAGAAGCCATCCAGCTGTTTCAGATTCTGACTGTAGGCGGTCAGTACGTTTGGAATCATGCCCAGCTTTTCCTGGCATATCTCAAAGTACTTGCGAACGTCATCCGGTAGTTCGGCAACTTCGGGAACAGGAAGATCAAGAGCGACGGCGTTGTTTTTAGGGTTCATGCCAAATCCTTTTATGAATTTCAAAGTGCTATTTATGAACTTCAAAGTGCCATTAGCGAGCGTCAGGTTCTGCCAGAGCCAGTCCGACCTTGGAGCCGTTGCGGCGCTTCAGGCGATGGCTGATCCAGTTTCCTGTCGCCACCAACTGGTGCAAATCGACGCCGGTTTCAATGCCCAGTCCGTCCAGCATGTACAGCACGTCTTCGGTGGCCACATTGCCAGACGCACCTTTGGCGTAGGGGCAGCCACCCAGGCCGGCAACGGACGCATCTATCACCGCCACGCCTTCCTCCAATACCGCGTACAGATTGGCCAGGGCCTGGCCGTAGGTGTCGTGAAAGTGTGCCGCCAGGTGTTCAACCGGCACATGACGGGCAACGGCTTCGAGCATACGCTTGGCCTTGGCCGGGGTGCCGGTGCCAATGGTGTCGCCGAGTGAAATTTCATGGCAGCCCATGTCAAACAGGGCTTTGGCCACTTCGGCCACTTTGGCCGGGGCAATCTCGCCTTCGTAAGGGCAGCCCAGCACGGTGGACACGTAACCACGCACCGGAATGCCGTTGTGCTTTGCGGCTTCCATGACCGGAGCAAAGCGCTCAAGGCTTTCGGTGATGGAGCAGTTAATGTTTTTCTGGCTGAACGATTCTGAAGCCGCGCCAAATACCGCCACTTCGCTGGCACCCGCGGCCAGAGCGCCTTCAAAGCCACGCAGGTTGGGCGTCAGCGCCGAATAGCACACACCGGGTTTGCGCTCGATCAGTGCCATCACATCGCTGGCGTCGGCCATTTGCGGCACCCAGCGTGGTGATACAAAGCTGGCGGCTTCCACATGTGTCAGCCCGCTGTCCACTAAACGCTTGATCAACCGCGCCTTGACCGCGGTAGGAATTACCGGGCCGGGCTCATTCTGCAAGCCATCGCGGGGGCTCATCTCTACCAGTCGTACACGCTTGGGAAAGGCCATTAGCCTGCCTCCTGTTGCTCGCTTTCAGTCTCTACTTGCACCGCGATCAATTCGGCGCCTTCTGCTACCTGATCACCCTCGGCGTAAAAAATGTCGGTGACTACGCCATCGGCTGGCGCCTTAATGGCGTGCTCCATTTTCATAGCTTCCATAATCACCAGAGTTTGGCCGCTGACTACTTTATCGCCTACTTTCGCCTGAATCGCGACTACTGCGCCGTTCATGGGTGCGGCCAAGCTGCCTTCGCTGGCCATTTCTTCAAAGCCGTAGGTTTCACGATAGACCACACACGGGAAAGTCTGCCCTTGATGGAACAAGACCAGTTGATCGTTATGCAGGTTGCCGTGCACGCTCAGACGGTGGCCGTTAACCACCGCTTGCAGGTGATCGTCGTCGAGCCGCGCAGTCAGGTTGTAAAGGCTGCCGTTTACCGTCACCTGATAGCCGTCGTCTTGCTCCAACACCTTCAGTTCGTGGACGTCGTCGCCCACTTTGAACTGCAAGGGTTGAGCGTATTCCGAGTTCATGCGCCAGCTGTTCTGGCGGCCAAACGGCGACCAGGGATCCTGGGCGTTCACTTCACCGGCTTTACGCTGCTCCAGTACGAAGCCAGCGGCCAGTACCAGGGCTTTTTGAGTGTCTAGCCGTGATTTCGGGAACAGCAAATCGTGGTGGTCGTCGATGAACCCGGTGGTTAGCTTGGCCTCGCGGAAGGGCTGGGCGTCGGCCAGAGCGTGTAAAAAGCGGATGTTGGTTTTCACCCCTGCGATGCGGTAGCTCTCCAGCGCCTGCACCATGCGGTTGATGGCCTGTTCCCGGGTTTCATCCCACACAATCAGTTTGGCAATCATCGGGTCGTAATGAATGCTGATTTCGTCGCCTTCGGTCACGCCGGTGTCTACCCGTACGTGGGCGTTTTCATCGGGCGTGGTCAAATAGCGCAGGGTGCCGGTGGCGGGTAGAAAGTCCTGGTCCGGGTCTTCGGCGTAAATCCGCGCTTCCAATGCGTGGCCACGGATTTTTACGTCGTCCTGCGCTAGTGGTAACAGGTCGCCCCAGGCCACTTTTAATTGCCATTCCACCAGATCCTGGCCGGTGACCATTTCGGTGACCGGGTGCTCGACTTGCAGCCGGGTATTCATTTCCATAAAGAAGAACGAGCCGTCGACGTCGTACAGGAATTCGACGGTACCGGCGCCAACGTATTGGATGGCCTTAGCGGCGGTGACCGCGGCGTCGCCCATGGCTTTGCGGGTTTCATCACTGAGGCCGGGTGCGGGTGCTTCTTCCAGCACTTTCTGGTGGCGCCGTTGTACCGAGCAGTCGCGTTCGGCCAGGTAAACGCCGTTGCCGTGCTGGTCGCAAAACACCTGAATTTCCACGTGGCGAGGCTGGGTCAGATAGCGCTCGATCAGCATATCCGGGTTGCCGAACGCGTTTTTGGACTCACGCTGAGCGGCGGCCAGGGCTTCATTAAACTCGCCTATGTGCTCCACTACTCGCATGCCTTTGCCACCGCCGCCGGCAACGGCCTTTAACAGCAGCGGAAAACCGCACTTTTCGGCTTCGGCGCGCAGGGTTTCCAGTGCCTGGTCGGCACCGTGGTAGCCGGGTACCAGCGGCACGCCGGCTTTGCCCATAATCTCCTTGGCGGCAGATTTGGAACCCATGGCCGCTATGGCCGAGGAGGGAGGGCCAATAAACACCAGATTATTAGCCTCGCAGGACTCGGCAAAACCGGTGTTTTCGGACAGAAATCCGTAGCCGGGGTGAATGGCCTGGGCGCCGCTTTTCAGCGCGACCTCAATAATGATATCACCGCGCAAATAGCTTTCAGAGCTGGCGGCGGGGCCAATGCGAAAGGCCTCGTCGGCCATGGCCACGTGGCGGGCGTTGGCGTCGGCATCGGAATAGACAGCCACACAGCGAATACCCATGGCGTGTGCGGTTTCTATGATCCGGCAGGCGATTTCGCCGCGGTTGGCGATCAGTATTTTTGTAAACATCAGTGTTGGTCCTCCGGAACCCAGCTGGCGGCACGTTTTTCAAGGAAAGCGGCAAGGCCTTCCTGGCCTTCTTGTCCCACGCGGATATCGGCAATGCGCCGGGCCGTGTCTTCAATCACATCTGCACTTAGCGGTTGTTGGCTGACGGCAAAAATGAGCGCTTTGGCGGCGCCCATGGCCTGGGGGCCATTGCCAGCAAGCTGCCGCAGCATTTGGTCGCAGCGGGTTTGCAGGTCGTCGTTGTCTGTCGCAACGATGTGCACCAGCCCGAACTCGCAGGCCTGATAGGCATCGAATACTTCCGCCGTCAAAAAATAGCGCCGCGCTTGGCGCTCACCTATGGCGCGCACCACGTAAGGGCTGATCACGGCTGGAATCAGCCCCAGCTTCACCTCGCTTAAGCAGAACTTACTTTGTTCGGTCGCAATCACGATATCGCAGCAGGCTGCCAGGCCCACGGCACCGCCAAAAGCGGCACCCTGAACCAGTCCGATCACGGGCTGTGGCAGGCTGTTCAGCACCGACATCAGGCGCGCGAGCTGGCGTGAATCGTTCAGGTTTTCCTGCTGGCTGTTGTCGGCCATGCGCCGCATCCAGCCCAGATCGGCTCCGGCGGAAAAGTGTTTGCCTTCGGAGCGCAGTACCACCACGTTAGTGCCGCTGTCTTGCCCGATCTGTTGGAACGCGGCAATCAGCTGGCCGATGATCACGTCGTCAAAGGCGTTGCGTTTTTCGGGGCGGTTCAGCACCACCTCGGTCACGCCGGCGCTGCGGGTGTTGATCAAAACGGCCGAGTTTGAGCCAGAGTTTGGGTTAGAGTTCAAATCGGTCATGGTTATTCCCCCGTTACATGCGGAACACGCCGAAGCGTGTTGGCTGGGCGGGGCGATTAAGCGTGGCGGACAGGCTCAGCGCCAATACTTCGCGGGTTTGGGCCGGGTCTATCACGCCGTCGTCCCACAGGCGGGCACTGGCGAAGTAGGGGTGGCCCTGGTGTTCGTAGGTGTCAATAATGGGCTGTTTGAAGGCGGCTTCGTCGTCCTGGCTCCAGGTTTCGCCATCGCGTTCCATGCCGTCGCGGCGAACCTGTGCCAGAACCCCGGCAGCTTGCTCGCCACCCATTACGGAAATGCGGGCGTTGGGCCACATCCACAGGAAATCAGGGCTGTAGGCGCGGCCGCACATGCCGTAGTTACCGGCGCCGAAGCTGCCGCCGATCAGTACGGTAATTTTTGGCACGTTGGCGCAGGCGACGGCCATCACCATTTTGGCGCCGTGTTTGGCAATGCCTTCGGCTTCGTGCTTCTGGCCCACCATAAAGCCGGTCACATTTTGCAGGAACAGCAGCGGAATATTGCGCTGGCAGCAAAGCTCTATGAAGTGCGCGCCTTTTTGGGCGGATTCGCTGAACAGTATGCCGTTGTTGGCAATAATGCCTACGGGATAGCCGTGCACATGGGCAAAGCCGGTGACCAGAGTCTGACCGTAATAGCGTTTGAATTCGTCGAATTCCGAGCCGTCTACAACGCGGGCGATAACGTCGCGCACGTCAAACTGTTTGCGCAGGTCGGTGCCGACGATGCCGTAAATTTCGCTAGCGTCGAACAGGGGCGCTTTGGGTTTGCGAATTTGCACGTCTGCGGGTTTACGGCGGTTCAGGTTAGACACGCAGCGGCGCGCGATGTCCAGGGCGTGGGCGTCGTTTTCGGCGTAGTGGTCGGCCACACCGGACACTTTGCAGTGCACGTCGGCACCGCCCAGATCTTCGGCACTGACCACTTCACCGGTGGCGGCTTTCACCAGTGGCGGGCCGGCCAGGAAGATGGTGCCCTGGTTGCGCACGATGATGGATTCGTCGGCCATGGCCGGTACGTAGGCGCCGCCGGCGGTGCACAGGCCCATCACCACAGCAATCTGGGGGATGTCTTCGGCGGACATGCGGGCCTGGTTGTAGAAGATGCGGCCGAAGTGATCACGATCGGGGAACACTTCATCCTGGCGCGGCAGGTAGGCGCCGCCGGAATCTACCAGGTAGATGCAGGGCAGGCGGTTGGCGAGGGCGATTTCCTGGGCACGCAGGTGTTTTTTGACGGTGAGCGGGTAGTAAGTGCCGCCTTTTACGGTGGCGTCGTTCGCGATGATCATGCATTCGGTGCCGCTAACGCGGCCGATGCCGGCGATCAGGCCTGCGGCGGGTATGTTGTCTTCGTAAACGTTGTAGGCGGCGAGCTGGCCGATTTCGAGGAACGGCGAGCCGTCGTCCAGCAGGCGGTTAATGCGCTCCCGGGGTAGCAGTTTGCCACGGGCGATGTGGCGTTCCTGGTAGCTGGGGCCGCCGCCTTGTTGGATGGTGGCAACCTTTTCCCGCAGGTCGGCTACGGCGTCGGCCATGGATTGGTGTTTGGCCTGAAATTCTTCAGATCTGGAGTTGATTTTGCTTTGGAGTATTGTCATAGCCTTGGTTTCCGTGCATCGGGTTTCGGTGCATCGGGTCTGGAGCGTTTCCCGGAACGCTAAACACCCCAGACCCTCGTTGTAGATTGGTTGCGCGTTTGAAAAGGGACAGATTTTAAATCTGTCCCTAGAGTTTCACTTGTTCAGAAACAGCTCTCGTCCAATCAACATCCGGCGAATTTCCGAGGTGCCGGCACCGATTTCGTACAGCTTGGCGTCGCGCAGCAGGCGGCCGGTGGGGTAGTCGTTGATGTAGCCGTTGCCGCCCAGCAGCTGGATTGCGTCCAGGGCCAGCTTTGTGGCCATTTCGGCGGAGTAGAGGATCGCACCGGCGGCGTCTTTGCGGGTGGTTTCACCGCGGTCAGCGGATTGGGCGACCATGTAGACGTAAGACTTAGCGGTATTCATGTAGGTGTACATGTCAGCTACTTTGCCTTGTACCAGTTCGAATTCACCGATGGCCTGGCCGAACTGTTTGCGTTCGCGGATGTAGGGCACAACCACGTCCATGGCGGCTTGCATAATGCCCAGCGGGCCACCTGCAAGTACCAGGCGCTCGTAGTCGAGGCCGCTCATCAGCACTCGGGCACCGCCACCGAGTTGGCCAAGGATGTTTTCTTTGGGTACTTTGCAATCTTGAAACACCAGTTCGCAGGTGTTGGAGCCGCGCATGCCCAGTTTGTCGAGTTTCTGGTGGCGGCTGAAGCCAGGTGCGTCGCGTTCTACGATGAAGGCGGTGATGCCTTTCGAGCCGGCTTTGACGTCAGTTTTGGCGTAAATTACGTAAACGTGGGCATCCGGGCCGTTGGTGATCCACATTTTGTTGCCGTTCAACACGTAGTGGTCGCCGGCGTCTTTGGCGCTCAGTTTCATGGAGATGACGTCGGAACCGGCGTTGGGTTCTGACATGGCCAAAGCGCCTATGTGTTCGCCGCTGAGCAACCTGGGCAGATAGTGTTGTTTCTGCTCTTCGGTGCCGTTGTTGTGAATCTGGTTCACACACAAGTTGGAGTGAGCGCCGTAAGACAAGCCTACCGATGCGGAGGCGCGGCTGATTTCTTCCATCGCAATTACGTGGGCCAAGTAGCCCATGCCGGAACCGCCGTAGGCTTCGTCGACGGTGATGCCGAGCAGGCCCATGTCGCCAAACTTTTTCCACAAATCCATGGGGAATTCGTTGGACTGATCAATGTCTGCCGCACGCGGTGCAATTTCGCGCGTGGCGAAACCGTTGATTTGTTCGCGCAGCATGTCCAGGGTTTCACCAAGGCCGAAGTTCAGTTCCGAGTATTGCGATTTCATGATGGTCACCGTGTTGTTGGGGCGTCAGCGCTGTGTTGCCGTCTGTTTTTTCATTTGCAGTTCGCTTAATGCTTCGAGGCAGCGGGCCTCGGCGTTTTCCATTTCCATTTCCACAATGGCGATGTCTTCTTTTTGCTGCGCCAGCGCCTGGCGGCGGCGAGTGATGGTTTGCAGCATCAGCAACAGCTGTTTTTCGTTACCGCTGGTGGTTTCATCCCACAGGTCAAACAACTCTTTGGTCTCGGCCAGCGACAGCCCCATGCGCTTACCGCGCAGGATCAGTTTCAGGCGCACCCGGTCTTTGGAGCTAAAGATGCGGGTTTGGCCCCTACGGCTGGGCTTTAGCAAGCCCTGATCTTCGTAAAAGCGAACGCTACGGGTTGTTACATCGAACTCCTGAGCCAGTTCGCTGATGCTGTAGGTTTTCTTTTGAACCATTGAGTATTTCCTTTTTTTGTCAGGTTAGTTAAAGTTTACGTAAACGTAAAGCAATTTGATTGTATTGTTATCCACAGCGACGGGAGTATCCGATGGAATTTCAGAACGTAGCGGCTATTGTAACAGGTGGTGCATCTGGCCTTGGCGAGGGTGCAGCGCGGGCGCTGGCGGCAGCCGGCTGTAAAATAGCGATCTTTGATTTACAGAAAGAACGCGGTGAAGCGGTTGCAAAAGAGTTGGGCGGAATCTTTGTTGAGTGCGACGTCAGTTCCGCCGCAAGTGCTGAAGCGGCATTTGCTAAAGCCCGTGAGGCCCATGGGCTTTGCGGCGTGGTCGTAAACTGTGCAGGCGTGGCTACCGCTGGCAAAATTTTAGGGCGCGAAGGCGTTTTGCCGTTGGAAAATTTCAGCAAGGTGGTGCAAGTTAACCTGATTGGTACCTTTAATATTTTGCGGCTGGCAGCGGCGGATATGGCTCAGCGTGCGCCCAATGCCGACGGTGAACGGGGCGTTATTATCAATACCGCGTCTATTGCCGCTTATGAAGGCCAGGTTGGTCAGGCAGCTTATAGTGCGTCTAAGGGCGGCGTTGTTGCCTTAACTCTGCAGGCCGCCCGTGAGCTGGCGCGTGAGGGCATTCGGGTGAACACTATTGCCCCCGGGCTGTTTATGACGCCGATGATTGCCGGCATGCCGCAGGAAGTACAAGACAGCCTGGCGGCAACCTTGGTGTTTCCGAAACGCCTGGGTAAGCCGGAAGAGTTTGGCATGATGGTGGACCAGATGGTGCGTAACCCGGTGTTGAACGGTGAAGTCATCCGTCTTGATAGCGCTTTGCGTATGGCTCCGAGATAAACGGTCTTTCAGCAATTTATTATGAGTAGGAGTCTGTATGACTGCGATTGTCGATCAAGAAGAATTAGCGTTGTTCCGTGAGTCGGTAATCAAGGCACTGGAAAAAGAAATTAAACCCCACTACGAGCAATGGGAAAAAGACGGCATTGCCCCCCGCAAGCTTTGGAACACTCTAGGCGACGCCGGCATGCTGAGCGTAGACGTGCCCGAGGACTGCGGCGGCTGCGGCGCGCCATTCCAGTATTCGGTAGTGGTAAGCGAGGAACTGGCGCGGATGGGCTTTGGCGCGCTGTCTACTAATGTGATGGTGCACTCTGACATTGTCGCGCCTTATCTGAGCCACTTGGGCAACGACGAGCAAAAACAGCAGTGGCTACCAAAAATGGTTTCAGGTGAAACCGTGGGTGCCATCGCCATGACCGAACCCGGCGCCGGCAGTGATTTGCAGGCTATGCGCACCAGTGCCGTAAAAGAGGGCGACGACTACATTCTGAACGGCTCCAAAACGTTCATTACCAATGGCCAGCACGCAGACATGGTGATTGTGGCGGCAAAAACCGATCCCTCCGCCGGTGCCAAGGGCGTCAGCCTGTTTCTGGTGGACACCACGCTGGAGGGTTATGGCGTTGGTCGCAATCTGGACAAGATTGGCCAGCATGCCGGTGATACCTCGGAGCTGTTTTTTGCTGATATGCGGGTGCCTGCGTCGGCGTTATTGGGCGAGGCCGGCAAAGGCTTTGCTTATTTGATGCAGGAACTGCCCCGCGAACGCCTGGTGATTGGCGCGCTGGGTGTGGCAGCGGCCCGCGGTGCTCTGGACCTGACCGTTGCTTACTGTCAGGAGCGGGTGCTGTTCGGCCAGAAGTTGGCTCAGCTGCAGAACACCCGTTTTGAAATGGCCCGCATGGAAACCGAATACCGCATCAATAAGGCTTTTGTAGATCAGTGCATCAACGAATACGTCGCCGGCACTCTGGATGCCGCCACTGCGTCTATGGCCAAATACAGTGCAACCGAAATGCAGTGTCGGGTGACCGATGGTTGCCTGCAGTTGTTTGGCGGTTATGGTTACACCAGTGAATATCCGATTTCACGAGCTTTCGCGGATGCTCGCGTGCAGCGCATTTATGGCGGTACGTCGGAAATCATGAAGGAAATTATTGCACGCTCAATTTTCGGCCGCGCCTGATTAACGATGGCCAATAACAACCAAACCTTTCAATAAAAAGGGGACAAACAACGATGACTGACACGTCTAATGATAATTTCGTAGTAATAGCCGGCGCCGCCCGTACACCCATGGGCGGCATGATGGGCTCGCTGAGCAGCGTACCTTCGCCGCAGTTGGGCGCGGTTGCGATAAAAGCCGCCATAGAGCGTTCCGGCCTGAAGCCGGCTGACATTGATGAAGTCATCATGGGTTGCGTATTGCCGGCTGGCCTCGGCCAGGCACCTGCGCGACAGGCTTCCCGCGGCGCTGGCATACCGGACAGCTCTGGCTGCACCACCGTCAATAAAATGTGCGGCTCGGGTATGCAAGCGGTAATGCTCGCCCACGACCAGATCAAAGCCGGTACCAACAATATTATGATTGCCGGTGGTATGGAAAACATGAGCCAGGCGCCGTATCTGCTACCCAAGGCTCGCGGCGGAATGCGCATGGGCCATGGCCAGGTAATGGACAGCATGTTCCTCGACGGCCTGGAAGACGCCTACGAAGGCAGTCTGATGGGCGTTTTTGCACAAAAGAGCGCGGATGACTATAAGATCACCCGTGAGCAAATGGACAACTTTGCCATCGAGTCCCTCAACCGTGCCAACGCCGCCATCGACAACGGCTGGTTCGCGCCCGAAATCTGCGCAGTCAGCGTTGCCGGTCGTGGTGGCGACACAGTGGTGGATACCGACGAGCAGCCAGGCAACGCCCGCCCGGATAAGATCCCCACGCTGAAGCCCGCGTTCAAAAAAGACGGCACCGTAACCGCTGCCAATGCTAGCTCCATCAGCGACGGCGCCTCAGCACTGGTACTGGCTTCGGCAAAAGAAGCGAAAGCCCGCGGTTTGCACCCACAGGCAAAAATCATCGCCCACGCTACCCACGCCCAGCTACCCGCAGAGTTCACTCTGGCCCCCATCGGCGCCATCGACAAAGTTTTGAAAAAAGCCGGCTGGGGCAAAGACGACGTAGACCTTTACGAAATCAACGAAGCCTTCGCGGTCGTTTCCCTTTTGGCCATCAACGAACTAGGCCTGGATGCCAATAAAGTGAACGTGTACGGCGGAGCCTGCGCTCTCGGCCACCCCATTGGCTCCTCCGGCTCAAGAATCTTGGTCACTCTGATCAACGCATTGAAGCAAAAAGGCCTGAAGCGCGGTGTTGCTGCACTGTGCATCGGCGGTGGTGAGGCGACGGCGGTGGCTATTGAGTTGATCTGACTTTTGGCGGTTCTTCCTTCTGTGTTTTGACATGGGGGGAGGCCACCGAGGCGGGGGTACCTTTCTTCTGGGAAAAGAACTCGCTGCGCTCAAACACCTTTTCCCTGACAGAAAGATACCCCCACCTCGCGAACCCGCCCCTGAACCATCAGGCTACGAAGCGAGTTCGCCTCGAAACTATTAAGCTAAGAAGCGAACCCACCACCAAATCAAAAGGCTACCGAGCGCATTTGCCTTTCACCAAGAACAACTTCACCCACCGTATGCAGCTTCAATAACTGCGACTGAAGCATAAAAATCGGCCGGCTACCCTCCAGCGTCAGAGCAATATCAAAATGCTCCCCACTGCACTCAACCGACATACCCGCAATCCGAAAACCCCGAACCCGCACCACGCGGCACAAGCGTTCAAGGCCAGCCGGTTCGGACTGCATACGGCAATACAAAACATGCCGGTTGGAGACAGTCTTGCTAGATACCGTTGTGTTGGATGGTATGGCCTTACTCATGCTGCATTCTCCTCGGTTTTGTTCTTCGCTGGTTTCGTACTTTCGATCATGTCGCGGTTGCTTCCGCCGGGTCTTACTGTGGGCCACACGTTCTCTTCGCGAGCAACGGCCACGTGCAACAGCATCGGGCCCTTGTAAGCCAGAATCGTCTCAATACCGCGGCGAATCTGATCGGTGCGATTGATGTGCAACGCTGGAATACCGAAGGCCCGTGCCATGGCTACAAAATCCGGGTTGTCGTCCAGGTTAATGTGGCTTTCGCGGTTGTTATAAAACAGCTCCTGCTGCTGGCGCACCATGCCCAGGCACTGGTTATCCAGAATGATTATTTTCAGTGGGAGCCGGTAACGGCGAATAGTAGCCAGCTCCTGGGCATTCATCATGAACGAGCCGTCGCCGGCTACGTTTATAACCGCCGTACCAGGCTTTGCGAACTGCGCACCAATGGCTGCTGGCAGGCCGAAACCCATGGTGCCCAGGCCGCCGCTGGTCAGATGCTGGCGCGGGTGATTGAACTGATAATGCTGCGCTACCCACATCTGGTGTTGGCCTACGTCGCAGGAAATAATCGTGTCATCACTGGCAATGCGGGACAGCTGGCGCACAAACGCCGGGCCGGTAATGGGCGCCAGGGCTTCCTCGTTATCCGCAGCCTGAAAGCCACCGGTGGTGAGCCAGGTGCGGCATTGCTTCTGCCAGGTTTCAATGCTCAACGGCT
This sequence comes from Marinobacter sp. M3C, assembly GCF_023311895.1. GTDB lineage: Bacteria > Pseudomonadota > Gammaproteobacteria > Pseudomonadales > Oleiphilaceae > Marinobacter. The sequence continues at coordinate 4,375,620 of NZ_CP092284.1, forward strand.
GTGCTTGTAGCCCGCGGGTAAGGGCGCTCAACACGTCATTCAAATTCGCGTTGATGGTCACAGCCGCGGCTTTTATCTTGTTGAACTCGGCGCTGTCGGCATCGATGTGAATAATCTTTGCGTTGGGAGCAAAGGTTTCCGGCTTGCCGGTCGCACGGTCATCCAGGCGGGCGCCGATCACCAGAAGCAGATCACATTCGTCCACCGCGCGATTGGCCGCACGACAACCGTGCATGCCCAGCATGCCCAAGTGGTTCGGGTTGTGCCGGCCCGGGTTGCCAATGCCCTTTAGAGTGACAACACCGGGCAGGGCCGAGTGTTCAGCAAACTCGCGAAAGCTGTCCTCAGCGCCGGCTAACGTGATGCCACCGCCGCTGTACAATAATGGCTGACGGGCCTCGCGCAGCAGGCGCAGAGTTTCGTTGATACCTTTATCGATAGCGGCGCTATATATGGCCGAATCGGTTCGTGGCTCTGCGCTTTCACAACTCTCGCGCTTATCATGATCAGCTGCTTCCGGGTTTACCTGAGTCAGCAGAATATCTTTGGGAATATCGATCCATACCGGCCCTGGCCGGCCGCTTTGCGCCAAAGCAATGGCCTCAACAAGAATGCCGGGCAAACTGTCGGCGTCATCCACCAGATAGCTGTGTTTAACAATGCCCAGCGTCATACCCAGTACATCCGTTTCCTGAAACGCATCGGTACCAATCAGCTCCGAAGGCACCTGGCCGGTGATGACCAGCAGCGGCACCGAATCCTGAAACGCGTTGGCCACGCCGGTAATCAGGTTGGTAGCGCCCGGGCCGGACGTGGCAATGCACACGCCCAAGTTGCCGCTTGCGCGGGCGTAGCCGTCAGCGGCCAGGGCGCAGCCTTGCTCATGGCGGCACAGCACATGTTCCACACTCACATCATCCACCAGCGCATCGTACAGCGGCATGATGCAACCGCCGGGGTAGCCGAATACCGTGGTAATACTGTGCCGCTGGAAAGCCTGGAGTATGTGCTGCGCGCCGTTCATGGTCTGAGTTCCTTTTATTGTCGGTTTACCGTTACAAGTGCTTTCAAAAAAGGCCAAAAAAAAGCCCCCGGGACCTTTCGGTGCCGGGGGCTTTGGTGTTTGCAGTGTCGGTTTAGAAATCTCGCCTCAACTGTGTATCCACGCAAAAGCCCCCGGGGGATACCATCACCACCAGCACGAGCTTCATTAGGATAACAACAGCGTTAAAGTTCATTTAATACATATCTCTTCGAAATTCATTTACCGAAACTGTGTAGAATCTAACCTCTTTTTTATGCGCTTGGCAACCCGTTTTTTTAGTGGTGTTCGCAACAACCGGTTTTTTTAATGAGAGCAGTATGAACAAATTCAAATGGAGCTCTGTCGGCCTGTCCGTCGTGTTAATTGTGGCGTTGCTAGTCTGGATGGCCAGCGGCGACATCAAACAGACAGAAACCAAAGCGCCGGAGCCACTGGCGCAGCAGGGCACCGAACTGACCCGGGTACAGGTAACAACGTTGAACGCTCGCAATTATCAGCCCGAATTGTTGGTACAAGGGCAGGTGTTGCCGTGGCGATCCGTTGCCGTGTCCGCCAGGATATCTGCCACGGTGAAATCACTGGAGGTCGGACTGGGTGACACCGTTAGTAAAGGCCAGACGCTGCTCACCCTCACTGACGACGGTCGCAGCGCCGAACGCAGTCGCTGGCAGGCACGGGTGCGCAAACTGAACGCGGATTTGAACGCTGCCCAGAGTTTGCGCAGCCGTAATCTGGCGTCTGATTCGGATTTGCTGGGGCTGGAAAGCGAAATGGCGGCGGCCAAAGCCGAATTGGAAATGGCCGATCAGGGGGTTGCAGATTTGGCGCCCCAAGCGCCCTTTGATGGCGTGATTAACCAAAAATCCGTAGAAGCGGGTGATTGGGTACAACCGGGCACGGCCTTGATGCACGTAGTTCAGGTAGACCGGCTAAAAGCCACGGCCCAGATACCCCAGCAAGCGGTGCACCAGGTCGCTGAAGGCCAGCTGGTCAGTGTGCGGTTGCTGAACGGCGAAGAATTAAGCGGGCGTGTTCGTTTTTTAGCCAGCGCCGCCGACACCGGCACCCGCAGCTTTGCGATCGAAGTAGAGGTAGACAACCCGCAACAAAGGCGTATCGCTGGTGGCAGCGCCAACCTGGCCATTGCCTTGCCCGAGGTGAGCGCCCATCACCTGTCGCCGGCGTTTCTGGCGTTGGATAGCAACGGTAAGCCTGGCGTAAAACACGTCGGCGATGACAACAAAGTGGTGTTTTCCCGGGTTCGCCTGCTCAGCGTGAAAACCGATGGCGCCTGGGTAGATGGCTTACCGGAAAGCCTGCGCCTGATTACTCGCGGCGCAGGCTTTGTCAGCGAGGGTGAAGAAGTCACGGCCGTTGCCGCAACCAGCGGCGAGGGCTAACTCATGCGCTCCCTTATATTTGCAGCTATAGACCGCAGTCGCACCACGTTGCTGTTGCTGTTGTTTCTGGTGATTGGCGGTTACGCCGCTTACATGGTAATTCCCAAAGAAGCCAATCCGGACATCACCATTCCGATGATTTATGTGTCCATGAGCCTTGAAGGCGTCAGCCCGGAAGACGCCGAGCGTTTGCTGGTACGGCCGATGGAACAGGAATTGCGCTCTTTGGAAGGGGTCAAGGAAATGCGCGGGAACGCCTCTGAAGGCTTTGCGTCCGTCATGCTGGAATTTGACGCTGGTTTCGACGCCGACAAAGCCTTGCAGGACGTGCGCGAAAAGGTAGATACCGCACGCAGCAATCTGCCGCAGGAAGCCGATGAGCCACGAGTGAATGAAGTGAATATTTCACTGTTTCCGGTGATGTCCATTGGCCTCTCCGGCCCGCTGGCCGAGCGTGAGCTGATCACCATCGCCCGCGGCTTGAAAGACGCCATTGAAGCCATTCCGGAAGTTTTGGAAGTCGACATTGCCGGCGATCGCGAAGATCTGCTGGAAATTGTCGTCGACCCCCAGGTGTTGGAAAGTTATGGCCTGGATTTTAATCAGTTGGGCACATTGGTGTCGCGCAACAACCAGCTGGTAGCGGCGGGCTCCATCGACACTGGCAATGGCCGGATGACGTTGAAAGTGCCGGGCGTGATTGAAAACGTGGAAGACGTGCTGTCGATACCGGTAAAGGTAGCTGGCGACACCGTAATCACCTTTGGTGATGTCGCCATGCTGCAGCGCAGCTACAAAGATCCCCAGGGTTTTGCCCGTATCAACGGTAAGCCGGCGCTGGTGCTGGAAGTGTCCAAGCGTTCCGGGGCCAACATCATCGCGACCAGTGCTCAGGTGCGTGAATTGATCGTGGCGGCGCAAGAACGCCTGCCCGACGAGCTGGATATCCGTTACATCATGGACCAGTCGGGCGAGGTGGAGGACATGCTAACCGACCTGCTGAACAACGTGCTGACCGCCATTGTGTTGGTCACCATCGTGATCATCGCCACTATGGGCCCGCGCGCCGCTATATTGGTCGGCCTGACCATTCCGGGCGCCTTCCTGACGGCGATTCTGGTGATCTGGTCTATGGGTATGACCCTTAACATTATTGTGCTGTTCTCCTTGATTCTGGTGACCGGCATGTTGGTAGACGGCGCCATTGTGGTGTCGGAGCTGGCAGATCGAAATCTGTCAGACGGCCTGAGCGTTAACAACGCCTGGGGTGAAGCTGCCAGCCGCATGGCCTGGCCCATTATCGCCTCCACCACGACCACCCTGGCGGTGTTTGTGCCCTTGTTGTTCTGGCCCGGTATGGTCGGGGAATTTATGAAGTTTTTGCCCATCACGGTGATTATCTGCCTGCTGGCGTCTTTAGCGATGGCGCTGGTGTTTTTGCCGGTGCTGGGTGGCATTGGCGGCGGTCGCCGGCCGCGGGCGGTGCACACTGATAACCGTTTGATGGGCGTTTACCGCAACAGTCTGGCCGCCATATTGCGTCGCCCCGGACTGACTCTGCTAGCGGTGATTCTGGTGATTGGCGTGGTTTACGTCGTCTATGGCCGGTTAAACCACGGCGTAGAGTTTTTCCCCAGCGTAGAACCGGAGTCGGCCCAGGTTCAAGTGCGTGCCCGCGGTGATTTGTCCATTTGGGAGCGCGACGCCATTGTGCAGGCTGTGGCCGGGCGTTTACAGGGCATGCCCGAGGTGCGTGCCTTGTACAGCCGTTCGATGATCAGCGGCAGCCAGCAAATGGCGCCGGATGTTATTGGTGTGCTGCAGTTTCAGTTTAACGAATGGAACACCCGGCGTGCCGCCGACGTTATTTTAGAGGATTTTCGCCAGCGCACCGCCGACATTCCGGGCGTGGAGCTGGAGTTTCGTAAGCAGGAAGATGGCCCGGCCGGTGGCAAACCGATTGAGTTGCAGATCAGCAGCCGTAATCCCGACAACCTGGAAGCCGCGGTCAGCGCGATACGTGCGCAAATGCTGGAGCAGGGTGCTTATGTGGACACCGAAGACGATCGCAGCCTTGACGGCATTGAATGGCGCCTGAAGGTGAACCGCGAAGCGGCGGCCCGTTTCGGCACCGACGTGGCCAGCATCGGCAACGCCGTGCGGCTGGTGACCAACGGCTTGGTGCTGGCCAGCTACCGCCCGGAAGACGTGCGCGATGAAGTGGATATTGTGGTGCGCGTTCCTAACAACTGGCGTGAACTGGATCAGCTGGAGCGGCAAACCCTGAACACCTCACGGGGCCAGGTACCGCTGTCGCAGTTTGTCAGTTTAGAGCCCGGTGATAAAACCGGCAACATCGTGCGGGTGGATGGCCGCCGTACCATCACCATCAAAGCCGATCTGCAACCCGGTCGCCAAGTGGAAGAGGCGTTACGAGAGCTGCTCGCTAACATGCCTGAGTTGCCGGACGGCATAACCGTGCTTGAAGGTGGCGAAAGTGAAGATCAACAGCAAGCGGCCAACTTCCTGATTAACGCGTTTCTGGTGGCCATAGGGCTGATGCTGCTGATTCTGGTGACCCAGTTCAACTCGCTGTACCAAAGTTTTTTGATTTTGTCGGCCATTGTACTGTCTACCGCTGGCGTGTTACTGGGCCTGCTTCTGAACAGTCAGCCGTTTGGCATTGTGATGGTGGGTATGGGTACCATTGCGTTGGCGGGTATTGTGGTAAACAACAATATTATTCTGATTGATACTTACAACCAGATGCGGGCCGACGGCATGGAACCGGCGGCAGCGGCGCTGGAAACCGGTTGCCTGCGCCTACGCCCGGTGTTGCTAACCGCCATAACCACCGTACTAGGCCTGATGCCGATGGTGCTGGGCATAAACGTAGATTTGATTACACCGTCGCTAGGGCTAAACGCGCCATCCACCCAATGGTGGACCCAGATGTCCAGCGCCATTGCCGGTGGGCTGACGTTCGCAACGGTGCTTACCCTGCTACTCACACCGGCGCTGTTGGTACTGGGTGAGCAAAGCGGGCAAAAAGTGAAACAGTTGCTGGGAGCTAGGGGGCAAGCTAAGGGACGGATTTGAAATCCGTCCCTGGGGGTCTGAGCTAGGGGACGGATTTCAAATCTGTCCCCGGGAGCCCCTATTTATTGGCACTGCGGGCGTCTTTGATTACGTCGTAGGCGTGGGTGATTTCGCCGGTGCGCTCTTCGGCCATTTCGCGCATGCTTTCTGGCAAGCCGCGGCCGGCCAGTTTGTCCGGATGATTTTCACTCATCAGCTTGCGATACACCTTTTTGATGTCGTCATCGCTGTCTTGCGGCGATACCCCCAATACCTTGTAGGCGTCTTCGTTTTGTTGAACGCTGGAGCGCTGGCCGCCGCCGGTCTGGCTGTAATGGGCACCACGCAGCATGGCTTCCAGCTGGTCAACCTGGCTTTCCGGCAACCCCAGGCCACGGGCAATTTTAACCAGCATCTCGTGCTCGGCCGGGTGCACTACACCATCGGCGGCTACCGCCGATACCTGAACCTGCAGAAACATCTGCAACAAAGCCGATTGGCCGCCGCTGACGCGCATAAAGCGTTGCAGTTCGGCGTCCAGATCAAACTCTGGTGCTTTGCCGCGGTTGAACGCGGCGCGGGCGTTGGTCTTCTGGCTTTCGTTCAGGCGAAAGCGGGTAAACATGGCCTCCGCCACGGCGATTTCATTTTGTGAAACCACGCCGTCGGCTTTGCACACCGCACCCATGACCGCGAACACAGACTCAACAAAACCGCTTTGAATATTCTGCAGTTTTCCGATTAACCGGCTTTTTATTCGGTTCAGTAAAAATGCACCAATCGCGCCGCCAATAATGAAGCCGGCGAAGCCGCCAAAAGCCGAACCAATCAGGCCGCCTAGAATGATTGCAAACAGCATTAAGGTATCCTTTGTAAAAGATTTAGATCGTGGAAATATACGGGTTTTTGCCACTTAATACATGAATAGCGCGTTAAAAGGGTATTTTTTCGCACAATTCTCGGCTTCTGGACCGGGTTTAAGGCGTTTGTAACAATGCCGTTAGCAAGCCGGCCGCTAGCGACAATACCATGGGCACCGTCACTAGCAATCCAGTCTGGCGGCTGCCAATACCCAGTGCCATGCCGGATTTCACCAGATTATTCACCGCCGCGGCGATCACAATGCCTATTACCGCGGTATTGCTGTCCAGACCAGCGAGGGACATGCGGGTGAGCGACAGAGTAATGGCGTCCACATCTGCGATGCCTGAACTGGCGGCCAGCACATAGATGCCGGTATCGCCGAGCCAGTTTTTCAGGAACTCACCCAATAGCAGGATGCCGGTCAGAAGAGCACCAAAAACCAGGGCCGAGGTTAAGTCCAACGGATTCTGGCTTAGCACCGGCTGGCTGACATTGCTGTTGTGGCTGTGCCGATACCAGATTATCAGGGCCGGGCCGTAAAGCAGCGCTGTCATCACCAGAACCGGGAGCACCAGGCTGGGAAGCAGAGCCGGCGCAATCACAAAGCAGTAAATCAGAATGCGCGGAAACATGGTGCCGCAAGCAATCAAAATGCCGGCCGCCAGTTGCGGCGCTATTTGCGGCGCCTTTGCAGACTGCCGCGCAAAGTGCAGGGTCAGCGCGGTGGACGAGCTCAAGCCGGCGAACAGACTGGTGAATAGAATACCCTTTTGAGTGCCGGCCAAACGCATAGCGAAATAGCCGACAAAGGAAATGGAGGCAATCATCACCACCATCCACCAGATTTCCCGCGGGTTCAGCACACCGCCGGGGCCCATGCTTTGATTGGGTAACAAGGGCAGCATCACCACGGAAATCAGCAGTAGCTTGAGCGCTGCGTCCAGCTCGCTGGCCTGAAGTTTATGTACCAGGCTGTGAATCTCTTCCTTATTGTCCAGAATGATAGCCGTGACCACCGCTGCTGCCGTGGCAATCACCGGATCTATGGCCACCGCAATGGCGCCAAAACAGAAGGTCAGCACCATGCCGATGATTCCGGTAATACTGAAGTTGCGGATGTACTGCAACCGGCTGCTGTAGGCAACCAGGCCTGTCGCGACCACGGCAATCAGCAATACCGGGAATGCCCAGGCTGAAAGTTCGCGGGTAATCAGCGCGGCCACCCCGCCCAGCAAGCCGACCAGCGCAAAGGTGCGAATACCCGCAACACGATCGCCGGATTTCTGTTCGCGGGCATCCCAGCCCCGTTCCAGGCCCACAATGGCGCCCAGCAACAAAGCAATGGCCAAACGGATAGTGGATTGATTAGTGGCCAAAAAATCGGTGGTTACGTCCATGGTAATAACTGTCCTGCACAGCGGTTTTTGCCAGGCAACACAATCTGCTAAACTCTGCCACCTTTTCACAGCTATTTTCACGCTTACAACCCATTACCACAACCGCAGACGGTTGCTGGCGATAGCGGCTGTCGCAATGACCCGAACTGAGTAACCCTTAAGCAACTCTTAAGAAGCTCTTAAGTAAAAACGGAACCCGATATGGTGAACACCCTTAAGCATCAATGGCTGTCGAATGTGCGCGGCGATTTACTCGCGGGCGTAGTGGTGGCGCTGGCGCTGATTCCCGAAGCCATTGCCTTTTCCATTATTGCCGGCGTAGACCCGAAAGTAGGGCTGTACGCGTCATTCTGCATCGCCGTGATCATCGCCTTTGTCGGCGGCCGGCCGGGCATGATTTCTGCAGCTACCGGCGCCATGGCGCTGCTCATGGTTACCCTGGTAAAAGAACACGGCCTGGAATATCTGATGGCCGCCACCTTGCTCACAGGTCTGATTCAGTTGGTGGCCGGCTACTTAAAGCTGGGCAGCCTGATGCGCTTTGTGTCGCGCTCGGTGGTGACCGGCTTTGTCAACGCCTTGGCCATCCTGATCTTCATGGCTCAGCTGCCGGAACTGACCAACGTTACCTGGCACGTATATGCACTAACGGCGGCTGGCCTGGGCATCATCTATTTGTTTCCTTATATACCGAAGCTGGGCAAGGTGCTGCCGTCGCCATTGGTGTGCATTGTGGGGCTGACGGTTGTTGCGTTCCTGTTTGATATCGACGTGCGCACCGTAGGTGATATGGGCGACCTGCCGGATACACTGCCGATTTTCCTGTGGCCAGATGTGCCGCTGAATCTTGAAACCCTGATGATTATTTTGCCCTACGCCATACCGCTGGCAGCGGTGGGCCTGTTGGAATCGATGATGACTGCCACCATCGTGGACGATCTGACCGATACCGAAAGCGACCGCAACCGCGAATGCAAGGGGCAGGGTATTGCCAACATCGGTTCGGGCTTGCTGGGCGGTATGGCAGGCTGCGCCATGATTGGCCAGTCGATCATCAATATCAAATCCGGTGGCCGTGGCCGCCTGTCAACGCTGACCGCCGGTGTTTTCCTGATGGTGTTGATTCTGGTACTGGACGACTTTCTGGTGCGCATTCCCATGGCCGCGTTGGTAGCGGTGATGATCATGGTGTCCATCGGCACCTTCTCCTGGGAGTCTATCCGCAATCTGAAAACCCATCCGTTGTCGTCCAACATTGTGATGCTGGTGACCGTGGTGGTGGTGGTGTTCACTCACAACCTGGCATTGGGCGTATTTGCCGGTGTGCTGCTGGCGGCGCTGTTTTTCGCCAACAGAATTGGCCATTACATGGGCGTGGACAGTGTTTTGAACGAGGCTGACAGTACCCGTACCTATAAGGTTACCGGGCAAGTATTCTTCAGTTCGTCGGAAAAGTTTGTAGCCGCCTTTGACTTCCGTGAAGTGGTCGATAAAGTAGTAATAGATGTGAGTCGCGCCCATTTCTGGGACATTACCGCCGTGGGTGCGCTGGACAAGGTCGTTATCAAGTTCCGCCGCGACGGAGCAGAGGTAGAAGTTATTGGCATGAACGAAGCCAGTGCCACCATCGTTGACCGCTTTGGTGTGCACGACAAGCCGGAAGGCGTTGACCAGCTGATAGGCCATTAATATGCAAAATACAACACCGAACGCCAAGCGCCCTTCACAAAAAGCGTCACAAAACGCGCCGCAAGACACCTTGCACGTGGTGGCCTGCATTGACGGCTCACGCGCTGCGCCGGCGGTGTGTGACTACGCTGCCTGGGCGAGCAAATATATGGACTCGCCGCTGACCCTGCTGCACGTGCTGGACGAAGAGCGCTATCCGTCAGAGCCGGACCTGGCTGGCAATATTGGCCTCGGCAGCCGGGAACATTTGCTGGACGAACTGGCCGAACTGGATCGCAAACGCTCTAAGCTCGCTTTGGAGCACGGCAATCACATGCTGGAAAACGCCGAGCAGCGAGTTAAGCAGGCGGGCATCAGCGACATCAAAAAGCGTCAGCGCCACGGCGACCTCACCGAATCCCTACTAGGGCTTCAGGAGCAGACGCGCTTGCTGGTGATGGGTCTTTATGGCGAAAGCAGCTCCGACCGCGATCTGCACATTGGCAGTCAGCTGGAGACGGTGATTCGCAGCATGAGCCGCCCAATTCTGCTGGTGCCTGACAACTTTTCTGCGCCGCAAAGCTCCATGTTGGCTTTTGACGGCAGCGCTACCGCGTTTCGTGGAGTAGAGCACTTAGCCGCCACCCAGGTTTTGAGAGGCATGCCACTGCACCTGGTGATGGTAGGCGAGGAAAGCCCAGAGGCCATGGCGCAGCTGCGCAAAGCCGAGGCCATGCTGGCACCGCTGGAAGCCGACATCACCCTGGCCATCCGCAGCGGTGAGGTAGAGCATGTGTTGCATCGCTACCAGAACGAACACAACATTGATTTACTGGTAATGGGCGCCTATGGCCACTCAAAAATTCGTAGGTTCCTGCTCGGTAGTACCACCACCAATATGCTGAAAACAGCTAAAAAACCACTGGTTATTCTGCGCTGAGATTTTACGGAATAGTGGATACATTTGTGGTTTTAGGGGGCAGATTTCAAATCTGTCCCCGCTTTGGAAATTACGCCCGACCCTTAAAAAGGCGAGGCCACTAACGTGGTTTCGCCTTTTTTATCAACGTTGTTCCCTACCCGGGCTGGGCTACAACCAATTCGTCTATTGTGATTACAAAAGTAAACAGTAAAGTTTACAATCGATGCGTCGGGTTTAAAGGAATTTAGCGGGATGCGACAGAAAGTTAACGTTATCAAGACAAGTCCTTCCGCCGAGCCGGAGCCGTCAGCTGTTGCGAACACGCCAGTCATCGTAGGCATTGGTGCATCTGCGGGTGGCCTGGAAGCGTTAGAAGATTTTCTTTCTCATGTGCTAACTCCCTGTAGCACCGCATTTGTTGTCATCCAGCATCTTGACCCTACCTACAAAAGCATTATGCCCGAGTTGCTGCAACGCATTACACAGATGAAAGTGATGCAAGCGCGCAACCGTATGAAGGTAGAGCCTAACTGCGTGTATGTAATCCCACCTAACAAAGATTTGTCTATCCTACACGGTTCACTATTTTTGCTTGATCCGGTAAATAAGCGTGGGTTGCGGTTACCCATTGATTACTTTTTTCGGTCTCTGGCTGATGATCAGCACGAACGCGCTGTGGGTATCATTCTGTCTGGCATGGGTTTTGATGGCACGATAGGCTTACGCGCCATCAAGGAGAATGCGGGGCTGTCTTTGGTGCAGTCGCCTGAATCCGCGAAATTTGATGCAATGCCTCGTAGCGCGATCAATGCTGGGCTAGCTGACATCGTCGCATCGACTGAAAAACTGCCAGAACACATAGTGGCGTTTATGAACCATAGCCCACGGGGTGTTCTGAATAACATTGCAATGAAGTTAAAGCTTAAGCCAGCAAGCTCGCTTGAAAAGATCGTTATCATATTGCGTGAGCGTACCGGGAACGATTTTTCATTCTATAAGGAAAATACGCTCTATCGTCGCATTGAGCGACGCATGGGTTTGCACCAGCTTAAAACCATGGAACTCTATGCGCGTTATCTACGTGAGAATTTACAAGAACAAGACTTACTGTTCAAAGAATTATTAATTGGGGTCACCCATTTTTTTCGTGACCAAGAAGTATGGGTACAGCTCAGGTCAGTTTCATTGCCAGCACTTTTAGCTCATTATCCTGAAGGTAAAGAACTTCGAGCTTGGGTGACGGCCTGCTCCACGGGAGAAGAGGCGTACTCGCTAGCAATGACGGTAATGGACGTTTTGGATGACGTTAAGCCCAAAGGGCGTTTCAAGTTACAGATATTTGCGACTGATTTAGACGATGATGCTATTAATATTGCGCGAGTAGGTCAGTATCCCGCAAATATTGAAGCTGCTGTACCTTCAGATCAGTTAAATCGTTACTTTATTAAAGAGGATAACGGTTACCGCATCACTAAGAAAATACGTGATATGGTTATATTTGCACCACAGAACATCATTATGGACCCACCATTCACAAAATTAGATATTATTACGTGTCGTAATATTTTAATTTATTTTGGTGTGAGCTTACAGCAGAAGCTAATTCCACTGTTTCACTACGCATTAACGTCTAACGGTATTTTGCTTTTAGGCAACGCTGAAACGATTGGTAATGCCACTTCATTGTTCTCAGCACTCAACGATAATGCCCGGATCTATACCCGTATTGATACTCTTGAACACCATGTAGAAGTTGACTTCCCTACACACAAAGTTCCCGTCATATCCTTGTTAGAAAATGAACCTGAGAGTCCTCGTGACATGACCCCAAAAATCACCAACTTACAAGGGCAGGCGGATCAAATTCTGCTACAAAACTACTCACCCGCCGCGGTTTTGGTGAATGCTGCCGGTGATATACTTTATATCAATGGTCGCACCGGAAAGTATTTAGAACCCGCTGCAGGAAAAGCCAACTGGAATATTCACGTAATGGCGCGTGAGGAACTGCAACACCACATTAATCTCGCAATGAAGCAAGCTCAGACGCAGGTAGAGCCTGTTAATATTCCAAACCTGACGGTAGATGCATGCACTATTAATTTGACGGTTCAAGCCATTACTAAACCAAAATCTCTGCTTGGTTTGCTAATGGTGGTGTTTACCGATGTTGCGAAATCAACCAAGTTGCCCCGCAGAAAACCGGGTGCAGCCGAACAAGAAAGTAAGGCCGAATTGCAACAGGCTCGTAGCGACATACAATCACTTCACGAAAAAATGCAGGCTTCCCAGGAAGAGCGGAAATCTGCTAATGAAGAACTGCAATCAACCAATGAAGAGTTGCAGTCGACCAATGAGGAGCTAACCACTTCCAAAGAAGAAATGCAGTCGATGAACGAAGAGTTACAAACCGTCAACGCCGAACTGCAATCCAAGGTCGAAGATTTGTCGTGGACCAATAACGACATGAAGAATCTGCTTAATAGCACGGAAATAGCCACGATATTCCTCGATAATAAACTGCGCGTACGGCGTTTTACCTCTCACATCACTCCTCTGTTCAAACTGATCGCGAGCGATGTCGGTCGCCCACTTTCGGATGTAGCGACTGAGCTGGATTATGTCACACTGCAAAAGGATGCGAAGGCGGTGTTAGAGACGCTGGTGTTTTCAGAAAAGGAGATCACTGCCGACAATGATCGCTGGTTCAAGGTTCGCATCATGCCTTACCGAACGCAGGATGACGTGATCAGTGGTGTGGTTATCACCTTCATTAACATTAGCGAAGCCAAAAAGTTAGAGAAAGAATTACGTGTTTTAAGGCCGGTAATATGACCACCCCGCCAAAGCCGCCAAAGCCGCTGTCAACAGAATTGCGGCAGCGTGCCGAAATACGATTGGAAAACCAGGTCCAGCGTAACAACGCTATCCGGAGTGAAGAGAACGCCCAAAGGATGCTGTATGAACTGCAAGTTCATAAAATCGAACTGGAAATGCAAAATGAGGAATTGCAGCAGGCGCGGATAACAGAACGATTGCATTACCGATATACGGAGTTATTTGAATTTGCACCGATTGCGTATTTTGCTTTTGATCGGGATGGCGTTATCAATCAGGTCAATTTGCGCGGTGCGAGCCTGCTGCGCATCGAAAGAGCCAATCTAGTAGGGAAGTTGTTTTCAAACCACGTGACGGCTCAATATCGTGATACTTTTAAACGGTGTCTGGAAAAAGCCTTTGAAGGCAACGGCATAGAATTTTGCGAAATATTAGTTAAGGTTGAAAAGCGTACGGCTTGGTTCAGTGTCGAGGCGAATCTGGGCGTTACGGGTATGGACTGCCTAACCGCGATGATTGACATTACCGATAGAAAGAAAGCTGAAGAGAACCAAAATATAGCCAATGAAGAAAAAGAAAAGCGGGCAAGCGAGTTGATTCTTGCTAACGAAGAACTCGCCTTTCAAAATAAAGAGAAAGATAAACGAGCAAATGAATTAATTCTCGCGAATGCGGAGAAGGAAAAACGAGCAAATGAGTTAGCCTTGGCAGCCAGTGTATTTGCCCATGCAGGTGAAGCGATCACCATTACGGATGCTGCTGGAACCATACTGGACGTTAACGACACTTTTACAGAAACAACAGGCTATAGCCGTGAAGAGGTTATTGGGAAAAATTCACGGATTCTACAATCGGGTCGGCAATCCCCAGAATTTTATGTTGATATGTGGAATGCGCTACTGAAAGAAGGCTATTGGTATGGCGAAATCTGGAATCGTCGTAAGTGTGGTGAATTATACGCGGAAATGAAAACCATCAGTGCCGTACGCGATGCAAATAACGTCACCACCCACTATGTTGCCTTATGTACCGATATAACCCAGATTAAAGAACATCAAGACCAGCTAGAACGTATAGTTCATTTCGACATACTCACGAGGTTACCCAATCGCTCATTGCTTGCGGACCGATTGTCGCAAGCGATGTTGCAGTGCCACCGCCATGATAAATCACTAGCGGTCTTATTTCTCGATTTAGATGGTTTTAAGCGCATTAATGATGCCTACGGGCACGATGTGGGCGATGAACTGCTAGTTGCACTGTCTCAGCGCATGCAAGATGCATTACGTGAAGGTGATACCTTAGCCCGGATTGGCGGTGATGAGTTTGTTGCCGTTTTAACTAATTTGGTAAGGGTCGAAGATTGCGAGCCCATACTAGGGCGTATTCTACTCGCGGCTTCTGGGCCGGTGGCTCTTGGTGAAGCGGTGGTAAAGGTATCAGCAAGTATTGGGGTTACCGTTTACCCGCAGGACAATGTCGATGCTGACCAACTTGTGCGCCACGCAGATCAAGCCATGTATGTGGCTAAAGAATCAGGTAAGAATCGTTATCATTTGTTTGATACGGCTCAAGATGATGCGGTTAAAGAGCAACGGAAAAGCCTGGCGGCTATTCGCAGTGCATTGGATAATAAACAATTCGTGCTCTATTATCAGCCTAAAGTTAATATGCGGACGGGTACGGTTACGGGTGTTGAGGCGTTAATTCGCTGGCAACATCCTGAACGGGGCCTGTTAAATCCAATTGCGTTTTTGCCCGTGATTGAAAAACATGCTATGAATATCGAGATGGGTGAATGGGTTATTGATACGGCGCTGGCGCAGATCAGTCAATGGCAAAACTTGGGGTTCAGTCTTTCTATAAACATCAGCATAAATATTGCGGCAGTACAATTGCAACAACCTGATTTTACACAGAAGCTAGCCACTCTGCTTGCGACCCACCCTGATGTTAAACCTCAGCTTTTAGAGTTAGAGGTGCTGGAAACAAGCGCCTTAGACGACGTGCAGCATGTGTCAGAGGTTATGGATGCGTGTATAGCGCTGGGTGTAAACTTTGCTTTAGATGACTTCGGCACAGGCTATTCGTCACTGACACATCTCAGGCGTTTACCGGCCCGCCTGATTAAAATAGACCAAAGCTTTATACGCGACATGCTAGTCGATTCTGATGATTTAGCCATTGTTGAGGGCATAATAGGTTTGGCGAAATCATTCAAACGTGACGTAATTGCAGAGGGTGTGGAAACGATTGCCCACGGTGCGGCGTTATCAAAGCTAGGCTGCGAATTAGCGCAAGGATACGGCATCGCAAGACCGATGCCTGCGAGTGATGTTCCGGCATGGATTGATAACTGGAAGCCGGATGTGAGTTGGCAGGCCTGAATAGACAGCGGGATAGGGGACAGATTTGAAATCCGTCCCCGCTTTGCGGTTTTTTGCAAACTCACGCCGCCTGCCCGGCCGCCACACCCGATGCCCAGGCCCACTGAAAGTTATGCCCGCCCAAATGGCCGGTAACGTCGACCACTTCACCAATAAAATACAGATTAGGCTGCTCCAGAACCGCCATGGTTTTGGACGACAACTGGCGGGTGTCAACCCCGCCCAAGGTCACTTCCGCAGTGCGATAGCCTTCGGTGCCTGCGGGCTTTATGGTCCACTGCTGCAGCGTGCGGCTGATCTGTTCGATATCCGGGTTGCGGTAGCTTTGAAGCGGACCGGTCCAACGTTGCAGCTCGTTGAAGGCTTGCGCGAAGCGTTTTGGCAGGTGCGCGTTTAGATAGTGTTCGAGCGTGCTTTGCGGTTTGAGTTTGCGCAGGCTTAGCAGGTCTTGCTCAACCTGCTGTTGTGGCAGCAGGTTGATGTGCAGTTCGTCACCGGGCTGCCAGAAGCTGGAAATCTGCAGCATGCTTGGGCCACTTAAACCGCGGTGGGTAACCAGCATCGGTTCCTGGAACTGTTCATGATTGCACTCCGCGCTTACCGGGCAACTGATGCCAGCCAACGGGGCCAGTGTCATTTTCAGTTCCGGATGTAAAGTAAAGGGCACCAGCCCGGCGCGGGTGGGTAGTATTTCCAGCCCGAATTGGCGGGCCAGGTTGTAGCCGAAGCTAGAAGCCCCCAGGGTGGGGATAGACATCCCGCCACAGGCAACGACTAAAGACTCACAGGTTAATGCTTGGCCACCCGCGGTAAGGCGATAACCTTTGGGCGTTCTTGCCACCTCCGTAACGCCGGTTTTTAGGCGCACTTCAGCTCCGGCCCATTCGCACTCGGTCAGCAGCATGTTCAGTATGTCTTTGGCGCTGTGCTGACAGAATAACTGGCCTGGAGCCTTTTCTTCGTACTCCACGCTATGCCGCTCCACCAGATCCAGAAAGTGCCTGGGGGTGTAGCGTCTCAGCGCTGAAATGCAGTAATGGGGATTGTCGGACAAAAAGTTCGCGGTTGTGCTGTTTAGATTGGTGAAATTACAGCGCCCGCCGCCGCTCATCAGAATTTTCTTACCAGCCTTATTAGCATGATCCAGCACCAGAACCTTACGCCCTCGATAGCCAGCGGTTGCCGCACACATCAGCCCCGCCGCGCCGGCGCCGATGATAATGACATCGTAATGGCTGCCGCGATGGTCACTAGCGTGCTGATTGTTGGCGTTCTGGTTACTGGAAAGCGTTGTCATTACCGTCTGCCGCTAAAAATGTGGGCACAAAGTATACCAGTCCTATTGAAGGTATACGGTGCCTTCCAAGTAAAACGCCGCTTGGCCGGCAATGGCTACCCGTTCTCCCTTCAATTCGCAGCGCAGCAGACCACCACGTGCAGAAAGCTGACGCGCTTCCAGAACTTTCTTGCCCAATTTCTCTGCCCAATACGGCACCAGCGCACTGTGTATAGAGCCGGTCACAGGGTCTTCGGTAATACCGGCGCACGGCACAAAGTAACGGCTAACAAAGTCCGAATCAGTTCCGGGCGCGGTGACTATCAACCCCAAGCTCTTAAGCTGTTTAATTTTCTGCATGTCGGGTTGTGCTGCTTTTACCGCAGCTTCGTTTTCTAACACCAGCATGTAGTTGGTGTCTTTGGCGACGTAAAAAATCGTAGTCGGCGCATCCGCCAAAGCTTCAAGTATGATGCTGGGTGTAGATTGTTCGGTAACCGCAAGATTTGGGAAATCCAAAACCAGCCAACCGTCGGATTGCTTGTGCACGCCAAGCGGACCGCTTTTGGAGCGCAGGCGAATCCGGTCTGAAGTCCAACCCAGTTTGTTGAAAATAACCCAGGCGCTTGCCAGCGTAGCGTGACCGCAAAGAGGAACTTCGATTTCTGGCGTGAACCAGCGAATATGGAAGTCTGCTTCACTAGCCTCTGGCTCAGGAACAAAAAAGGCCGTTTCTGACAAGTTGTTCTCGGCGGCAAGGGCCTGAAGAACCCCGTCGGGAAGCCACGCCTTTAAGGGCATGACCGCGGCCGGGTTACCTTTGAAAATTTCGCTGGTAAACGCGTCTACCTGATAAATGGGATAGCGTGTCATGTGTTCTCCGTTGATGGTTGATTGGCGTATTGGTATGCCTTGTGGTTGGCAAACTGCGTTAATTCCCACTCACTGTAAAAGTGCAGCTCGGGCAGGGTAGCGCGATGCGTTACCATCCAGTGTTTTGACTCGCACTGGCAAACAGATAGACCTAGTATTGCCAAATCCTTACGGGTTTGATCAGGATGTTTTGCGGCAAGTTTCACAGATGGCGGCCTGAAACCAAAAAGGTTATTTTGACTTGCGCTGGACGCGGGATTGTTGGTTATACCCATGATCAAATTCCTTTTTCTCGTTACGGTATTGCTATTTTCCGCCCATACCAAATTCCAAAACAGAATCAGATAACCTGGTTTTGAACCGGTACAGATTGTATTTTCGGTTTTCTGTACTGCAATTTTCAGTGGCATCTGTGATGTTCCGTTTTGCCGCCGGTCTGTTGAAATAAAGTCAACGTCTGCTTAAAGGCTATAATCTTTTTGGTTTAACGAGGCAAACAGGATGGGCGCTCTTTATAACGAGGTAGCAGACAGGCTTCAGGCTCAGGTTCAGGATGGGGTCTTTCGGGATGGCGATCGGCTGCCCGGTGTCAGGGCACTAAGCCGGCAGTTTGGCGTCAGCGTTTCGACGATATTGCAAGCGCACCAGACACTTGAGGCCCGCGGTTATGTTCAGGCCCGCGAGCGCAGCGGCTACTTTGTACGCTTGCCGCTGCGGGATGCTCCGGAACCCGTCATGCAAACCGATCGGAGCCGTCCCGTTCCTGTTAATGCACGGGAAATGACCCTGGAATTGTGCGCTGACGAGCAAAAACGCATGGTGCCCCTTTCTGGAGCTATTCCTCATGCGGATTTTCTGCCCTTTCGCCAGATTCAGCAAAGCGCGCTCTGGGCGGCGCGACGTGGCATTGAAACACTGGAATATGCTTTTCCCGGCAAGGAGCCATTACGCCGACAAATCGCTCAGCGTATGGCGACGATAGGCGTGCCGATCACCCCTGAGGATGTGCTCGTCACCAACGGAGCGCAGGAAGCAATCATTCTTGGTCTTAGGGCGGTGACCCAACCCGGAGACATCGTCGCGGTTGAGTCACCGTCGTTTCCCGGAATTCTTCAAGCGCTAGAAGTTGTTGGGCTGAGAGCGCTGGAGATCCCCACTCATACCGCGGAAGGCCTCAGTCTTGAGGGTTTGGAGTTGGCCCTGGAGCAGTGGCCTGTCAAAGCTTGTGTGGTGGTGTGTAATCACAGCAATCCAATGGGCGCCAGAATGTCGGATGAGCGCAAACAACAGCTGGTTTCAATGCTTGCCGTTGCGGGCGTACCGTTGATTGAAGATGACATTTATGGCGACTTGTACCATTCCGGCGAAAGACCGAAACCCGCGAAGGCCTTTGACCACACAGGTAATGTAATTTATTGCAGCTCCGTATCAAAAACCATTTCGCCGGGATTGAGAGTGGGCTGGATGTTGCCCGGGCGTTATATGGCGAGCGCCAGGCAACACAAATATTTCTCGAATCTGGCGACGTCTTCCATCCCACAAATGGCCGTTGCGCATTTTCTTGAACAGGGCGGTTATGATCGTTATCTGCGTTCTGCGCGACAGAATTATCGCCAAGCTACGGAACGAATGCGTACAGCGGTTGCTCGATCATTTCCCGAAAGTACAGCCATAAGCCGGCCCCAAGGCGGCTTTGTGCTTTGGGTTCAACTGCCTGCTGGAGTTTCCGGCACACTGGTTTATCAGCTTGCCAGGGCAGAAAACATCAATGTTGCACCGGGCTTGATGTTCTCTATTTCAAACAAGTTTGAATCTTGCCTGCGAATAAACTGTGGCAACCCATGGAGTGACCGAATCGACCAGGCTGTTGTAAGGCTTGGCGCGCTTGCCCACGAAGTACAGGCGCGGTCGATTTAGCGATCATATTGCCAGTTAGCGTTTGTTGCGCAAATCCAGCGCGTCAACCAAACCTGCGGCAAGAGCGATGCCCGTGACGTCTGGCAGCCTGTCTGCCCCCAGCCGTTTCATCACCCGCGCACGATAAAGGTCGATGGTTTTTACGCCTACCCCCAACTGTTCGGCGATTTCACGGCTGGTGTAGCCTTTGGCCAGCGGTAGAAATACATCGCGCTCGCGACGGGTAAGGGTATCCAGCAATGCTGTGGTCTGGCTGCTGTCCTGCTGTTGATGGCTGGTCTGTTGGTGCTCCTGCAATGCCTGCTGCACGCTGTCTAGAAGTAGCTGTTCGTTAAACGGCTTTTCAATAAAATCAAAGGCGCCTGATTTGAACGCGCGCACCACAATGGGCACATCGGCGTGGCCAGATACAAAAATGATGGGTAACGCCAACCCGCGCTTTTGCAGTTCTTCTTGTACATTCAGGCCGCCCAAACCAGGCATGCGGATATCAAGCACAACGCAACCGTTGCTTTGTGTGGTTATAGAATCCAGAAATTTGCGGCCGTCGCTGTAGGCTTCCACGGCCAGGCCCACCGATTCCAGCAGCCATTGAGTGGACTCCAGCATGCCGGCGTCGTCGTCGACTATGTAAACGAAGGTGGTCTGGGCTGTGGGCTGGTCAGTCATTGGCAATTGGGTGCCTCCCATGGACTTATAATAGATTTTTGACAGGCCGGTGGTGGAAATCGACAAACCAGCGTTAAACCGCCGGTTGGCGCCGGGTAAGCATCCAGAAAACCGCCGAAACCTTCAACAATAGAACGGCTCATGGACAGCCCCAGCCCCAGGCCATCCGGCTTACTGGTGTAAAATGGCTGAAACATCTGACGGATGCCATCGGCGTTCAACCCCGGCCCTTGATCCGTCACTTCGACCAGGGTTTCGCCCAGATTGTTCACCCGAATGGTCACGATGATGGCCGATTCGGAGCTGGTATCAACGCGGGCCTCCACATTCGCTTCGATGGCGTTACGCACCAGGTTGATGAGCACCTGCTCTAGCAGTACCGGGTCGGCGGTCAGGGTAGGGCTGGTTTCTGGCAGCCGGCATACCACCGATACTCGATGCTTGTCGGCCTCCCACTGGCACAGAAGGGCCACGTTGCTGGCCACCTGATTCAGGGCCAGCAGCTCTGCACGTTTGCGGCCCTTGCGCAAAAACGCCCGCAGCCGGCGAATGACTTCCGAGGCGCGATTGGCGTGGTGAATCACTTTTGTCAGGCCGTCGCCTACCCTGGTCAGGTTAGCGGGCTGGGTGTCTGCGGTTTTCAGAAAACGCTGGCTGGCACTGGCAAAATTCACAATAGACGCCAGTGGCTGATTCATTTCGTGGGCAATGCTGCTGGCCAGTTCACCTAGCGTGGCCAGCCGTGCGGCGTGGGCCAGTTCGTCCGCTAGGCGGCGGTTGTTTTCTTCCGACGCCACCCGCCCGCTTATGTCACGTGACACGCTGATCACTTCCACCACCGCGCCGGTGTAGGTTTCGCGAATGGCGCGGCTGGCAATTTCAAACCAGCGTGGGGTGCCGTCACGGTGCACAATTTGCGCGGTCACAATGGCGTAGCCATCTTCGCTGAGCCGGTTACGGGCTTCTATCAGGTGCTTTTGTGGCTGGCCACTGGGAAACAGGTCTTCCAGCAGGCGCCCGCGCAGGTCTTCCGGCCAGTAGCCCAGCAGTCGCCAGGACGCCGGCGTAGCGTCAATAAAACGGCCATCCGGCGCGTGACGGGAAATCAGGTCGGTGGTGTTCTCGGTGATCAGCCGGTACAAACGGTTTGAGCGCACCGCTTGCTCTTGCAGTTCCAGCTCTTGGGTTGCATCCCGCCCCTTTAACAACACCTGATTTTGGCCAACGTCAGGAACCAACGCCCAAAGGTAAATTTTGCCCTTGTAACGCGCCTCTACGTTGTCCACAGGGCGTTGCTGATTCAGGCAGGCTCGCACCAGTTCTTCCACGTTTACTGGAAGAAAACGTCGCGGGTCGGCCACGGTGCCGGAATGGTCAGCCGCATTGGGCGACCCATCAATCGCTTCGACCAGGTTTTTCATGGCCGAATTCATGCTCAGCGTGCGGCTTTTGTGGTCAACAATCAGCAGTGGTTGCGGGTCGGTGGCAGCAAAGCCCATTGATAAGTCAAAGCAATTTGCGTTCATGGCAAGCAGATCTTCGATATACGGTCGAGTTTATAGTATTATTGCTATAATACGTTGGTGCAATTTATAGTAAGACTTCTATTTAATACTATTTGTTCAGCTGTAAATTATAACTAATTTGGTGATTCGTCAGAATATACCAAGCAAAACAGCGTTTACGCCTACCTATAGGACCACACAGAATGACTTCGATCTACGATCAGGGCCTTACGCCCGTTGATGCCAATTACGCCGTTCAAACACCTATCGATTTTATCACTCGCACCGCCAGTGTTTATCCGGATTATCCTGCGATTATTCACGGTGCCATTCGCCGAACCTGGGCCGAGACCCACGAGCGCTGTTTGCGCCTGGCGTCGGCGCTGGTCGGCCGCGGCATCAAAAAAGGCGATACCGTCGCCGTCATGCTGCCCAATATTCCAGCCATGGTCGAGTGTCATTTTGGTGTGCCTATGACCGGCGCCGTCATGAACGCCCTGAACGTTCGGCTTGATGCCGAAGTGATTGCCTTCATGCTTGAGCACGCAGAAGCCAAAGTCATCCTGGTTGATCGCGAATTTGGCGAAGTGATTCTGGACGCCGTCAGCCGTTTGGACAAAAAGCCGCTGATAATTGATGTAGACGACCCTGAGTACGGTGAAGGCGTTAAGGTCAGCGACCTGGATTACGAAGCCTTTTTGCAAGAAGGCGACCCCGAGTACCAGTGGGATATGCCGACGGATGAATGGGACGCCATTTCCCTGAATTACACCTCCGGCACCACCGGCAACCCTAAAGGTGTGGTGTATCACCACCGTGGGGCCTACTTGAATTCACTGGGTAATACCGCGGTATGGTCTATGGCCATGCATCCGGTGTACCTGTGGACACTGCCGATGTTCCATTGCAACGGCTGGTGTTTCCCCTGGACCATCACCGCCATGGCCGGTACCCACGTGTGCCTGCGCCGGGTTGATCCGGAAAAGATTCTGCAACTGATTCGCGAGCACCGCGTTACCCATATGTGCGGCGCCCCGATTGTGCTGAACGCCTTGTTGAACGTGCCACCTGCATCCAAGGCCGGTATTGATCACGTTGTGAAGGCTATGGTTGCCGGCGCTCCACCTCCCGCCCAGGTTATTGGTGCAGTCGAAGAAATGGGCATCGCGTTGACCCACACCTACGGTCTGACTGAAGTATACGGCCCGGTGACCGTCTGTGCCTGGAAAGATCGTTGGAACGATCTGCCGCTGGAAGAGCGCGCTGCCATCAAATCCCGCCAGGGCGTTCGTTACCACACCCTGGGCGGCACCATGATTGCAGACCCGGGCACTATGAAGCCGACGCCGAAAGACGGCAAAACCATTGGTGAAATCTTCCTGCGCGGTAACACCGTGATGAAGGGCTACCTGAAGAACCCGAAAGCCACCGAAGAAGCGTTCCGTGGCGGCTGGTTCCACACCGGCGACCTGGCCGTTTGGCACGAAGACGGTTACATGGAAATTAAGGATCGCCTGAAAGACATCATTATTTCCGGCGGCGAGAACATTTCCACCATTGAAATTGAAGATGTTCTTTACCGTCACCCGGCGGTTCAGGAGGCCGCCGTTGTTGCCCGCCCGGATGAAAAGTGGGGCGAGACACCCTGCGCCTTTGTGACTCTAAAGCCCGATGCCGGCAACGTGACTGAAGCAGAAATGATCGACTTCTGCCGTAAACACATGGCTCGTTTCAAGGTTCCGAAAACCGTTGTGTTTTCGGACCTGCCAAAAACCTCGACCGGTAAAGTCCAGAAATTCCTGCTGCGCGACCAGGCTAAGGAAATTAAGTAGCTGGAAAGCGCCTTGCAGGGACTTACACAAGAGCTCTCACAAGAGCTCACACAAAAACAACATTAACGCCCGGTTCGCCGGGTATTCGGAGAAAACTTCAGATGCAAATATTCCATCGCAAGAACGGCGAAGAACAACCCTACTGGCCGGCGGGCCCCTTCAAGATTCGTCTGCCGTTTGTGCATTACCGCTGGGAATTCGCGGAAATGGCACAGGCGCTTATTATGTTCGTGGTCAGTTTGGCCATGATTCCACTGCTTGAGAACTACCTGGGCGTGCCGTATGACGTTGCCCTGGCGTATGTGGTTATCTGCGGTATTGGTTTTATGTTGCCGGCGCTGTTGGGTGTGCCGCTGATTCCAGGCTGGATCACACCGGGTATTCCCGTGGTGCTGCTGTTCTTGAGCGATTATGAGCCCGGCCCTGAAGCTATTCAGGCGCTGTTTGCCCTGCAGTTTCTGGTGTTTATCATCTTCCTGTTTCTGGGCGTAACTCGCCTGGGCAGTAAACTAGTCGATTTTATTCCGCGCTCTATGAAAGGCGGCATTATTATCGGTGCGGGTATTGCCGCTCTGATGGGCGAGATCGAAGCCGGTGGCCGTTTGGCAACCACACCCATTTCGCTGATTGTTGGCGGTCTGGTGTGTCTATACCTGATGTTCTCGGTGTCGTTTAAAGGCTTTGTTGAAACCAACTCGTTTGCGCGCAAAATTGCCAACTACGGCATGGTGCCGGGCATGATTGTGGCGATTCTGGTGGGCTTTGCTACCGGTGAGTACGCCGTGCCGGAGGTAAAGTGGGGCATCACCGCGCCCAACTTTGGTGAGCTTTGGAACTACCTGCCATTCAGCGTCGGTTTCCCGGATGCCAGCGTATTTATGTACGCCATTCCTACCGCGGTAATTGCCTACGTTATTGCCTTTGGTGACATTGTTGTGGGTCAGTCACTGATGAATCGTGTTGACCACTTGCGTCGCGACGAAGACATCGACAACAGCATCGACCGCGTCCACTTGGTAACCGCTATCCGTAACGGTGGTCACGCTTTCTTCGCCCCTTACCCCGGTCTGGCCGGCCCGATCTGGACCGCTGTTACCGCCACTATGGCCGAGCGTTACAAGTATGGCCGCAACGCGATGGATTCCATCTACAGCGGCGGCGGTACCTTCTGGATTACCGGTTTCATCGCGCTTTTTGTATTGCCGCTGGTGAGCTTCTTCCAACCGGTGCTGCCCATCGCACTGTCACTGACCCTGCTGCTGACCGGTTACATCTGTTTGATGGTGGGCCTGGAACAGCTTGAGAACAACACCGAACGCGGCATTGCCGGCACCATGGGCGTAGTGCTTGCGGTATACGGCGCGGGCTGGGGCCTGGCCACCGGTGCGGTGCTCTACTTCTTGATTGAGCGTACAAAGCTGCTGGGCTTCACGCCGGATCCAGATTCCGCGGGTGCCGATGATGTGATCGTCAAGCCAGATACTACAAACCAAAGCACCACACCAAAAAGTTAAAGAACTCTGCTGACCGGGGTCATAAAGCCCCGGCAGCGAAACGATGTGTGTCCTTGGGAGGCCTTAGTGCCTCCCTTTTTTGTGTCTGAAAAACGCGATTGTCAGGCACAAAAAAAGCCGGCGGTTAGCCGGCTGTTTTCTACTCTGAACATGTGAACGGTTTTACTTTTCTAACCCGTTGTTTTTGTAACGGGTTACTTTTCCAGATACTGCAGTTTGTCTGGCACGCCGTCCCATTTTTCAGCGTCAACCATTGCCTCTTTCTTCTCTGTGATGTTGGGCCATTTTCCGGCCAGATCTGCGTTCAGTTCGATAAACACTTTCTGGTTCGCGGGTAGCTCGTCTTCCGAGAAAATAGCCTCAACCGGGCATTCGGGCTCGCACAGTGCGCAGTCGATGCACTCGTCAGGATCAATAACCAAAAAATTCGGGCCTTCGTAGAAGCAATCTACAGGGCAGACTTCCACACAGTCGGTGTGCTTACACTTGATGCAGTTATCAGTAACGATAAACGCCATGTTCATATTCCTGGTTGGCTGGTCTGTCTCATCAGGAGCTTAGAATGCAGGCTCCCGAGATTATAGTTTTATGCGCGATATTGTAGGGAGCCACTACTCCGGTCGCAAGCATCCGTCTTCTATAACGTTATACCCAGGTCAATTTATCGGCACTTTTTTTGTCACTATTTTTCAAGTTGCTGTTTCAGCTGATACAGATGTTCGAGCGCCTGGCGCGGAGTCATGTCATCCAGGTCGAGTGCGCTCACCGCCAGCTCTAACGCGCTGGGCTCCTGCCTGGCGAACATATCCCCCTGAAACGCAGTTGAATCCGCAATAGCCGTCGCCCGTCGCGTCACTTTTTGCGGCAACCCGGTGGTTGAGCGTTTTGCATCGGGCATTGCATTGGCGCCTTCCAGGTTCGCCAGTTGGGCTTTGGCATTGCGGATAACCTCCACCGGCACGCCGGCCAGTTTGGCTACTTGTAAACCGTAGCTCTGGCTGGCGGGGCCTTCGTGCACGTTGTGCAGAAACACAATGCTGTCATCGTGCTCGGTGGCGGTCAGGTGCACGTTAACGGCGTGTTCCAGTTCATCTGCGAGCTGGGTCAGTTCAAAATAATGGGTGGCAAACAGCGTGTAGCACAGAATGTTCCGCGCCAAATGCTCGGCCGTGGCCCAGGCCAGCGATAAACCATCAAAGGTGCTGGTACCACGGCCCACTTCATCCATCAGCACCAGGCTGTGTTCGGTGGCGTTGTGCAGAATGTTGGCGGTTTCGGTCATCTCCACCATAAACGTGGAGCGCCCGCCGGCTATGTCGTCAGACGATCCCATGCGGGTGAATATTCGGTCTACCGGCCCAAGCACCGCGCTGTTAGCCGGCACAAAGCTGCCGGTGTAAGCCAGTAAAGCAATTAGCGCCACCTGGCGCATATAGGTGGACTTACCCCCCATGTTGGGGCCGGTGATCATCAGCATGCGGCGTTTGGCGTCTATCAGCAGATTGTTAGGCACGAACGGATCGTCTAATAGCTGCTCGACCACCGGGTGCCGGCCTTCCTCAATCTGTAGGCCGGGTTCATCGCTGAACTGCGGTGCACACAGGCGCAAACGGGTGGCGCGCTCGGCAAAGTTGCTTAGCACGTCTAGCTCGGCCAGCGCCTGAGCGGCATCTTGCAGCGGTGCAAGTTCTGCCGCGACCGTCTCCAGAACCTCATCCCATAGGGCTTTTTCCCGGGCTAGGGCACGACTTTTGGCGCTTAGGGCCTTGTCTTCAAACTCTTTTAGTTCCGGGGTAATAAAACGCTCAGCGTTTTTCAGGGTTTGCCGGCGAATGTAATCCGCAGGCGCCTGGGCCGATTGTAAGCGGCTGATTTCAATGTAATAGCCGTGTACGCGGTTGTAGCCCACTTTCAGGGTACTAATGCCCGTACGCTGTTTTTCGCGTGTTTCCACGTCCAACAGATATTGGCCGGCGTTTTCGCTGATGTTGCGCAAGTCGTCCAGTTCGGCGTCAAACTTGTCTGCAATCACCCCGCCTTCGCGCATCACTACCGGCGGGTTATCGATGATTGCCCGGCCCAGCAAATCCGCTAACTGCGGATATTCGCCAATAGCCGTGGCAAGCTCGCTGACGTGGGTGGAATCAACCGCAGCCATGGCTTTCTGCAAATCGGGCAGCACGGCGAACGCGTCTCGCAGCCGTGCCAGGTCACGGGGCCGTGCCGAACGCAGCGCCACGCGCGCCAGAATGCGTTCTATATCGCCAATGGTTTTCAGCTGGTCGTGAATCGGCTCATAGTCAAAATCTTTCAACAACGCGCTAACCGCCTGCTGGCGCTGGTGCACCACCGCCACATCGCGTAGCGGACGGTTCAACCAGCGCCGCAGTTGGCGCCCACCCATAGCCGTGGCGGTGCGGTCCATCACCCAGGCCAGGGTGTACTGGGTGCCGCCCATCAGGTTGGTGTCAATTTCCAGGTTGCGGCGGCTGGCGGCGTCCAGAATGACCGCGTCTTCGCGGCGCTCGCGGCTGAGTTTGCGAATGTGGGGCAGGGCGGTGCGCTGGGTTTCCCGTGCGTATTGCAGCAGGCAGCCGGCGGCGCACACGGCCAAGTGCATATCTTCACAACCAAAACCGGTCAGGTCCCGCACCTGCAATTGCTGGGTAATCACCCGTCGCGCGGTGTCAGGTTCGAACAGCCAGGGCCCCTGGCGACGAATGCCGGTAAAGCCTTCCAGCAAATCGGTAAACGGAAAGTCTTCGCTGATTAAAATTTCCGCCGGGCGCAGCCGTTGCAGCTCGCCCTGCAAGGCCTCAGCGCTATTCAGCTCTGAAACCGCGAAGCGGCCGCTGGAGATGTCCAGAGAAGAAAAACCGAAGTGCTGCTTATGGTGATAAATCGCCACCAGCAGGTTGTCACGGCGGTCTTCCAGGTAGGCGTCGTCACTGAGGGTGCCGGGGGTGACAATGCGCACCACTTGGCGATCAACCGGGCCTTTGCTGGTGGCTGGATCACCAATCTGCTCGCAAATGGCAATGGATTGACCTGCGCGCACCAGGCGGGCAATGTAACCCTCAGCCGCATGGTACGGAATACCCGCCATGGGAATCGGATTGCCCCCTGACTGACCACGGGCGGTCAGGGTAATATCCATCAGTTCCGAGGCTTTTTTAGCGTCGTCATAAAACAGCTCGTAAAAATCCCCCATGCGGTAGAACACCAGCTCATTGGGATGCTGGCCCTTTATTTTCAGGTATTGCTGCATCATGGGCGTGATTTTTGGACTTTCGGTGTGCGCTGCTGACATGGGACATCCGCGATGGCTGTTTTGAGGAACTGGCGGTGGATTGTAGAAAATTACACCGCAGGATGAAACGTGGATTATAAATGAGGTCGCTATGTCTGACGTAACCATGCCCGATATCACTGATGAATACATCCGCCAGCAGGCGGCAGAACTGGGTAGCGTATTAACCCGCGCTGGCGCTATGCTGGTGACGGCAGAAAGCTGCACCGGCGGCTGGGTGGCCAAGGCCATGACCGACCAGGCTGGTTCCTCGGCCTACGTCACGGGTGGGCTAGTTACCTACAGCAACCATGCTAAACACGCGTTGCTGGGTGTCAGTGAACAGACCCTGGCGGAACACGGCGCGGTGAGCGAACCGGTGGTGCGACAGATGGTCTCCGGAGCACTGCGAGTGTCGGGTGCAAGCGTCGCCGTTTCAATCAGCGGCGTTGCCGGGCCGGGCGGTGGCAGCGATGCCAAGCCGGTAGGTACGGTGTGGTTTGCCTGGGGCAGCGCTGAAAATATCAGCACCGGTTTGAAGCATTTTGACGGCGATCGCGACCAGGTGCGGCGCCAGGCTGTGATCTTTGCGATTGAAAGTGTGCGCCGTTTCTTGTCGAGTGATATCTGACTCGCACGTACCAAAAAAATCCCCTGCAGAAGGCTTGGTCTGGTTTGTCTATTGTGGTTTAATGCTGGTTAAATATACAGTAATTTGCCAGGGCAGCCAGATTCCGGATTCAGGCCAGCGCATCACATTACTGGCGCACCATATTAACGCACTATTTTTAACGAATTATTTTAACGCACCATTTTGAAGAAGGTCCGTACCAATGGAAGACAACCGCAAGAAAGCTTTATCCGCCGCTCTGACCCAGATTGAACGCCAGTTTGGTAAAGGCGCCATCATGAAGATGGGCGACCACCCCCGTGAAGCAATCCCGTCCGTTTCTACCGGTTCTCTTGGTCTGGACGTTGCTCTTGGCATTGGTGGCCTGCCTTATGGCCGGGTTTGTGAAATCTACGGCCCTGAAAGCTCTGGTAAAACTACGCTGACTTTGCAGGTTATTGCCGAAGCCCAGAAGCAGGGCAAAACGTGTGCTTTTGTTGATGCTGAGCACGCCCTTGATCCTCAATATGCTGAAAAGCTGGGCGTGAACGTTGATGAGCTGCTTGTTTCCCAGCCCGACACCGGTGAGCAGGCGTTAGAAATCTGCGACATGCTGGTGCGCTCCAACGCGGTGGATGTCATCGTCGTGGACTCCGTTGCCGCATTAACGCCAAAAGCTGAAATTGAAGGCGAAATGGGCGACTCTCATGTTGGTCTTCAGGCCCGCCTGATGTCACAGGCTCTGCGCAAACTGAATGGCAACGTCAAGAATGCCAACGTCCTGCTGATTTTCATCAACCAGATCCGCATGAAAATAGGCGTAATGTTCGGCAGTCCCGAAACCACCACCGGCGGCAACGCGTTGAAATTCTACGCCTCTGTGCGTCTGGATATCCGCCGCATTGGCGCAGTGAAAGACGGCGACGAAGTGACCGGTAACGAAACCCGGGTGAAAGTGGTTAAAAACAAAGTGGCACCGCCGTTCCGCCAGGCCGAATTCCAGATTTTGTACGGCAAGGGCATTTACCGCATGGCCGAAGTGGTGGACATGGGTGTAAAGGAAGGCTTTGTGGATAAGGCTGGCGCCTGGTACGCCTATAACGGTGACAAAATTGGCCAAGGCAAAGCCAACGCCTGCAAATTCCTGGAGGAAAACCCGGAAATGGCGAAAGAAATTGAAGCCAAAGTGCGCGACAAGCTGATGCCCAAGCCAGAGAAAAAAGACGCGGCAAAAGATGCAGGGAAAGATGTAGGGAAAAATGCAGGGAAAGACGCGGCAAAGGATGTAGGGAAAAATTCGGGAAAGGATGCAGCAGTGGCGCCTGCAGAATCCAGCGACGAACTACTGTAAGACCGTTAGTTTGTCAGTGCACTGGTGATTACAGTGTGCTGACAAGCACTAAATTTGAGGCCGGCTATGTCAGACTCTAATGGTTCAGACTCTAAAGGTTCAGATTCTGAAAAGTCAGAAGTCGGAAAGCCCAGCGCCAAAAGACTATTGATTGTTGCCCACGCTCCCTCGTCAAATACCCTCAGATTGCGCAACGCCGTTGCTGCTGGCGCTAGCCATAGCGATATTGAAAACGTTGATGTAACGGTTTTGGCTCCGCTGGATGCCGGCCCCGACGATGTTCTGGCTTGCAACGCGATTATCCTCGGCACCACCGAAAATCTTGGTTATATGAGCGGCGCATTGAAAGATTTTTTCGATCGCTGTTATTATCCTTGCCTGGAAAAAACCCAAGGCCTGCCATTTACCTTTTATATTCGGGCCGGTCATGACGGTACTGGCACCCGCCGTGCGATTGACAGCATCACCACCGGCCTGCGCTGGAAGCTGGTACAAGAGCCCCTGCTGTGCCGTGGCAATTATGCCGATGAATTTGAACAGCAGTGCGAAGAGTTGGGCTTGTACATTGCGGCCAGTCTCGATAACGGTCTGATCTAAACGGCTTGCAACAGCCCCTCGCCTCCAAAAAATGTACAATGGCTCAATTATTTAATCGGACTTGCCGCCGTGTGCAGTAAGTCATCTTTTTATTCCGACTGTTACAGGATTAAACCTTGAAGTCATTGCCTTCGCATCAGCTCTACAAAGCCTGTGTTCTGAAAGATCTGCCATTTAAAAGCACCCGTCAGCTAGAGCCCCTGGCTGAAATTGTGGGTCAGAACCGTGCTCAGGAAGCGGTGCGCTTTGCGTTGGCCATGCCTCACGGTGGTTATAACGTGTATGCAGTCGGTGCCAATGGCCTGGGTAAGCGCACCATGATGCTGCGGTACCTGGAACACCATAAAGACACCGATCAGCAGTCCCACGACTGGTGTTACGTGGCCGATTTTGAAGAGCCGCGAGTGCCAAAGCTGCTGAAACTGCCGGCCGGGCAGGGCATTCAGCTGAAGCGCGATATGGAAAAACTGATGAGCCGGCTGGTGAAGGTGATTCCGCAAACCTTCGATAGCGATGGCTTTTTGGAACGTGCTGAAAAGTTGAAAAACGATTACACCGGGCTTCAGGATGGCGAGCTGGAAAAAGTCGCGAAGCAAGCCAAGCGTCAAAAAGTCAGCTTGACCATAAGCACCCCGGGCGGTTATCGGCTAGTGGCTATGAGTGGTGATGAAGCTCATACCGCAGAGTCTTTTAAGGCCCTGACGGACGCTCAGCGCGAAAAGTTCGAAGAGATTGTCAATATTCTGGAAAAACGCCTGCGCCGCGCCCTGCGCAAACTGGCCGACTGGGAACAGGAATACGCTGACAAACAACAGTCGCTGAACCAGGAAACCTTGGAAGGCGTTACCGGTCACCAGATTGACGAGTTAAAAGAACGTTACAAAGACCTGCCAGACGTGGTCGGATTTATTGAAGCCGTGCGCAAAGACCTGTCCGAGAATCTGGAAATTTTTCTGGATGACGATGATGAGCAGGCCACGATTGCCTACGCGTCACTGGATAAGAAAATGCCGCGGCGCTATTTGGTGAATCTGCTGGTACATCAGAAAACCAAAGAGATCCCGGTAGCAGTGGAAGACAACCCCACTTATCACAACCTGTTCGGTTATGTCGAAAACGTTACCTATAAAGGCACGGTGTTCACTGACTTTTCGCTGATTCGCCCGGGCAGCCTGCACCGCGCTAATGGCGGTTATTTGTTGATGGACGCCACAAAAGTGCTGGAGCAGCCGTTCGCCTGGGACGCCCTAAAGCGTGCGCTGCAGTCCCGCTGCATCCAGATTAACTCTTTGGAGCGTGAACTGACCTTATCTGGCACCATCTCCATTGAGCCCGAGCCGGT
Organism: Marinobacter sp. M3C; assembly: GCF_023311895.1. Lineage (GTDB taxonomy): Bacteria > Pseudomonadota > Gammaproteobacteria > Pseudomonadales > Oleiphilaceae > Marinobacter. The sequence goes on from NZ_CP092284.1 coordinate 4,407,994, forward strand.
GCCGCTGGACGTGAAAATCGTACTGTTTGGCGACCGTGAAACCTGGATGCTACTGCAGGAATACGATCCCGAGTTTTCAGAACTGTTCCGCGTGACCGCAGATTTTGAAAATGAGATGTATCGCAACGACGCCAGCCAACTTGCCTACGCAAAGTTTATTGCCAGCCTGGTGGTCGAGAAAAAACTGCTGCACTGCACCCATAAAGCCGTTGCGCGAGTGATTGAACAAAGCGCCCGCATGGCCGAGCATCAGAACCGCCTGTCGTTGCACGCCGCCGACATCGCAAATCTGCTGCGCGAGTCAGACTACTGGGCGCGCCAAGCCGAGGCCAAACAGATTCAGGATGTACATGTAGAGCGTGCTTTGGTTAGCGCCCGTTATCGCAACAGCCGCATTCGCGACCATTTTTACGATTCCATTCGCGATGGCACTACCTTGGTGACGACCAGCGGCACCTGCGTTGGCCAGGTCAACGCGCTTTCAGTGCTTTCTACCGGCGGTTTCGAATTTGGTTTGTCGAACCGCATCACCGCCAGCAGCTATTATGGTGATGGCGACGTCATTGATATTGAACGCGACGTAAAGCTGGGCGGTAGCATTCACTCGAAAGGTGTGATGATTCTGGCGTCCTGGCTGGCGTCGCGGTTTGCCGTAGACGACCCGATGCACCTGTCGGCCAGCCTCACATTCGAGCAAAATTATGGTGAAGTAGACGGCGACAGTGCCTCTTTAGCAGAACTGTGCGCCTTGGTGTCGTCTATAGCGCAACTGCCAGTCAGGCAAGATTTGGCCATTACCGGTTCTATCAACCAGTTTGGTGAAGTGCAGCCGATTGGTGGGGTGAACGAGAAAATTGAAGGCTTTTTCACGACCTGCCAGCTTAAGGGTGGCCTGAGCGGCAACCAAGGCGTCATTATGCCGGCCAGCAACGTACAAAACCTGATGCTAGACAGCGAAGTGGTTGCGGCGGTGAAAGCCGGCGATTTCCATGTTTACGCTGTCAGCCACGTGGAAGAAGCCGTAGCCATGCTGATGGGCACGCCAGCGGGCACGCCCGATAGCAAAGGCAGGTACCCTAAAGGCACCGTTTTTGGCATTATTCAGCAACGGTTAGAAAAAATGCGTGAACACGAGCGTCAGGAACATAGTCGGGATGATAACAAAGATCCGTCCATTCACTGACCAGCACTATAAAACGGACAGGAGATTACAGCGCCATGACGGACATCCAACAAACGGTATACGTGGTTGAAGACGACGAAGCGGTGCGCGATTCACTGGAGCTGCTGCTTCAGTCAGACGACAAACCGGTAAAAACCTACGACAGCGCTACCGCGTTTCTGAAAAGCTATTCTGACGCCATGGCGGGCTGCATCGTGCTGGATATCCGCATGCCGGGTATGGATGGCATGGAGCTACAGAAAAAACTTAACGATAAACACTCGATTCTGCCCATTATTTTTGTGACCGGGCACGGCGACGTTCCCATGGCGGTAGATGCCATGAAAGAGGGCGCCATAGACTTCATTCAGAAGCCCTACCGCGAAGAGGCCTTGCTGGAAAAGATCGAAGCCGCCCTGGTGCAAGACCGCCAGCAGCGCAAAAGCCTGGGTGAAAAGCAGGAAATCGTGCGCCGTGTAAAAAGTCTGACCCCCCGCGAGCACGAAATTATGGATCGCATGATCGCTGGCCAGGCTAACAAAGTGATCGCCATAGAGCTGGAAATCAGTCAGCGCACGGTAGAGATTCACCGTTCCCGGGTGATGCACAAGATGGGCACCCATTCACTGGCACACCTGGTTCGTATGGTGCTGTCAGTAAAGAACCTTATCGACCCACGATGATCCGAACGGCATCATACGGTTACTTTGGTAACCGGCTTCTTGCATATGACTGATTCCGTCATCGACAACCGTGAGGTAACGGTTCTGCTAGTGGATGACAATCCCCAGAACCTGAAAGTGCTTTATGAGACTCTGAAAGACAAAGGCTATCGGCTGCTGATCGCCAACGGAGGTGGAAAAGCGCTGGAACTTGCCCATTGTCATCAGCCAGAAGTGATTTTGCTGGACATCATGATGCCGGAAATGGATGGCTATGAAGTATGCCGTCGCTTGAAAGCTGACCCGGCCACCGCAGATTGCGCGGTGGTTTTCCTGTCAGCGCTTGACGACCTGAGCGCCAAGGTAAAAGGATTCTCGCTGGGCGGCGCTGACTACATTTCCAAGCCTTTTCAGTCACAAGAAGTGATCGCGCGGGTAAAAACCCACGCCCGGGTTATTCGCCTTGAGCGCGAACTTCAGGCGCGTAACCGTGAATTACAAAGCGATCAGTCCCGTATTCTTAACGCCATCAGCGAAGGCATTTACGGCCTCGACGAAAACGGCATTATCGAATTTGCCAATCCTGCTGCTGGCCAGATTATGAACGCTCCGGTGGAAGAGTTGATTGGCCGATGTTTTTTTGACCTGCATTTTGCCGTTGCGGGCGATAGCCAAGACCCCTTGCCGGTTCAGGCCACTTGTCGTTACGGCATTGCAGAGGCGCAGCGCGATATTCAGATGCTGCGCGTAGACCGGTCGGCGTTTCGCGCAAAATATCGGTCCTCGCCGAAGCAGGATGCCGACGAGTTGCAGGGCGCTGTTGTGGTGTTTCGCGATATTACCGCAGAACTGGCCAATGAACAGGCGCTTGAAGAAGCTCGCGCTACGGTGCAGGAACAGCGCGATCAGTTGGCCCATACCTCGCGCATGACCACCATGGGCGAAATGGCCGCAGGTTTTGCCCACGAAGTGAACCAGCCGCTGACGGCTATTACCAATTACGCCCGTGTGGCTAAGCGCCTGGTGGGCAAAGCAGAGCCGGATTTAGTTCTGCTACAGCAAACCATGGACAAAGTAGAAGCCCAGTCGCACCGGGCCAGTGAAATCATTCGTCGTATCCGCCGATTTATGAAAAAGCCCGCTACCGGCAAAGAAATTGTCGCTATTGCCGCTTTGCTTGAAGATACCCGCCAGTTCGCGGAAGTCGACATGCGCAATAACGAGGGCGGAATAGAGCTGACTCTGGCCCCAAACCTGCCTGACGTGCTGGCAGACCCGATTCAGGTCCAGCAGGTAGCCCTCAACCTGATCCGCAACGGCCTGGAGGCTACCCGCAGCGTTGATTCGGCGGTACCGGTGGAAGTGAGCGCAACACTCACCGCACAGGGCTTCGTGCGCATCGAGGTGCGTGACCATGGCATTGGTCTGCAAGACGACGCCGAGGAAAAGTTGTTTCTGCCCTTCTACACCACCAAAAGCGACGGCATGGGCATCGGCTTGACCACCTGCCAATCGCTGATTCACGCCCAAGGCGGTGAAATTGGTTTTGAGCGCCCGATAGACGGCGGCACCTGTTTTTACTTCACGCTGCCCGTGGTGGCCGTTGCCCGGCCCGAATCTGATTGAGCAGGCTCGTCTTTAGAGCAGGGCCTATCGGGTGCGCCTACCTAAGGTGTTGCTGAGGGAAGGCAGTACTTTTCTTCATAAAACTGCCGCGCTGCACGCATATGCTCTTTACACAGCTGCACCAGAGCTTCATGGTCGCCAATTTCTATTGCCTCAATCATCCGGATGTGCTCCTGCACAGCCTGGGCTTGCAAGCTTGGAGTACTAAAGCCGTGAGAGCGAATGCCGTGGGATTTCGCGTTGGAAAACTCGATGGCTTCCACCAGATATTTGTTGCCTGTGCCTTCAAAAAGCGTTCGGTGAAACGTGTTGTTGCAGTGAAATATCGCAGACAGATCTTGGGCCTGCACAGCGCGAGCATGCTCGCGCTGTGCCAGCTTCAGGGAATCCAGCCACAGTGCATCTGCCGGCATCGTCACCAGCCGCGCCGCCGCTTCGTGCAAAATTTGCCTTAACACGTATAGCGCTTGCACTTCTTCCCGTGAAAAAAATCGAACCACGGTGCCTCGGTTAGGTACCCGCTCCACAATCCCTTTGCGTTCCAACTCCTGTAGAGCCGCACGTACCATGTGGCGCTTGGTATCGAAGCGCGCAATCAGTTCGTCTTCATAGATCCGCTGTTTTGGCAGGCGCAGACCAAAAATAACCTCTTGCTCAAGGGCAGAAACAATTGCTGAAACAGCGGCCTGTGTTGAGGTGCCGTGGGTCATTCGAAGGTCTTCCAAGCAAGGTTTGTATTGGTTAACGCTCGCCGTGTTCCGGCGTACGTGATCGATGGCAAACTATTATAGCAAAACTGCGTTGGTGGTCGGCAGTAAACCATACCTGGCAAAGTTATCAATAATCTTATCGCCTATATAATTGCTAAAATTGTCAGCTTAAAAGCTCTTGCGTTGACTTGGGCTGGCGGTTATTCCTTACGCACGTTGATCACTAGCACAAAAACAATTGGAGAAATAAAATGTTCAAAAAAACAGCTTTGGCGCTTTCTGTAATGCTGGCGGCAGCTCCCGCTTGGGCCGAGTGGCCGGAAAAATCAATTGAACTGATTGTGGCTTATTCTCCAGGTGGCGGAACAGATATTACCGCACGGGTATTGCAGCCGTTGCTGGAAAAAGAGCTGGGTCAGAAAGTGGTGGTTATAAACCGTCCCGGTGCTGGCGGCGAGATTGGTCACGCGGCCTTGGCCAATGCCAAAGCAGACGGCTACACCATGGGTATTGTGAATATTCCGCCTATGCTGACCATTCCGATTACCCGTAAAGCATCGTTTGCCACGGATGACATTCAGCCAGTAGCCGGGCTTGTTCAAGACCCTTCTGCACTGTCGGTACCTGCAAGTAGCCCTTTTCTGACGCTGGATGAACTGGTCGCTTTCGCCAAAAAAAATCCGGGCGCGATCACTGTAGGGACCACCGGCGTTGGCACCGATGACCATTTGGCTGTGCGTTATTTGGCGCAGGCCGCGGGTATCGAGGTAACTCACGTACCCTTTGCCGGTGCCGGCCCTGTTCGCACAGCGTTGATTGGCGGTCACATTTCGGCCGCTGCGCTGAACCTGGGCGAGGCTATGCCAGCGGCCACCGAAGGCCAGGTGCGCATCTTGGCGCAGTTCGGCGAGGATATCTCTGAACTGGCACCGGATGTTGCTACGGTGCAATCGCTTGGTTATGACGTAACCATGTTGTCTGAACGCGGCATTGGTTTGCCAAAAAGCGTAGACCCGGCGATTGTTGAAAAACTGGCCGCGGCGATCGGCAGAGTTGCTGCCAACGAGGAGTTTAAATCGCGCAACCGCGAGCTCTACACGGAGGTAGTCTACAAAACGACAAGCGACTTCAGTGCCCACGTTAAAGAGCTTGAAACGGCTTATAAAACGATGTGGGAACAGGCTCCCTGGCAGTAAGCGAGTGAATAGATATGGACGTTAAAGTCACGGCGGGCGAAAAGCTCACCATCAACCTTATGGTTGCCGCAGCCGGCGTTGTCATCGTGTGGGATAGCCAATCCTTACAAGGTGGTAGTGCTTATTTTCCACTCACTGTTGGGCTTGCACTGATCATTTTATCGGTTATGAGTGCAATCCATTTGTTGCGCCACTTCATCGGCAGCAAAACCAGTGAAGCTTCGCTGCCCCACGGAATTGCAGGGCTGTTGCTGGCCCTGCTGTACCTGTGGTCGGCTCAGAGCATTGGCTTTATTACTTCGGCGCTCTGGTTCCTGCCTTTGATGGCCGTGCTTGGTGGTGAACGCCGTTGGCGTTTTATTGTTGGCATTACTCTGTGCTTTGCGCTGTTGGTTTGGTTGGTGTTCGGCTTGGTGTTTGCTCAAACCATGCCGCCTGAACTCATATTCGGAGAAGTAGGATGACAGAACTTCTCGGCGGCCTTTTAGCTGTCATAACCCTTGAAAGCATGTCAGCCATGCTGATGGGCACCGCCGCAGGCATTTTAGTGGGTGCCATTCCCGGTCTTACCGCAACGCTTGCGATGGCATTGTTGCTGCCATTCACCTACGCCATGGACCCGTTTATATCCCTGGGCATGATGGCCGGGATCTACAACGGCTCTATGTTTGGCGGTGCCATTCCGGCCATTCTGATGAAAATCCCGGGCACCCCCTCGGCGGTGGCCACGGTATTTGACGGCAACCCCCTGGCTGCCAGTGGCCGTGCTAAGTTCGCCATTCACGTAGCGTTGTGCTCATCATCCGCGGGGTCGGTGATCAGTGCTATCGCACTGATGTTGCTGGCGCCGCCTCTTGTGGAGTTGGCTCTGAAGTTTGGGCCGGTGGAATATTTCTGGATTGCGATATTTGGCATGACCAGCGTGTCGCTGCTGTTGGCCAGCGCACCCGCCAAAGGCCTGGCGTCTGCCCTGATAGGCATCGCCGTGGGCATTGTTGGCATGGATATGATCAGTGGCGCTGAACGGTTGGTATTCGATGTGCGGTCCGTGGCCGGCGGCATCAATATTGCCGTGCTGTTAACCGGCCTTTTTGCCATACCTCCGGCGCTGGCCATGTTAGACGCCCACAGTCGCAAATTGGGTGACGTCGCCATCAGCGGTCAGGGCATTACGATAAAAGATGCCTTGTATCTTGTGAAAACCTGGCTTCGTTCGGGCTTGATCGGCGTTTTTGTGGGCGTTATGCCCGGCGCTGGTGGCAACCTGGCAGGCATTCTCAGCTACGCGGAAGAAAAGCGCGCAGCGAAAGACAGTAGCCTGTTTGGCAAAGGTGATCCCCGCGGTGTTGCGGCATCTGAGTGCGGCAACAATGCTGACAACGCGTCGTCGTTGATTCCTACATTGGCCCTGGGGGTGCCTGGCAACTCGGTGGCTGCGCTGATGATGGGCGCCATGCTGATTCAAGGGCTGAATCCCGGGCCCGCCTTGTTCACCCAAAGCGGTGATGTCGTGTATGGGTTTATGTGGCAGATGCTGATTACCGCCTTCTTGATGCTGGCCATTGGCTTTGTTGGTACAGGGCTGTTTGTGCGCATGTTGAAGGTGCCCACCGGCTTGCTGGCACCAATGATTCTCGTGGTTTGTTCGATTGGCACCTATACCGCGTCAAACAACATTGCGGATGTTTGGATCATGCTGGTGGTCGGGGTATGTGCGTTTCTTCTATCCCGCTCCGGCTATCCGATTGCGCCAATCGTGTTGGGCGCAATTTTAGGGCCTATGGCCGAAACCAGCTTCCGCCAGAGCGTTTTGATTTCCCGGGGCGATCCGCTGGCGTTTTTCGCCTCGCCCATTTCCATTGTACTGGTGACGCTGATTGCAGCCGTACTGCTGTTCCCGCTGTGGCGTTGGTTCCGCCAGAGCCGGGCGTAACACCGCTCGTTCACTCAAAAACACAGGACGCATTTGATGACCACACAATTCTCAGAACAGCTTGTCAGCATTAATCCAGCAAATGGCCAGGAAGTAGGGCGAGTGGACGTCACCAGTGCCGCCGAACTTGACGTCATTGTCGCCAAGGCCTGGCAGGCCTATCGCAAATCAGGCTGGAAAGACCTGATGCCCCACCAGCGTGCAGACGTGCTGCGAGCGATCGCGGATCGTCTGGCCAGCGAAAAAGAAAGCTTGGCGCAGTTGCAGATGCAAGACAACGGTAAACCATTGTCAGAGTGCCGTGGCATGGTGGATTACGCGGTGGGTACGTTTCGTTATTACGCTTCGGCCTGTGAAACCCTGGAAACCGAAGTAACCCCACCCCGTGGGCAGTACGTGTCTTTTACCGTGCTAGAACCCTACGGCGTGGTCGCGGCGATTACGCCGTGGAACTCGCCGATCATGAACGATGCCACCAAAGTGGCGCCGGCGTTGGCCGCAGGTAACGCGGTAATTCTGAAACCGTCGGAAGATTCGCCACTGTTAGCACCAGAACTAGCTCGCATCGCGCTGGCGGCCGGCTTGCCCGCAGGGCTGCTTCAGGTGGTGCAGGGGCACGGCGCCGACGTTGGTGCAGCTTTGGTAGCCCACGAAGGCGTGCGCATGATTTCGTTCACCGGTGGCACCGTTACTGGCCGTGCCATTGGCCGGGTTGCTGCCGACCGCGTGGTTCCGGTAGCGCTGGAGCTAGGCGGTAAGTCTCCGCATATCGTATTTGATGACGCCAATATCGAGCACGCCGTTGCCGCTGTGATCGCCGGTATTTTTGGCTCCGCTGGGCAGTCCTGCGTGGCGGGTTCCCGGGTGTTTGTGCAGCGTAGTATCTATCAAAATGTTCTGGAGCAGATCGTGGCACGCGCCAGCAGCATTCGCTTGGCCGCGCCCGATAGTGCCGATATTGAAATGGGCCCGCTATCCAGCCTTCATCACCGTGAACGCATCGAAGCGTTTGTAGCTCGAGCCCGGGAAGAGGGTGGCCAGATATTGTGTGGCGGCGCTCGTCCCGAAGGTGATGAGTTTGTCAAAGGTGCCTATTATCTGCCGACTGTTATCGCCGGTTTGGGTCCTGATGCGGTGTCGTGCCAGGAAGAGGCCTTTGGTCCGGTGATGGTTGTGCTGCCTTTTAACGACGAATCCGAGCTAATTGAACAGGCCAACGGGACGGCGTTTGGGCTGGCCTGTGGTTTGTGGACTGAAGACTTTAAAAAAGCCTGGCGTGTCGGTCGCGCAATTGAGGCCGGTTCGGTGTGGGTTAACACTTACAAACAGTCGGTAACCAGCACCCCGTTTGGCGGTTTCAAGAGCAGTGGTATTGGTCGCGAAAAGGGCCTTGACGGGCTACGCCTGTATGGCCAGGTAAAAAGCTTATTCTTCGGGTTACAGCAGCAACCGTTTCCAGTTTCTAAATAATTAATTTCAGGAGAGAGTACGAATGAGCAGCCAAAAAGTCGCCCTTTACGGCTTGGGCAATATGGGATATCTGATTGCCGAACGGATTTCCAGTCAATTTTCTCTTCAGGTGTCAGATCTCAATACGGCGCAGGTAGAGCGTGCCTGCAACGAGTTGTCGGCCGAAGTTATAACCTGCCCCGAACAGCTCGCAGGCACGAATTACGTCGTGCTCTGCCTGCCGCACCCTAGCGCCTCGCTGAGTGTGTTAAAGGGTATTCTGCCGTATTTAGATGCCAATGCAGTGGTCATTGAAACCAGTACCGTAAACCCGGCTGATGTACGCCGCAGCGAACAGTTGCTGGCTGAACGCGGCATCGCGCTGATCGACGCCTCCATTCTGGCCGGAGTCAGCCAGATGGCTGCGGGCACCGCAAGCCTGCTACTTGGTGGCAGCGCCGATGTGATCGCTCGCGCTAAACCGGTGTTGGATAGCATCACCGAAAAGCAGATTGTTTTCGGCCCGCTAGGTACCGGTGCTGCCGCCAAAGTGATTAACAACGCAGTCGCTCACGCTGCTATGGTAGTAGTAGCCGAAGCAGGTTCAATGGCGACAGCATGTGGCGTCGATATCCAGAAACTCATAGGTCTTTTGTCTGACGAACAAATGGGTATGCACCGACCATTGACCTATCGTTACGCGAAGCGAATCGCAAATCACGATTACGAAGGCGGTATGCCGCTGAGCGCAGCTTTGAAGGATTCCGCTTTGGCACTGGAGTTGGCGCATTCAGAAAGAGTGCCACTGTTCGCCATTCAGGCCAGTCACACAGTTTATGAGTTGGGTGCTACCGCGGGCTATGACCGCGAGGATTACGCGGCAATAGCCAAGTTGTGGGCTGACTGGGGAAAACCGACGGTGCCAGCAACCTGAATGCCAAAAAATAAAAAATATTCATAAAAAACGTTGACATAAAGTGGGGCTTCTCTATAATTCGCCCTCGTTGTCACCGAGCAATCTGAAAAGATCGCACACACGGTTTCAGCTTGGAGCGGTAGTTCAGTTGGTTAGAATACCGGCCTGTCACGCCGGGGGTCGCGGGTTCGAGTCCCGTCCGCTCCGCCAAATTCAAAAACCCCAGATTGGAAACAATCTGGGGTTTTTTTGTTAGGGGATGGATTTCAAATCCGTTCCCTAACGCATGGGGACAGACTTCAAGTCTGTCCCCGCACTGGCTCCGTGGTTTCCGGGGACAGATTTCAAATCCGTCCCCATAGGCATGATTTGCGACACGCTCCACAGCGCAGCATGGCGAAAATAGAGTATCATTATTCAAACACATACCTTCAAGGATTGAAGATATGCCCAAGGCAAGTGGACTGCAGTTCACCGCACAAGTCGGTGAGTTTCCCTCAGAAGTATTCTCCGTCGTTAGCTTCGATCTAAAAGAAGGCCTGTCACAGCTGTGCTATGGCCGCCTGCAATTGGCCAGCACCGATTCTGATATCGATGCCAGCGATGTTCTGGAACAATCGGTTGACCTGGTGGTGTGGCAAAACAGCGAGCCACTGCGGCGCTTTACCGGCGTGATCAGCGACTTTGTCATTTGTGACAGCGGCCAACATCGCACCCGCTATGAAATCGTGCTGCAGTCGCCCTTGTGGCGCCTTGAGTTGATGTACAACAGTCGTATTTTTCAGGGCCAGACCACAGAGTCCATTGCCAGCGCGCTTCTGCAAGAACGCGGAATACCCGCCGTAGCGTTCCAACTGAAGTGCCTTGGCGGCGTTCGGGAATACTGCGTTCAGCACCGGGAGAGCGATCTGGCCTTTATCCAACGCCTGGCGGCCGAAGAAGGTTGGCATTACCGCTACGGTCACGGCAGCATCGATGCCAGCCAGCAGCCAACGGTTATTTTTGCAGACCATCACGGTGACGCCCCAAGATTGGGCGCCGCGGAATACAACGCCAAAGCGGGCGGCAGTAGCCGGCAACCCGCCGTATTTCGCTTGCGCGCCGAAGAACGCGTAAAAGCCTCGGCCGTGGTGATGAAAGACTACACCTTCAAAAATCCAGCTTACGCTATGATGCATGAACACCATGCGGCCCTCGAAAACCAACGCCAGGATTACCAACACTTCGACTACCCCGGCCGATTCAAAGCCGACGCCAGCGGCAAGCGTTTTACCCAAGCGCGCCTGGATGCACTTCGAAATGAGGCCAATACCGCCACGGGTGCGAGTAACCGGCCAGATTTCACCTGTGGTGCGAAAGTTAAGCTCACCAATCACAATCACGAGAGCATGAACCGCGACTGGCTGCTAACCAGCGTCACCCATACCGGCAAACAGCCTCAGGCATTAGAGCAAGAAGCTGGCGCCGAACCCACCACCTATCACAACACGTTCAGCGCCATACCCGCCAATAAAACCTGGCGCCCCGATTTACCCCAAGGGGACGGATTTCAAATCCGTCCCCAATCTCGCTCGCTTCCCCGACCTGTGATGGACGGGCCACAAATGGCCATCGTCACAGGCCCCGAGGGTGAAGAAATCCACTGCGACGAACACGGCCGGGTAAAAGTCCGTTTCCCCTGGGACCGGCGGCCGCTAGCCGGCGATAGCGAAAGCAGCGCGAACAACCAACACAGCAGTGCCTGGCTCCGGGTTAGCCAGGGTTGGGCCGGTGGTCAATATGGTTTTATGGCCCTGCCCAGAATTGGAAGCGAAGTCATCGTCTCCTTCCTGGACGGCGACCCGGATCAGCCCATCATCACCGGCTGCACCTACAACGCCACCAGCACGTCGCCTTACGCGCTGCCACAACACAAAACCCGCACCGTCCTGAAAACCCAGACTCACAAGGGCGAGGGCAGCAACGAAGTGCGCTTTGAAGACGAAGCAGAAAAACAGCAGATTTATATTCACGCTCAGAAAAATCTGGACCTGCTCACCGAAAACAACCGCACCGAAGTCATCAAAAATGACAGCCATCTGACCGTAGAAAAAACCCGGTTACGCCACGTCAAAGCCAGCGCACATGAAACCATAGGCGGAGAAAAACGAGAGCACACAGGCAAAGACCACAGCTTCAGCGTCACCGGCACACTGCACCTTAAAGCAGGCAACGCCTGGCTCAACGAGGCCGGTACAGAGTTGCACATCAAGGCGGGCCAAAAGGTGGTTGTAGAAGCGGGCGCCGAAATCACCCTCAAAGCCGACGGCAGCTTTGTGAAGATCGACCCCAGCGGCGTGGCCATGGGTGGTGCCGCGATCAAAATGAACGCCGGTGGCGCGGCGGGTAAGGGCAGTGGGCAGAAGGTTCAGGTGCCGGAGATGCCGGGGTTGGTGGAGAAGAACGGTGGGGCCGTGGCGCCTGTGGCGTTGGCGGATGTTGGACAGAGACCGCTCGCCGAACGAGTTGATCGCAACACACTCCTGACGGCCGCTGCCGAACGCGCACCCGCGACTAAAATATGCCAGAAAAAACAAGATGGAAGCTGCAATGTCGACAATTGCCCCTGCGTTGCCTGATCGCGCCTGCGTGAACACATTTCAGGAGGCAATCCGCGAATGGCAGCTTCAGTCGAGTCAGCGTTGCCTTTTGATTGTTGATGCGGCCCAGTATGACGAACATGAAGTGACCAAGGCTTTGTATTCTAAATGCAGTGATCCGAACTGGTGCTGGTTGTTTGAGAATAGCCCGCTGGAAACCTTCGCAGATGCGGGGCCGATCATCGTTGATACGTTCATTAACAGTAAGTTCTGTCAGCATGCTCTGACACACTGGACTGACAAGGGGCTGTTGTTTTTGTTTACCGAAAGTGCCGTTTACAAAGCCGTTGCCGGTTTGCGCCGCATGCTGTCGGTCGATCTGGAAACGGCTGGCCCATGCCTGCTCAGGACTTATGACACTCGATTCCTTCAGGTGCTATCAGCTTGTCGATCCGGTCAAATGGAAGAATTGGCGGGTGTCGAGAGCACCTGGATTTGGTCTGTCGATCTCTTGAGTCACGTGCAGTGGTCAGGATTTAAAGCAACAGGCGCGGCTAAACAAATCAAAACCCACGAAGGTCGTGACTTTGAACGCTTGTTAGGTTGGGTGTTTGGTTGGCCTTCTTGTTTGCCTTTTGTAGATAGGGATCGGCGGGCCGATGCCACGACGCTGACTCGTTTCATTGTAAATCAGTGGCATTCAGGGGTGGCCTGCGACAGTCGGTCAGTGGCGCTTGACGCGCAGTGGCAAGCGTTTCGAATGAGCGAAAGCGAGATAGTAGCGGAGCCCGAAAAAGCGTCAAAATAGGGCCGTAGCGAGAATTTTCATGAAAAGGATTTCACAGCATGTCAGCGGTTAAAGCACCTTCCTGTGCTCCCTCAAAAACGTTTTGGCTGGAATTGACGGGGCAGCAATCACTTGCCGGCCATGAATACGTTTTGAGCGAAATCAGCGAAGACGACCATGAGATTGTCACGCCCATTGAAATTTGCGAGAAGCACAAAGGTCGTAAGGGGCCGATTCTTGCGGGCTATGTTGAACAGCCAAAAAAACGCTCGCTGATTCTCCAGCTAAAGGGGGACGAGACAATAAACGTTCCCGTTATCGACGAAGAGTCCATTGGCCCTTATGCCCTGAAAGCCCCTCAGCGAAACTATCAGGACAATCTCATGGTGTCGGTTCACCCGACTCTGTTCTGTGACTCGGGAGAACTGACGCATCCGCGACCCATGAGTGGCTACGAGGAAGCCATTGGCGCACCGCTCCGAACCGGCTGGATCTACGTGTTTTTCAGGGGCCGGCTCTGGCGGGAGCTCTCAGTTGTGACAAGTGATGACGCGGCGCCTGTTCTGCGGGACACGGCTGTCGCACAAGCCCGCACGGCATCCGTCGAGGCCGCCAATGGCCGCAAAGCAACTGGCCCCGGGTTAGACGTTATCCACGTACCGGCGCGCCTGAACGGTGCGGATGTCTATAACGATGTTTACCTCGCCTTCAGCGAAACGCAATGGTCATGGGAGTACATCAACGCGCTTGAGCAGGATACTGGCTATGTAACAGCGCGCTGCCGCTCTGCCATGGCAATTAAGGCGTTTCTTGAGGGCCAACCGAACCTGGAGGGCGATTGGAAGCGTCTTGACGAAATGCCAGCTATGCGCGCCAGGGATAGCGCCATGGAACGTGACGCCACGTTACCTGGCCATTGGTTACACGATGTCAATGGCGCAAAGTCGCAGCAGGCTCAAGACGCGCTTATTACGCAGCGCGCTGCGATCGAGGCGGATGAACGTGTCGTTGATGCTGACTACTTCATTGAAGCGCCGTCGCTTTATCCGCGTTGGCGCCAGCTCCATTTGCAAGGTGAGGCATTGCCGGCGATAAATGCAGGCACAGATGTCTTCAGCTCGCTCCGGGACCGGCATCTGGTCACAGTACACCTGCGAGATTCACTGCAGGCTGCGCGTCACCTGGCCCAGCAAATGAACGCTGCACTGGCGTTAATGCTGGCGCTGGTGGATAACGTGAAGAAACGCCCGTTTGGCATCACCGCTGAGTTGTTCCATAACAATTTCCGTCGTGAAACCTTACCCAATGGTTCGGCGAACCCTCTCTACATTGACGGCGGTTGGTTTGATAACCGAATCGACGACAGTAAAGACGGGCGACTCCAGCGCACATTATATGACGTTGAACGAGCCGCCCTCCGGAACTTCCTCAAAGAAGCCCAAGCGGCACTTGTGCGCCTGCTGAAAGACGATCGTCCGGAAAACCTGACGGCCACCCTGCGAGATCTGTTTGCGTTGGAATCGGGCAATGCCGCCGCCGGATACGTCCAGACCGGGCCGTTGCTGCAGGTGCTCTCACTGCCTGCGCACCGCGCCGATCCACTGATGCTGCCGCAGGACTCTCATGCAAACGGTGATGACGAAGCGGCTGCAATGGCATTGCTGATTGCCAAAGGCGAGCATCCCCTGGGTGAGATGCTATTGCCGTTCCAAAACACCTCGAGCGAATGCCGCGTTGGTGATGCGACTCTGTCTAATCTGAAATTCATGGTCGAAGCACTAGAAGACCGCAGCCAGGACATGCGCGTGCTGGAACCCAATGTGCTGCGCAGCATGGCGGATCACCAAAAACAGACCCGGGCCCCGGATGGCGAGGCGATAACGATGCAGGCGCGCTCTGCGGCATACGCCTTCTCCAGCGTCGCTGGTGAAATCTCCCAGTGGTGGCTGACGAGGATTCAAACTGAACTGACACACCGCGGCGCCGCGTTCACGGCCGACATCAACCGTATAAAAGGTGCGTTTGAAGGCTTTGCCGAAACCGCCATCCCCGGTAAAACCACGTTGCAGTTGGAAGGTGCCGACGAGGGGCGTACTTACATTGTGCTCGACGTACTCGATGAGCAGGGCAATACGCTGACGTCTGGGGCGGTAGTAGCGGCCAGTCTGAAAGTGGCCGGAGTCGATGCGTTTAATGGGGTGGTGAAGCACCCGTCGGTTAAGAATTTACTCCATCAGGCAACGGTTCGGCCGGGTGGATTGCCGACGGTCTTGGTGGTTTTTGATGTTTGGAATTTGTGGAATGCATCGCAGTTCAAGACTTCGTTTGCACGATATTCACTTGGCGTTCTGAGTGCACTAGCTGATCTGTCTATCAGTTCAGCGCAACTTGCGGCTGTGCTACCCAAACAATCCGGATGGCTCACCTCTCAGACCACTAAATGGAGGCAGGAAGCTAAGTGGTTTACTGCAATGACGAACAAGGTCAACGTGGCTGAGGAAATGGCAGAAGAAATTGTTCGCAATAAACTTCAGGCGTTGGGCTGGGTCGCTGGTATGTTCACGACCGCCCTGATGGTCAATGATTCTGTTGTCTCTTTCGTCAATGGACGATGGGGCACCGGCTTTGCCCAACTTACCAAGGCCAGTGGCGTGGCGACCATGGTCAGCTCTGATATTATCGCAGCGCGTTTATTGACACCTACCACTCGTCGCGTTGTTGAGCGAACGTCTGTCCAGGCGGCGCAGACAGCTCTCGGACGGATCATCCCGGCTGCCGCCGGCTGGGCAGGGACGGTTGCTTCCGGCTGGGTAACGGCTCTGGGTTTTGCCATTTACGTGGTTGGTGAGTCCGCTTATTACCGGCTCATGGACGACGCCGTCAGCAAGTGGCTCAGAGCCGGTCCCTTTTCCGATGATCGCGATGAGCAAAACGCGGCGCTGGAATCCGAGTCGATAGCCTATATTGAATTGGTCAAAGCCATGACCCCCGTCTCGTTCAAACGCATACGGGACAGTGACATGATTGAATGGCTCGAGACGCACGGTATGAAAGTCTGGAAAGATGAGGCAGAGAGCATCCTTTCGTTCGCGAGCCCTGCTCTGGCAATTACCGGGGAGCCCACAGAGATTGAAATGGAGCTATCTTGGAAGCAAGTGCACTACCGCATACCGGGGTCGAAAACTGAGGAAGGCTGGCATGATGGAACGATTGAGACCAGGTCGGGAACACTACTGCGGGGGATAGTAGAAGACTACGATGAAAAGCGCCACGCCATCGACTTTATGGTGGGCCGCTCGCAATTGTCTGGGATGATGCCCCAAACCCAGTATGAACGGATTTCAACGAGCTACAAAGTCAAACGACTGTCTCTGACTTTTACAGTCGACGTCTGGCAGCGTGACAAGGAAATATACGAAAAGCAGAAAGTCACCCATAAAATGGAGGATCTGGACGTTGAGTGGCAACGCTAGTCAGTCGGGAGAAATGAGCGAATACACGGATTTGGCCTTTCGCTCCACCGAAATACCTCGCCAAAAGCCCCTGGAAAACCCCGGGGGCTTTTTAAAAGCACTGGAGGGCGGCGATCTGATTGAGCGGCTGCCATGGGCGCACTACGGCCACCTAAACATCCATGAACGACCGAATTACGTCAATTCACATCAAAACCGGCTTAACAACGGTCATAAACTGCCGGAAGGACGTGCCTGGACCAATCGGCAGAAGCCAAAGGACTTGATCAAAACTCGATGGCAACTACTGTTAATGTTGGCCGGATCTTTTGCAGACTATGGAATGCTTAAGTGGATGATTTCGCTGGTCACTCTAACAGCGATAATTGTTTCATTCAGATTCGGTTTAAGCGGATTTATAGAAACATTCAATATTGCTGCTGTCATATTATTACTCCATATCTTCTTCCGCTACCCCTTCACCTGGTTTCTAGAGCATAACCCCGACTTCATCATCAAAGACCTCGGCTGCGGCTTCTTCCGCCCCACCGGCATGGTCAAATTCCGCACTTGGCGGGAGGAAACCTTCGAGGCCCCGTTTATCGAGTTTGACCCTTATATTTCCTACCACGTCCAGCCCAAAGGGCCGGTCAGCTACAAGCTACAGCTTCGCCACCGATACAGCGGCTGGCAAACGGCAGTGGCCGAGGTGCACAGCACGCAGAAAGTAGAACTCTACGCCCACTGGGATGAGTTGCAGCGATACATGGACGTCAACCAACCCTTGCCGGATATCCCGGCCCTAGAACCTTATCGTCATCTCGATCCGACAACAGCCGCGTACGACGCCGCAGGCAAACGCGAACGCCCGGCTGACTATTGGGCCACGCTGGATCTGGAGTGGTGGGAAAAAGAAGGCTACCCCGCCCACATAGAAAAGATCCGCAACTTCCCGTGGGATTCACTGGAAGATCAGATGCAATACAGCGTGCCCAACCTGAACGAGGCGACGATGGCCTGATCCAAAAATTGTCAGATGAGAAAGAACATGGCTCATGAGTGGGGCACCGCTGATGTGGACGCCATACGGGCTATAGAGGTCGGGTTACTGGCGGTATTTCTAGACGATCCGCCCTTGGTAGACTGACTGAAGTGTGGACCTTTCGGACCGTAACAGGGCGATGCCTATCCCCACCTGGCCGGTGTGTTTCCCCGAAATTTCTCAAGACTTGGGGGCCCAGAAAAGTCAGAAAACTTGAACACGGCTGCCAATGAGATACGGAAACTCGATAAACGATTCTGGGAACTCTTAGCCGGGGAGCCCAAACCTATCGGTGGCAAAGGGTGGGATATGGATGAGGGGCAGATTTCAAATCTGTCCCTGTTATGTCATCAGTCGGTAATAATCACGCCCCATGCTGTAAAAAACAGAGAATGGAGCGTAAAAATGAACGACTATCAAGAAGAACTGCTTGAAATCCGCTCGGAACAATACGACGACGACGAAGGCGTGAATGATGCGGTGGAACTGTAATTGCCGCTGTTAAAACAAACCTGCCAATCAGCCATCAGGCAACACCGGTTCTGGTTTCAGAAAAGGTGCCGGATCAACCGGGCCGCCTGAGTAAATCCCGAAGTGCAGATGGGGTGGCGTGGTTCTGGCGTTACCGGTGTTGCCCACGTATCCGAGTATCTCGCCTTTTTTAACCGTATCGCCGGATTCAATCGCGAACGAATTCAAGTGGGCGTAGTAGTAGCGTGCACCGCCAAGTTCCAGCAAGCCGCCCAACAGCCAAACATGGTTGCCGCCAATACCACCTGTGCCGATACGGACCTGGCCAGCAATGACCGCTTTGACCGGCGTTCCTTTTTTAGCAAAAATATCCACGCCGTGATGCGCTCGGGCACCGCCATCGCGAGGTGCGCCGAAGCGGCTGCCGATATCGCGCTGTGATGCGCCCTCTACCGGAAACGGCAATGAACCGCCATGAGCGATGGCCAGCGAATACTCCACCTTGGCGAACAACTCCGGCTGAAGCACAATGCGGTAGTCACCAGATGAAGACACAACCCGACTCTTGGTTGTGCCATCTGTTTCCAGGTCCGCGACAGTTGACCAACCCTGGCCGCCACGTTCGCGGCGTTCCAGGCTGGCGTATAGCCGGCCTGCCGAGTTATCCAGACGGTTGAGTTGCGATATCAGCAATTCTCCTCGCTCAAGCACCACCTGATAGACACGCGCTTCAACCCGATCATCTTCAAAAGTGTCAGAAGTGCGATACGTATCGCCAACTTGCAAAGGCTGGCCACTCGCCCGCTCAACCGCCCCGGCCCACTGCTGCCCCAGCGGGCTATCCAACAGCCCGGCCAAGCGCAAACGCCAGACAAAAACATCCCTCGACGACCAACCCAATATATCGAAGGCGAGGTAGCGAACTGCCTTTTCGCTGCTGTCGCCCGCGTTTTGTCGCAAGTCATCGCGAACAATAAGAAGAGCAACCAGTCCAATTAACAGAATAAAGAGTATCCATGGCCGAACGCCTTGCTTCTGTGGCTTCATTAGGGGATTGCTGGCGGTGTCAGCATTTGTCTGAGCAGGGCCAGACGCCGAAGTTTGTTGGTTATCAGAGGCTTTGATCGGGTCACCCATACCAATACTCACCGCGTTGTCGTCTTAGGTCATTCGTCATGACAAAGTCTACAATGAAATCGATGTGGTTGAGCAGCATCCATAATTTCTATAAAGATTTTGCTGCCCATATCTTGTATGTTGAGCGATGGCTCATTTACGGCCCGGCCCATAATTGACGCACGGGCAACAAACTCAGGAGACGTTATGAAATTTTGGCTCATTAACTCACTCATGGTTTTATCGCTCATTACTAGCCCCCAATTGCTGGCCCAGGAAGGCCCAATGAGAGTGGGAATGTCCGGGCAATACTTTCCGTTTACTTTCGTGGAACAAGACGAACTCAAAGGCTTCGAGATTGATATCATGAACGCCGTGGGAAAAGAAATGGGGCGCGAGATTATCTTCCAGACTGCGAGTTTCTCGGGGCTTTTCGGTCTGCTGGAAACCGGCCGCATTGACACAGTCGCCAATCAGATCACCATCACCGAGGATCGTAAAAAAGCTTACGTTTTTAGTGAGCCGTACGTTTATGACGGTGCCCAAGTGGTGGTCAAAAAAGGTAACACCGAGATTCGCGATGTTGAAGATCTCAAAGGCAAAACGGTCGCTGTGAACCTCGGCTCTAATTTCGAAACACTATTGCGTGAACTGCCTTACGCCGATCAGATCAACATCAAGACTTACGAGAGCAATATTGAGCGCGACACCGCCCTGGGCCGCGTAGATGCGTTTGTGATGGATCGGGTCAGCGCTAGCCAGATCATCAAAGACAAACCCCTGCCGCTGGCACTGGCCGGTAAACCCTTTTCACAAATCACCAACGCTTATCCGTTCCAAGACACAGAAACAGGACGGGCCCTGCGAGACGAGGTGAATAAAGCCCTGAAAACGCTGAGGGAAAACGGCACCCTGGCGTCCATTTCCGAAACGTGGTTCGGCACTGACATCACCCAGCCATGATAGGTACCACAAGGCTTGACACCCTATGGGCGTTCTGAACGTAGAGTACATGCTCGGGCTGGTGCCTGTTCTGCTTGGCTATCTGCCCCTTACCCTGCAACTGGCGGGGGCCGCCATGGTGATGGCATTGATTCTTGCCTGCGTGTTCGCCGTGGTGAGGGTGCTGGGCATCCCGGTACTCAATCAACTGACCATCGTGTTTATCTCGTTTTTCCGGGGTACGCCGCTGCTGGTCCAGTTGTTCTTGTTCTATTACGGGCTGCCACAATTGTTCAGCGTGTTAACCGTGATTGATGGCGTCACCGCGACCATCATGGGCCTGACCCTGCACTTTTCAGCGTACATGGCGGAATCGATCCGCGCGGCCATCATTGGCGTTGATCGCAGCCAGACCGAGGCGGCGCTCTCGATTGGCATGACCAATAGCCAGCTAATGCGGCGCATTATCCTGCCTCAAGCTACCCGAGTTGCCCTGCCCACACTGATGAACTACTTCATCGATATGATCAAGGCTACTTCCCTGGCATTTACTCTCGGGGTCACCGAGCTGATGGGGGCCACCCAGAAAGAAGCATCCGGAAGTTTTCTGTACTTTGAGGCGTTCATCGTCGCCGCTGTGATGTACTGGATCGTGGTCGAGATACTTTCACAATTGCAAAAGTATCTCGAAATTCGCCTAAATAAGGCCTATAGCCGATGATTGAACTTAAATCTTTGAGTAAACACTTCGGCAAGACTGTGGTGCTGGACGGTATTGATCTGACCATCGAGAAGGGCGAGATCATTGTTATTATTGGTCCCTCGGGAACCGGTAAATCCACGCTGCTACGCTGTCTAAATTTTCTGGAACGCCCCACGGCGGGCGAAATTACCATCGGCGACCTTACGGTGGATGTGAACCGGGCAAGCCGGGCACAGATTCTCTCACTGCGCCGCCGAACTGCTTTTGTGTTTCAGAATTACGCCTTGTTCGCGAACAAAACCGCATTGGAAAACGTGGCCGAACGGTTGCTGGTGGTCGACAAATGGCCAAAAGAAAAGGCTCACCAGCGCGCCCGGGAGATTCTTGAACGTATCGGCCTTGCCGACAAAGCAGATGCCTACCCCGCCTCGATGTCTGGCGGCCAGCAGCAACGGGTGGGTATTGGCCGCGCCATGGCCACCGGAGCTGAAGTTATCCTGTTTGATGAACCCACCTCGTCTCTTGATCCAGAATGGGTGGAAGAAGTGTTGGGGCTAATGAAACAACTGGCATCGGAACGCCAGACCATGATGGTGGTCACCCACGAAATGTCCTTTGCCCGAGATGTCGCTGACCGAGTGATTTTTATCGATGGCGGCAGGATTGTAGAACAGGGCCCACCCAGCGAGATCTTCTCGAACCCGCAAGACCCCCGCACACAGGACTTTCTGAAAAAGATTCTGGCGACCAATCCCGTCTGATAACGCATGGGGACAGATTTCAAATCCGTCCCCGACTTGTCCGATCAGTCAGCCGCTTTCGATGCTCCCCGGGACTAACCGCAAACCAGCGCCTGTAAGCCTTATGAAAAGCCGCCGGATTAGCAAAACCCAGCAGCCACGACACTTCCGCCAGCGACAGGCGGGTTTCGCGCAGGTAGTCCACGGCCAGTTGCTGGCGGGTGCTGTCGACCAAATCTTTATATTTTATGCCTTCTGCGGCCAGTTGCCGTTGTAGGGTCCAGGGTGTCAGGCCCAGTTTCGCGGCGACGGTGTTAAGGGCAGGGGTTTGGCCCTGGAATAGGGGGGTCAGGCAATGCTGCACACGCTCTTGCAGCGTCCAACCTCGGTGTACCTGCTGTAATTGCTGCTCACATTGCTGATCCATCGCGCCGTGCATGGCCGGTTGGGCTTGGCGCGGGGTTTGTTGCCATGTGTCGGCTTTTACCACCAGGCTGTTTTCAGCGGCACCGAACTGCACCGGGCAGCGGAACCAGCTTTCATACAGCTCGTCCATCCCCTGAGACGGGTACTCAATCTGCACTTTTTCCAGCACCCCATAATCGCCGGTCAGCGTTCGCAAAAACTGGGTCCAGGCCGCCAGAACCGAATCCACAACAAAGCAGTTGTAGTCGTTATAGGGGCGGATGGAATAGAACACCGCCTTGCGAATTGCGCTCTGTACCTCGGGTAAACCGCGGCTGTTTTGGCTGGTGAGCAAAGCATAGCGAATCAGTGTGCTCAGACCGACACCGGCGCTGGCTGCGCACTCGCCAGCCAACCCCGCCAAGCCTGCATCCACAGGCCGTGACAGCGCCCCCATACGCAAACCCAGCGCGCGGTTGCCGGTTTCGGTGATGGCGGCATGGCCCAGACGCATATAATGGGGAATGCTGATGCGCGCCTCTGCAGACTCCAGGGTTTGTGCGTCTAACCGAAAACGCTGCGCCAGCCCCGCAGCGTCTGCGCCCTCTGCCTCGGCGGCACGCAATAGCACCGCAGCATAGAGCACGCTTATATCACCTAGGGCGTAAGCCGGTTTGGGCTTGGTCGTGTTTGTTGTCGGCATTTTTTCAGAGAGCCATTCAGCGGAATTTCAGAGAGCCATTCAGCGGGTTTTAGAAAGCCATTTATTGGGTTTTTCAAAGAGTCACTCAAAGATAACAAATTGTACCCCCAGGATATTGTCGCACCGCGGGTACAAGGGTAGCTTATACAAAAAACATAATCTCAATGATGACGAGGAAGAGACATGACCGCGACTAATGTCAACGCAGCCGCCACGCCGGGGCTGAGCAAATACCCCCATTTGCTGGAACCGCTGGACCTGGGCTTCACAAAGCTGCGCAACCGCGCGTTGATGGGCTCTATGCACACCGGCCTGGAAGAAGCCAAAAACGGGTTTGAGCGGCTGGCAGCGTTTTACTCTGAACGCGCCCGTGGCGGCGTGGCCCTGATTGTCACCGGCGGTATTGCGCCCAACGAAGAAGGCGGCGTATTCCAGCACGCTGCAAAAATGACTACCGATGACGAAGTCAAACAACACCAGATCATCACCGATGCCGTGCACCAGGCTGATGGCAAAATCTGCATGCAAATCCTGCACGCCGGCCGCTACGCCTACTCACCGGCGTTGGTGGGGCCGTCAGCCATTCAGGCGCCGATCAATCCGTTCACTCCCAAAGAGCTGGACGAAGCCGGTATTGAAAAACAGATCGAAGACTACGCCGTGTGCGCGCAGTTGGCCCAAAAAGCCGGCTATGACGGCGTTGAAATCATGGGTTCTGAAGGCTATTTCATCAATCAGTTTATTGTGGCCCACACCAACCAGCGCACGGATCAGTGGGGCGGTAGCTACGAAAACCGCATTCGCCTGCCGATTGAAATTGTGCGCCGCGTGCGCGAACGGGTAGGGCCCAACTTCATTCTGATTTATCGCCTGTCGATGCTGGATCTGATTGAAGACGGCAGCACCTGGGAAGAAGTGGTGCAACTGGCCAAAGAAATCGAAAAAGCCGGCGCCACCCTGATCAACACCGGCATTGGCTGGCACGAAGCCCGCATACCCACCATTGCGACGTCTGTGCCCCGTGGCGCCTTTTCCAAGGTTACTGCGCGGCTGAAGAGCGAAGTCAGCATTCCGCTGATTACCACCAACCGCATCAACATGCCGGAAGTGGCTGAAAAAATTCTAGCCGAGGGCGACGCCGACATGGTGTCTATGGCGCGGCCTTTCCTGGCCGATGCCGAACTGGTGCAAAAAGCCGCCGAAGATCGCTCCCAGGAAATTAACACCTGCATCGGCTGCAACCAGGCCTGTCTGGATCATACTTTCAGCAACAAGCTGACCAGTTGCCTGGTCAACCCAAGGGCCTGTCACGAAACCGAACTGAATTACGTGAAAACCGCCAACCCGAAAAACATCGCGGTGGTGGGAGCGGGCCCTGCGGGTATGGCGGCCGCGTCGGTGGCTGCCGAGCGTGGCCATAAGGTCACCCTGTATGACTCGGGTGAGGAAATTGGCGGTCAGTTCAACGTTGCCAAACTGATTCCCGGCAAAGAAGAGTTCTACGAAACCTTGCGCTATTACGGCGTTATGTTGAAAAAATATAACGTAGACATGCGCCTGAGCACCCGCGTTAGCGCCAAGGAGCTGATTGCCGGCGGTTATGACGAAGTCATTCTGGCCACCGGCGTTCAGCCGCGCATGCCAGACATCGACGGCATTGAACACCCCAGCGTTATCAGCTATCTGGACGCGCTGAAGAAGCGCAAGCCCGTAGGCAAGCGGGTGGCGGTAATCGGCGCCGGCGGAATCGGTTTTGACGTGTCCGAGTTCATTACCCATCAGGGCGCTTCCGCCGCGCTGGATACTGACGACTTCATGAAAGAGTGGGGTGTAGATTTCAGTGGTCAGCATCGTGGCGGTGTGAAAGGCGTAGAACCCCAACTGCCAGAGCCGGCGCGCCAGGTGTATCTGCTACAGCGTAAAACCTCGAAAATTGGTAAGAACTTGGGTAAGACAACGGGCTGGATTCACCGTACATCACTCAAGCATCGTGAAGTACAGATGATCCCGGGCGTCACCTATCGCAAGATTGACGACGAAGGCCTGCACATCACCGTTACCGCCAAGCGGGCGGAGCAGGGCGAAGACAAGCTGTTGCCGGTGGACACCATCATCATCTGCACAGGTCAGGACCCAATGCGCGAGCTTCAGGCAGAACTGGAAGCTGCCAATGTTTCAACGCATCTGATTGGCGGTGCCGATGTGGCAGCGGAGCTAGACGCCAAACGCGCCATCAACCAGGGCTGCTACCTGGCCGCCGAGCTGTAAAGGCTCAGCCTCAGCATCAGGAGTTTTTAACGGGCGCTTGGCGCTCGATCTTTATTGGCGGGCACTTTCAAATTGGCATTCTCTGGCTGGCAGCCTCAAATTGGTAGTCTCAAACTATCATTATCGATCCGCCAGCATGCAAGCTGGTACTACCGGGCTGCCAGCTTTAGAATGGCAGCCCGGCAGAACAACAGGAAATTCCATGGAGCAATTTCGCAACATTGGTGTAATTGGCCGCATGGGCAGCGTGAAGGTGGTTGAAACCCTGCGCCAGCTCAAACAATATCTGGTTGCCAATAATTACCAGGTTATTCTGGAAGAAGACACGGCCAGCATACTTCCCGGCCACGGCCAGCAGGTCGCCAGTAAAAGGTTGCTGGGTGAAATTTGCGATCTGGTGATTGTTGTCGGGGGCGACGGCAGCTTGCTGGGTGCTGCCCGTGAACTGGCGAAGTCCAAAATACCCCTGTTGGGCGTTAATCGCGGCCGCCTGGGTTTTCTGACCGATATCTCCCCCAGCGATCTGGAAGAGCGACTGAGCAAAGTGCTTAAGGGCGAATACATTGTTGAGCACCGCTTTCTTCTAGACGGCCACGTAGAGCGCAACGGCAAACCTCTGGGCTTTGGCACGGCGCTGAACGATGTGGTGCTACACCCGGGAAAATCCACCCGCATGATCGGCTTCGACCTGTTTATCGACGGCCACTTTGTTTATGCCCAGCGTTCCGACGGCCTGATTGTCGCCACGCCGACCGGCTCCACAGCTTATTCGTTGTCCGCCGGTGGCCCCATTATGCATCCCAAACTGGATGCCGTTGTGCTGGTGCCTATGTTCCCGCACACCCTCAGTAGCCGCCCCATCGTGGTGGACGGTCGCAGCGAAATAAAACTGGTGATTGGTGAAACAAACGAAGCCTATCCGCAGGTCAGTTTTGACGGCCAGATGAACATTGCCTGCGCGCCGGGCGATATCATTCGTATTAGTAAGAAGCCGTTTAAAATCCGTTTGATTCACCCAACCGATCACAATTTTTACGCCACCTGCCGGGATAAACTTGGCTGGGCCAGCAATACAACAGCGAGTTGAACATGGCCACACTGTCCAGCAATCCCTGCCGCGGCTACGACATTATTGGCGATATTCACGGCTGTTCGCTTACCCTGGAAAGCCTTTTGCAGCGGATGGGCTACACCAAGGTGAAGGGCGTGTACGAGCACAAGCGCCGTCAGGCAATCTTTATCGGCGACATTATCGACCGTGGTCCGCGCATCCGCGAAGCGCTGCACCTGGTGCGTGACATGGTCGAGCGGGGCTCCGCCCGCATTGTGATGGGCAACCACGAGTACAACGCCCTGGGCTACTGCACCCGTGCTCGCCCGGGCAGCGGCAATACCTACCTGCGTGAGCACATACCCCGCCACGACCGCCTGATCAAAGAAACCCTGCAGCAGTTCGATGCCCACCCCGGCGAGTGGAAAGACTTCTTGGCGTGGTTTTACACCATCCCACTGTTTATAGACGACGAACACTTCCGCGCCGTGCACGCGTGCTGGGACGATGGCCTGATTAGCCGCTTCCGCCAGGAACACCCTGACGGCTGTATTACCGAAGATTTTCTACACGCCTCGTCGGTGCTCGATTCTTTCCCCGGCGAAGTGATGGACACCCTGCTGCGCGGCACCGATTTGCGCTTGCCGGAAGATGTCGCGATTACCGGCAGTGACGGATTTGTACGCAAGTTTTTTCGCACCAAGTTCTGGGCAGACGATCCACACACCTACGCCGACGTGGTATTCCAGCCCGACCCCTTGCCTGCAGACGTGGCAGCGCATGTGTTAACGCCGGCTGAACATCGCCAGCTATTGAGCTATCCGCTGGATGCGCCCCCGGTGTTTGTGGGCCATTACTGGATGGACGGCAAACCGTCCCAGCTAAAATCTAATGTGGCCTGTGTTGACTACAGCGCAGTAAAATACGGCAAGCTGGCGGCCTATCGTATGGACGGCGAAAGAGTCTTGTCGCCGGATAAATTCGTATGGGTAGATGTGCAATGGCCTAGCGACATAGACCAACGCAATTACCCCACCAACGAAGACAGTTTGGCACGCTAATGGACGATCAACAGATAAAACCCGGCCGCCGTTCACCCATCGTCAACGGCCGTTGGCAGCCGTCGCCCGGTCATGCACCGGTGGTGATCAGTCTCATCGTGATCGCGGTGGTTACGGTGTGGCTAACCTCCATGAGCAGCAACGAACTGGCTGCCGGCTTGATGGTAGTCGACCCTCGCCAGTATGAATGGGTCAGCCTGGCTGAACGCCTGAACGCGTTACTGGATACCCTGTCGAAAGGCCAGATATGGCGCCTGATTACGCCAGATTTTCTGCACTTTAGCTGGCCTCACATCATCTTCAATTCGGTGATGTTGTGGTTCCTGGGCAGTCAAGTCGAGTTTATAGACGGCCGTACCCGGCTGCTGGTGTTGGCGTTGGTGGCCAGCCTGCTGTCGAATGGCCTGCAATACCTGGTCACCGGCCCGCTGTTTGGCGGTTTGTCGGGGGTGGTCTACGCCATTATGGGCTATTGCTGGTTAAGCCAGCGGCGGTTGCCCAGATTCCAGTTCCCGCCGGCGCTGATCACCTTCGCCCTGGCGTGGATGGTCCTGGGCTTTACCCCGCTGCCCAACATGTTGGGCATGGGTAACATGGCCAACGAAGCCCACCTGGGTGGTTTTGTGGCGGGGTTGCTAGTGGCTTTAGTGTTGCCACCGCCGGGCAGGCGAAAAGCATAAAAAAACCCCACCAAAAGGTGAGGCATTAAGAGAGCGACATAGCTCTGATGAGAGAGACACCAAATGAACGACCGTGTTGCTTAATGCCATTTGGTGAAGTAATAATAATCATTATCGTTCGCACCTGTCAACGGTTATTGATAGTCTTTTTTAAAGCGTGTTTTAGGAGGTCTGTGTCATGACTTACGAAGAATTGATTGAACGGTTAGATCCGAACGTCTACGGCAGCCTGCGTCAGTCTATTGAACTGGGTAAATGGCCCGATGGCCGCAAAGTCAGCCCGGAGCAGCGCTCCATCAGCCTGGAAGCGGTGATTCACTATGAAAACACCCATAATATGGCGGAAGAAGAGCGCACCGGTTACATAGACCGCGGTGCTAAAGCGGGCACCGACTGCGACCCTACCGTGCGCATGCAGAAAAAAGCCGCCAAAAAAGCCGCTAAAAATGACGCCGTAAATGGTTCTTTAGATGGCTCTTTAGATGAGAGCAGCGACGACAGCGACGGCTCCGAGCAGTACACCGAGGTAAAGGTTTGAATCAAGCACCCGTAAATCCGGTGGACGTTAGCGGCCGCCTGCGCAAAATGCCCGCCAGTGTCGGCGATCCAGTGCAGTACAAACTGCGCCTGGGCGATGATCATGTCGCATTGAACGAACTGATTGGCCAGCCCGTCAGTATCGAGTTTGACGGCATTATCCGCTGCATTAACTGCGACCGCGTCACCAAAAAAAGCTTCAGCCAAGGTTTCTGCTTTCCCTGCATGCGCAAGTTGGCAGCCTGCGACAGCTGCATCATGAGCCCGGAAAAGTGTCACTTTCACCTGGGCACCTGCCGTGAACCCGAATGGGGGCAGGCCAACTGCATGGTCGAGCACGTGGTCTACCTAGCCAACTCGTCGGGTTTAAAAGTCGGTATCACCCGCGGCACCCAAGTGCCTACCCGCTGGATTGACCAGGGCGCAGTAGACGCCATCCCCATGTTGCGCGTTGCCACCCGCCAGTTGTCCGGTTTCGTGGAAGTGGCCTGCAAAGCACACGTGGCAGATCGCACCAATTGGCGTACCATGTTAAAAGGCGAAACCACCGAGCTGAACCTGGCCGAAGAACGCGACAAACTGCTGGCCCTGGTGGCCGAAGAACTGGACGCCCTGCGCGCAGAACATGGCGCAGACAGCATCCGCGCGGTGCAGGAACCGTCTCTGGGTTTAAGCTATCCGGTAGACGTTTGGCCACAAAAAGTAACATCACACAATCTGGACAAAACACCCCGCGTGTCTGGCGTACTGCAAGGCGTAAAAGGCCAGTACCTGATTCTGGACACGGGCGTGATCAACATTCGCAAATACACCGGTTATCAAGTCCGCTTCTGCGCACCGGCGAACACGGGAGACAGCAATGCCTAGCAATCAGCCGCAAACCATTTACCTGAGCGATTACAAGGTGCCCGCCTATCTGGTGGACACCGCCGACCTGCGGTTTGAACTGTTCGAAGACGGCGCACGGGTGCACAGCACCTTGGCTTTTCGCCGTAACCCCGATTTCCAGGAAAACCAGGAAACCGGCGCGCCCCTGCAGCTTCACGGCGACAGCCTGAAGTTGGAAAGCCTGATATTGAACGGCGAGGCTGTGGCCCAGAGCAACTACAGCGTCAGCGACGAGCTGCTGACCGTTAACCAGGTGCCGGAGCACTTCACCCTGCAAGTGGTCACCTGGATAGAGCCCCAGAACAACACCCGCCTGGAAGGCCTGTACAAATCGTCTTCCATGTTCTGCACCCAGTGCGAAGCCGAAGGTTTCCGCTGCATCACCTATTTCCCGGACCGTCCAGACGTGATGGCCCGCTTCAGCACCCGCATAGAAGCAGACAAAACCGCCTATCCGGTGCTTTTGTCGAACGGCAACCCCGTCGAACAGGGTGACCTGAGCGATGGCCGCCACTTCGTGACCTGGGAAGATCCGTTCCCGAAACCGGCCTATTTGTTTGCCTTGGTCGCCGGTGACCTGTTGGAAAAGCAAGACAGCTTCACCACCATGAGCGGCCGCACCGTAGACCTGCGCATGTACGTAGAGCCCCGCAACTCTGAAAAATGCGAGTACGCGCTGGACTCCCTGAAACGCGCCATGGCCTGGGACGAACAAACCTACGGCCGCGAGTACGACCTCGACATATTCATGATCGTTGCCGTTGATGATTTCAACATGGGCGCCATGGAAAACAAGGGCTTGAACATATTCAACTCCTCGTGCGTGCTGGCGAGCCAGGAAACAGCGACGGATATGGCGTTCGAGCGCATTGAATCCATTGTCGCTCACGAATACTTCCACAACTGGTCCGGCAACCGGGTTACCTGCCGTGACTGGTTCCAGCTCAGCCTGAAAGAAGGCTTTACTGTGTTCCGCGACACCCAGTTTTCCGGGGACATGGGTTCGGCCACGGTCAAGCGTATTGAAGATGCCACTGTGCTGCGTACCGCCCAGTTTGCCGAAGACGCAGGCCCCATGGCCCACTCGGTGCGCCCGGCGTCTTACATGGAAATCACCAACTTCTACACCCTGACCATTTATGTAAAGGGCGCCGAAGTGGTGCGTATGATTCACACCCTGCTGGGGCCGGATCTGTTCCGCAAAGGCAGTGACCTGTACTTTGAACGCCACGACGGCCAGGCCGTGACCACGGACGACTTCGTCAAAGCCATGGAAGACGCTTCAGGCCGCGATCTTGGCCAGTTCCGCCTGTGGTACCAGCAAGCCGGCACGCCTCAGTTGGCGATCAGTGACGAATACGATGAAAGCGCCGGCGTTTATCGCCTGCACATCGAACAAACCCTGCCAGACACCCCGGGCCAAACCAACAAGCAGCCTCAGCACATACCCTTCGCGCTGGGTCTGTTAGGCAGCCGCGGTGAAGATCTGGCGCTGGCGTTAAGCGCAGATGAGCTGGCCAACGGCGATGCACCGCAAGAGCGCGTGCTGGAACTCACCGAGGCCAGCCACAGCTTTGAATTTCACGGCATCAGCGAGCGCCCGGTGCCATCCTTGCTGCGGCACTTTTCAGCACCGGTGCGGGTGATCTATCCCTGGACCCGCGAACAGCTGCTGTTCCTGATGAACCACGACTCAGACGGCTTCAACCGCTGGGACGCAGGACAACGCCTGGTCATAAACGTTATCCAGCAGATGATTGGCGCGCCAAAAGACGTCACCGTAGATGCTCGTCTGGTAGGCGCTTTCCGCCACCTGATCAGCGATTCCGATCTGGATCAGGCGCTGGTGGCCAAAATGCTGGTGCTGCCCACGGTGGCTTACCTGGCCGAACTGACCGATGGCGCCGACGTGCCTGCTATTCACCGGGCTCGCCGCCGGGTGTTGAAGCATCTGGCGATTGCCCTGCGCGACGAACTGGTGGCCTGCTACCGCCGCAACATCGACAGTGGCCCTTACCAACTTGGCCCCGAAGCCGTCGCCCGTCGCAGCCTGCGCAACACCGCGCTGGCCTTGCTGCTGCTGATTAATGACGAAGAAGGCCGCTCCCTGGGGTTAGGTCAGTATCGCGACGCCGACAACATGACCGACCGCATGGGCGCCCTGAAGGCGTTTGTGAACTCCGGTTACGACGACGATCGTGCGACCACCTTGAACGATTTTTACCAGACCTTTCAGAACGACCCCCAAGTGGTGGAGCAGTGGTTCTCGGTTCAGGCGGCCAGCCGTCGCACCGGGCAGCTGTCGCACATTCACGCGTTGCTGGAACACCCGGCGTTTGATTGGAAAAACCCCAACAAAATCCGCGCAGTGATCGGCGCCTTCGCCGGTCAGAACCTGGTGAATTTCCACAACCCGGACGGTTCCGGCTACCAGTTCCTGGCCGACCAGGTCTGCAAACTAGACGACAGCAACCCGCAAATTGCCGCGCGGCTGGTAAGCCCGCTGACCCGCTGGCGCAAATTCGCGCCCGAGTACAGTCAGCAAATGCAGGCCGCTCTGGTGCAGATTCGTGACAAAGAAAACCTGTCCCGGGATTTGTACGAAGTAGTACACAAAAGCCTGGCGGATTAACCCAAGGAACCCACTGTTCCCGAGTTCGCCACCCAGGGGACGGATTTCAAATCCGTCCCCGCCGTTCCATCCCCGCACTACCATAAATATCGCACTTTCGGGCGATAGCAA
Organism: Marinobacter sp. M3C; assembly: GCF_023311895.1. Taxonomy (GTDB): domain Bacteria; phylum Pseudomonadota; class Gammaproteobacteria; order Pseudomonadales; family Oleiphilaceae; genus Marinobacter. Next base: position 4,439,816 of record NZ_CP092284.1, read on the forward strand.
CCTGCCAGTAATGCACTACACTCAACCCATTGCAGCGCTTTGCGTGCATCAAATACAACAACACCAGCAATAGGAAATCGAATGGCCATACGCAACAGGCGCCTTACCTGCGCCTGCCCGGGATTTGCTGCCGCCATTAGTTTGGCTGCGCTCTGCGTTTTAACACCTTCAACGGCATTCGCCGTCGCCGACTTACTGGAAACACCCGCTCGCAGCACCGAACTGGCTACAACCAGTTTGCTGAACGATGTCACGCGCGCAGGCGACAGCGAGCGCCTGGTAGCCGTTGGCGAACGCGGCCACATCATCTACTCCGATGACGGCGGCGCAAAATGGACCCAAGCCAGCGTGCCGGTGTCGGTCACCCTTACCGGGGTTGATTTTGGCTCGGCCAGCCACGGCTGGGCCGTGGGGCACAGCGGCGCGGTGCTGCACAGCAGCGATAGCGGCGCTAACTGGACGCTGCAGATGACCGGCATTCAGGCCGCCAATCTGGCCATTGCCGGTGTACAGCAGGAAATCGAAGCTTTGGAACAGCGCCTTGAAACCGCAGCCGAAGAAGACGTCGGCGATCTGGAATGGGCTATGGATGACCTGACGTTTGGCCTCGAAAACATGCAGGCAGATCTGTCTGTAGGGCCAGTGAACCCGTTTCTGGACGTGTGGTTTGAAGATGCAGACCGCGGCTTTGTGATTGGCGCCTACGGTATGATTTTTCACACCGTTGATGGTGGCAGTCAATGGCAGGACTGGGCGCGAAAACTGGACAACGGCGACAACTACCACCTCAATGCCATTACCAAAATCGGTGGTGGCGCGCTGGTGATTGTCGGCGAAGCCGGGCAAATTCACGTGTCTGAAGACAACGGCATCACCTGGGACCGCCGCGACAGCGGTTACGAAGGCTCGCTGTTTGGCGTGACCGGTACCGATAACAGCGGCGAGGCGCTGGCCTTTGGCCTGCGCGGTACGGTGATGCACACAACCGATAACGGCCAAAGCTGGGATCGCGTGCAAACCGGCTCCAGCACCACCTTGAATGATGGCGCCAGCGCCGGCGAACGCCTGGTGTTGGTGGGTAACAACGGCACCTTGGTCACTCGCGATGGCGCCAATGACGCGTTCAAGGAAACCCTGCGAGCCGACCGCCTGGGCTTGATGGGTGTTGTGATAAATGGCCCGCAAAAACTGTTGCTGGTGGGTGAGGGCGGCGTCGTTCTGATGGAAGGCGACGCGGGTCTGGTCGAACAAGGGGCGGTTGAATGACAAATTCAAAGCATGCCAGAGGTGAGCACTTCCTCACCACACCCAAAGCCGCGCCCTTTCTGGAACGGCTCATTTTCAATAATCGCGTCATCATATTGGTTCTGTTTGCGGTGTTGACTGTATTTTTGGGCTATAACGCCGTTAAAATCCAGCCCGATGCCAGCTTCGAGCGGATGATTCCGCTGGAACACCCGTACATCGTGAACATGCTGGAACACCGAGACGATCTGGAAAACCTGGGCAACTTCGTGCGTATTGCCGTGGCCACAAAAGACGGCAGCGATATCTTCACCGAAGAGTACATGGAAACTCTGCGCCAGATCACCGACGAAGTGTTCTATCTCAGCGGTGTTGACCGCAGCGGCCTGAAATCCCTATGGACCCCCAACGTGCGCTGGGTAGAAGTGACCGAGCAGGGCTTCCAGGGCGGCACCATCATCCCCGACAACTACGACGGCAGTTCTGCTGAAAGCCTTGAAAAGCTGCGCCAGAACGTATTGCGCTCAAGCGAAGTGGGGCGCCTGATATCCGATAACTTCCGCTCTACCATCGTGTACGCACCGCTGTACGAAAACGATCCGCAAACCGGCGAGCCCCTGGATTACGCCGATTTTTCCCGCCAGCTGGAAGAGAAGATTCGGGAAAAGTACCAGGCCCAGAATCCGAACGTCAGTATTCACATCGTCGGCTTCGCCAAAAAAGTCGGCGACCTGATTGAAGGCATTGGCGCCATTGCCTGGTTTGCCGGCATCACCATTGCTCTGACCACGCTGTTGCTGTTCTGGTACTCCCGCTGCATCGCAGGCACCTTGGTGCCAGTGCTGACGTCCATTGTGGCGGTGTTCTGGCAGCTAGGCGCGCTAAAAATACTGGGTTACGGGTTAGATCCGTATTCGGTGCTGGTGCCGTTTCTGGTGTTCGCCATTGGCATCAGCCACGGGGTGCAGCTGGTGAACGCCATGGCGATGGAAGCCGCCCGCGGTTTTGACCCGCTCAACGCGGCCCGCCTAGCGTTCCGTGCCTTGTACATTCCCGGCATGCTGGCGCTGATTTCCGACGCCTTTGGCTTCTTAACACTGCTGTTTATCGACATCGACGTCATTAAAGACCTGGCCGTAGCCGCAGGCTTGGGCGTGGCTATCGTGATCATCACCAACCTGGTTTTGCACCCGCTGCTTATGTCGTACATCGGCATTACCGCCGGTGGTATTCGCCACGTGCAAAAACAGGGTGAAGAAACCGACCAAAAATGGCGCCGCCTGTCAGCGTTTGCCAGCCCAAAAGCCGCGCCTATATCCGTGCTGATCGCACTTCTGGGCCTGGGTGTGGGTGTCTACCTCAAGCAAGACCTGAAAGTAGGGGATTTAGACCAAGGCGCCCCGGAACTGCGCGCCGATTCCCGCTACAACACAGACAACGCTTTCATTATCGATAACTATTCCACCAGTGCCGACGTGCTGGTGGTTATGGTGAAAACCCCGGTCGAACAGTGCACCCAGTACAGCGTGTTGCGGGCCATGGACACCTTGCAGTGGGAGTTACAAAATACGCCAGGCGTACAATCCACCGTCTCGCTGGCGGACGTGTCGAAAATCGTCACCAAAGCGCTGAACGAAGGTAACTGGAACTGGTACGCCATTTCCCGCAACCAAACCATCATCAACGCTTCGATTCGTGATGCGCCATCCGGGTTGATCAACACCGATTGCAGCCTTACGCCCACGTTGGTGTTCCTGGAAGATCATAAAGCCGAAACCCTGCAAACCGTGGTGAGCGCGGTGGAAGTTTTTGCTGCCAACAACAGCAACGAAGACCATACCTTCTTGCTGGCGGCGGGTAACGCCGGGGTAGAAGCGGCCACCAACGACGTCATCGCGAAAGCCAAAGACTGGATGCTGGTGTTCGTCTACGGTGTTGTCAGCCTGCTGTGCTTTGCCACCTTCCGTTCCTGGCGGGCAGTGTTGTGCATCGTGGTTCCGCTGGGGCTTACCTCTGTGCTGGCGGAAGCCATTATGGCCATGAGCGGCATCGGCATCAAGGTGGCCACCTTGCCGGTGATAGCGCTAGGTGTCGGTATAGGTGTGGACTACGGTATCTACATTTACAGCAAGCTGGAGAAATTTCTGCTGGAAGGTAAATCCTTGCAGGAAGCTTACTTTGAAACCCTGCGCTCCACCGGTAAGGCGGTGATATTCACCGGCATTACCCTGGGCCTTGGGGTGGTTACCTGGATTTTCTCGCCCATCAAATTTCAGGCCGATATGGGTTTGCTGCTGTTCTTCATGTTCATCTGGAACATGATTGGCTCTATCTGGCTGTTGCCGGCGCTGGCGCACTTCCTGCTGAAGCCGGAACAGATGCGCGAGAAAGCCCGCCTGGCGAGCGTCAAAAGCTAACCGTGTAAACCGCCCTGGTAGTCATGACAGGGCGGTTTTTTCTTTTTGATCGAGCGCCGGGTGTCCCGTCTGGCTAAAGTGGTCAGATTCATTTATCCGGCTGCTGGGTCTATGTTTTAATAGACATCTAAAAGCTGGATTTTCCCGTTCGCGGGGCTCTCTGGGGATCGTGCATTAAAAAGGACAATTAGATGACGGTGAAACTGAAAGCCTCTGTGTTGGCAGTTACCGCGGCACTGAGCCTCGGCGCAGCCTCTGCCATGGTGTCTGCTCAGGAACAGCAGTTCATTACCATCGGCACCGGCGGCGTTACCGGTGTGTACTACCCGGCCGGTGGTGCTATCTGCCGCCTGGTCAACATGGATCGTAAAGATCACGGCATTCGCTGCTCAGTTGAAATCACCGGTGGTTCTGTCTACAACCTGAACGCCATCGCCCGAGGTGAGCTGGACCTGGCCGTCGTCCAATCAGACTGGCAGTTCCACGCTTACAACGGCAGCAGCCAGTTTGAGGGCGACGGCCCCAACAAAAAACTGCGCGCGGTTTTCTCGATGCACCCGGAGCCGTTCACCGTTGTTGCCAGCAAAAGCTCGGGAATCACCACCTTTGAAGATCTGGAAGGCAAGCGAGTTGCGGTTGGCGACCCGGAGTCTGGCCAGCGTGCTACCGCCGAAACGCTGATGAAAGAAATGGGCTGGAAAATGGACAAATTCGCTCTGGCCGCCGAACTAAAAGCGGCCGAGCAGTCCCAAGCCCTGTGCAATGGCGACATCGACGCCTTCTTTTACACCGTGGGCCACCCGTCAGGCGCGATAAAAGAAGCCACCACTTCCTGCGACAGCGTTCTGGTCACCGTTGATAACAACGCCACCAAAAAACTGATAAAAAACAACCCCTACTACCGAAAAGCCATCATTCCCGGTGGCATGTACCGCGGTAGCGATGCAGACGTAACCACCTTCGGCGTCGGCGCCACCTTTGTATCGTCCACCGACGTGCCAGACGATGTGATTTACCAGGTAGTGCGCGCCGTGTTCGAAAATTTCGACAGCTTCAAGCGCCTGCATCCGGCCTTTCACAACCTGAACAAAGAAGAAATGGTATCAGGCGCCCTAAGCGCCCCCCTGCACCCGGGTGCTGTCAAATACTACAAAGAAGTCGGCCTGATGAAATAGCAAAAGGGGACGGATTTCAAATCCGTCCCCGCTCTACAACCTAGGCAGAACCCGCCATTAACCCGCCGGGTTCTTTTCTGTTAGAATTCGCGCCAATCTTGGCACCGCGGTTTGTATCGTGGCGGCCATCCAAACAAGTGATCTCTGGTATAGATCACCGCTGAATACCCCTTAGGAGCACACCATGCCCGTAGTAACCCTCCCTGACGGCAGTCACCGCAGTTTTGCCGAAGCCGTCACTGTGCACGACGTAGCCGCCGACATCGGCGCAGGCCTGGCCAAAGCCGCTCTGGCCGGTAAAGTCGACGGCACAATGGTCGACACCAGCTACCTGATCGAAAACGACGCACAGCTGGCTATTATCACCGAGCGAGACGACGAAGGCCTGGACATCATCCGCCACTCCACCGCCCACCTGTTGGCTATGGCGGTTAAAGAGTTGTTCCCGGAAGCTCAGGTCACCATCGGCCCGGTGATTGACGACGGTTTTTACTACGATTTCAAATACGATCGCCCCTTCACCAACGAAGACCTGGCCCGTATTGAAAAACGCATGGCAGAACTGGCCAAGCAAGATTTGCCGGTTTCCCGCTCGGTGATGTCCCGCAGCGAAGCCGTAGCGCTGTTCAGTAGCATGGGTGAAGAGTACAAAGTTCGCATAATTGAAGACATTCCCGGCGCAGAAGACCTGTCATTTTACCGCCAGGGTGATTTCATCGACCTTTGCCGCGGCCCCCACGTGCCCAGTACCGGCAAAATGAAAGCGTTCAAGCTGACAAAAGTATCCGGTGCCTTCTGGCGTGGAGACACCAACAACGAACAGCTGCAGCGCGTTTACGGCACCGCCTGGGCCAACAAGAAAGACCTGAAAGCTTACGTGCATCGCATCGAAGAAGCCGAAAAGCGCGACCACCGCAAAGTCGGCAAAAAGCTGAACTTGTTCCATATGCAAGAAGAAGCCCCGGGCATGGTGTTCTGGCATCCAGACGGCTGGACCATTTATCAAAAAATGGAACAGTACATGCGCGATATCCTGCGTCGCCACGGTTACCAGGAAATCAAAACACCCCAGATTGTGTCCCGCTCGCTGTGGGAAAAGTCCGGCCACTGGGACAAGTTTAAAGAAGGCATGTTTACCACCGAGTCGGAAAAACACGACTTCGCCATCAAGCCCATGAACTGCCCGTGTCACATCCAGGTGTTCAACCAAGGCCTGAAAAGCCACAAAGATTTGCCCCTGCGCTTGGCGGAGTTCGGCTCCTGCCACCGCAACGAAGCGTCTGGTGCCTTGCACGGACTGATGCGCGTGCGCGGCTTTACCCAAGACGACGCCCACATCTTTTGTGAAGAAAGCGACGTCCAGAACGAAGTGTCGAAGTTCATCGACCTGCTGCACGAAGTCTACAAAGACTTCGGCTTCACCGAAATTCTGTACAAATTGTCGACCCGCCCGGAAAAGCGCGTGGGTTCCGACGAAGTTTGGGACAAATCTGAAGCCGCACTGGAGCAAGCCCTGAACCGCGAAGGCGTGAAATGGGAGCTGTTACCGGGTGAAGGCGCGTTTTATGGCCCTAAAATCGAGTTTTCTCTGAAAGACTGCATCGGCCGGGTATGGCAATGTGGCACCATTCAGGTAGACTTCAGCATGCCGGGCCGATTAGGCGCACAATATGTGTCGGATAACTCCGAACGCAAAACACCGGTTATGCTGCACCGTGCGGTACTTGGGTCGTTTGAGCGTTTCATCGGTATTCTTATTGAAGAATACGAAGGCGCATTCCCCAGCTGGCTAGCTCCAACACAGGTCGCCATCCTCAATATCACCGATAATCAACGGGAATATTGCGAGAATCTTGCGAAAAAGTGGGATTCTTTGGGCTTTAGGGTGAATGCTGACTTGAGAAACGAGAAGATCGGCTTTAAAATCCGCGAGCACACAATTAACAAGGTTCCCTTTCTTGTGGTTGTCGGCGATAAAGAAGTCGAAAACAACGCCGTTGCGGTGAGAACCCGCAAAGGTGAAGATTTGGGAACACTATCGCTCGAAGCGTTCGAACAACTTCTGCAAGAAGATGTTGAACGCAAGAGCAGAACTAAGTTGGAGAATTAATTATTAAACAGAGAACGAATCGGGGTGCGCGTACACCAAAGGCGCCAATCAATGAGAACATTGATGCAACTGAAGTCCGTCTGATTGACGCCGAAGGCGAGCAAGTGGGTGTGGTTTCAATCGCAGAAGCCCTCAGGATGGCAGAGGAGGCGACCCTGGATCTGGTGCAAGTGACAGATTCCGATCCGATCGTCTGTAAAATAATGGATTATGGCAAGAAGATCTTCGACGAGAAAAAAGCGAAGGCCGTTGCCAAGAAGAAACAAAGACAGACGCAAGTCAAAGAGCTTAAGTTCCGTCCAGGAACTGAAGAAGGGGATTATCAGGTAAAACTACGCAACCTGATACGTTTCCTTGAAGCCGGGGACCGCGGCAAAATCACTGTTCGCTTCCGTGGCCGTGAGATGGCACACCAAGAAATTGGTATGAAACTCATGGAGCGCATTGAAGTAGACATGGAAGAAATGGCAACTGTCGAGATGCGTCCGAAGATGGAAGGCCGCCAGATGACCATGATTATCGCCCCCCGCAAAAAGAAGTAAGCCTGTTGTTGTTGCTCATCCCCTGCCAAAGGCGGGGGATTTGTGTTTCAGGTTTACATACGATGTATCAAAAAAACAGAATGCGGAGTTTTAAAAAATGTCGAAAATGAAAACGAAAAGTGGAGCGGCCAAGCGGTTTAAGAAAACTGCCACCGGCTTCAAGCACAAGTCGTCCTTCACCAGTCACATCCTGACCAAGAAAAGCCCGAAGCGTAAGCGTCAGCTGCGTGGAACCAAGCTTATCTCCAAGTCTGATGTGGCTTCCGTAAAGCGCATGCTCGGAGTTTAGAGCACAGCGCACCCCAAACGGTTTTAAGGTAGAAGGATTATAGTATGGCTCGTGTTAAACGTGGTGTGGTTGCACGCCGTCGTCACAAGAAGATTCTAAAGCAGGCTAAAGGTTACTACGGTGCCCGTAGTCGTGTGTACCGCGTTGCCAAGCAAGCGGTTATCAAAGCAGGTCAGTATGCGTACCGTGACCGTCGTAACCGCAAGCGCGCGTTCCGCGCACTGTGGATTGCGCGTATTAACGCCGGTGCCCGTGCCAATGGCTTGTCGTACAGCCGCTTGATCGCTGGTCTTAAAAAGGCCAACGTGGAAATCGACCGTAAAGTTCTGGCCGACCTGGCCATGAACGAGCAGCAAACGTTTGCTGCGGTTGTTGAGAAAGCCAAAGCATCCCTGTGATCGCTTAAGCTCTATCATCGATCACGAATCGATCCGCTGCCAGGCATAACCGTCAGGCGGCGTTTAATAGGGGAAGGGCACGCTCTTCCCCTATTTTTGTTTCCGGATTTCGTGTGTTTATAGATTTCATTTCTGATTTGGAGCAGGGTCAATGGAAAACCTGAAGCAGCTGGTTCAGGACGGGTTAGCGGCGGTTGCAGGCGCCGACAACCTGCAGGCGCTTGATCACATTCGTGTGGAATACCTCGGCAAAAAAGGCGTAATTACCCAACAGGCCAAAACACTGGGCAAACTCTCTAGCGATGAACGTCCCGCTGCAGGCCAGAAAATCAACGACGCCAAAGGCCAGGTAGAGCAGGCCATCAACGCCCGCCGCAGTGACCTTGAACGCATCGCTATTGAAACCAAACTGGCCAGCGAATCCATTGACGTAACCCTACCAGGCCGCGGTCAGGAGCTGGGTGGCCTACATCCAGTTACCCGCACCTTACAGCGTATTGAAGACTTTTTTGCCAGCGCCGGCTACAGCGTGGAACAGGGCCCGGAAATCGAAGACGACTACCACAACTTCGAAGCCCTCAACATTCCCGGCCACCACCCGGCCCGTGCCATGCACGACACCTTCTATTTCGATCCCGGCACACTGCTGCGCACCCACACCTCACCGGTTCAGATTCGCACCATGGAAGCCGGCAAACCGCCGTTTCGCATGATTTGCCCCGGCCGCGTGTACCGCTGCGATTCCGACATGACCCACACCCCCATGTTTCACCAGGTGGAAGGGCTGTTGATCGAAAAGAACGTCAGCTTCGCCGACCTGAAAAGCACCGTGGAAGAGTTTTTGCGGGTGTTCTTCGAGCGCGACTTGAAAGTACGCTTCCGCCCGTCTTACTTTCCGTTTACCGAACCCTCGGCGGAAGTAGACATCGAGTGGGGCCGTGAAGCCGATGGCAGCATCAAGTGGCTGGAAGTCATGGGCTGCGGCATGGTGCACCCGAAAGTGTTCGAGCACTGCGGCATAGACGCCGAAGAATACCGTGGTTTTGCCTTTGGCATGGGCGTAGAACGCCTGGCCATGCTGCGCTACGGCGTCAACGACCTGCGCATGTTCTTCGAGAACGATCTGCGCTTTCTGCGCCAGTTCCGTTAAGTTCTTTGAACCGCAACAGATTAAGGTAATGACCATGAAATTCAGTGAACAGTGGCTGCGCGAATGGGTTAACCCGGCTCTGGACTCCCAGCAGTTGATGGACCAAATTACCATGGCTGGCCTGGAAGTCGACGGCTTTGAGCCCGTAGCGGGCAAATTTACCGGCATAATCGTTGGCGAAGTGCTCAGCGTAGAAGCCCACCCCGATGCGGACAAGCTGCGAGTGTGCCAGGTCAGCAACGGCAGCACCCAGGTGCAAGTGGTCTGCGGCGCCCCCAACGTGCGCGCCGGCATCAAAGTCCCCTTCGCCGAACTGGGCGCCGTATTGCCCGGCGATTTCAAAATCAAACAAGCCAAACTCCGCGGTCAGCCCTCTGTCGGCATGCTGTGTTCGGGCGCTGAGCTGGGCCTGTCTGAAGACCACGATGGCATCCTGGAGTTGCCGGTCGACGCCCCCGTGGGCCAGTCGTTTGCCGACTACCTGCAACTAAACGACATTGCTATCGATGTGGATTTAACCCCGAACCGCGCCGACTGCCTGTCCATCAAAGGCCTGGCCCGGGAAGTAGGCGTGCTTAACAGCCTGCCGCTGAACGCGCCTGGTATTCACAAGGTAGCCGCTACGCACGGCGAAGTACCCGATGTGCGCGTAGAAGCCCCGGCTGGCTGCCCGCGCTACCTGGGCCGCATACTGCGCAACGTCGACCTTTCTGCGAAAAGCCCGCTATGGATGCAGGAAAAACTGCGTCGCTCTGGCGTTCGCTCTATAGACGCCGCGGTAGACGTCACCAACTACATTCTGCTGGAGCAAGGCCAGCCCATGCACGCCTTTGACCGCGCCGAAATCGACGGCGGCATAGTGGTGCGCATGGCCAAGCCCGAAGAAAAGCTCGTATTGCTGGACGGCCAGGAAGTTACCCTCACCGAGCAGACTCTGGTCATAGCAGACCACAGCAAACCCATCGCCATTGCCGGCGTAATGGGCGGCGAACACTCCGGTGTTAGTCCAAAAACTCGTGATCTGGTGCTGGAATCCGCCTATTTCGACCCCATCACCTTAGCCGGAAAAGCCCGTCATTACGGCTTGCACACAGATGCCAGTCACCGTTTTGAGCGCGGCGTAGACTACAACCTGGCCCGCGACGCCATGGAGCGCGCCACCGAACTGCTGATCAGTATCGTTGGCGGCGAACCCGGCGAAATTGTCGACGTCACCAGCGCCGAGCATCTGCCAAAGCCGATCTCCATCGTGCTCCGTGAAAAGCGCTTGGCCGACGTGTTAGGCCTGGCCATCGAAAACGCCAAAGTGGAGGACATCCTCACCCGCTTGGGCCTGGCGGTAGAAGAGCGGTTAAATAGCGGCTGGAAAGTCAGCGCGCCCAGCTTCCGCCCAGACATCACCATCGAAGAAGACCTGATTGAAGAAGTAGGGCGCATCTACGGCTACAACAACCTGCCGGTCACCGAACCCATCGGTTCTCTGGGCCTGCGTCCCAAGGCCGAAGACACCCGCCCGCTGAGCGCCATCCGCAACTATTTCGTGGCTAACGGTTACCAAGAAGCCATTACCTATAGCTTCGTGGACCCGAAAGTGCAGGAACAGTTAGATCCGCAGAACGAAGGCATCGCTCTGGCCAATCCGATCTCTGCAGACCTGTCAGTCATGCGCACCACCCTCTGGAGCGGCCTGCTGAAAACCGTGGCCCACAACCAGAACCGGCAACAGCCGCGCATTCGGCTGTTTGAAAGCGGACTGCGGTTTGTGAAAGATGGCGAACGCATTCTGCAGCAGCCTATGCTGGCAGGTGTGGTAACAGGCAGCCAAAACCCCGAAAACTGGGTAAACGGTCGCAGGCACGCCGACTTCTTTGATGTAAAAGGAGAGTTGGAAAGCCTGTTCCGCTTGCTGGGCGTTACCATAGAGTTCCGCACCGGAAAGCACCCCGCGTTGCACCCTGGCCAGACCGCCGAATTGCTGCGCGACGCGCAGCCGGTAGGGTGGTTGGGCACCTTGCACCCGCAGGTGCAGAAAAATATGGAACTTAATGGCACAGTTATAATGTTTGAGCTATTCTTAAACCCAATCGTTACCGGTTATGTGCCTAATTTCAAAGATGTTTCAAAATTTCCAGAAGTTCGTCGAGATTTGGCTATTATTATCGGAAGCGACGTGAAATTTGCGGACGTCGAGCGTGTGGCAACACACCACGCCGGCGAGCACCTAAACGCACTGCGTGCGTTCGATGTATACCAAGGCGAAAGCCTCGGTAAAGGTGAGAGCGAAGGTAATCGTAGCTTGGCACTCAGCTTGTTCTGGCAGCACCCGCAGCGCACACTGACCGAAGACGAAGTGCACGGGCTGTTCAACGGCGTAATAGAAGCCCTGAAAACTGAACTGGGGGCAACACTAAGGAGTTAACGGATGGCGGCTTTGACAAAAGCGGAAATGGCCGAGCGCCTGTACGACGAACTTGGCCTGAACAAACGTGAAGCCAAGGAAATGGTAGAGGCCTTTTTCGACGAAGTTCGCGGCGCACTCAGTCACAACGAACAGGTAAAGTTGTCAGGATTCGGCAATTTCGACCTGCGTGACAAAAAAGAGCGCCCGGGCCGCAACCCAAAAACCGGTGAAGAAATCCCCATCTGTGCCCGCCGCGTGGTCACCTTCCGCCCCGGCCAGAAACTCAAAGCAAAAGTAGAAGCCTACGTCGAAACTAAGCAATAAACAGACGGGGACAGATTTAAAATCTGTCCCCGCTCAAGACATGGGATGGGGACAGACTTCAAGTCTGTCCCCGCTTTAGAGATTAGGGCCAGACTCCAAGCCTGTCCCTGGTACAGCCAGACCGAAACCGAGCAACAAATATGTTGGAACCCAGCAATAACAACGAACTGCCGGTCATCCCGGGCAAACGCTATTTTACCATCGGTGAAGTAGCAGAACTGTGCGCCGTAAAAGCCCACGTACTGCGCTACTGGGAACAGGAATTCCCCCATCTCTCCCCGGTAAAGCGCCGCGGCAACCGCCGCTACTATCAGCGCGCCGACGTCATCACCATCCGCCAGATACGCAGCTTATTGTACGACCAGGGCTACACCATCGGCGGCGCCAAACAGCAGCTGTCCGGCGTAGAAGCGAAAGACGACATCTCCCAGTATAAGCAGTTGATACGGCAAATGATTCGTGAGCTGGAAGACGTACTGGCTGTTATGTAGTTGATAAAATCAGCTACTTCACAATAGATCACAAACTTCCGCAGTATCCCCCGTCAATCAGATCCTCTGCCAAGTGCTTCTACTTGTAAGCTCGCCCCAAGAGAAACAAGAAAGCTAAATGAGCACTCTAGAAACCACTCTTGCAAAGCTCCGAAATAAAGAAGCGGTCATTGGTATAGCTGGCCTCCGTGGCAAAACTCTCGTTCTTTTATCTTTCCGCAGCAAAAAATCATCCTCATTGGTGATAGCAGAAAGCGCAGAGCGAGCACCAGAATCCATGGTCAACCAAGCCAAGAAAGCCTATGCTTGAACGAATAAGCTGGGCCGTCACTAACCAGAGGGCTCTCGTACACCAAAGCAGGCAACCATGCTATGAGATTGAATGCCATAGAAATCCGGGTAATCAAAGCATCGGTGAAATCCGTTTTTGGGTCTGAAGCTGAGGTTTCACTGTTCGGCTCACGTGCTGATGACACCGCCAGAGGTGGCGATATCGACTTACTGGTTAAGGTTGAAAGCTTGGTAGAACACCCGGCTTGGGATGTCGCAAGGCTACAGGCAAAAATCATCAAACAGCTGGGTGAAAGGAAAATAGACGTACTTCTGGATGCACCTAACATGCCGGATGCTGCAATCCACCAGATTGCCCGGGCGCAAGGAATTGCGTTGTGAAAGCATCACCGGAAATTCAGGAAAGGCTCAAATTTCTGAGCCGTGTTGTGAACAAGGAAATCAAACACCTCGAATATGCGGCAAGCCAGGTTTTCGGCGGGTCTTTAACCTATGAAGCTGTTGAGGCCCTCGACTCAACTCCAGACTTGGCCATGAAGGTAGAGGCGTTTACGAGCCGCTTCTGCCGCCTGCAAGATACTCTGGGGGATAAGCTGTTACCGGTCTTGTTAAAGGCCTTGGGAGAGCCGGACAGGGCCCTTCTTATCAATCTTGAGAAAGCTGAGAAGTACGGCTGGCTAGAGTCCTCAGAGCAGTGGATAGCGCTAAGGCAGATACGAAACCAGATGATTCATGAGTACATTGAAAACGCACAGACACTATTCGATGCTCTAACCACCGCACATGACAATAGGGATACTCTGGAGCAGTTCGCCGCCAGACTGGATAAGCAGGTTCTGGAATTAGTGGCGGCAAATCACTAAATACCAAGTGCTTAAAGACCTTTTAGCCACGGACGCTCACAGACACCCACGGACGAAGGAAAAGAACAGATATGCTCAGGGAAGAAGAGCTTAGTTATCGGATTCGCAGTGTCGTCTTCGAAGTGAACAGAGTGCTTGGGGCGGAATTTCTGGAAAAGGACTAGGGGACAGACTTCAAGTCCGTCCCCGCTTGAAGCCTGTCCCTGGTACAGCCAGATCGAAACCCAGCAACAACAACGACAACGACCTACCTGCCATCCCCGGCAAACGCTATTTCACAATCGGCGAAGTAGCCGAACTGTGCGCCGTAAAAGCCCACGTCCTACGCTACTGGGAACAAGAATTCCCCATCTCTCCCGTCAATCAGATCCTCTGCCACCAGGCGCAGCTGCTTGTAAGCTCGCCCCATTCACGGGAAGAACAAGACAGGTACCCGGACGAAATCGCATTTCAGGTAACCAGAGAAACAAGAAATCTAACTGCTGACCCGCTGCCGCATGGCTCTGCAATTCAGAAATCACCTGCCATTTACCCTCATGTCCCGAATTAATGTTGTATTTTTGGGTCACTATTCTGCTAAATAGTCTTTTATGCCCTATAATTGGTACGTTATTCAAAGATATTGTTTATACGTCGGCTTCGGAGTGCAATCAATGTATCATTACTGATACTTTCAGCCCATAAAACCTATTTAGTGAGTTAATTTTGTAACATTATGAGCCAAATTAAGCGCAGCATGTCAGACTTGGCCATCCTCGATGAGCTGGGTCGGCGCCTCAAGCAAGCCCGACTGGAGCAAAACATCACCCAGCAGCAGATCGCAGAGGGTATGGGGGTCAGCCGAGCAACGTACATCCGGCTTGAGGATGGTAACGGGAAACTTGAAGTCCTGGTTGCTGCCCTGCGTGTTCTCGGAAAGCTCCCGGCGTTGGATGCCTTCTTGCCAGATGAGCCTTATTCACCGATTGCGGCATTAAAGAGTGCTGGCCATATTCGCCAGCGTGCACGCCCCGGTAATAAGCCCGTTGAACAGGACAAAGGAGGCCTGGACTGGTGAGCACCGTTACGGAAGTTATCCTATGGGGGAAGAGTGTCGGTGCCCTGCTGTATGACACAGAAACCGGTCTGTCGACATTCGAATACGATAAGGGTTGGTTGAAGCAGGACGTTTCAATTTCCCCGCTCCACCTACCTCCTCGGGCTGGGAGGTTCAATTTCCCCTCATTGCCACAGGAAACGTTCTTTGGACTGCCGGGCGTGTTTGCCGACACTTTGCCAGATGACTTTGGCAATGCCGTTATCAACGCCTGGCTGGCTCGCCAGGGAATCCCAAAAAGCTCATTCAGCCCGGTTGACCGCCTCCTATACACCGGCAACCGTGGCATGGGTGCGCTGGAGTACAAGCCAGACGGCCGAAACACTCAGACTCAGGTATCAGGAGATATCAAGGTCGATACACTGGTCGAGTTGGCTCAGTCCGTGTTGGACCAAAGAGCTGGCCTGGATGTGGCCATATCAGAGGGTGATGAGAACAATGATGCGATGAGTGCCATTTTCCAGGTGGGCACATCGGCGGGTGGGGCTCGTCCCAAGGCCGTTATTGCCGTGAACCGTGATCGTTCTCGGGTAGTTTCCGGCCAGACTCCCATACCCGAAGGATTCACTCACTACCTCATTAAATTCGATGGGGTCAAAGAGCGATCATCCACCAGCGAGGTCTTTGGTGACCCGCAGGGGTATGGCCGGATGGAATATGCCTACTACCTGATGGCCAAAGACGCAGGCATCAATATGGCACCGTCTGAACTGTTGATAGAAGGGGCGCGAGCCCATTTTATGACACAGCGTTTCGACCGGGACGGTGACCGCAAGCGCCACTACCAGTCCCTATGCGCGATGGACCATGCGGACTTCCGGAAACCTGGCCAGTACAGCTATGAAGAACTGATGACCATTGCCCGAACACTCGGGTTGCCACGGGTAGACGCAATCGAGATTTTCAGGCGTATGGTCTTCAACGTCATTGCCCGGAACCAGGACGACCATACCAAGAACTTTGGCTTTCTGTTGGATCATTCAACGGCCGGTTGGCGTTTGGCACCGGCGTTTGATATCGCCTACAGCTACAAACCCGGTTCATACTGGGTGGACACCCATCAGATGACCATCAACGGTAAACGGGATAAGTTCACTCGCGGGGATATTCTCGCAGTCGCAACCCAAATTCCCCGTTTCGAGTCAAATGCCCGGGCCATTATTGACCAGGTAACTGAGGTGGTGAACCAATGGCAGGATTATGCTCGCCGAGCGGATGTCCATTCGGAGCTGTCACAGGAGATTTACTCCAACCTCCGGTTGTCCTTGTAAGCAGGTTCAGGAAGAAGTGCCGGTTTCAGAGTGGGGTCAGACCCCAACTCAGCGAAACCGGGCCATACGCTCCTGAAACTCCTCCGACCCCAGCGCCTTCCCGGAAATCGCCGCATGGTGAATCTGATCGGCCATGCCCTCCGGCGCGGGGCTGGCGACAAACGACCGGTAACTCACGAAGCGCTTGTCGGGATCCGGCTGAAAATTCAGGTAACACTCGTGCGGTGTGTGCAGTTTGGAGCGCATGCCATAAGCGTGGCAGTTGTAACTGGACCATTGATAGTCGCCGGCATAAGCCACCAGCCCTGCCTTCACCGGATTCAGCTCGATATAGCGCTGGCACTGCAGAAAATACTGCTCGGTATCCACCAGGCAAGATTTGAATCGACCGTCCCACAGAGTCCCAGAGCGACCATGTTTGTGATTGTAATACTGGGCATAGTTCTGGCCCACGGCCTTCATGAGGTCAGAGAGTGCGGTGTCCGTGTTCGGCGTAACCAGCAGGTGCGTGTGATTGGTCATCAGCACCCAGGCGTGAACATCTACCTCGAACTTGTGCTGGTAGCGCGAAAGATACATGGCGTAAGTGGCGCGATCGGCCAAATCCTGAAAAAAAATCTGCCGGTTATTGCCCCGCTGAATCACATGCTGGGGCATCCCGGTCGGACAAATCCGTAGTCGGCGGGGCATTTCACATTCCTTGTGAAGTTATTTTTAGTTCTGGTAATCTGCCTGAGCTGACCAAAAAATTCAAGTTGGGGTCAGACCCTTTGTAGTCGTCGAGTTCTAATTGGGGTCAGACCCCAAGACATAATTGGGGTCAGACCCCAAGACATTAAGCTGTCGTACTCGGCCAACAATTTGAAAGTGGGTTATAAGGCAGCCATAATAGCTTTAAATGGTTTATTAGTGACTCAAATGGCAAAAACCTCTGCTCGTACACATTCCCGGTACAATCGTGCGGCCTTGCAGCTTTTGGCGGGTATGATTCGTTCAGAGCGGCTGAAGCAAAGGCTCACCACGCAGGAAGTGGCCGACCGAGCCGGAATTTCTCGCAGTATGCTGCAACGGGTAGAGAAGGCAGATCCCGCCTGTGCGATTGGTTCAGTGTTCGAAGTTGCTACGGTTCTTTCAGTCCCCCTGTTTGAACAAGACGTTCAAGCGCTCGACAAAGCCTTGGTAGCCACACAACAAACTCTGGCATTGCTGCCAAAATCGGCTCATAAACCACGGAAGGAAGTAGACGATGATTTCTGAGGGAGGTCGGGAAGCGTTCGTTTGGGTCTGGCTTCCGGGGCTGCCCCGTGGGATCTAACTTATACAACTCAAGCACCCAGAATCCCACTGTTCTGCTGATACGTTTGATCGAGCTGCTGCTGTATTAACCGGGTGGTCTCGGCGCCCACCCCAAGCGCTGTTGCCACCGCTGAAAACCCGGCCAGTGCATCCACCACGTGCTGTATTTCCTGGCGAGCCTGCCGCCAATTGGCATAACCCGCTTCAGCGGCCAGTTTCTGCAGCGCCTTCAACGGCGGTTTTTTACCAAAACCTCCATAAGCCGTACTGTGCTCACCAAAACGGCCGGGGCTGAAGGTTACATCGTAAAATGGCGCGGGCTGCCAGTCGCCATCATCACTTTGCAGAAAAGCCCAGTTTTTGCTGTGATCATCCTGATTCAAGGCAAACAGATTAAACACCGCCCGCAAGAACTGTAACTGTGCAGCCTTAGCGCCACGACACAACTGGCCGCTGGCTTTGATTAAATCCTCATAATCCAGACTGGGCGCGCGGAAATCAGCATCCAGCAAGCCACAGGCGCTGTGCAAATGCACGCAGCCCGGCACATCATCGGCGCGCCATACCCGGTCAAACCGCTCAACCGTAAGCCAGGCCCTGGCACCGGATTCACCCGGGGCGGCAAGCAACTGCCAACGGGGAGGCTGCAAACCCGCTCGCTCTGCCAGCGACAAGTAAACCGCCTCACACAATCCTTCTTCGTGCCTCAGCGGCAAGTTGGCCGAGGTAAACTTCACCAGCCAGGCTTCATCGCCTGCCTTTGCGCGGGTCCGACAAACGCCATAATCTCCTGCTGAAAAATACAGCTGAGCCTTTGGCCGGGCGCCCGCCGAGCTGCCTGCCGTGACCAGATCTGCCAACACATCGGTGGTTTTCCCATCAAACACGGATTGCGCGTGGAGCCCCAACTCAGCCATGTTGACCGGCTTGTCATCTATCGCAGGCGCAAAATCCGCCACTGGCGTATAACTCAGCGCGCCACTGCCACTGGAACCCACAAACGCCAGCCGGTCCATCTGTGTTACCTGCGCCGGCAAAACGCCCTGTTGGCGAAACACCCGGTTCATGAGCAACAATCCCCAGCCATCAGGCAGGGAATCGGCAAATACCCCGGGCAAGCCACCATGGAGCTCTCGTGGTGCCCGCTGTACAGTCGCATTCCACTTCAAGGTAAAAGGCGAAAGCGGGCTGAATTGCGCCAGATAGTCCGCATCATACTGAAAAAACACACCTTGTCGGTTCTGCGCCAGCCCACCAACCCGGGCTTGCTGCCCATCACTGAACGTACGCCAGACTGTCAGCTTGCGAACAGGCGTAAAGTTCACTGGGCAAGCACCTCATCCAGGGTGCGCGGAAGCGGCTTTTGTTCAGGGCCCTGAGTCAGGCTTTGAACACGCTGAAGATCGTCTACACATTGCCACAACAACAAAAACTGCCGCAGTGAGATCTGCCCCGTGGTTTCAAATTTCTTGATCGTAGGCGCTGGCACCGTGCTGCGCTCAGCCAACGCCGCCCGCGACCACTTCAGCGCCTTCCGGCGCTGCTGCACGTAGCCCGCCAATGCGGCCTGAACATCTCGCCCTGATACAAGACTAACCATTAGACACCTCCATATCCATTACATGGACAATAATAGCAAAATAGATACAATAATATCCATAATTAGGTTCTAACAGTTTCCCTGCCCCCTCATCCTTTTCTGCGACCGTCACCTCCGCGCTTTCGTTCGAAGAACTATCCGTGGAACGACCAAACCAACGGGATTAACCCGATCGCCACAGACCCCACCAGCAAACTCAGCGGCAGACCAATACGAATATAGTCAGTAAACTTATAGCGCCCTGGACCATAGACCATCAGATTGGTCTGGTAACCAAGGGGCGTGATAAAAGACGCCGATGCCGCAAACATGACGGCTATCGCATAGGGCAGGAAATTCACCCCCAGTTGTTCTGAAAGCGCCAGGGCGATGGGAAACATCAAAACAGCAGCGGCGTTATTTGTAATTACCTCGGTGAATACCGCCGTCAGAATGTAAATCAAGGCCAAGGCAATCCAGGGCGTCAACTCGCCGAAACCCAGCAAGCCACCCGCTACCCACACAGCAGCCCCGGTTTCAGTCATGGCGTTGCCCAAGGCAAACGAAGCAGCAATCACCACCAGAACCGGCAAATCCACACTGCGCCTTGCCCTGCTCGCCGTGATGCAACCAAACATAATCATCGCCCCGGCGGCCAGGAACGCCGCTTCCATGATCTGAAGCATCCCGGTTGCGCTTACCAACACCATCGCCAGCAAAATACCCATCGCCAGCGGTGCCTTACGAAAATCCGGCGGAGTGGAGTCGTTCAGGGCGCTGACCAGCAGAAAATCCCGCCGAAAACGGTACTGCTCAACAAACTGGTGGCTGGCTTCCAGTAACAGGGTATCCCCCATTTTAAAGGTAATATCCCCCAGTTTACCGGGTACCCGCTTACCTTCACGGGATAACGAAAGGATCACGGCATTGAAACGGGTGCGGAAGCGGCTGTCTCGAACGGTTTTGCCCAGCGCGGGAAACTCCTGCCCGAGCACCACTTCCACAAGGCAACGCTGATGATTTTCCAGATCCAGTTTGTGAACACTGCCGTAAACCGGTTTGAGGCCCCGGATTCGGCGTAATTCACTGGCACATTCCGGTGCACCCACAAAATAGAGTTTGTCGCCCGATTGCAGGGTTCGGTCTGGCTCCACAGCTGTAATCAGGCGGCCGCCACGGTCAATTTCCGTAAGGTAGCCGTAGCTCAAAGCACGTAAACCCGCTTCAGCAATGGTGCGACCAATCAACGGGCCGGGGCTCATCACCTCTACTTCCACACCGTATTCACGAACCTGGTCCAGCTCTTCTTTTAAGCCCCCGCGGTCTGGTAACAGCCGGGACGCAAACAAAACCAGAAAAGCCCCGCCAATCAGCAGTATAGGAATACCAACCCAAGCCAGTTCAAACAACCCAAGGCTGATGTTCATCCGAGCCTGGAGCATGCCGTCCACCACCAGGTTAGTGCTGGTGCCAATCAGGGTGCAGGTACCACCCAGAATGGCGGCGTAACTCAAGGGCAACAACAGCTTGGAAGCGGGAATACCAAGCCGTTGAGCCCAGTCCTGAATGGCCGGTATAAACATGGCAACCACTGCGGTGTTGTTCATAAAACCGCTAAGAATGCTGGTGGGCGCAATCATTCGCAGCTGGGCACCCTTTTCAGTTTTGGGATGGCCCAACAAACGTTGCGCTATCCATTGCACGGCCCCCGTTTCCTTCAACCCGGCGGCTACTACATACAGCGTAGCAATGGTGATAACACCAGGATTACCAAAGCCTGCCAACGCATCAACAGGGCCCAGAATGCCGGTGATCAACAGGAACGCAAGCGCCGCCATTAGAACCAGATCGGCGGAAACGCGGGTAAAAGAAAGCGTTGATAACACCGAAAACAGTGTTATCAACGTCACTATGCCTTGCCACTCCATGGAATTAATCCCTACGAATAATCAGTTCCCGCTCAAGCAGGTAAGCAATGAGGGTCTCAACGCACACCTCTACCGACATGCTCGACGTGTCGAGCCGAACTTCCGGACGGGAGGGAACCTCATAGGGAGAATCGATGCCGGTGAAGCGCTTAATCTGACCAGACCGAGCCTTTTGATAAAGCCCCTTCGGGTCGCGCTCTTCACAGGTAGCCAGCGGCGTATCTATGAACACTTCAATGAACTCGCCCGCCGGAAACAACTTCCGTACCAGACGTCGGTCGCCGGTGAACGGCGAAATGAAGGCGCTCATGACCATCAAACCAGCGTCAGCAAACAGTTTGCAAACCTCGCCCACGCGGCGGATATTCTCTTCCCGGTCATCGTCCGAAAACCCCAGATCCTTACACAAACCGTGGCGAACGTTGTCGCCGTCCAGCACAAACGTGTGGTAGCCACGTTTGTGCAAGGCGACGTCCAGTGCGTTGGCAACCGTCGACTTGCCGGAACCGCTCAGGCCGGTAAACCAAAGCAGGCAGGGTTTCTGGTTTTTGTTAACAGAACGCTCAGCGCGAGTGATTTTGTGATCGTGCCAGATAATATTATCAGCCAAAATCCTTCTCCTTATTAAACTGGCTTACAGCCCCATTCCGGATAGTTTTCCCGAATAAACCGGTTCAGATTGCGCTCCGCTTTGGTGTATTCCCGCTCGGACACCCCACCAGAGCCATCCAGCGCCCGCGCCACCATGCCGGCCGCCACCGTCACATTGGTTAACTTGTCGATCAGAATAAAACTGCCGGTACCCGGGTGGCGCTGGTAATCCTCAACAACCACCGGCTCGGAAAGCTCCACATCGCATAGGCCAATGGCATTCAGGCCAAGGCCGCCCTGTGCGTCTGGATTGCGCGCCAGCGTATTCACATCAATCTCTTCAAGAACCTCGTTGACGTAACAGTTCGTCATCCGGGTTCCAATCTTGATGCCGTACTCACGGCCAGGCATAAGGGCTTGCTCACTCATCCACACCAGATGGGCCGCAAAGCGATGACCCATCGTCGGCTGGTTGTTGGCATGCACCAGAAGATCGCCACGGGACACATCCACTTCGTCTTCCAGGGTCAGCGTAACCGCATCTCCTGGCCAGGCTCGCTCCATTTCGCCTTCGTAACTGTGAATACCCTTTACCCGAGTGATTTTACCCGAAGGCAGCACTGCCACTTCATCGCCCTTGTGTACGACACCGCTGGCGAGAGTGCCGCAATAGCCGCGGAAGTCGGGGTTCGGGCGGTTCACAAACTGCACCGGGAAGCGCAAATCGGTGACGTTCTGGTCGTCCCGCAGTTCCACCTGCTCCAGAATGCTCATCAAGGTTTCGCCGTGGTACCAAGGCGTGCTTTCGCTGCGGTTGACCACGTTATCGCCGTTCAGGGCAGAGATGGGCACGTAATACAGGTCTTCCAGCCCGAGCTGCGCTGCCAGCTGCTGGTATTGCTCACGGATATTGTTGAATATCTCTTCAGAGAAATCCACCAGATCCATCTTGTTAATGGCCACCACAATGTGCTTCAGGCCCAGCAGGCTGACAATAAAGCTGTGCCGGCGGGATTGCGTGAGCACCCCTTTGCGGGCATCAATCATCATTACGGCCAGATCACAGGTCGAAGCACCCGTGGCCATATTGCGAGTGTACTGCTCGTGGCCCGGGCAGTCAGCGATGATAAACTTGCGCTTGTCGGTGGAGAAATATCGATAAGCCACATCAATGGTAATGCCTTGCTCTCGCTCAGACGCCAGGCCGTCCACCAACAACGCCAGATCCAACGATTCACCGGCGTTGCCCTGGCGCTCGTTGTCTTTGTGCAAAGACACCAGGTGATCTTCAAAAATCAGCTTGGAGTCGAACAGTAAGCGGCCAATCAATGTAGATTTGCCATCATCAACACTGCCGCAGGTCAAAAACCGCAGCAGGTCTTTGTTTTCGTGCTGGTCCAGGTACGCGAGGATGTCTTTTTCAATCAAAACCGTTGCGTGTGACATTAGAAATACCCCTCACGTTTTTTCTGTTCCATCGAGGCCGCGCCGTCGTGGTCAATCACTCGGCCCTGGCGCTCGGAAGTCTTGGTGAGCAGCATTTCCTGAATAATCTCCGGCAGCGTGGTCGCGGTTGATTCCACCGCGCCGGTCAGCGGGTAGCAACCCAGCGTGCGGAACCGCACCATTTTCATTTCTGGCGTCTCGCCTGGCGCCAATGGCATGCGGTCGTCGTCAACCATAATCAGAGTGCCGTCGCGCTCCACCACCGGGCGTTTCGCGGCGTAATACAGCGGCACAATGTCGATGTTTTCCAGATAGATGTATTGCCAGATATCCAACTCCGTCCAGTTAGACAACGGAAACACCCGAATATTCTCCCCCTTGTTCACCTTGCCGTTGTACAGATTCCACAACTCCGGGCGCTGGTTTTTCGGGTCCCAGCGGTGGAATTTGTCGCGGAAGGAATACACCCGCTCCTTGGCGCGGGACTTCTCTTCATCCCGGCGGGCACCGCCAAACGCGGCATCAAAGCCGTACTGGTTCAGTGCCTGCTTCAGAGCCTGGGTTTTCATCACATCGGTGTGCTTGGTACTGCCGTGAGTGAACGGGCCAATGCCCTGCGCCACGCCTTCCTGATTGGTGTGCACCAGCAACTTCATGCCCACTTTTTCCACCATCGTGTCCCGAAAGGTAATCATCTCCCGAAACTTCCAGGTGGTGTCCACATGCATCAGCGGAAACGGCGGCTTGCCGGGCGCAAAGGCTTTCAGGGCCAAATGCAACATCACCGCAGAATCCTTGCCGACGGAATAGAGCATCACCGGGTTATCAAACTCAGCCGCCACCTCGCGGATGATGTAAATCGATTCCGCCTCAAGCTGTCTAAGGTGGGTTTTCTTAGGGGGAGTTAGCGTCATGTCAGCATCCGTAAAGTGAATCAAATTCTAAAAGGCTACAGGAACAGCTTTTCCAGGGGCAGACTTTGATGCCTGCCGAGGGTTCAAGAGTGTCGTCACCAGCAACTTGCCATCCACATCGCGCCGCTGTAGTTCGCAGAGCAAAAAATAGGTGGGGTAAAAGGCGTCACCGAGCAAGATATCGTCTGCGTTCAGGTTGTCCAGCAAGTTTCTTGGCAAGGTTTTTTCATCGGTTCCCTTGCCCTGGAAACGTGCGAAAGCCGCATCTAAAATAGCACCACTGGCGAGGCAAGTTAAGCCGACCAGCCGGCGCAGCGGGTGGTCCAAGCCAAGTTTTTGACGGCGTGACTGTGGGTGTTTTCCCTGATTTGCGGGTGTGTGCGGCATGGCGATCGCGAGGCCATTAAATGACCACTCACTTGGGGTAACCCGGTAAATGGTTGTAGAATTAGAGGAAGTGCTAATAGAATTAAATAGGCCGCTACGCTATTATAACGCCTCATTTCTGTTGCCTTAACCATCAGTAACTTGCCCGTTGCTCTGTGTTTTTATATACATTGTGATTACGGTTGCCGGTAAGGGGCCGGCACTAGGGTAAAAAGCGAATGAAATCTGTGGCTGCGCGGCTTATAAACTGGCTTTTTGAATTACCCAGGCCACACAAGCGCCTGGTGTCCGTTGCGGCAGATGTCTGTTTTATTATTTTGGCACTCTGGGGCTCCTTTGCCCTGCGCCTTGAAAATTGGTTTTGGGTTCCTTCAACAACCGCCATTCTCGTTTTTTCCCTGACCGCAATCATCACCATTATCATCTTTATCCGCTTGGGCTTATACCGGGCCGTCATCCGCTATATCAGTGAAAAAGCCCTGATGGTTATCATGATAGGTGTGGTGTGCTCATCGGTTGCGCTGGTTCTATCCGGCTTCATGTTACAGGCAGGCATACCGCGCTCGGTGCCTGTTATTTACTGCGCCCTGCTGTTTTTACTGGTGGCCGGTACCCGTTTCCTGTTTCGCTCAATTATTAATCGCCCACGTGAAAAGCTCAAAGGCCGTGTGCTTATTGTGGGTATAGGGCGCCGGGCTTTACAGCTGCATTACGCGTTAATGCAAGGTACCGAATACCGCCCCATGGGTTTTGTAGCGCTGGATTGCGGCCGCCACACCTCCTTTATAGCGGGCTTTCAGGTGTATTCCGTAGCCCAAGTTGGAAAAGTCGTAAAAGAGCAGGGCGTACAACGGGTATTTCTGGCCCTGGAAGACGGCGGCAAAATTTCCCGTAAACAGCTGATGATGGTGCTGGAAGAACTGCGTGTGCCGGTGCAAACAGTGCCCTCTATGTCGGCACTGTTAGCCAAGCAAGCGCGTATCAACGAAGTTCGGGATTTAGACATTGAAGACCTTCTGGGCCGCGATCCGGTTCTGCACGACCCCGCCTTAACCGCCACCAGTATCACCGGAAAGGTCATCATGGTAACCGGTGCCGGCGGTTCTATCGGCTCCGAACTGTGCCGCCAAATTATCCGCAACCGGCCAGCCTGCGTGGTACTGATGGAACAGTCTGAATACGCGCTCTATTCAATCGAGCGAGAACTGCTGGCCATTAACGAATCCCAATCCACCAACGTAGCCGTGCACGCCTTGTTGGGCAGCGTAATACACCGCCGCCGTTGTGAAAATATCATGCGCAGTTTTGGCGTTCAGGTGGTTTACCACGCTGCCGCCTATAAACACGTGCCGCTGGTAGAACACAACACCATTGAAGGCGTTCAAAACAATGTAATGGGTACCTGGCACTGCGCTGAAGCGGCCATATCTGCCGGTGTAGAGCAGTTCGTGCTAATTTCCACAGACAAAGCCGTGCGCCCAACCAACGTGATGGGCGCCAGCAAGCGCATGGCTGAACTGGTTTTGCAGGCCCTGGCTGAACGCCAGCAGAACACCATGTTTTCAATGGTGCGTTTTGGCAACGTGCTCGGCTCCTCAGGCTCTGTTGTGCCATTATTTCGCGAGCAAATTCGTGCGGGCGGCCCGGTTACCGTTACCCACCCGGACATTACCCGTTATTTCATGACGATTCCTGAAGCCAGCCAACTGGTCCTGCAAGCCGCAGCGATGAGCAACGGTGGTGAAGTGTTTGTACTGAACATGGGCGAGCCGGTTAAAATTGCCGACCTGGCGAGAAAAATGATTCACCTGATGGGGCTTAGTCAGAAAACCGCCGAAAACCCGGTGGGCGACGTGCCCGTTGTTTACGTCGGACTGCGCCCTGGCGAAAAACTGTACGAAGAGTTGCTGATTGGTAACAGCCCGCAGCCCACGCTGCACCCGCGCATACTCATGGCGCGGGAAGAATCGCTTAGCTGGCCCCGGCTAGAAGTGTTGCTGAACGCCCTGGCCAGCGCCAGTCAGAGTTTTGATTGCCAGAAAGTGGTCGATATTCTTGGTAAGGCGCCAACCGGATACAGCCCCGACGGGCCAGTTAAAGATGCGCTCTGGAGCCGTATTTCCGATAACGTCGGTCAGCGCGGCCCTGGCTTGGCGGTTTCCCGAAACAGCAAGCGTACTCCGTCCCCAAACGTCTATAAATTTCCAGTCTGAATGCAGGTCTTGCACCGTAGAGCACCATTGGCGCATAGCCTGCGGGGTAGACTCACGTGCGCCAATAACCGATAATGCGCCGCCGTGGCGGGCATCAAACCGTTTTTTTAAGGAAGCACAGTGTGCGGCTCCATTCCTGAAAATCTTTAACATCCTGACTAGCGTCATCTTTCTTTCCAGCTTCTGGAGTTTCTTTCCGAATGTTCAAAGCGAAAACCAATCAGCCAAAGCAGCCAACTCCCCTCCAGGAAGCGCTGAAACAATGTAAAGGCGGCTTTTACTCAGCGGGTTTTCTCAGCTTTTTCATTAACCTTTTGATGCTGGTGCCCGCTCTTTACATGCTGCAGATATACGACCGCGCCTTGGGCAGTCGTAGTATGGATACCCTGTGGATGCTGACCTTAATTGTGGTCTTTCTGTTTATTGCATTGGCGCTGATGCAGGTGGCACGCTCGGCCATACTGGTGCGGCTGGGTAACGGGTTAGACATGGCTATGAACACCAAGCTGTTTGGCTCTATGTTCAAACAGTCGGTCAGCCAGCCGGGCAAACAAAGTTCACAGCCTATTCAGGACATGACCGCGCTACGGCAGTTCCTCACCGGCCAGGGCCTGTTCGCCTTTTTCGACGGCCCCTGGTTGCCCATCTTCATTGCGGTGCTGTTTGGCTTCCACCTCTGGTTTGGTATTTTTGCCATTATTGCCGCGGTTATTCTGGTGGCCCTGGCTTGGCTGAACGAAAAACTCACAAAAGCACCACTGAGCTCCGCCAGCAGCAAAAGCATTCAGTCAACGCGGTATGCAGACTCGTGCCTGCGTAACGCCGAAGTGGTTGAAGCCATGGGCATGGAAGGCAGCTTGCGGCAGAAATGGCTTGAACGCCATTTAGGGTTCCTGAAAGACCAGTCAGACGCCAGCGACCGCAACGCCGTACTCAGCAACGTGTCAAAAACCCTCAGAATGCTGTTTCAGTCGCTCATATTGGGGTTAGGTGGATACCTGGCCATCAAACAGGAAATTACCCCCGGTATGCTGATTGCCGGTTCCATTCTGCTGGGCCGTGCTCTGGCGCCGTTGGACTTGATGATTGGTTCCTGGAAAGGTTTCGCATCGGCGCGCCAGGCCTACCAGCGTTTGAACCAGTTGTTCGAACAATACCCCACCGGCGAACCCGGCATGCCATTGCCGGCCCCGGAAGGCCACCTGAGCGTAGAAGCACTGGTGGTAGTGCCGCCAGGTGCCAACGTACCCGCTTTGCGTGGCGTCGGTTTTGCGTTAGACGCCGGAGATATGTTGGCGATTGTGGGCCCAAGCGCTGCTGGCAAGTCCACGCTGGCACGGGCTGTTCTGGGTGTTTGGCCACTGAACAACGGCACCGCGCGCCTGGATGGCGCCGACATTCATCAATGGGACAAAGCCCAGTTGGGGCCGCACATTGGCTACCTGCCGCAAGACATCGAATTGTTTGAAGGCACTATTAGCGAAAATATTTGTCGTTTTGGCCCGGTGAATCCGCAGGCCGTGGTAGACGCCGCAAAAATGGCCGGCGTGCATGAATTGATACTGCGCTTGCCCAATGGTTACGACACCCACATCGCGTCAAACGGTGGTGCCCTTTCTGGCGGCCAGCGCCAGCGTGTCGGGTTGGCCCGCGCCGTATACGGCGACCCGCGCCTGGTGGTGTTAGACGAGCCCAACTCCAATCTGGATGACCAGGGCGAGCAAGCTTTGGTCGCGGCGCTAGAGTCACTGCGTGAAAAGAAAGCCACCGTCATTCTTATTTCCCACCGCAAGCCCATTCTGCGCCTGGTGAACAAAATGCTGGTTCTGTCTGACGGGCAAGCGATTGGTTTCGGTGCTCGTGACGACGTAATGCGCGCCCTGCAAGACGGCACTCTTAACGTTGGTAAAAACAAACAGCAAGCATTGAGAGGCGTAAAGTAATGAGCGAACAGCAAGATGTCGGAAAAGACGGCGCCGCAAAGAAAACAGCGCAAGAAGCCGAATGGCTGGAAGCAGAATACGAAAAGGACGTGCCGGAAGCACAGTCCAAGCCTCAGGTTGAAACCAGTCACAGCCGGCGTTCGCGCTTCGGAGTCGTGGTTGTACTGCTGACCTTTGTCGGCTTTGGCGGTTGGGCCACCTTTGCCCACGTAGACGGCGCTGCCGTGGCCCTTGGCGAGGTGATTGTAAGTACCCAGAATCGCAACATACAGCACCTGGAAGGCGGCGTTGTCGACACCATCTTTGTAGACGACGGCGATCAGGTAGAGCAGGGCGACACGCTGATCACACTGTCAGATATTCGAGCGGTTGCCGAACTGGACATTATTCAATCGCAGCTGGATGAAATTCTTGGCGAAGAAGCCCGCTTGCTGGCCGAAAGAGCACAGAAAAATGTGGTCGAATTTTCTGCTGCTCTGCGGTCAAGAAAAGACCAGCCCGGCGTTGCGGCGATTATTGATGGTCAAACGTCGCTGTTCAACTCCCGCGTAGAAAGCGTTCGCGGCCGCGAGCAGATTCTAGAGCAAAAAGCCGCCTCTTTGGCCCAGCAGGTTAAAGGGCAGAAAGCGATGGGTGAATCTTTGGCGGGTCGCGCTTCGTCTTACCAGGAAGAAGTGAAACAGTGGCAGGAACTCTACGACAGGCAGCTGGCTGACCGCTTGCGCATCAACGAAATGACCCGCGAATTGCTGCGCCTGCAAGGTGAGCGCGACGCCACAGAAACCGAAGTTGGCCGTCTGCGCGCAGAAATCGCCAATACCCGCTCAGAGCTCTTGATTACCCGCGAAGAGTTCATGGAAAAGGTCAGCACCCGCCTGCGCGAAGTACAGCAGAAACGCGCTGACTTACAGGCCCGTAAAACCAGCCTTGAAGACACCCTGCGCCGGTTGGTGATCAGCAGCCCGGTGAGCGGCACCGTGGTGGGCACCGAAGTGCATACCGAGGGCGGCGTTATTCGCCCCGGCGACACCCTGATGCAAATTGTGCCCAGCAATCAGAAGCTGGCGATCGTGGCAAAAGTGCAGCCCACAGAAATTGACCGTATTAGGCCGGGCCAGCTGTCCAGCATTCGGCTTTCCGCGTTCAACTTCCAGGCCGCCCACGTGATAGAAGCGGAGGTGATTAACGTATCGGCAGACACCTACGAAAATGAGCAAACCCGCGAAAGCTATTACGAAGTGCGGTTGAACATTACCGAAAAAGGCATAGCCACTATGGCCAAACAGGACATGTTCCTGCTGCCCGGTATGCCCGCTGAAGTACTGATCAGTACCGGTAACCGCACCGTACTGGAATACTTGCTGGACCCATTCATTCGGATGTCTGAACGCGCATTCCGCGAAAGCTGAGGAAGCCAAAATGCCAACCCACACACTCGGCGCCAGCTTGGTTGCTGTGCTTCTGTCCATGGTTGCCGCGCCGCTTATGGCCGCGCCGCCCCTGACGATTCAGCAGGCATGGGAAAGCACCCTTGAAAACAACCTGCGTTTGCGTGGCGAAGCCAGCTACGTCAGCGGTGAAGACGCACGGGTAGACGAAGCCTGGGCCGCTGTAAAACCGCAAGTAGACTTTACCGCCGGCTACGGCCGCACTTGGTACAATCGCGACCTTGGCCGGGGAAATCTGGAAGAAGGTCAAGACAGCCCCAGCCGCTTGGATGTCGGCGTTAGCCAGGTTCTATATTCCCGTCGTGCCTTTAAAGGCATAGACGAAGCCGAGCGCTCGGTGGACAAAGAGCAGGCACGGCTTGACGCCACCCGCGCGCAGGTTGGCGTGGAAAGCTTGCTAAGCTACCTCGAAGTCAACCGTTTGCAAAAGCTGGTGGCGGTGTTAGACAACGAACTGGCAAGCCACCAACAGCAGGCAAACCAGGTTGAACAGAAGCTGGAACGCGGTTTTGCAACCAAAGCCGAAGCACTGGAGGCTGTGTCCCGGGTAGACGAAGTTCGCGCCCAGCTTGTTAAGCTTAAAAGCCGGCATTGGGCTGCGCTGCAAAAGTTGCAGCAACTGGTGGGCAAACCGGTAACCGAGGTGGTAAACGTAAAAGAATCGCTGTGGCGCAAAACGCCGGAGTTTTTGGCTACCAACTGGCAGGCCATCGTGCTGGCCAATGCGCCCAGCGTAAAAATAGCCGAGGCAGAAAGCCGCCTTGCCAGCGCCAGCTATGAAGTGGCAACGTCAGGGCATTACCCTGAGTTGTCCCTGAATGCCCGTTATACCGACAACGACAGCTTTGCCACCTCAGTACTGGAAGAGCGCAAAGTAGAGCTTCGCCTATCCATACCCATATACAAGGGTGGCAGCACCAGCGCCCGATCACGCGCGGCCCGCTACCGGGAAGAAGGCGCAGAGTGGCTGTTGGCCAGCGAGCGAGAACAGGTTGCGGTCGAAGTTCAGCGGCTAACCGCCGAGCTGGGCGGCGGCTATAACAACATTCGTGCGCTAGAGCAGGCACTGGAATCGGCCAGTGCTTCTGAAGAAGCCGCCAACGAAGGCTTTCTGGCCGGCGTACGCAACCTGGTCGGTCTGCTTGACGTACGCAAGCGCCGCTCCGCCATTGAACAAGAGTTAATTAACGCCATATACGACAACCTCAGTAACCGCTTGCAGCTGCTTTCACTGGCCGACGAGCTGAATCCGCAACGCTTGCAGCCCTGGGCGCGTTAAGCGGGCCCACGACGAACCAAAAAGGCCCTATGCTGTGGCACACTCCACGGCGTTTAGCTATCTGGTCATTAATGCTGTGTGCAGGGAATAAATAAATGAAAAGCTGGTTCAGAAGCTTTCGGGATTACCGTTTCTTTATCTTATCGTCGATTCGTAATGACTTGGTCAACCAGTTTGCAAGAAGCCGCTTAGGTGGCTTATGGATGATTGTACATCCACTGGTCATGGTCGCCATTTATGCGTTTGTGCTGTCTGCCGTGCTCTCTGCGAAGTTTGACGGCATCGACAACCGCTATGCTTACGCCATCTACCTCACGTCGGGCATTCTGGGTTGGACTCTGTTCAGCGACATCATCAGCCGCAGCCTCAACCTTTTTGTAGGCAACGCCGACCTTCTTAAAAAGATGAAGGTACCCAAAATCGCGCTGCCCGCGGTAACGGCCGGCACCTGCCTGATTGGCCATGGGCTTCTGCTTGCGGCCATCTTGGTCATTTTTGCGTTTCTGGGTCATCCGCCGTCGGCCACTCTGCTTTGGGTGCCCGTGATTACCGCGGTCCTGCTGCTGTTCTCTCTGGGCCTTGGGTTGGTGATTGCCGTACTGAATGTGTTTATCCGCGACATCGCTCAGATTGTGCCCATTGTGCTGCAATTTTTGTTCTGGTTTACTCCGATTGTCTATCCGTTAACCATCATTCCCGAGCATTTGCGCTGGGCGTTGCAGTTCAATCCTGTCTACCCGGCTATAAAGGCCTACCATGACGTGCTGGCGTATCAACAGCAGCCAGACCTGGCGGCTTTGGCGGTAATGGCCGCCATTGGGATTGTGTTTGCGGTGTTGGGGTTGTGGCTTGTCCGGCAGGCAAGCTCCGAAATGGTAGATGTACTATGAGCCTGCTAACCGTTGAGCACGTCAGTAAATCCTTCCGTGAATACGCCTCTGAATGGAAGCGGGTGGCCCGCTGGTTCGGCTTGCCTTTCAAACCGGTGGCCGAAAACCCGATACTGCGAGACATCAGCTTCAGCATCGAGCGCGGTGAAGCCATTGGCATTCTTGGCCAGAACGGGGCTGGCAAAAGCACACTGTTAAAGTTGATCACCGGCACCCTTATGCCCACGGCTGGCATTATTACTGTCAATGGTCGTATTGCAGCCATTCTGGAGCTGGGCATGGGCTTCAACCCGGAACTCACCGGGCGTCAGAACGTGTATCACGCCGCTTCAATTATGGGGTTCAGCCACGCCGAAGTGGACAACTTCATGCCCGCAGTTGAAGCCTTTGCCGATATTGGCGAGTATTTTGACGAACCGGTCAGGGTCTATTCCAGCGGCATGCAGGTGCGCGTCGCTTTTGCTGTGGCCACGGCTGTTCGGCCAGACATCCTGATTATCGATGAAGCTTTGTCTGTGGGCGACGCGGCTTTTCAGCGCAAATGTTTCCGTCGCATAAACGAATTTCTGGAGCAGGGCACCACGTTGCTGTTCGTCACCCATGACATCGACGCCGTCAAAAAACTGTGTAAACGAGCCATTTTTTTGCATTACGGGAAAATAGAGGCCTACGGTGCCGCCAAAGAAGTCTGCGACGCCTACGAAAAATCACTGTTCGGCGGTGGCACCCCTGCCGCAGAGGAGCTTACCGAAGGTCGCCAGCTTGACCCAACCCTGGCCTCTGATTGTGAGGTCAGTTACGGAGATGGCCGCGCCACCATCGAGTCGATCTGGCTGCAAAATCAATCCGGTGAACCGGTTAACCTGTTTAACAGTGGCGAGCCGCTTGTGCTAAAAGCCTGTGTTCGCTTCAATCAAGCGGTGGACCATGCCGTATTTGCCATCATGATCAAAACCCGCGAAGGCCTGGGGCTGTTCGGCACCGACACCTCCGAGCTAGCACAGTTTAGCGGCCGAACCTTCCAGGAAGGCGAGTTAGTCACCCTGCGCTATGATATAGGCAACGCCTTTGCCCCTGGCGTTTACTACATCAACTGCGGTGTTAGAGACGATCGCAGCAACGAACCGGTGTTTCTCCATCGCCGGCTAGATGCCGTGCTGTTCCGGGTGCGCAGCGACGAAAACACCACGGTAAAATCGGGCCTGATCAATGTCCCGGCAAAGATAACCATCGAAGAAACAGGCACATGACCGCTACTCCCTCGCCCCAGCCTATTTTTATTCATGCGCTGTTCCGAACGGGCAGCACCTATATGTTCGAAGTCTTCCGCAGGCTGGGCAGCCAGTACACGTGCTTTCAAGAGCCCCTGCACGAAATTGCCCTGCATGCAAAAACCGACACGGCCATCCTTAATGACCCTCAGGATACCCAGAAGGCAAACGTTCTTCGGCACCCGCCGCTGTCACGGTCTTACTTCAGTGAATTGTATGAGGTGGCCGATGCCTGCCTGCCGCATTTGCAGGAGCGTGACATCTATGATGGCTACTTCGGCACAGACACCAGCCCTAGGGGAATCGACTACTGGCAGTCCCTTATCGAGCAGGCTGCTGCCCGCCCGGTTATTCAGGAATGCCGTTCCGCTGGCCGCATTGAAGGCATAAGGCGTCAGCTTGGGGGGCATCATGTCTATTTATGGCGTAATCCCTGGGACCAATGGTGGTCTTACCAGGTCTCTCCCTATTTTGATTTGACCACCCAGCTGATTTTCAACGCCTCAAGCCGGCCCCCGCTGGTTCAGTTGGTCAGTGAGCATATCGGTTTTCAGCCCTTGCCGTTGGGGCCTTTGGAAGTAGCCTACGATCACTTCTCCCGGCGGCTACTATCGCCAGATCACGCTTACCAGGCATTCTATACGCTTTGGTTGCTGGGCCTTCACCAAGGCTGCAAGCACGCAGACCAACTCGTCAATATTGATCAGTTAAGTGCAAACGCCACGGCGCGCCGCCATGCCGTAGCGGCTCTGGAGCGCGTTGGTGTGTCGGGGCTTTCTTTGGACGACTGCCACAGCCCGGTGTCGTCTTTTACGGATAAGGAACAGGCTCGCTTTAACGAGTTGGAACAAGAAATTCACCAACTCTGGATAGAAGCCGGCCTGCCCGAAAGCGACCTTCAGCGCTTACTGACCCTCAGGCAGCAAGCGGCGCCCGAGTGCCATGCATTGGCAGGGCAAGAGGTACCACTGGCCAACGAACTGTCACGCTACCGTGACTTGCTGCGGCGCCGCCATGAAGAAATTTTGTCTCTCCATCAGCAAAGCGATGCCAAATTGCAAACAGCGCATCGCCGGGAGGATGTGTTCAGAGAGCAACTTGAAGAAACAGCACAAAAAAGTGACTGGATCGAACGTCAAGCCCAGCGGCATAAAAGCACCGCAGAAGATCTTGACCGGCAGCTGAATTCGTCTCAGCAGTTGCTGGGCGACATCTTTCAAAGCAGTTCCTGGCGGCTAACAGCGCCACTGCGTAAAAGTGCCCTTGTGATAAGGCGCGTGTCTGGCGCAACGGGCTTGGCTGGCGTTATCTCCTCTACGTCCCTAAGGGGCACGCTGCAAAAAAACGTATCTGACATTGCAGCTGCAACAGAACGGCGCACCCGCCGCCATCCCCGTCTGCGACAGGCCCTGCTGGCCCTTGTGCTGCGCATGCCCTGGCTGGTGGTCCGCCTGCGGCGGATGCGGCGTAACCCGCAATCTGTCGCGCTCAACAACCCGGTAAGCCTTACGCCCAGATCCCGGGATATTTATCGGCAACTCGTAGCCGCCATTGGCACTATTAACACCCAGAATTCCAGCAAGGACAAAAATGAGACTCCTGATTGATCTCCAGTGCCTGCAAACCTCAAGCCGCTTCCGGGGCATTGGCCATTACGTCAGCTCGTTGCTTAAAGCCTTGCTGCAGGTTAACCAGCAGCGACAGCAGCCCCACGATATTATTGTTCTGCTCAATAATTATCAGCCAGAATTAATCCAGGACTTTCAGCAACACTGGTCGTCACTCTTGCCGCCCGGCGCCATTCGTGTTTTTCATGCACTGCCGGAAACGGCCGAGCTGTCATTCTGTAACCCGGGCATAGTCCGCATCAGCGAGCAGCTCAGAAACGAATTCATAGAACGCCTGAATCCAGATTTCGTACTCATCGGCTCACTCTTTGAGGGTATGGCTGATGATTTCGTCTGCGATATCCCCCGCAACCGTTCCTGCCCGGTGGGCGTGATCGGCTACGATTTGATTCCGCTGATCAGTCCGCGGGAGTACCTGGGTGACCCGGTAATCAACCGCTGGTACCGGCGCAAAATCGATAGCCTGCAGCGGGTGGATCGGGTGTTTGCCATATCAGAAAGTGCAAGCCGCGAATTCGAAACCCATCTTGAACTGCCTGAGGGAAGCGTGGCGACGATTTCCACAGGCTGTGACCAAGGCTATTACCCCCTGGGCGAAACAGACGAAACACAGCGCGAAGTGCTTCGGGAACTGGGCATCAGTGGGCCCTTTATTCTTTACAGCGGCGCCTCTGACGAGCGCAAGAACCTGAACGCTCTGATTCAGGCCTTCAATCGGCTTTCGGTTGACCTAAAAAAATCCCTCAGGCTGGTACTGGTTGGTAAATTTAACGAAGTCGATCAAGCCCGGCTTTCTCAATACGCCAAAACCCACGGCATTCCCCCGAGGCACATTCTCTACACCGGTTTTGTGCCTCAGCAAACCCTGAACATTCTCTACAACCATTGCCAGGTGTTCGTTTTCCCCTCCCGGCATGAAGGATTTGGGCTGCCGGTTTTAGAAGCCATGACCTGTGGTGCGCCAGCGCTCTGTGCCAACACCACCAGCCTGCCGGAAGTGATGGGGCTTGAGGCGGCCATGTTCGGGCCAGACGACATTACCCGGCTCACGCAATTAATCACCCGGGTGGTTACCGAACCTGATTTTCGCCAGCAGCTGATAGACCATGGCCTGGAGCGAAGCCGCCGTTTCTCCTGGCATAAAACCGCCACCGAACTGCTGCATCAGATTGAACAAACCATCGACAAACATAGGGGCTCACCACCGGGCAGCACCCCTTCCAACGGCAGTTCAAGCGCTGATACAAAACGAATTGAAACCCTGGCACAGTTGTGTCAACGCTGGAAGCTGGACGACAGACAACTGCGCCAACTGGCCAACGCACTGGCCGCCAACGATCTCGCGCTCACCAAAATCCTGCCCCAACGGCAATACAACTGGCGCCTCGAAGGCCCTTTCGACTCCAGCTACAGCCTGGCCCTGCTGAACCGGGAAACCGCCCGCGGGTTGGCCGCTATTGGCCAGCCGGTAAGCCTGCATTCCACCGAAGGCCCCGGCGATTTCGAACCCTCGCCGGCATTCCTGGCAGACAATCCCGACATCGCCTATATGCATTCCCTAAGCCACGATAAAGCGTTTCGGCCCACAATCATCAGCCGCAACCTTTACCCGCCCAGGGTCAACGACATGGCAGAAGGGGCACACCTCCTGCACCACTACGCCTGGGAAGAAGCCGGTTTTCCGCAGGAATGGGTCGAAGATTTCAATCGCCACCTGACCGGCATTACTTGTTTGTCTGAGCACGTTCGCAAGGTGCTCATAGACAACGGCGTTTGCCTGCCCATGTCAGTCAGTGGTTGCGGCGTAGATCACTGGGACCGTGTGGTTCCGCAGCCGTACCCGTTGCAGGCGCGGGCTTTTCGTTTTCTGCATGTGTCCTCCTGCTTCCCCCGCAAGGGTGTAGACGCCTTGCTGGAAGCCTGGGGCCAGGCGTTCAGTAACGCCGATAACGTTTCCCTGGTCATCAAAACGTTCGAAAACCCACACAACAACGTGCAAGACCTGCTCGCAGCCCAGCGGCGTGCCCGGCCGGATTACCCGGATGTGGTTATCATCAGTGAAGATTTGCCCGCCGGCCAGCTCAAATACCTTTACGAAAACTGCCAGGCCCTTGTGGCCCCCAGCAAAGCCGAGGGGTTTGGCCTTCCGCTTGCGGAAGCCATGCTCAGTGGGCTACCTGTAATCACCACCGGCTGGAGCGGTCAGCTGGATTTTTGTGACCACGATACCGCCTGGCTGACCAAGTTTCACTTTGAACCAGCCCAGACACATTTCCAGTTGCCGGATTCGGTTTGGGCAAGCCCGGACACAGAACACCTGGCCAGCCAGCTGTGTGAGGTTTACACCCTGCCACCGAGCGAACGCCGCCGTAAAACCGCCGCCGCCATTCAACGCCTGCGCGAGCAGTTCAGCTGGGAGCAGGTTGCACTGCGGCTGGCCAATCAGGCGGACGACATTATACAGCGCAGGCAAAACGAAGATATCCAGCGGCCCTTGCGGGTAGGCTGGGTAAGCACCTGGAACCAACGCTGCGGGGTGGCCACCTACTCGGAACACCTCACTGAAACCAATAAGCACGACCAGGTGATTGTGTTCGCCCCACACAACAGCGGTAGCGACGACAGTGGAAACGGCCCGCAGGTGATTCGCTGCTGGCATCAGAATGATCAAGACCCGCTGCACGAACTGGCCCGCCAGCTGCTGGCCGCCAAGCTAGACGCAGTGGTTATCCAGATGAACTACTACTTCTTCGATTTCGACGCCTTGGCCCAGCTGA
Organism: Marinobacter sp. M3C; assembly: GCF_023311895.1. GTDB lineage: Bacteria > Pseudomonadota > Gammaproteobacteria > Pseudomonadales > Oleiphilaceae > Marinobacter. Next base: position 4,477,469 of record NZ_CP092284.1, read on the forward strand.
TTGCTACCCTCAAGGCCAGCGGCATCGTAGTAACCTTTACTTTGCATTCCACGGTGGACCCGGAACCCAGAAAGGCACTCACCCGGCTGGCCCGCGCCGCCGAGCTGGCAGACCGTGTACTGGTGCATACAGTGCCAGACCTTAACCGCCTGGCCCAGGCTGGCATCGTCAGCAATACGCTGCTGATGCCCCACGGTATTGCCGATATTGAACCAGAACCGGTTGAATGGAACTTCAACGGCCGGCCTTGCATTGCGTCCTACGGTTTTGCCTTGCCCCATAAAGGGCTTGAACAGCTGATAGAGGCATTCGCCCAGCTGCACCGGGAAAACCCCCAGCTGGTCCTGTTACTGCTCAATGCCGAACACCAAGACCCTGTATCGGCCCAATTCATAAAAACATTGCACCAACGCATCGGCGAACTCGGTATTGCCGATGCCGTTCATGCCGAGCATCGGTTCCTTCGCAATGGTGAATGTTTGGGCCTGTTGCAGCAAGCCAGTGTGATTGCCTTGCCGTATCAGCAAACCGGGGAGTCTTCCAGCGCCGCAGTGCGTATGGCTATAGCGTCTGGCAGGCCGGTGCTGGTAACCCCTTTGCCGATATTTGGCGACGTAGAGCCGGCAGTGGCAATTCTGCCGGGCACCAGCGCAGAAGCCATTCGCGACGGCCTGGCCCAGGCCCTGGCCGGGCAGCTTGGGCCAGACCCCGAACGCTTGCGCCAGTGGCGTGAGTCAAGGGCCTACCCGGTGGTTGCAAAGCGAACCTTCAACCTTCTGCGGTCTTTGTGGCTTAACCGGTAAAGGCTACAATGGTGGCCATGCCGGCACCGGTTCCCGCAGCATTGGCCAGCATGTCATACCAGCAAAACCCAGAGCCGTAGTGCTTGTCCCACGCTTCCTTGCACAGGCCCAGTGCCAGGGTGCCGCCCGCCGCAACCGGAAGGCTGGGAACAATAAAGAAAAACACCACAACCAGGCCGTAGCTGAGCGCAAGGTGTTGTTGCTTGTCTCGCTCCAGTGCCCGGCGTTTCAACAGGTTTATAACAGCGGTGACGTTTGACGGGTTGGGCATAAACGATGACAGCCTGCTGGTAGCCGAGTGAAAAGGTGAGGGCGCCGGATAGTAAACAAGAAGCAGTCATCCTAATAATCCAGGGTTCCGCTGTCTACGTTTTGAGCAGAGTTACAGTTACATGAATGGTCATTAACGCCCTTCAAGTGTAAAGCTTTGTAACATTCTGGTGCCAAATCATTTTTTATAGATTTGAGTTCGAAGGAAGGTTGACCGCTTGTAATCAGGTGAGCTATAAAGCAACCACGAAGTGATCTTGGGTGGCAATGTGTAAGGGCGACGCAAATCCTCTTATATACGGAGCCTGAACAAGCTTGTCAGAGTGGGGTTCGAGTGCTAGGATTCGTGCCACAATTGCGACAAGCCTGTTAACAGGTCGCAGTAATATGCAGCACTTCGGTCAGTGATCGTGGGCTGCAGCTGAGATGTTCGACCTTTAGGGCATTGTCCCAAGGAGTACATATCAGGCCGGCATCGACGGATGCCTAGGGCACAAACCAAGCCTGAATTAGTCGTTTCGACTTAACCAACGGAGAATAACGAGTTATGGCAACTTTAACAGTTGAGCAGCAAGTTCAGCAGATCTACATCGGCCTTTTGGGTCGTGCAGCTGATAAAGCTGGCCTGGATTACTGGACCAACGAAATCACAACCGGTGTTCTGTCTATTGAACAGCTGCGTGCGAACATCGTTAATGAACAGCCAGAATACGCCGATGGCTTGGGTCTTCTGAGCCGCGCTCAGGTGGTTTCAGAGCTGTATCAAAACCTGTTTGAACGCGCTGCTGAATCAGCTGGCCTGAACTACTGGGTTAGCGGTGAAGGTTCTTCAGTAAACATTGACCAGCTCGTTCTGGCATTGACCAACGCTGCTGGCGCAAACGATCGTTTGGCGCTGGACAACAAGACCGAAGCTGCTACTTATTATGCAGCTAATGTCGGTACTGGCTTTACTCGCGATGGAGCCAAAGCGGCTGTCGACAGTGTTGATGGTACTCGTGCGTCGGTTTTGGACTCGAAAGCTGCTACTGATGGTGGAACTCAGTCTTCTGGGGATACTTTTACGCTCACTCAAGGTGCCGACAGTTTCTCCGGTGGTGCGAGCAACGACACCTTCAATGGTGCTGACAATGCGAATGGTGCGGTATGGACTACTGGCGACTCCCTGAATGGTGGTGCCGGTGAAGATACTTTCAACATCGTAACGGGCACAGCAATTACTGGTGCTCCGGTTGGTGCCACTGTCGCGAACGTTGAAAACATCAATGTAACCAGCGACGCGGCCGTTACACTGAACACCACATCTTTCTCCGGTCTGACCTCACTGAGTGTCAACAACGATAGTGCGCAGATTCTGACAGCTGCTGCTACGACTGACGTTGCTGCCACTGCTGATGCGGCCACAGTTACAGTGAATGGTGGCAAGGACGTAACCGTTACCTCTACCGATAACGTCCTCGATAATATCAGTGTTGGCGGAACTACCGCTGCTGCGGGTACTGTCGATGTAAACGTGACCGGCGGTGATGCAGGCACCGAGACATCTGGTTCGGTCAACGTAACTGGCGGTTCAACAGTTAATGTTACCCAGAACGCAGGCAACGCCGCAGCGACTGGTAACGACACTGTTGGTGGTGTTATCGGTGTAACGGGTGATGCAAACACAACTGCAGTGACGGTCAATCAAACGGATACTGGCACTGGCCTGACTGCTACATCCACAGCTGCTGGCGTGGTTGGTTTCACAGCTGGTTCCGTGACCATTAACGACGCCAACCAAGCGTCTGCGACAGCCGCCGGTACAATCGCAACTGTTTCCCTCGATAGCTACGGCAATTCTACTATCGACTCTGGTGCTCTCACCACCGTGAACTTGGAAGGCACAGGCGGTAGTCTGGGCGTGACTGCAGGTGCATTGACAACCGCCGTAGTTGATACCCTAGCTCTGAACGTAAGCGGTCTGACTGCTGGCGCGACTACTCTGGATGCTGACTACACCACCGTTAACATTGATTCTTCAACTGCTGCTTCTACTGTTTCCGATTTGATCGCTTCAAGTGCGACGACGGTAAATGTAGCTGGCGATGCCAAGCTCACGTTGACGGATCAGGACTTTACCGGTGCTGACACCATCACAGTAACCAACACGGCAGGTGCTAGTTTTGGTGCTACGGCGATTGCGGCCACCACTGCGTTCACCGGTGGCGCAGGTGCCGATGCTGTTGTACTGAGCAATGCAATGGAAACTGCTGTTGACATGGGCGCTGGCGACGATAGCGTTACCTACGGTGGTGCTACCTCAACTGTTGCTGGCAAAGTTGGTTCAGTTAACGCAGGTGACGGTAAAGACACAATTGTCATGACTGCAACTCTGGCTGCTGCAGCTGACGATAACGCGGCGTTTAATACTGCCTTTACTGGCTTTGAAGTGCTGGACCTCACAACCGTTGGAAGTGAAACGGTCAATTTGGTCGGTATCAATGGTGTTAACGAGGTAGTCACTCGCGGTGCTACCAGTCTGACCCTGAACGGCTACACCTCTGGCGGTAAGCTGACTCTTGATGCAGCCAGCACTGCGGTTGCTGCAAATGTCACTAACGCCGTACTGACTGCTGGCGATGTGTTCAACGTCGATCTGAGCAACAGCACCAATAATGTGGTAGGTTTCGGTACAGTGACTCTGGCCGGCATTGAAACTGTCAACCTCAGCACTGTAGACGCTGGAACCGACGGCGACGCTGCAGCGACTATTGACACTGCTACTTTGGTTGCGACAGATGCGACCAGCGTAACGGTAGCTGGTAACAATGGTCTGGATCTGACCAACACTGGCAACACCGCGATCACCAGCTTTGATGCTTCAGGTGTTGTGGCAGATAGTGCAGCGACCGTTGATACTGCGGCAAATCTGGCTGTGACCTTTGCTTCTGCGAATACTACCGCAGCAGCGACTGTTTCCATCACTGGTGGTGCTGGTAATGACACGCTGACTGGTAATGCTGCTAAAGACACCATCTCTGGTGGCGCAGGCAACGATACCATTACCGGTGGCACTGGCCAGGATTCGCTGAGCGGTGGTGCGGGTCGTGATGCCTTCGCGTTTGTCTCGGATGCTACAACTGCAACCCCGATCAATGACTCGTCAACAGCGGGTGCAGACGTTGTCACTGACTTCGGTCTCACTTCGGTTGCCGTCGCTGGCGCAACTGTTGTTGGCGCGGCCGCATTCCAGGCAGCCTCAGCGGGCGGTGCGGGTGCTGATATCCTGTCATTTAATATGTCGGATAACCTTAGCGCGGATGTTACTGTTGCAGCTGAAGCCAACGGAACGGGTGCTGGTCAAGGTGTTGGCGTTACCTACACTGTGGCTAACGGTATTCTCACGGTCTCTGGTACTGGCGCTTCTGGCGTTGATACGCTGGCTGAGTGGCTGTCCGAAGCAGCGGCAGTTGCTGCGGATGATGGTGAACTCCTGGCATTCGAGTTCGGTGGTGATACCTACGTGTTTGGCCAGAACGGCGCAGTCGACTCGCTGGTTGAACTAAGCGATGTTACAGGTGCCACTGGCTTGGTTGACATTACTGGTGCTATCACAGCTGATGTTGGCTCTATCATGTTTGAAAACGTGGTTTAATCCCTCTCTTTGAGAAGGATGCCTTGAGTCACCGTAAGGTGGCTCTTGGTTAAAGCAAGAAAAAGAAAACCCCATCAGGTTCGCTTGGTGGGGTTTTTCTTTGTGTGAGTATGGTCATTGTGTGCTGAGTCTTTTGGGCTGTAACAACCGCCGTCTCCTTCCTTGGATCATCATGTGTTGCCATCCCTGGCTGTGCTTCGTCCGTGGATCTTCATGGGTCCCTCAGCAGATTCCAAGTATGGCTTTATCCGGTTTGATCAGTCTGGGGTGTTGTTGAAGTGTGTTCATAGTGGGTTACCGGTCAGGTGATTTCAGGTTCTACCAGGCAATCATCCATGGACAAATTGTTGTCATGGACAGGCACTCCTCCCTTCTAATTGTTATCATGGACAGGCACTCCTCCCTTCCGTTTCCTCTCTTTTCTCTTCCCTCCTACTGCGCATAATTCCCGATTACGTAAAACACCCCCAAAAGCCGCTCAAAAATGTCCCGAACTTGGCGAGATTTATCGTTTTTGTCATGGACAGGCACTCTTCCTTCCCGTTTCTGTTTTTGTCATGGACAGGCACTCTTTCTCGCTCCGTTTCCTCTCTTTTCTCTTCCCTCCTACTGCGCATAATTCCCGATTACGTAAAACACCCCCAAAAGCCGCTCAAAAACATTGCCTTGCCATGGACAGGCACTACTAGGTACTGTCGCCGGTGACGGGGAATGGCTCGAAAGGGTAGGGCGCTAGGCCGCTCGTCGGCGTTTTTTGCGGTAGTCGCCGTAAGTTTCCTCAAACGCTGTGGCCCGCTCGCACCAGCGGTCGGGGTCCAGGTTCAGGCGTTCCAAAATGGGCAAGAGATTCGGGGTGATGGCGCCGCGTTTGCCCCTTCGTGTGATGCGCCCGGTTTCGTCCACCAGCGTTAGGTAGTCTTCCAGGCAAAACAGCACACCCCGTTGAAAACCCCGATGAATTCGCTCCTCGAAACCCAGTAGCGGTTTAAGGGGTAGCGTGAAGTTGTTCAGTGTTTTTTGTTCGGTCTGGTTCTTGATGGCGTCCGCCAGGTTGAATCTTTGTTGAATGCGTTCCCGAACGCTGGTGTATTTTGAGGTCTCAGGGGTATCGGCGATAGCCGCACGAATTGGATTAAGGTCCACGTAAGCCATGCAGGTTAGTACGGCTTCTTCGGTGTCTAGCGGGTAGGATTTGAACCGGCTTTCCCAGAAGTGACCCGTGCACTTATCTTCCCGGTTGGCTTGGCTTGCGATGGGTTCGTTCAGGCATTTCATAAACCAGCTAAGGTCCCCAAGCCGGGCTCGGTAAGTTTCAGCGTATCGCGCCACCACTCGCAACTCGGCGTCGCACAGGTCTTGCCCATCCATATACCGCTGAGCCAGCGGTGCGCCTTTGTACAGGCAACACCAGTGTTCCAGCACCTTGTCGTCAGTTAAAGGTATAACGTCATCTGGGCTGAGTTTTACTACGAGGTGGTAATGATTGGCCATCACCGCGTAGGCGGCAATGTCTAAGGCAAATACCGAAGACAGCAGCCGAATCCGTTCCTCAATCCAGCCTCGTCGATGCTCGTAGTTGCGCCCGGTTTGGCGGTCTTCTCCGCACAGAAAGGTACGGCGCACACAGCGGGAAATAACATGGTAGTAAGGGGTGTCTGCAACACTGATTTGTTCTGCTCTGGGCCTGGGCATGAGTGACTCCTTGTCGGGTGCCGTAGTGAAGAATAGTAACGTTGAGCTGCGTGTATATCCAGTCGAACTAACGTTGCCCGGTTGCACTTGGCGCTTTACCATGGCATCTCATGAACTTAACATTTGAGTGCAGCAGGAGTAGGCAATGTTTAACCGTCTTGTAGTAAGTGCTAAGGAATGCGAGGGTTTGCGCTGGCAAAAACCAGGCAATATGGCTTTTGCAGCCAGCAAGCCATTGCTTCCTTTACACATTGGTGAGCTGGTAGGCGCGGCCACTAGTATGCCCATAGCGTTTACTCAAAATGAAGGGGTTTGGCAGTTGGTCGCAGTTTGTGGTCACACTGCAAAATGTAATCTATTTGTGCGAGATGGCGCTTGGTTGGGAGCCTATACACCCCAAACCCTCGAAAATTGGCCGTTTGAATTGGTGCGGGTGGGTGAGCGCGGCTTCATAACCTTTGATAAAGCCAGTGGCGCGTTGGTTGAGAAGGGCGGAGATTCATTTTTTGATCTTGAAGGTAATATGAGTGAAGCTTTAGCCGCCGTGAGGCAGCGCCTTGAAGCTAGTGCGCCAAAACTACAGGCCACCACAAAAGCAATCACTGCATTGCATGCGGCTAGGGTAATGGCGCCGTGGTCTGAAAACTTGACGGCCCGATTCGGCGATTTTGAACTTTCCGATTTGTTTTATATGGACGAACAGGCTTTGGCAAAGCTTGACGACAATGAATTTTTGGCGCTGCGTCGTAACGGTGCTTTGGCACTTGGATATGCTGTGAATGTGTCGTTAGGTCAAATACACGTGCTTCAGCGCTTGATAAAGCTGAACCCAGCGCCAAGTCGCGCGGGGATAAACCCTGCGGACGATCTGGAAGCTTTTTTCGAGGGCGATGATAATTTGAGCTTTTAAGCTTGAATCTAATCAATAGCATTTGCGGCCTAAAGTCTTGGCGGGGGGTATGGGTAAGTCATCGACAGGTACTCGTTCTACTGTCGGCTTGTGTCAGTTAGGTGATGTGCATCAGGGATGTGCATGGACAGGCACTCATCTCCTTCATTTTATGCCAATTTTTTAGGCCGCAGCTCGAATGCAAAGGGCAATAGCTACTGGGTCGATCGATCATCCCACTTCCCTAAAGAACTTTCCTCGACCGGCAGCCAAATATTTGTTTTATTATCCTTTAAAGGTTAGTCTACCGGCCATCTGATCTTAGTCCGTTAAGTAACGGTTCCCGCAAAGAGGGAATTGATCAGCCTATAATTTTTCAAATATTTTCCGTCGCCATCTAAAGGTGACCATCTGCTGATAAGTAAAAACCATGATCAGTATCGTCGTCCCAATGATGAATGAGGAAGCGGGGCTTCCAGCGCTCTTCGATGTGCTGATTCCCATCTGCCGAGATATGGGCCCGTTTGAAATTATTGCAGTAAATGACGGCAGTTCGGACACCACTCTCGATATCCTGGTGCAATACCAACAGAGAATCCCAGAACTGGCCATTGTTGATTTATCCCGCAACTTCGGTAAAGAGGCCGCTCTTATCGCTGGGCTGGCTCACTGTTCCGGGGCCGTCGCCATCACCATGGATGCCGATCTGCAGCACCCCCCTGAATACATTCCTGAAATGCTGGGAAAATGGCACGACGGCTATGAGATTGTTTCAGCCGTACGTGAGGATCGCCAGATAGAGACATTTACCAAACGGCTAACAGCAACCTATTTCTATAAAATATTCAATAAGATATCAGAAGTAAAGATCATGCAGGGAGAAGGAGATTTTCGTTTGCTTGATCGAAAAGCAATTGATGCCTTGCTTACGCTGCCAGAGCGGGCGCGATTCAACAAGGGGCTCTTTAACTGGATCGGTTTCAGGCTGTGCCATATATACCATCCGTTACGGGAGCGCAGTGCGGGCGAGACCAAATGGGACTACCGCAAACTGCTTCGTTTCGCTATCGATGGTTTTATTTCATTCAGCAGCCTTCCATTGAAGATATGGACTCATATCGGTTTGATGTGTTCTTTTTCCGCTATCGTCTACGCAATTTATGTTTTTATAAAAACTCTCATTATCGGCTCCGAAATTCCAGGCTATCCAACCATTATAATTGCGATTTTTTTTATGGGCGGGTTGATTCTTTCCGGTATAGGAATTCTCGGTGAATACATCAGCCGTATCTTTGAAGAAACCAAGCAACGACCTTTGTATATTGTCCGCCAATTTCACCGCCCAGAAACTGAAGAAGAGAAATAATAATGTTTTTTTGCTAAAGGGTATTGGCAACCGAACCATGATCAACACAAGACAAATCATCAGATACGGCATCACCGGCCTGATAGGGACGACTGTTCATTTTGGAACCCTCTTTTTTCTGGTCGAAATATATGCCGTCGACGCCGTAAAAGCATCCTCCTGCGGCTTTATTCTAACGGTGATAATTTCTTATATACTGAACTACTTCTGGACATTTAAAACCCGCGGGAATCATCTGCCAACCTTCATCAAATATCTTTCCGTTTCCTGCAGCGGCTTGCTTCTCAATGCGCTTATCATGCATGTAGGAGTCAACAATTTTGGATTTCACTATGGCATTTCACAGGCATTTGTTGTTCTGGTCATTCCGCTGACCAACTATTTAATCAACCATTATTGGACTTTTGCTGGCCGTGTAGGAGAAAGAAGTTGAAAGGACGCTTAAGGATCATTGAAACGCTATTTCTTGCAGTCGCGATCGTCAATGTTTTCGCCGTTATTTTCTATCAATCAGTCACCTACCGTGTATTTTTCCACTCTGACTCAGCAATCATCAATGTTCTGGCTGGAGAGATCGCAAGGACAGGCCAGTTTTTTCCAGAAGAATGGTATTATGGAAATGGTGATATATGGATTATTTTTAACCATGCCATTATTGCTCCTCTACTGCTTTTTTTTGAAAATAGCTTTGCCCTTCACGCTGCTTCCGGATGGATCTTTACCGGGCTTCTTTTAGCTTCGACAGTCTACTTTGCCAAGCGCCATCATTTATCAAATACGGTACTTTTCGCTCTGGTGGCAACGATTTTTACCGGAATTTCCGCTTATGTATCCGAGAGCCTCTTTGGACAGATGTCCCATGGCTATGCCTGGGGATTCCTGTTTCTGCTCCTGACCTTTGGCGCCCTGTTACCGATAAAGTCGCGGAAAGAGGCGCAGATAGACCGATGGCACTTGGCGGCACTGGCCATTCTCCTTTTTCTATTAGGCCTGACTGGTATCCGCTTTCTATTCAGCATATTGCTTCCGCTTTGCGCTGTGTTGATCATCATCATGTGTACGAAATACTTGCGTGACGGAATGCTAACGGAAAGAAAACTTCAAAAAAGTAAAATATTTGAAGCGTCCAACTATTCATTTCTTGCTTTCCTTATTGGCTTTCTTCTTTTTTTCTACGGTTTAGGCCTGCTTTTAAACAAGAAGTGGTTGATCAATGCTGTCAGCTATATGGACATCTCCGCTTCCTTGACGATCACCAGCTTTGAACAGATCGCCAGACACCTTGATCTTTTCATTGAAGGATACTTTTTTTCTGCTGGAGTAGCGTTCCATCCTGACTCTGAATACAGCCTGCCAACGTTTTATAACACATCGATCGTGTCGCTGGATGGTATTGAAATGATCTTCCGCATCCTGCTGTTCGGATGGCTTTTCTTTCTACCCTGGGTGCTGCTGTTTAAAATTGGAAAAATCGGCAGCCACCTGCTCTTTACGCTGGTCGTATTTTACTGTATCAGTTTTACCTTGACGCTAATTTTCTACCTTTTCAGCAATAATCTGGCAATAGCCATGCCCGCAATTCGCTACTTCTCACTGCTGCAGGTGCTGTCCACAACAATTAGCATTATTTTCATCTCTACACTGGCGAAAAATTGGGGTCCCCGTATCTGGCACCTCTATTTTGTTGTACTGGTTTTTCATTCAATATTTTCCTGGCAGCACCTTGTTGCAGATGGGCTGACACAGGGTGAAAGCGGCGAACTGCGCTTCAAGAAGAGTCAATTTGACCCGCTGATCTCTTTGCTGCGTGAGCATGATCTCGAGTATGGCTATGCAAGTTTCTGGAATGCTTCCGTCAATACGGTGTTGAGCGCGGGTGATGTTAGAATCGTGGGGGTCAATGTAAATAGCGACGGAATCACACCATTCAGAGTCCTGACCTCTGAAGCCTGGTATCGCCCTTCCTTCTACCGCGGACCGACTTTCCTGATATTGAGTGCGCAAGAGGAGAAATTGATAAGCGATCACATCCTTACGCTACTTGGTCAACCTACAGTCATCCATGATGTCGATCACTTCCGAGTGCTTGTCTATGATTTCAATATCATGGAGAAGCTTTACGATGGAGGCCCTGTTTCTATAATGCGGTCTGCCTTACCCAGGGATGCCCGACATGGAAAGCTGGAAGGCTGTCCGGAGGAGTTAAAGATTCCTGCAGATGAAACGGTGAGGATACCACTTCAGGTTCGGAACCTGTCGCAGACAACATGGTCTTCGAGAGGTCCCTATCCGGTGCGCGTGGGCGCTCATCTGTTAGCACCGGATGGCACGCCCGTCCAACCTGACATATTACGCGCAGGGCTGGCAGGGGACCTACGCAAAGGGGAGCTAGTCGAGGTCAACGTCATCTTTCCCCCGGTCGATAACGGTGATTACCTGCTGTCTGTTGACCTTGTTCAAGATGGAGTTGCCTGGTTTAACAATGCCTGCCAAATCCGCTTGTCAGTCCGTTAAAATAAAACGAGGCCATTTGTCTTGCCGTTGTTAAAAAGGCGAAGTCCCGGACGCCGTAAGCGCCTATTGCAGCGAGACTTACGTATAGCACTGAATATCATGATGTGCATGGACAGGCACTCATCTCGTTCGGCCTTGCGGTTTTGTAGTCTAAGAACTACAGTTGATTCATGCTTGATACCCAGCAAAGTGATATCGACACTGCAGTACGTCTGGCAGCAGGGTGAGAGGCGTTATGAGCGACAAGATTTACGATTACGATCCAGCGGCGGCGCTGAAGAGCGAGGAAGCCATTGCGGTGTTTCTCACCGATGCCCTGGAAACGGGTGATATCGCCTACATTGCCAAAGCAATGGGCGTCGTGGCTCGCGCCAAGGGCATGACAGAACTGGCCCGTGAAACGGGACTTTCCCGTGAGCAGCTGTATCGCTCCTTCAGTGAGCAAGGTAATCCTACCTTGAAAACAATGCTCGCCGTGACGCGTGCTTTGGGCGTGGACTTGACTGCTCGGCCACACGAAGAACCGGCAGCGTGATCCGACCTTTCCTGGACAGGCATTCCTCTTTCCTCCAGGCAGGGACATCCTAAGCATCCGGAAGGGCCTGTGCCTGCCCTGCCATGGACAGGCACTACTATCAAGTACATTATTCTCGACGTACTGGCTCGGGATGGTGATGGTCACTGCTATAATGTCGAGATACAAGTTCGTCGCTATGGAACCTGGCACAAGCGGGGTCTGTTCTATCTGGCTCGTACTCTGGGCACCCAGCTGAATGCGGGTGATGATTACTAGGAGCTGCGTGCCTCGGTGGGGTAGCATCTGCTGGACTTTGATCTGTTTACGGAATCAGAGTCTGAACGCCAACAGGCGGTGTGGCGTTTCGAGATGCGTGATGAAGCCCAGCCCAATATTTCGCTGGGGAACATTTTGCAGATGAACCTGATCGAACTGAACAAAGCGGATCACCTGGGCTTGCCAGAAGGCCCACTGCGCGCCTGGATTACTTTTTTCAAGCACTGGCAGGAGGAATTGACCATGGCCAATGTGGAACATGAACCGGTTAAGAAGGCGATGAGCCGCATCCGCGAGTTAAGTGCGGACGAGGAAGCTCGTCGTCTGGCGTTCGTTAGGGAGCGGGCACTTCGGGATGAAGTATCTTTGTTGAATGACGCTAAGACGGAGGGACAGCGTGAAGCCAGGCAAGAGATGGCCCGCAATCTAATTAACCGTACCGAGATGAACGACCAGGTGATTGCGGAGATTGCTGGTTTGACGTTTGATGAGGTCAGTCGGTTAAGGTCAGATATCAAGCACTGACCGAAACTCAATGAGAGTTACGAACATGACAAGGGCAGCCAATTAGGGCTGCCCTTGCTGTATCTATATGGATGTAACGGCTCTCAGGCAATAAACCAATCATTGGCGGAGGCGTCATAATCCAGGCCGGGCAGCCAGTCATTAGCGTTCGCGCGATTCTCTGCCGATTGAGCGAAACTGACCAGCACGTCGGCGTGGCTACGGCCCTTCTGCTCTATGTCCATCAGCCAGTAATCCATGCCAGATAAATCCGCAGGGCGCTCTAGTACGTTGAGGTAAAGTTGATTGATGTAGCATGCTATCTGCTCCAAGTCGAACTCGAAGACCGTTCACCTCTGTCTCGAACCCAATTTGGTCAAAGTTCAATCCGTAGGCGCTGACGTCTATTTTGTCTCCGTTGGACGGCCCCGTATCGTTTTCGAAATCAGTGATTGTGTCATCGTTGTCGCCTGAACGCTTCACGAATGTGTCGTTCCCGGAACCACCTGTTAGATTATCGTTGCCCATTCCGCCGATTATAACGTCATTGCCTGGGTCATGGACAGGCACTCCTTCTTGCGCGCCAAATACCCATTCGCTTGTTGTTCAACGAGCCGGATCTGAACCTGCGCGCCGAATACGCGCTGTTTGATCGACAAACGGCGAGGCCCCTGTGCGTGGGCGACGGCGAGCAGTGCAAACGCCGCACCCGTGAGGGCATGGAAACCCTGCCGTGCCTGCCCCAGACGCCTGTCCACTGGCCCAAGGCGGCGCCTGCAAGCCCTATGGCCGGCTGAACGTGGTGATTGGGTAGGATGATCCGTTGGGCAGTTTTATCTTCCGCACCACCGGCTTCAACTCCATACGCACGCTTGCCGCCCGACTGGCGTACTTCAAAGCCATTTCCGGCAACCGACTGGCCTGCCTGCCTCTGGAGCTCAGGCTCCGAGGCAAGTCCACCCGCCAAAGCCGGGGTACCCCGATTTACTACGTGGACATCACCCTCAGAGAGGGATGGAGCCTGCAGGTAAAACCTGAACCGGAACGCACTTCTGAAGACGTAAAGCCATCCACACAACCCCTGGCCAAACAGGCCTGACCCTTTCATGCCTGCCGAGTGCGGGTTCTTTATAACGATTTCATCCTGCCCCTGACCCTGGTCATTTCAAACTGTGCAAGGAGCATTCTCATGGATACCGTACTGCCCCCAAAACTGATGGCCGGAGAAACCCCCGATACCTATCGGGTCGAGGGCGATGTGACCGATGCCCAACTGTTGCACCTGGCCAAACTGTTGGCCCGGCGCAAACTGCGCAAAGGCAGCAAACTGACAACCCCCGATCAAACCAATCGCTGCCTGCAAACGCTGCTTCTGGATTATCCCTACGAAGTGTTTGGTATTCTGCTGCTGGACAACCGGCATCGCGTGATACGGTTTGAAGAGCTGTTCCGGGGTACCCTCGACGGTGCCGCCGTGTACCCACGGGAGGTGATCAAACACGCCATCCAGCACAACGCGGGTGGTTGTAACGTCACTGCCAAGCCCAGTCTCACGCTCGCTTAAGGCGGCGTGGGTGTGTGGGAGGCGCAGCGACTCTTTTTTTGGTTTTATTCAGGCAACGAGCCAATGGGGTAGGGCCGAGCACACTCAGGCGGGTGAGGGTGTGTGGTAAACTAGGGCCATTCATAAAGGAGAACGCATGACTCAGCAAGAGGATCACCGTCGCGCCGACCACGACAGCCCGTGGAAGATGGCGCTGGAGGCGTATTTTGAAGAATTTCTTGAGTTACTTTTTCCAGCGATGAATGTGCACGTAGACTGGTCAAAGGGCTACAGTTTTCTTGATAATGAGCTACAGCAGATTACCGCCGATGCGCACAGTGGCCGACGCTATGCCGACAAGCTTATTAAGGTCTACGCTAAAGACGGTGGCGAAACCTGGGTGCTCATTCACGTGGAGGTGCAGGGTGAGCCGGAAGACGATTTTGCCGAGCGCATGTATACTTATCAGTATCGGCTGCGGGATCGTTACGGGATGGATGTGGTGAGCCTGGCCGTTTTGGCGGACACTCGCGACAGCTTCCGGCCAACGCTGTTTCAGTATAAGCGCTGGGGCTGTGAGCTGGTGTTTACTTTCCCCATCGCTAAACTGATTGACTGGGAAACACGTTGGGCGGAGCTGGAAACCAGCGATAACGTGTTTGCTCTGGTTGTGATGGCCCAGATCAAAGCTAAGCGGATTAAGGACGGGGCGTCACGCAAGGAGACCAAGGTCGCCCTGACACGGCTGCTGTTTGAGCAAGGTTATCAGCGCGATGAGATCATTCGGCTGTTTAACATTATCGATTGGATGATTCAGTTGCCGAGAGGTTTGGAACCGGAATTTGTAAAGGCGGTCTACGCCATACAGGAGGAAAAACACATGCCTTATATCAACACCGTGGAACGCTTGGAGCGTGAGAAAGAACGCTTGGAGGGTATGCAGGAAGGCCTGCAGGAAGGCCTGCTGGAAGGCCTGCTGGAAGGCCGTCAGGAAGGCCGTCGTGAGGCTGAGCTACGCGCCCTGGCGGAGAAGCGCGAGACTGTCCGCAATCTGTTGTCATTTGGGGTGCTTAGTGATCAGCAAATCTCCGATGCCACGGGTTTGAAGCTGGAAGAGATTGCTAAGCTGCGGGTTGAAGACAAACATTGATGCAAAAGAACTTTTTAGTCAGACATAAAAAGGGCAGCCACGGGCTGCCCTTTGTGTTTCTGGTGCCATACTCAGGGTTTGTCGGGTGGTTGCTGGATCACGTGGTGGTCGGCTATGAAGGCTACACTTCGTTTGCGGAACGCGGGTGGCTGTAACGTCGTGCAAAACTGAACGCTTCTTCACGCTGGCCATCAGGCCGCGCGGGGGAGTATTCAGGCGGCTTTCTTTTTTTTGCCTTTGCCGCGCGCGACGGTGCAGGGAAAATGCTTGACAAGCCGAAATGTGGTACAATTGAACATCAGAAATAAGAAGGAAATGAATGGCCAGCAATCACCATGACACCGGCTACAAAGAGTTGTTTAGCCACCCGGAATTTGTGCAGCAGTTGATAGAGGGTTTTGCACCGAATGAGATCGCAAGCCTGATGAACTTCTCCACGCTCAAGCAGCACAGCGGGAACTACATCACGCCGCTGTTTGAGGAAAAGTTTGAGGATGTTGTGTGGTCAGTGGACGTCACATGGAATGGGGTAACGCAGGATGTAGTTCTCTACATTTTGTTGGAGTTTCAATCCAAAATTGATAACACCATGCCGCTGCGCCTGATGCACTATGTGGCTTGTTTTTACGATCACCTGCTGAAGAATCGGTCTACCACGGCGCGGCAAGGCTTGCCGCCGATCTTTCCGGTGGTTCTGTACAATGGCTCTCAGCGCTGGTCGGCTCAACAGGATATTTACGACATGGTGCAGCCGGAACCCCCGGAGTTTCTGAGAGCGTACCAGCCACACCTTCGCTATTACCTGATTGACGAGGGACGCTACACGGATGAAGAATTGAGCAATCACCACTCACCCCTGAGCGGCGTGTTTGGTATTGAGAACGCAGGCCATAGCTGGGAGGCCTTGCAGCAAGCTGTGGATCGAGTGGTTGGGATTATCGAAGCGGATCCTAACAAGGAACGGGTAGATCGTATTATTACCCGCTGGATTAAGCGTCACCTGAGCAGGTTGGGCGCAGGCCTTCATTTGGAGCGGCTCGACAGTTTAACGGAGGACAGAGATATGTTGGCAGAGAATCTGGAAAATCTGGTTAAGAAAGAACGCTTGGAAGGCCTGCAGGAAGGCCTGCAGGAAGGCCTGCTGGAAGGCCTGCAGGAAGGCCGTCAGGAAGGCCGTCGTGAGGCTGAGCTACGCGCCCTGGCGGAGAAGCGCGAGACTGTCCGCAATCTGTTGTCATTTGGGGTGCTTAGTGATCAGCAAATCTCTGATGCCACGGGTTTGAAGCTGGAAGAGATTGCTAAGCTGCGGGTTGAAGACAAACATTGATGCAAAAGAACTTTTTAGTCAGACATAAAAAGGGCAGCCACGGGCTGCCCTTTGTGTTTCTGGTGCCATACTCAGGGTTTGTCGGGTGGTTGCTGGATCACGTGGTGGTCGGCTATGAAGGCTACACTTCGTTTGCGGAACGCGGGTGGCTGTAACGTCGTGCAAAACTGAACGCTTCTTCACGCTGGCCATCAGGCCGCGCGGGGGAGTATTCAGGCGGCTTTCTTTTTTTTGCCTTTGCCGCGCGCGACGGTGCAGGGAAAATGCTTGACAAGCCGAAATGTGGTACAATTGAACATCAGAAATAAGAAGGAAATGAATGGCCAGCAATCACCATGACACCGGCTACAAAGAGTTGTTTAGCCACCCGGAATTTGTGCAGCAGTTGATAGAGGGTTTTGCACCGAATGAGATCGCAAGCCTGATGAACTTCTCCACGCTCAAGCAGCACAGCGGGAACTACATCACGCCGCTGTTTGAGGAAAAGTTTGAGGATGTTGTGTGGTCAGTGGACGTCACATGGAATGGGGTAACGCAGGATGTAGTTCTCTACATTTTGTTGGAGTTTCAATCCAAAATTGATAACACCATGCCGCTGCGCCTGATGCACTATGTGGCTTGTTTTTACGATCACCTGCTGAAGAATCGGTCTACCACGGCGCGGCAAGGCTTGCCGCCGATCTTTCCGGTGGTTCTGTACAATGGCTCTCAGCGCTGGTCGGCTCAACAGGATATTTACGACATGGTGCAGCCGGAACCCCCGGAGTTTCTGAGAGCGTACCAGCCACACCTTCGCTATTACCTGATTGACGAGGGACGCTACACGGATGAAGAATTGAGCAATCACCACTCACCCCTGAGCGGCGTGTTTGGTATTGAGAACGCAGGCCATAGCTGGGAGGCCTTGCAGCAAGCTGTGGATCGAGTGGTTGGGATTATCGAAGCGGATCCTAACAAGGAACGGGTAGATCGTATTATTACCCGCTGGATTAAGCGTCACCTGAGCAGGTTGGGCGCAGGCCTTCATTTGGAGCGGCTCGACAGTTTAACGGAGGACAGAGATATGTTGGCAGAGAATCTGGAAAATCTGGTTAAGAAAGAACGCTTGGAAGGCCTGCAGGAAGGCCTGCTGGAAGGCCGTCGTGAGGCTGAGCTACGCGCCCTGGCGGAGAAGCGCGAGACTGTCCGCAATCTGTTGTCATTTGGGGTGCTTAGTGATCAGCAAATCTCTGATGCCACGGGTTTGAAGCTGGAAGAGATTGCTAAGCTGCGGGTTGAAGACAAACATTGATGCAAAAGAACTTTTTAGTCAGACATAAAAAGGGCAGCCACGGGCTGCCCTTTGTGTTTCTGGTGCCATACTCAGGGTTTGTCGGGTGGTTGCTGGATCACGTGGTGGTCGGCTATGAAGGCTACACTTCGTTTGCGGAACGCGGGTGGCTGTAACGTCGTGCAAAACTGAACGCTTCTTCACGCTGGCCATCAGGCCGCGCGGGGGAGTATTCAGGCGGCTTTCTTTTTTTTGCCTTTGCCGCGCGCGACGGTGCAGGGAAAATGCTTGACAAGCCGAAATGTGGTACAATTGAACATCAGAAATAAGAAGGAAATGAATGGCCAGCAATCACCATGACACCGGCTACAAAGAGTTGTTTAGCCACCCGGAATTTGTGCAGCAGTTGATAGAGGGTTTTGCACCGAATGAGATCGCAAGCCTGATGAACTTCTCCACGCTCAAGCAGCACAGCGGGAACTACATCACGCCGCTGTTTGAGGAAAAGTTTGAGGATGTTGTGTGGTCAGTGGACGTCACATGGAATGGGGTAACGCAGGATGTAGTTCTCTACATTTTGTTGGAGTTTCAATCCAAAATTGATAACACCATGCCGCTGCGCCTGATGCACTATGTGGCTTGTTTTTACGATCACCTGCTGAAGAATCGGTCTACCACGGCGCGGCAAGGCTTGCCGCCGATCTTTCCGGTGGTTCTGTACAATGGCTCTCAGCGCTGGTCGGCTCAACAGGATATTTACGACATGGTGCAGCCGGAACCCCCGGAGTTTCTGAGAGCGTACCAGCCACACCTTCGCTATTACCTGATTGACGAGGGACGCTACACGGATGAAGAATTGAGCAATCACCACTCACCCCTGAGCGGCGTGTTTGGTATTGAGAACGCAGGCCATAGCTGGGAGGCCTTGCAGCAAGCTGTGGATCGAGTGGTTGGGATTATCGAAGCGGATCCTAACAAGGAACGGGTAGATCGTATTATTACCCGCTGGATTAAGCGTCACCTGAGCAGGTTGGGCGCAGGCCTTCATTTGGAGCGGCTCGACAGTTTAACGGAGGACAGAGATATGTTGGCAGAGAATCTGGAAAATCTGGTTAAGAAAGAACGCTTGGAAGGCCTGCAGGAAGGCCTGCTGGAAGGCCGTCGTGAGGCTGAGCTACGCGCCCTGGCGGAGAAGCGCGAGACTGTCCGCAATCTGTTGTCATTTGGGGTGCTTAGTGATCAGCAAATCTCCGATGCCACGGGTTTGAAGCTGGAAGAGATTGCTAAGCTGCGGGTTGAAGACAAACATTGATGCAAAAGAACTTTTTAGTCAGACATAAAAAGGGCAGCCACGGGCTGCCCTTTGTGTTTCTGGTGCCATACTCAGGGTTTGTCGGGTGGTTGCTGGATCACGTGGTGGTCGGCTATGAAGGCTACACTTCGTTTGCGGAACGCGGGTGGCTGTAACGTCGTGCAAAACTGAACGCTTCTTCACGCTGGCCATCAGGCCGCGCGGGGGAGTATTCAGGCGGCTTTCTTTTTTTTGCCTTTGCCGCGCGCGACGGTGCAGGGAAAATGCTTGACAAGCCGAAATGTGGTACAATTGAACATCAGAAATAAGAAGGAAATGAATGGCCAGCAATCACCATGACACCGGCTACAAAGAGTTGTTTAGCCACCCGGAATTTGTGCAGCAGTTGATAGAGGGTTTTGCACCGAATGAGATCGCAAGCCTGATGAACTTCTCCACGCTCAAGCAGCACAGCGGGAACTACATCACGCCGCTGTTTGAGGAAAAGTTTGAGGATGTTGTGTGGTCAGTGGACGTCACATGGAATGGGGTAACGCAGGATGTAGTTCTCTACATTTTGTTGGAGTTTCAATCCAAAATTGATAACACCATGCCGCTGCGCCTGATGCACTATGTGGCTTGTTTTTACGATCACCTGCTGAAGAATCGGTCTACCACGGCGCGGCAAGGCTTGCCGCCGATCTTTCCGGTGGTTCTGTACAATGGCTCTCAGCGCTGGTCGGCTCAACAGGATATTTACGACATGGTGCAGCCGGAACCCCCGGAGTTTCTGAGAGCGTACCAGCCACACCTTCGCTATTACCTGATTGACGAGGGACGCTACACGGATGAAGAATTGAGCAATCACCACTCACCCCTGAGCGGCGTGTTTGGTATTGAGAACGCAGGCCATAGCTGGGAGGCCTTGCAGCAAGCTGTGGATCGAGTGGTTGGGATTATCGAAGCGGATCCTAACAAGGAACGGGTAGATCGTATTATTACCCGCTGGATTAAGCGTCACCTGAGCAGGTTGGGCGCAGGCCTTCATTTGGAGCGGCTCGACAGTTTAACGGAGGACAGAGATATGTTGGCAGAGAATCTGGAAAATCTGGTTAAGAAAGAACGCTTGGAAGGCCTGCAGGAAGGCCTGCAGGAAGGTCGCCAGGAAGGCCTTCAAGAGGGCCTTCAGGAGGGTGCCCTTAAAGCACGGTGTGAGACGGCGAGAAATCTGTTGTCATTTGGGGTGCTTAGTGATCAGCAAATCTCTGATGCCACGGGTTTGAAGCTGGAAGAGATTGCCAAACTGCGACTGGAAGACAAGCACTAGCTTAAAATGTCTCCGCCCGTTGGAGGTAGAGGACAGAGATATGTTGGCAGAGAATCTGGAAAATCTGGTTAAGAAAGAACGATTGGAAGGTATGCAGGAAGGCCGTCAAGAAGGGGCTTTCGAGGCCTGACACTAAATGAGGTCAGCCATCTGCGGGCTCGGCTGACGTCACGACGATTATCGACGGTGCAGGGACAGGTGGGTGCAGGGACAGGCACTCCTTCCTTTTTCTCCTTCCTTTTTTCCGATTGCGACGTTCGATAATGTCGTTTCCCTTGTTGGAGTAACCGATTTCAGCAACACCGACTTCGTCGAGTTCTCCGTTTAAATAAGACGGATTAAATCACTAAAGCTGCATCAATAAAGGGGACAGATTTGAAATCTGTCCCCTGTCCTCTGTCCTATCCCCGTTCAGCTCCAGCCATCGTCATCTACAATGGTGCGCACCGCGGTTAGCTGGGCAACGCCTGCACCAAAACTGCCGCCTTGTGGGTTAAACACATCCAGGTAGAAAGTTTCGTCGGGTTCGAGAAGAGTGTCACCAATCACTTCAACGGCAATGGCCGCTTGTGTTTCACCGGGATAAAGAATCAGTGTATCCGCTACCGCAAGGTAGTCCTCCCCAGCGGTGGCGGTGCCATTCCGAGTGGCATAGTCAACGCTTAACCATTGTTCAACGTCGTCACGAAGGCCGTTGAATTCGAGTAAAAAATAGACGCGTTGCGTACTTGTATTGCTTTCCTGGACCGAGGTAATGACCTCTTCCGCGCGGGTAGGTGCGTTGGGGTCCATCAGGCGCAGGCTCTGGTCAATCCACTGCTGGTAGAAGCTGACTCGCTGAAAGCCTGCAATTTCGCCAAAGCTGCTATCTAGGGTATCGTTCACATCGGGGGACTGTCCGTTGCGGCTGAGCGACGCCACGTAGGTGGCAATACCTGCCACTTTGTCAGCAATATAAGCGGGGCCGCCGCTGTCCCCTGGGGCAATTAGCCCTTCTTCAGCTCCGCGTCCGGTATCGTTTATACCCATTAGTACGCCCAGTGCATCGTTAGCGCTGCTGCCGTTGTCGAAATCAATAATAAGCTGCGATCCAGGCAGTGGGTCAAAGATGATTCCGCGCCCAAAGTCTGTTTTTAAAGACTCGCCCGTGGTGTCGAAGCGGTTTTCAGCAAGGCGCTTTTCGGGCTCGCTGCTGCCGCTTTCCACATGGCCGTTGGCGCCATCTCCGGATAGGCCGTAGCCGACAAGCGTTACCGCACTGCCCAGCTCGTTGCTATCGCGAAATAGAGCGCTTCGTTCCGCACTTATCGGTGCGGGGTTGGTTAACCACACCAGCGCGAGGTCATTATTGCTGTTGGCACGCTCATAAAGAGGGTGTAGAACATACTGTGATGCTTGCAGGGTAATGCGCCCGTCAGGCGTATCCATTCGAACTGAAACGGCATCGGAGCCTTCCAGTACGTGGGCGGAAGTTAGCACCGCCCGCCCGCCGTAAAGAAGTGTGCCAGTGCCATAGAAACCGCCTGCCAATACCTGAACAACGCCGTCGTAGCCCTCATTAGGCAACACTTTATGGCGGTCAGGATTGCGAGTTAGGGTCACCATGGGCCATTACCTCGTGGTCGTTGTATACAGTGAATCGGTATTCTATCTGCCCCAGCTCCCGGTGTAAAAGTCCCCTGAAAAAATGATAGAGTACTTAATCGAAAACGCTCCCAGGAATTTTTCAAAGAAAGCTGCCTGGCGTTCTACCCATTCAGAGTACCTCCGGTTTTTATCCATGAAACAAGAAAGCAATTACCCATTGAGTGATCACTTTACCCTAAGGTTTAGCGCTTACGAGGATAGGCTGCTGCTGTCGACACAGCGGGGCCAGTTTGGGGCCGCAACGTTGTTGCTGACCCGGCGAATGACGGTGTTGGTCATTCGGCAGTTGTTGTCTAAGCTGCCAGATCTTTCTGGCCTTGAAAAAACGCCGCACGCTTATTGGCAGGAGGTGTTGCAGATGGCCCACCAGCGCGCCCTTGCCGAGCGTGCGTCGAGCGGTGCAAAAGAGGCTGCGCCCGACAGCTCGGCAGCCGCCGCAGGCGGGGGGCATTCAGGAGGTTCGGAAGATAGCGATCAGTCAACGGATGAACCTGACCTGTATCTCGCCACCGAAATAACGTCGGAGCTGCGTGAAAAACGGCTGTTGTTGGCTTTTAAAGGTTTGCCTTTGCCAAAGGCGATGCGCACTTCTTGCAGCCACGAACCGGTTGTTGCGTTTACATTGGAGCCAGAGCAGGTGCACCAGTTCCTGGAGTTGATCATTGCGAAATCAACCGAAGCGCAATGGCATTTGCCGTTGGATTTGCCATGGCTGGAGCCGGTTAATAGTGGCGTGTCTGCGAAGACCACCTCCCATTAGAATTTATGTTCGCCGAGGCGCATGAACATGAATACATGGACAGGCAACTCGCTCGATCACATCTGTTACACTGCATTTTTATAAACGTAACGAAGTAGGGATTTTTGATGCCCCAATGGATCGCGCTTTCGCCTAGCCAGCATGCGGGCCAACGCTATTTGCCCCGCGACGGGTATCACTACGCAACGCCGCTAAACGTTGCGGGCATTTTGTTGGCGGAACTGCCTAAACTGCTGCCGCATTATGTTGTGGTTTTTATAAAAGAGGGCGAACACTTTCAGCCGATGGTGCTGCTGGGCATTGGTGAGCAAAATCTTTATGTTGCACCCAATGGCAAATGGCTGGGCGGTTATGTGCCCGCTAGCGTTCGCGGTTACCCCTTCATTCTGGCCAACAATGAGCGGGGTGAAAAAGTTTTTGCCCTTGATTCGCAGCACCTTAGTGACAGCCAAGGTGACATCCTGTTTGATGAAGAAGGTAAGCTGACAGACACTGCTGCCCAATCGCTGGATTTTTTAACCCAATGTGAACGCAACCGCCATGCCACCCAGCAGGCCGCCGACGCATTGCAGCATGCCGACGTCATCGAGCCATGGCCATTAACCATTCAACGTGGTGAAGGGCTAGAGCCGCTGAACGTGAACGGCCTTTGCCGTATCAATGAAGAGGCGCTAAATAACCTTGAAAGTGATGTGTACGCTACGCTGAAGGGCGCCCCCATGGCGCTCGCCCATGCCCAAATGTTCTCTGTAAGCCAGCTAAGCCAGTTAACAGAGCGGGCAGAGTTTCAGGCCAAACACGCGGAATCCAGTGAACCATTGGAAGACCTCGAAGCGTTGTTTGGCGAAGATGACGACGAATTCAATTTTAACTTTGATAGCTAAGGAGCTTAACCATGGCCGATGAACAGAACCAGGTTATCACCATCGATGACACTGAATACAATACCGCCGACCTTTCCGAGAACGCTCGCAACCAAGTGATCAATCTGCAAGTGACCGACCAAGAAATTGTCCGCGTGCAGCAGCAGCTGGCTATTTTTCAAACGGCACGGACCGCTTATGCCCGAGCGCTAAGCGACGAGCTGCCGAAGAAAGAGATCAAAAAAGAAGTCAAAAAAGAAACGAAAAAAAGAGTAAAGCCTGAGTAAAATCTAGACAGAATTATTCATTAGCCTCTGCAGCGAGAGTTGTAGGGGTTTTTTGTGCCTGCGTAGATACACATGTTCGTCTAACATAACAATCCCGTTATCGCGCCCGTCTATTGCGAAGATGATATACTGTTGGCCGTTTAAGAAGCGCCACGCAATCGTTAAAACGCAGATCGTTACGCGAGTGGGGCAGTTGCCAATAAACATTAGATTAACACCGTATCCGTTACCGGTTAGGTTTATCAAACGTGTCAGGAAAGGAATGTTGTGAAAAAAGCAATTATTACAGGTGTTACGGGCCAAGACGGCGCTTATCTGGCAGAACTGTTGCTCGATAAGGGCTATGCCGTTTACGGTGCATACAGGCGCACGGCTTCTGTCAATTTTTGGCGCATGGAAGAGCTGGGCATTTCCGCACACCCGAACCTGCATCTTGTTGAATACGATTTGACCGACCTTTCGACCAATATTCGACTACTGCAAAACACCGGCGCTACTGAAGTTTATAACCTGGCGGCTCAGAGTTTTGTTGGGGTGTCGTTTGACCAGCCTATCACCACGGCCGAAATTACGGGCCTGGGCGCTGTTAATCTTCTGGAAGCGATTCGGATTGTAAACCCGGCCATCCGGTTTTATCAGGCGTCTACCTCCGAGATGTTTGGTAAGGTTCAGGCCATACCGCAACAGGAAGACACGCCGTTTTATCCCCGTAGCCCCTACGGCGTGGCCAAGCTTTACGCCCACTGGATGACCATTAATTACCGCGAGTCTTATGGCATTTTTGCTACCAGCGGTATTTTGTTTAATCACGAGTCACCGCTGCGCGGCCAAGAATTTGTAACCCGTAAAATTACCGATTCGGTGGCCAAGATTAAGCTGGGCAAGCTGAATGTGTTGGAACTGGGCAACATGGACGCCAAGCGCGACTGGGGTTACGCCAAAGACTACGTAGAGGGCATGTGGCGCATGCTGCAGGCCGACGAACCCGACACTTTTGTGTTGGCAACTAACCGCACTGTGACGGTACGTGATTTTGTCAGCATGGCGTTCAAAGTCGCAGATATTGACATTGAATGGCAAGGCGAGGGCGAAGCCGAACAGGCTAAAGATTGTGCTACTGGCGAGGTGGTTGTGCGGGTAAACCCGAAATTCTATCGCCCCGCCGAGGTGGAACTGCTGATTGGCAATCCGGCCAAGGCCAAAGCCGTGCTGGGTTGGGAACCTACCACCAATCTGGAAGAGCTCTGCCAGATGATGGTTGCCGCCGACTTGCGCCGTAACCAGCAGGGCTTTACGTTTTAATGTTTAATCTCTTAAAATCTGCCACAGATGCCAATTTGCGCAATGAGCCGAAGCCCCTGTTGTGAAGGTGCTGCAGTTTTACCGCACTTATATGCCCCAGTCGGAAGGCGGTGTAGAGCAGGCCATACGCCAGATTTGCCTGGCGACTGGCCAGCTTGGAGTGCAGCACCGGGTACTGACGCTGGCCCATGTTGACACCGTTGAGCAAATACAGCGCCCGGAAGCTCTGGTTATCAGGGCGCCGCTGCAATGGGAACCGGCGTCTTGTTCGATGGGCTGGCAGCTGTTTCAGTTGTACCGTGAGCATGCGAAGTGGGCCGATGTAATTCACATTCACTACCCCTGGCCGTTTGCGGATTTGGTGCATGTTCTGTCAGGCGTTCATAAGCCGGTAGTCGTCACTTATCATTCTGATATTATCCGCCAGCGAACGCTGGAACGGTTGTATAGCCCTTTGCGTGCTCGTTTTTTTAAACGGGTAGGCGCAACGGTTGCCACGTCGCCCAACTATATGCAGAGCAGTCTTTTTTTAAACGCTTTGCCGGGTAAAAAAGAGATGATTCCCTTGGGCTTGGACCCACAAAGCTACGCCGCGCCCGATACCGATACCCTGGCAGACGTTGAACGCCAGTTTGGTCATGATTACTTTTTGTTTGTAGGTGTGCTGCGTTATTACAAGGGGCTGCATACCCTGCTTGAGGCGGCCAGCCGTAACAGGCTAAAAGTGGTTATTGCCGGTTCAGGCCCGGAAGAGGCTGCTTTAAAAGCCCAAGCACTTGAACTGGGGTTGTCTGACGTTCACTTTACCGGTTTTGTGACAGATGACGTAAAAGCAGCGCTGCTGGCGAATTGTCGTGCTGTGGTATTCCCCTCCTGCGTGCGCTCTGAGGCGTTTGGAGTTACGTTGCTAGAGGGGCAGCTGTACAGCAAACCGCTGATTACCTGTGAAATAGGAACAGGCACGTCGTTTGTGAATCTTGCGGATAAAACCGGTCTAGTGGTGCCCCCTGAGGATCCTATGGCGCTGGCGCTGGCTATGCGACGCCTGGATGTAGACACACAGTTTGCGCAAGAGCTCGGCAATGCTGGCCGCCAGAGGCTAGAAAAACATTTTTCAGGAACCCAGGTCGGGCAGTCGTATTATCAGCTTTACCAAAAACTGGCAGAGGCATGAAGTGATGCAAAAACGGGTACTTGTCACCGGTTCTCAAGGTTTCACCGGGCACTACATGGTTCAGGAAATGGTGGCTAAGGGGTATCGGGTAACCGGCACCGGCAGCCAGCCAGAACAGCCCGGTAACGACTTTTATATTCAGACGGATTTAACCCGTTCGTCAGCGGTTCAGGCGCTGGTAAACAAGGTACAACCGAATATTGTGATCCACTTGGCCGCGCTGGCGTTTGTGGGCCATGACGACGCCAATGCGTTTTACCGGGTGAATCTGATGGGTACCCGTAATTTGCTTGAAGCCTTGGCCAATACGACTATTCAGCCCGAGTGTGTGTTACTGGCCAGCAGCGCCAATGTGTATGGCAACCAGGCCGAAGGCTTGCTGGATGAAACAACGGCGCCGGCGCCGGCTAACGATTATGCAGTGAGTAAGCTGGCCATGGAGTACATGGCCAAAACCTTTATGCCGCGTTTGCCGATTGTTATTGCTCGGCCCTTTAATTACACCGGTGTAGGCCAGAACGAACAGTTTCTAATACCCAAAATTGTGGCTCATTTTCAACGCCGGGCGCCGGTTATCGAGCTGGGTAACCTGGATGTATCGCGGGACTTCAACGATGTTCGTGCGGTGGTGGCGGCCTATAACGGGTTGATTGAACAATGCCCGCTGGGGCAAACCTTCAACGTTGCTTCGGGCCGAGGGCATTCGCTGGGTGACATTATCAAACTGTGCCAGAAACTGACCGGTCACAGTATAGACGTGCAGGTAAACCCCGCGTTTGTTCGTGCCAACGAAGTCAAAGTGCTGTGCGGAGATGCCAGTCGCTTACGCCAGGCGGTTCCCGGTTGGCAACCACAGCCGTTGGAGCAAACTTTGCAGTGGATGCTAGCGTAACTGTAATGAAGATTATTTTGTCTATTGATACGGTACGCTTTCCGCTAACGGGCGTGGGGCGCTATAGCTACGAACTGGCGCGCGGCTTGCAGCAGCACTCGCAGGTAACGGAGTTGAAACTGCTAGGCGGTTTGAACTTTAAAGCGACTCTCCCCGTTGCTGGCGCAAGCGCCGGCAGCCATCACGTTTTGAAGCGTGTAATACAGGGCAATAGGCTGGCGGTGGCGGCTTACCAGAAGTTGCAACCCGTTTTTCGCGCTTTGCGTTTGCGTTCTATGGGCGATCATATCTATCACAGCCCCAACTATTTTTTACCACCTTTTGCAGGTCGAAAAGTAGCCACGTTTCATGATTTGTCAGTGTTCAGATCGCCTGAATACTTTGACCCAACAATGGTGAATTATCTCCGCAAAGGCTTCGAGCATACTTTAAAAACGGCTGACCGCCTGATCACTGACTCTGAGTTTATACGCCAGGAACTGGCTGAGTTTTCGGGTTGGCCTTTGTCACGCATTCATACGGTGCCGTTGGCGGCGGCACCGGATTTTCGGCCCCGTTCGGCGGTAGAGGTTGCGCCGAATCTTGCCCGCTACAACCTGGCGTATCAGGGCTATACCTTGTATGTAGGCACGATAGAACCCCGCAAAAATCTGATGCGTCTGATAGACGCCTACGGTACGTTGCCGCTGACCATCCGCCAGCGCTGGCCATTGGTTATAAGCGGTTATGCGGGGTGGCAAAGCGATGCCATTCATGAGCGGATGCGCCGCGCAGAAAGTCAGGGTTGGCTGCGCTACTTGGGGTTTGTACCCGCAGACGATTTGCCGGCGTTGTACGCCGCAGCGCGGGTGTTTGCGTTTCCTTCTTTGTACGAAGGTTTTGGGTTGCCTGTGCTAGAAGCCATGAGCTGCGGTGTGCCTGTGGTGTGTTCTAGTAGCGCATCTTTGCCCGAAGTGGCAGGCAACGCGGCCCTTATGTGCCAGCCCGAAGACACGGCCGCGCTGGGTGAAAACCTGAGAGTTGCCTTGGAGGACGAACCTTGGCGAGTTCAGGCAACAACGGATGGGCTGGCCCATGCCGCCGGCTTTTCCTGGGAACAGTGTGTAAACCGAACTGTGGATGTGTACAGGCGGTTACGTAATGACTGAGCACGCTAGGGTGTTGGTAACCGGAGCCACCGGCTTTATTGGTAGCGCTTTGGTGAGTGTTTTGGCGCAGCAAGGTGTTGTGGTAACGGCAGCGACAAGGCAGCCGGCGGCCAATGCATCCCCTTCAGTCAGAAACATGGCTGTAGGGGCGTTGTCTGCCAACACAAACTGGGCCCACGCGCTGGCCGGACAAACAACGGTAGTGCACTGTGCGGCGCGTGCCCACGTGATGCAAGAAACCGCCACGGACCCAACGGCCCTTTACCGCGAGGTGAATGTGCTGGCCACGTTGCATTTGGCGCGCCAGGCAGTGGCCGCCGGTGTGCGACGGTTTATTTTTATCAGCACCATTAAAGTGAATGGTGAAAGTACAGGCCCTGGCCAGCCTTTTACGGCTTGCACCAAGCCCGGCCCGCAAGGTGCCTACGCTGAAACAAAGTACGAGGCAGAGCTGGGTTTGCAGGCGCTGGCGGCGGAAACCGGCCTGGAACTGGTTATTATTCGCCCGCCCTTGGTGTATGGCGCAGGTGTTAAAGGCAATTTTTTAGCCTTGCTCAAGTTGGTTAAAACCGGTGTGCCACTGCCGTTTGGCCGTGTTAATAATCGGCGTTCGATGGTGGCTTTGCCCAATTTGCTCAGTTTGATTGGTTGTTGTGTTGACCACCCTGACGCCAGTGGACAGGTGTTCTTAGTAAAGGACGGTCAAGATTTTTCAACAACGGAGCTGTTGCGTGCGCTGGCGCGTGCTTTGGGCCAGTCTTTGCGCCTGTTTCCTGTGCCGCAGAAACTGCTATATCTGGGCGCCTGCATGGTTGGCCAGCGCCTGCGCGCCAAGCGATTTCTAGAGTGTTTGCAAGTGGATGACAGCGCTACCCGTGAGCGCCTGAACTGGGTGCCGCCTTTAACCGCAGGCGAGGCTCTGGTGCTTTGTTTTGGCGTGGCGGAGCTTTGAAATGCTGATACGTGCGCTGGATTTTTTGTTGTCTTTACTGGGGTTGCTTGCGGGTTTGCCGTTTTTGCTTGTGTTGTACCTGGTTGGCCTGTTCGACACGGGCAAACCGCTGTTTTTTCAGCAGCGGGTAGGCCGGCAGCAGCAGCCTTTTATTCTGGTGAAATTTCGCACTATGCCGGTGAATACGGAATCGGTTGCCAGCCATCTGGTTGGCGGTAGCGCGGTGACGTCTTATGGCCGGTTTTTACGCCGAACCAAACTGGATGAATTGCCACAGCTGTGGAATGTGTTAAAAGGTGAAATGAGCTTGGTAGGCCCGCGGCCATGCCTGTTTAACCAGCATGAACTGATTGATGCCAGGGCGCGCCTCGGGGTTTACGTCGCCAGGCCCGGAGTGACAGGTTTGGCGCAAACCACCGGTATTGATATGTCGACGCCGGAATTACTGGCGCAAACCGACGCCAAGATGCTGCACAATTTAACCCTTGGCGGCTACTTTCGTTATTTGTTTCGAACGCTGCTGGGGCAGGGTAAAGGCGACGGTACCTTCCGCTAATGCATTGTCGACATTTTTCTTGTGTCGCTAACCGAATTGAACCAAAAGGATTTATTCAATGACAGTCAGTTTTCAACCCGTTGTGATGGCCGGGGGCACAGGCTCACGGCTTTGGCCGCTGTCGCGCCAGCTGAATCCCAAGCAATTTCTAGCCTTGGCAGATGCCAGCCTTTCATTGCTGCAGGCAACGATTGCGCGCCTGAACGGGCTGAACGCGGCCGCACCTAACTTGGTGTGCAATGAAGAACACCGGTTTCTGGCGGCGGAGCAACTGCGCCAGATTGGCATGGAAAACGCCGGTATTTTGTTAGAGCCTGTGGGCCGGAACACAGCCCCGGCCATCGCGCTTGCGGCGCTGCAGGCGCTGAATGCGGCGGAAGACAAGAGCGAAGATCCGATACTGTTAATTCTTGCTGCCGACCACCTGATTCGTGACCTGGATGCATTTCACCAGAGCATTCACCATGCGCTGGGCCAGGCCCGAAAGGGCAAACTTGTGACTTTTGGCATTGTGCCCACTCATCCGGAAACCGGCTTCGGCTATATCGAACGCGGTGGTGAGCAGGTTGGCGGTAGTTACGGCGTGAAGCGCTTTGTTGAAAAGCCAAATGCGGCGGTTGCACAGGAGTACTTGGCCAGTGGCAATTACCTGTGGAACAGCGGCATGTTCATGTTTGGCGCTCGTCGTTATCTGGATGAGCTGGAACTCTACCGCCCGGATATTCTTGCGGCCTGCCGTTTGGCCCTGGCCGGTTCCAGCTGCGATGCACCGTTTACCCGAGTAGACGCCATAGCCTTTGCCGCCTGCCCGGACGAATCCATTGATTATGCGGTAATGGAGCACACCGATTCTGCTGTTGTGGTTCCGCTTGATGCGGGCTGGAGTGATATTGGCGCCTGGTCGTCGCTGTGGGACGTCAGCGATAAAGACAGTGAAGGTAATGTCAGCAAAGGCGACGTCATCGCCCACGCGACTCGCAATTCCTACTTGCACGCTGAACATCGCTTGGTAGCTACCTTAGGCGTTGATGACCTGGTGGTGGTGGAAACCAAAGACGCTGTGTTGGTTGCCCATAAAGACCGGGTGCAGGATGTGAAAAAGATTGTTGAGAAAATTCGTCACGATGGCCGCCACGAACACATGAACCATCGCGAAGTATACCGGCCTTGGGGGATGTACGATTCAATCGACAACGGCGTTCGCTATCAAGTAAAGCGGATTACCGTAAAGCCGGGCGCGAAACTGTCTGTGCAAATGCACCACCACCGTGCAGAGCATTGGATTGTGGTGAGCGGAACCGCGCGGGTAACCAATGGCGACAAAACGTATTTGGTGACAGAAAACCAATCTACCTACATTCCTGTAGGGCAGGTTCACACACTGGAAAACCCCGGTGTTATTCCGCTGGAGTTGATTGAGGTGCAGTCTGGTAGCTATCTGGGGGAAGACGACATTGTGCGGTTTGAGGATAAGTACGGCCGCACTTAACTTTGTGTTAAAAAACCGAAGTTGTTAACAGAATTGAGTGTTTTCGATCGTTACCATAGCCCAATTACCCATTCTCGGAGAGGCTATGGTTCCCATGATTCATCATTTTGTGCGCTTAACGGCTGCCGTTTTGTTGTGTCTGCTGCTGACCGCATGTGGTGGTGAAGGTGACGGTAAAGGAGAGAGTTTCGCTGAAGGTTCGACTACTGCAGGGAGTTCTTCCGAAGAATTGTACGGCACCGCAACCCTGAGCTGGCAGGCGCCTTTAAACCGGGAGGATGGCGGCTCTTTGGCGATGGGTGAGATAGGCCGTTATGAAGTTCGCTATGGCTTGTCTGCGGATTTAGAGAGCGTGAACACAAGCGTACAGGTTGAGGACGGTCAGCGGATGTCTTACACCGTAGAGGGGCTGTCGCCGGGCACTTGGTATTTTGCGATACAGACGGTTGATATAGCTGGCCTGAAAAGCGAGTGGTCGGAATTCGTAAGTAAAGTTATAAAAAACCGCTAGAGAACCCAAGACCATAGGGCTGCAACTGCAATAACCGACAGCAACAAGGACGTTGTTATGATCAATATTTCCCACCATGGCGCTGTTTCTGGCGTTACTGGCTCTTGCCACGAGCTGAGCATTACTCCCCCTGACCGATCGCATCCTTCCGCTGGTATTCTGATTGATTGCGGCCTGTTTCAGGGCGCAGACGCCGCTGGCAGGCTCGCACGGGGACAGATTTCTAAATCTGTCCCCCCTTTGGCTCATCAATCCGTCGCTGCTTCGGCGAGTATTGCCGCTCTCGCTATCGATTTCCCCCTTGATCACATTCGTGCGCTGGTGGTTACCCACGTGCACACCAGGTCGGGATATTTTAAAATACGGCAGCAACGCCGGCGTGGGAACACCGGATCAGGCTGACTGGGTGGAACTTGATGAAAAACGTTACCCCATTTGTGCCCGCATTCACCAAATAGGTGGCTATTCCGCTCACGCGGGGCAAAGTGACTTGTTGAATTTCGTGTTGGCCCCTGGCCGAAGACGACGGCATGAAACAGTGCAAAGTCTCGCCGGGCCTGCTACGACCTCTTCGTGACGTGAAATAAGTCAACTACGCTATGGAATGAGCGCTTACTCAGGTACATCCTTATGACGGTGTCCAGCAAGGGCACGGGTGATCGAGGGACTAAGTGCTCGCTCTTTCGGCTTGACCCCGCTCAGTTCGTTCACTAAATTACTGTTTAAATACAGTAAATGGACGAAAGGTATGGATGGACCCAAGCGAGTTAGCCACGACCAGAATTTCAAGAACCTTATCATCGATTATCCACGGCAAGCCATTGAGCTTTTCAGCCCCGAAGAGGCCAGGCACATTGGCCCGAAAGCACGGGTTGTTCCATTGCGCCAAGAGCAGTTAAAAGAGCGGCTTGGTGAGCGCTTTCGCGAGCTGGATGTACCGCTGATGGTGGAATGGCCGGGCGGTGAGCGCGAAGCGCTATTGTTCGTGCTTGAGGAGGAAACCGACCCCGACCGCTTTTCGATACACCGCCTGGCCCATTATTGCCTGGATTTGTCGGAACTCTGTAAGACCAGTCGGGTGGTGCCAGTGGTGATTTTCCTGAACACTCGCGGCAGCGAACCTGTTCAACTGAATTTGGGCGGTGACTGCCATGAGTACCTGAGATTCCACTACATTCGCTGTGCCTTGCAGGAATTGAATGCCGAGGACTACTGGGAAAGCAGCAATTTGATCGCCCGGCTGTGTCTGAACCTGATGAAATGGAAAGAGGAGCAGAAGCTGGAAGTCTACGCCCGCGCCGTACGAGGTCTGAGCACGCTGGAGCCAGACCCCGAGAAGCAATTGAAGTATATTGACTTCATCGACATCTACTCAGCCTTGGATGATAATGAAATGGAACAATATAAAGCGCAATATCCGCAGGAGAGCAACACCATGGCCACCTTGAGTGAGCGGTTACGAGCGGAAGGCATGCAACAAGGCATGCAACAAGGCATGCAACAAGGTGAGGCCGCCGCTTTGAAAAAGCTGATCAACCTGAAATTCGGTGAGCTTCCCCGCTGGGCCGAAGCGCAAATTCAATCTGCCGGTGTTCCAGAACTGGAGGTCTGGCTGGAAGCTATATTGACCTCGGATACGTTGGAGTCATTGCTTAGTCGGCATTAACGTAAGGGCTTATAGCCTCTTTGTTGCGTAAAGGAGAACCGGATTCTATTAACGGTTCGAGGCAAGGGGGCAGGAGATAGTGTAGAGAAGACCTGCCGGGTATTAGCGGCCGTCATGGAGCAAGCCGTGAGTGACAATGTTTAATTCGTTTCTGCAACTTTCTCGCTTCAAAAAGCGCGCAATCTCCCTGTTTGTGGATTTTGTCGCGCTTTCTTTTGCGCTTTGGGCCTCTTTTGCGTTGCGCCTAATGGGGGCGTTGGGGATTTGGTGTGGAATTTGAATCCGCGGCCGTTGGCTGCCGATAAAGCCGGGACAGATTTGAAATCTGTCCCGAAGTCAGCACCAAAGCAGGGACAGACTTCAAGTCTGTCCCTCGCCGGCTTCTGAAACCGGCAACAAGGAGGTTGTTATGATCAATATTTCCCACCATGGCGCTGTTTCTGGCGTTACTGGCTCTTGCCACGAACTGAGCATTACTCCCCCTGACCGATCGCATCCTTCCGCCGGTATTCTGATTGATTGCGGCCTGTTTCAGGGCGCAGACGCCGCTGGCAGGCTCGCACGGGGACAGATTTCTAAATCTGTCCCCGCTTTGGCTCATCAATCTGTCCCTGCTTCGGCGAGTATTGTCGCCCTCGCTATCGATTTCCCCCTTGATCACATTCGTGCGCTGGTGGTTACCCACGTGCACATTGACCACGTTGGCCGCATACCTTATTTGCTGGCGGCGGGGTTCAGCGGGCCGATTATTTGCTCTGAGCCTTCAGCCATTATGTTGCCGGAGATTCTGGAAGACGCTCTGAAAATTGGTTTCACCCGGGATAGGGCGCTGATTGAGAGGGTGCTGGGACTGATTCGCCAGCGCTTAGTGCCGGTGCCTTATGGGCAATGGCATTCGGTGTTTGTGGCGGATGACGAAACCGGTGGTTCTTTGGATGTTCGTTTTCAGCCGGCAGGTCACATTCTGGGCTCGGCCTATGTGGAATGTGATGTTACCGCAGTAGGGCAAGAGGGAGCGCACGGTGGAGAAGGCGGAGGCGAGCGTGTCGGGGAACAGGGCGAGCTGGTTAATGAGCGCATAGTCTTCAGTGGTGATTTAGGTGCTGCCCACGCGCCGCTGCTGACGGCACCGGTGTCGCCGGAACGTGCTGATCGGCTGGTGATCGAAAGCACCTACGGCGACAAAGATCACGAAGACCGCACTACACGACGTTTACGCTTGAAGGAGGTGTTGCAGAGCGCCCTGGCAGATGGCGGTACCGTGATTGTGCCGGCGTTCAGTATTGGCCGAACTCAGGATTTGCTGTACGAAATTGAAAGCCTGATTCATGAATTTGGTGGTGAATCGGTGGCGCCAGGTGTGAAGTGGCAGGATCTGGCGATTGTGGTGGATTCGCCCTTGGCGGCAGAGTTCACTCGTATCTATCGCCAGTTAAAACCCATGTGGGACGCGGAAGCCCAGGAAGTGCTGAGCCAGGGACGGCATCCGTTGGGTTTCGACCAGCTTACGCTGATTAACAGCCATGCGAGCCATCTTGAGGCCGTGGAGTACCTGGCCAGTTTCGAACGCCCGGCAGTGGTGTTGGCCGGCTCTGGGATGTGCGCTGGTGGCCGGGTGGTGAATTACCTGAAAGCGATACTCGGCGACGCCCGTAATGATGTGTTGTTTGTGGGCTATCAAGCCGCGGGCACACCAGGTCGGGATATTTTAAAATACGGCAGCAACGCCGGCGTGGGAACACCGGATCAGGCTGGCTGGGTGGAACTTGATGAAAAACGTTACCCCATTTGTGCCCGCATTCACCAAATAGGTGGCTATTCCGCCCACGCGGGGCAAAGTGACTTGCTGAATTTTGTGTTGGGTATTCCCGATGCGCCCAGGGAAATTCGGCTGGTGCACGGTGATGATGGTGCTAAGGCGGCGTTGAAGAAGGTGTTTGAGACCGAGGTGAGATCTCGGATTGTTATAGCGACGTAGCGGGAGCGCGTGAAAACGCGGATAGACTTAATAAGCTCGTTCAGGATGAGGAGTAATGCCCATTGCCAGTTGTATTTCGTTATCAAGGCTTCAAATTCTTTTTCTACTCGAACGAGGGTAACCCCTTAGAGCCGGTTCACATCCATGTCCGAATCGCGGGTAAAGAGGCCAAGTTCTGGCTTTCTGATGAGGTGACGATGGCCAGAAATGATGGTTTCGATGCTCGCACTATTCGGGTATTGTTAGGAGTAGTTGAGCAGAATAAACAGCTTTTGGAGGACGCATGGCATGACTATTTCGCCTGAAAAAGTCTGGTTTGATGAAGATAACGTTTGGGTAATGCTGTCGGATGCGCGAACTATAGGTGCACCACTGGCATGGTTTCCCAGATTACTTCACGCGGACCCAGTGAGCCGTCAAGATTTCGAGTTGAGTGTGCATGGTATTCATTGGGACGCACTGGATGAGGACATCAGCATAAAGGGGCTCCTGGCGGGCCTTGGTGACCAAACCCGCCGCAACAAGAAAAGAGCTGCTTAGTTTAGTAGT
Organism: Marinobacter sp. M3C; assembly: GCF_023311895.1. Taxonomy (GTDB): domain Bacteria; phylum Pseudomonadota; class Gammaproteobacteria; order Pseudomonadales; family Oleiphilaceae; genus Marinobacter. Next base: position 4,513,616 of record NZ_CP092284.1, read on the forward strand.
GCGAAAGGGGACAGATTTGAAATCTGTCCCCTTTCCTCCCGCCAATAAACTGCTCTAAAAAAATAAATTATCAATTTTTAGTCAGTAATGTGTTTTATTCCCCTCTTAAAGTCATTATATTGATTTATCAGTTCTTATCGTTATATTAAAGCCAAAACAGTGACCTTAAAGGTGAGTTGTGGAGATTAAGCACAGCATTTTAGAAGCGCTGAATGATCAAATTAGCAGTCTGCAGGGGCTGGCCGATAAAATTCAGGCTTCAGAGGCTCCTGATTTTCGACCTATTGAAGAGCTGTCGACACTGCTTGTTGCACGTCGCGAATCACTCAATATGTCACCGGCAGAGGTGGCTGAGCTGTGCGGACTATCGCCAACTACTTATCGATCCATCGAACGTGGTTCGGGTAACCCAAGAATCCATACTCTCCAGACAGTGTGTGGTGTTCTCAATGTAAAGTTATGGGTTGATCTTCCATGAAAGCGCGTGTGCGAATGAAGGGGCGGGTTGCCGGCATTCTTGAGCTTCAGGGCACAACTGTGCGTTTCCAGTACGACAAGGCCTACCTTCAAATGCGTATGCCTCCGTTAAGCCTGAGCTTGCCTTTGCGGGAAGAGCCTTATGAGTATGAAGGCCTGTTGCCTTATTTTAGCGGGCTGGTCAGTGAAGGATGGCTTAAGCGGATACAAGCTAAAGAACAAAGAATTGACCCAAACGATGAGTTTTCGTTGCTGGTTCACAACGGAGAAGACCTGCCGGGAGCGGTAACCCTTGAATTGTTTGATATGTCTTAAAGAAATCACACAGAAACTTTCATCTGGCTATCACAGCAAGTGCCTGAAAGATCTGTTTGGTACTGACAAAATTGATGTCACGCTTGCTGAGAGCCGAAAAGATCTGGTTACCGATATGCCCAGGCAAACCCATGGGTTCTCGATCAGCGGCGTGCAAATGAAATGTCAGTTGGCCGTTAAAGGCGGAAAGCTGCAGCTGGTCGACAGCGGTGGCCAATTCATCATGAAGCCATCGCCAGAAGAGTACCCAAACGTTGCCGAAAATGAACATGCAACATTGAAGCTCATGGCTCGGGTAGGGTTTGAGGTGCCACCTTGCGGCCTTCTCAAGCTTAATGATGGCCATTTAGTGTTCGTTATCCGGCGCTACGACAGGAACTTCGAAGACGGCACGAAATACCACCAGGAAGACGCCATGCAGGCGCTGGGCATTTCGAATGCCGATTCAGGACAGAAATATACGGCCGCAAGCTATGAAGAAGTTCTCAATCTGGCGAAGAAGCATGGAGGCGATGCGGTGGCTGCCTCCCTGTTCGATCGCCTGGCATTCAGTTATCTGGTGGGGAACGACGATCATCATTTGAAGAATATCAGCTTTCTTCATGAACCCGCGTTTAGGCTGGCGCCGTGCTATGACGTTCTCGCATCCTCGCTCTATAGCTCTGCAATCGATAGTCCGATAGCACTGGCTATGCTTAAAGACGGCGAGCAGCCCAAATACCACGAGGAAATGGCCAACGGCTATTACTCTGGCTCAGATTTCATCGAGATGGGCGCCAGAGCGGGCCTTCGCTCAAAGGCTTTGGCAGGGCGATTGAATCGCTTGATTAAAAACGTAGATCAACATGCCCCCGAGTTTATTCAGAGTTCATTCATGCCCGAGGACGTAAAAGGCAAGTATAAGAAACTGGTTGAGCAGCGAATCAAGTTTATGAGAGTTCTGTAAAGCAGTGCCGGTCTATAAAATCCAGGGGACGAGGGGACGGATTTCAAATCCGTCCCCGGGAGTGCTGCAGCTAGTTCCCTAAACTATCCAACGCCTGCTCCAAATCTGCAATCAAATTCCCCGCATCCTCAAGCCCCACTGACAATCGCAGTAAGCCATCACTGATGCCCCTTTGTGCCCGGTCTTCGGGTGTCAGGCGCTGAGCGGTGATGGTGGCATTGGCTGGCTGACGAGGCTTTCTACGCCGCCCAAGCTCGCTTGCTAGCAGAGCTATTAATAAGATATAGTGCAAAAAATAGCACAAATTTTTGTGCGAATTATTGTTGGAGCGGGTTATGGCAACAAATGCTATCTTAGCGGAAAAGTCGGTCAGTATTTCTGCACTACGCAATAATCCGGCGCAGTATTTCCAAAACGAGCCTATTGCGGTTTTGAACCACAACAAGCCAGCAGGCTACATGATTGGTGCAGAGCTGTTTGAGAAGATGGTTCAGTTGATTGGGGATCAGGAAGAATCGCGTACGTTTGTGGGACGTTTTCGTCCGCGAGGCTCTGAGCTTGCTGACCTCTGTAAAAAGGGAGCTGACTTAATGCTGGAAACGACCCGAGAGGACATGGAGGGCTTCTCTGAGTGATACGTATTTTCAAGTCAGTCACGATCCAAAAACTGTTCAAAGAACAGGATTTAGACGATCTCATCAACGACTTTCGAAAGTACAAGGAAAGTGGTCTTTGCCCGGATTACTTTGGGCGGGATGTCGCCTATGATCACCCGCATACTCCATCGCTAATTCTGCAGGAAGATGTGCGTCACGTTCATTTATCAGAATTCGGCGCCTAGCCGGTTCGGCTAATGCAATTTAATCGCACGAGTGATCGGCACCTGGTTTATTGTCAAGGTGCCATCCACAGGGAGTGTTACCTGCTCATCACACTTCTGAGCCCTGATGCCCATGAGCAAGCCACCGTTAGCAACGTCATGCGCAAAATTGGAGAGCAAGCTGAAATTTTTCGAATGAAGTATTAATGTGTCTGGCAACTGGCGCCGCCCTCAATAACGTGCCATTCCATTGATTTACTCCTTATTTGCGTATTTTTAGCGACTGAGTGGACAAATTTGAAATCTGTCCCCGGTGTTCGAAAAAAAGGGACGGATTTGAAATCCGTCCCTGGTAACACAGTCACTCCGCCAAGCTGTCCAGCGCCTGCTCTAGGTCCGCAATCAAATCCCCCGCATCCTCAAGCCCCACCGACAACCGTAACAAACCATCACTGATTCCCCTTTGTGCCCGGTCTTCGGGTGTCAGGCGGTAGTGGCTGGTGGCGATTGGCTGGCTGACGAGGCTTTCTACGCCGCCCAGGCTGGTGGCTAGCAGGAAGACTTGCAGGTGGTCTTCGACGCATTCTGCGGCTTTTCCGCCGCCGACCACGTCAATGCTGAGCATGCCGCCGAAGCCGTGCATTTGCTGTTTGGCGAGTTGGTGGCCGGGGAAATCTGGCAGGCCGGGGTAGAGTACGCGGCTGACTTTCGGGTGTTTTTCCATGGCGATGGCGACGGCCATGGCGTTTTCGTTGTGCTGGCGGACTCGGACATGCAGGGTGCGCAGGCTACGTGACAGAAGCGCGGCCATTTCCGGTGCCAGTATCTGGCCCAGGCTTTTACGCCACGCAGCGACGGGTTTGGCGAGTTCTGCGCTGGACATAAAGGCGCCGGCGGTTAAGTCGCTGTGGCCAGCCAGGTATTTCGTGGCGCTGTGCATGACCAAGTCCGCGCCCAGTTCCAGCGGGCGCTGGTTGATGGGGCTGGCGAAGGTGTTATCAACGGCCAATAAGGCGCCCTTGGCGTGGGTGCGGCGGGCCAGATCGGCGATGTCTAGTATGGCCATGGTTGGGTTGGCCGGGGTTTCGCAGTACACCAGCATGCCGGGCTTGGTCAGATGCTGTTCCATTTCATCCAGCTGTTGGTTCAAAAGGAAGGTAAAGGGAATGCCCAGGGGCTCGAAATGATTCACCAGCAGTTCCTGGGTGCCGCCGTACAGATCGCCCACGCAGACTATGCCGTTGCGGCCATGGGCAAATAGGGTGGCGGAGATGGCCGCCATGCCGGAGGCAAACGCCAGCCCGGCCTGTGCTGATTCCAGCTGCGCCAGGCCCTGTTCCAACTCTTTAATGGTGGGGTTGGTGCCCCAGCGGGTGTACAGGTTGCCGTCGTTTTCACCTTTTACCACGGCCAGCTGTTCGGCGGTGGTGTCGAAACGATAGGTGGTGGTGTTGTAAATCGGCGAGTAAGGGCTGCCTTGCTGGTCCCGATGGCGCCGGTTGTGAATGATGCGGGTGGCGGGGTGGTGATTGGGTGATGGGCTGTGGTCGGGCATGGCTGAGGCTCCTTGTTGGGGGAGCAGTTTCTCATAAAGCTTACTGCCGGGACAGATTTCAAATCCGTCCCCTGGCCCCCTCCCTAGCGGCAGTTCAGCACGGCATCAGCGATGCTTTGTTGGAACTGCTCATAGCCTTCGGGCGTTGCGGCCATGTCTGTGGCCAGTGGGTCCCAGGTGCTGAAGGTGATGTCTAGGCCTTCTGTGATGCTTTTCCACCATTGAGTGTTGAACTGGGGTTCGGTGAGCAGGCAGGCGCTGCCGGCTTGTTTTAGCTGGTTTTGTACTTCGGCAATGTGTTTGGCGCCGGGGCTGAGTGCCGGGTTTAGTGTGAGCACGCCTTGCACTTGCAGGCCGTAGTGTTCGGCGAAGCGGGTGAAGGCGCTGTGGTAGGAGAACAGTTTCCGGTTTTGCAGCGGTTTGAGTTGCTCGCGGATGCTGGCTTCGCGGGCATTCAGGCGTTGTTCAAACGCTTGCAGGTTTTGCTGGATGGCCTGGGTGTTGGTGCTGTCCAGTTTTGACAGTGTTTGTGCAATGGCGCGGGTCATTTCAAGGGCGTGTTGTGGGTCTACCCAAATGTGTGGGTCGTCACCCGTGCCGCGGTCGTGATTGTGTTCATCATCAGTCTGGGCATGCTCGTCGCCGTGGCGCGCTTCTTCATTGTGGGTGTCCGTCTGGCCCATCAGTTGATGGGTCCTGCCGCTGAATTCGTTGTTGGCCAGCAGGCGGGTAAGGAAGCTTTCCATATCGGGCCCTACCCAGAAGATGGCGTCTGCCTGCTCCAGGGCGCGGCGTTGGGACGGGCGCAGTGTGTAGTTGTGCGGGCTGCCGCCTGGAGCGACAAGGCTGGTAATGGTGACGTCATCGGTGGCCACGGCGCGTACCAGCAGTTCCAGCGGTTTGATGGACGTGACTATGTTTGTTTCGGCGACTGCGGGCAGGGCAGCGGCGAGTGTTAGCAGGCCGGTTATAAAAGCGGCGCGGGGCAGGCGCAGATGAGCATTCATGGCTTGGTGTTCCATTCAGATTTATCAGAGTGGGTGCGGGTGAATCGCCCCCTGCTTTAGAAATGTTATAATATTGCATTAACGGGGTGCGATGCAAATGTAAGCTGAAGCGAAAGCGTTGGTGACAATGCGGTTTGCCGGTTTGGTCGTTATAATGGGGGGATAATTGACGATTAACAGCCACTTTCTATTCTTTAATTCTCTTATTTTATTCTTTAATGTTCTTATTCCCAGGCTATTCTCGGGAATTTATTTCAGGAATCACCCATGACTTTAGTACGTACCCGAATTGCTCCGTCGCCCACTGGCGATCCGCACGTTGGCACCGCTTACGTGGCCTTGTTCAACCTGTGTTTCGCGCGCCAGCACGGTGGCCAGTTTATTCTGCGCATTGAAGACACCGACCAGGCCCGCAGCACACCGGAATCCGAACAGGAAATTCTGACTGCGCTGCGCTGGCTTGGTTTGAATTGGGATGAAGGTCCCGATGTGGGTGGCCCCCACGGCCCTTACCGCCAATCGGAGCGCAAAGACTCTTACGCACAATACGCGGAAGACCTGGTAACCGCCGGTCACGCGTTCTATTGCTTCCGCACACCTGAAGAGCTGGATGTAATTCGTGAGGAGCGCAAGGCTGCAGGCCTCAATCCAGGTATTAAGGGCAATCTTGAGTTGTCACCGGAAGAGGTGCATCGTCGCCGGGAAGCGGGCGATGCCTATGTCATTCGCATGAAGGTGCCCGACGAAGGCGTGTGCGAAATTTCCGATATGCTGCGCGGTACCATCGAGATCGACTGGGCTCAGGTGGACTGTCAGATTCTATTGAAGTCTGACGGCATGCCCACGTACCACTTGGCGAACGTGGTGGACGACCACCTGATGGAAATCACCCACGTGCTGCGAGGTGAGGAATGGATTAACTCGGCGCCCAAGCACAAGCTGCTGTATGAGTATTTCGGCTGGGACATGCCGGTGCTGTGTCACTTGCCGCTGCTGCGTAACCCGGACAAGAGCAAACTGTCCAAGCGCAAGAATCCTACCAGCATCAATTTCTATGAGCGCATGGGCTTTTTGCCGGAAGCGGTGACCAATTACCTGGGTCGCATGGGCTGGTCGATGCCGGATGAGCGCGAGAAGTTCACTCTGGACGAAATGATCAGTGATTTTGATATTCAGCGAGTGTCGCTGGGTGGCCCGGTGTTTGATGTGGAGAAGCTGCGCTGGTTGAATGGCCTGTGGCTTCGGGAAGAGCTCAGCGACGAGCAGTTTATGCTGCGCATGAGTCAGTGGTGGTTCAATCAGAACGATTTGGCGGCGCTGGTGCCGTTTGTGAAGGGCCGTGCCGACGTGTTCTCGGATGTGGCACCCATGGCCCAGTTCATGTTCAGCGGCATGTTGCCGTTGACGCCAGAGAGCTTCGCCCACAGCAAATTGGAAGAAGGGCAGGTGAAGCGGGTACTGCAGTTCACATTGTGGCAACTGGAGGCTCAGCGCGACTGGAGTAAAGACAACATATTTGCCGATGTGAAGTTTCTGGCCAAGGCGATGGACCTGAAAATGGGCGATTTCATGTTCGCTGTGTTCGTGGCGATTGCCGGTACGCCCAATTCCTGGTCGGTGATGGACTCTATGGAACAGTTGGGGCCAGACATGACCCGTGCGCGTTTGCGCCATGGGTTGGAAGTTTTGGGTGGTTTTTCCAAGAAGGAAACGAAAAAGGTAGAGAAAGAATACGCTGCGTTGGTGGCTGAATAATCAATCTGTTCAATCGTTAAGCGCTAAAGGCAGGGATACCGGTGGTTTTCGGCGAACTTGGAAAAAGAGGCAGAAAAGGGTTGACGGCCCAGGGGTCGATCCTTAATATACGCATCCGTTGGGGGCCATAGCTCAGCTGGGAGAGCGCAACACTGGCAGTGTTGAGGTCGACGGTTCGATCCCGTCTGGCTCCACCAATTTTTTTCTAGTCCCCTTCGTCTAGCGGCCTAGGACTCCGCCCTTTCACGGCGGCAACAGGGGTTCGAACCCCCTAGGGGACGCCAATACGGCTTGCAGGTTTAGTCCACCGGCAAGCCATCAAAAAAACCACCTTCGGGTGGTTTTTTTGTGCCTGTAATGTAAGGTCAAGGGGACGGATTTCAAATCCGTCCCCGTCTGGCTCATCGCGACGCCATGGCTCCTTTTCCCACACCCTCAAAAGCCTTCACCCGAATGGAGTCATCAGGAAACTCCTGCTTCAGCTGATCGGCGATGTGCGCGGCAATCAGTTCCACCGTGGTGTCTGTGTCCATCATGTATACGCGGCTGGCGGGTAGGGTCAGGGCGAATTCGCCCTGGTTGGCTTCGTATTCGAAGTGGATGTATTCGGTGCCATGGTCGTCCACAAAACGGCGGCTGATGTCTTCTTCGGTGCCTACGTAGATGTCTTTCCAGAGTTCTGCCCAGCGGGCTTCCAAGGCGGTGTCGCGCCGTTCGTTGCGGTGGACGCATATGGGCGAGCGGTGGCCGTGGGCGATGCGCTGGCAGTTGCCCAGGTGCTTTTTCAGGCCGTGCACGTAATGGTAGTAAGGCCCTTCAAGCACTTCTTCGCGCAGGTGTACGTCTACGGATATCACGTTGTTTGGCAGTACGGCTTTCAGTTCGTGTTCCAGCAGGGTGGCAACAGCCGCTTTGGTGACGGTATCGCCGGCCAGCCAAAGCACGGCTTCATCCGGGCCGGTGTGGGCGATCTGTTCACCGTTGGTGAGCAGCCATACAAAGTGTTGGGGTGTTTGGTCATTTCGCAACAACCCCGGGTGGCCTTTTGGTACTACCAATCGGTGGTCTACCTGGGCGTCGATCACCTGTTTGATGACCCGCTTAACGTGTGAAAAATCAAACACCATGCCCTGTTCGTCCAATTCGCCGCCCAGAACAATGTCGGCAATCCAGCTTTCACCCACTAAGCCGCGGGTTGCGTCCAGGTAGGCGAAGTCGATGACGGTGAGGTTGTCTACAAACAGGTGATTCATGAAGCTTCCGCAGTGTTGGAGGGTGTTTTAGATAATATGCTATTAGATGCCGTGCTACTGGAAAGTGTGTTTGGTGATGTGGTGCGCGACGTGCTGAGCGACGCGTCGGTTGTGCTGTACTGATGCTCCCAGGCGCGCATGTAGACGTCGGCTTCGTATTCATAGGGCGAGCGGAACGGCGACAGTACAAAATCAAAGATCAAAAAAAAGCCGCCGATAGACGCCCAGGCAATCACCAAGGTACTGAGGGTGTTGGCCTGAAGTTCCGGATTGCTGCCGGTGAAGTCTTGCAGTAGCGCAATCATATCATTGGCCAGTACAACCGGATTAAATTGGGCCAGCACCAGCGGAATCCAGAAGGCGAAAAACACCGGAAAAAATCCGAATGACCACAATACCCGCCGCAACAGATAAATCGCCATGGCTCGCCAGTAGTGATGGCGCACAGCCGGTGTTTTGCGGATGCTTTTCAGGTAGCGCCTGCGTTCATCCCAGTAAGCGGCGACTTCACGGGCCGGAACCGGGTCGCCAGGCGCCTGGCTGGTGCTTAATGCCGGGGACGGTTTTGGTGCTTGTGAGTCTGCGGGGTTGCCGAGGGTATTTTCTATTGGGCTCATAGTGATAGCAATAACCTTGTTGCACCGGGTGTGCTGCATGATAACGGATAACCCGTGTTACGCTGTACCTTTGCGCTTCTTACATCGTATCTGTTTATAACGTACGACCTTGCAACAGTGCCAGCGTATAACGATTTTACCGCGCAACCCATAATTGGTTCATCTCTCGATTGGTCTCTCGAGTCAACTATAGAGTCAACAACAGGACAGTTTGAATGGCTGCAACATCTGACAACGCAATGCACCCGGCGTTTGAAAAAATCCGTTCCCACCACATCGGCACCCTGAATCTGGATGTCGAAGAATATCGCCATATAAAGACGGGCGCGCGCCATTTGCACATGGCTGCAGATAATGACGAAAACGTGTTCTTTGTGGCCTTGCGTACGTTTCCGATGGATTCATCCGGCGTGGCTCACATTCTGGAGCATACCGCACTGTGCGGCAGCGAGCGTTATCCGGTGCGCGATCCGTTTTTTATGATGATTCGCCGTTCGCTGAATACCTTTATGAATGCGTTCACCAGCAGCGACTGGACAGCCTATCCGTTCGCCAGCATGAACCGCAAAGATTTTGACAACTTGCTGGACGTGTATCTGGATTCGGTGTTTTTCTCCAAGCTGGATAAACTGGATTTTGCCCAGGAAGGCCATCGCCTGGAGTTCGACAAGCCGGAAGATCCGACCAGCGATTTGGTCTACCGCGGTGTGGTTTACAACGAGATGAAGGGCGCTATGAGTTCGGCCACGTCTCAGCTGTGGCAGAACCTGTCTAGCCATCTGTTTCCCACCACCACCTACCATTACAACAGCGGTGGCGAGCCGGATCACATTACCGATTTGTCCTATGACGACCTGTTGGCGTTCTACAAGCACCATTACCACCCCAGCAACGCGATTTTTGCGACCTACGGCAATATTCCTGCCGTTGAACACCAGGAGCGCTTCGAAGAGCTGGTGCTCAAGCGTTTTGACAAGCTGGATGTAAAACTGCCGGTTTATGATGAAAAACGCATGTTTGCGCCGCTGCGGGTAGAGCAGGCTTACGCCGTTAACGAAGGCGAACCAACGGAAGCCAAAACCCACATTGTTATGGGCTGGCTGTTAGGCCACAGTTTTGACTTGGAAGAAAACCTGGAAGGCCAGTTGTTGTCGTCGGTGCTACTGGATAACAGCGCGTCACCGCTGATGCGTGCTTTGGAAACCACCGAGCTGGGCCAGGCGCCTTCGCCTTTGTGCGGGCTGGAAGATTCCAATCGTGAAATGACCTTCGTGTGCGGTATCGAAGGCAGCGAGCCTGCGCAGCAGCAAGCGCTTGAACAGCTGATTGAAGATACCCTGAAGAAGGTTGTTGAAGACGGCGTTAGCAGTGAACGGTTGGAAGCGATTTTGCACCAGTTGGAATTGCACCAGCGCGAAATTTCCGGTGACGGCTTCCCTTACGGTTTGCAGCTGATTATGTCCGCCATTTCGCCAATGGTGCACGGCGGTGACCCGGTGGATCTGCTGGATCTGGAGCCCGTTCTGGCTCGTCTGCGGGAGAAAATTCAGGACCCACAGTTTGTGCCGAACCTGATTCGTCGCAAGTTGCTGGACAACCCGCACCGGGTAACCTTGACCCTGCGCCCGGATGACAAGCTGGAAGGCCTGCGTACCGAGTCTATTCGTGCGGCCCTGGCGCAGCGCAAGGCCAGGCTGAGCGACGACGAAACCGCACATATCGTAGAGCGCGCCCAGGCGCTGGAAGATCGTCAAACCCGCAAAGACGACGACTCAATTCTGCCAAAGGTGGATCTGACCGATGTGCCCCTGCAGATGCCAGAGCCCGAAGGTCGTTTTGATGGCGATCTGTCGGCCACGGTCTATGCCCGTGGTACCAACGGACTGGTGTATCAGCAGGTGGTATTGCCACTGCCGTCGTTGGATGAAGAAGAGCTGGCGCTGATGCCTTATTACACTGCGCTGATTTCAGAAGTGGGCTGTGGTGAGTTGGATTACCTGCAGATGCAAGACCGCATCTCCGCAGAGACCGGTGGCATTTCGGCCAGCTTTGTCAGCAAGGGCAAGATTGACAACGTGCAGGATATGTCCGGCTACCTGGTGTTCAGCGGCAAGGCTCTGGCGCGCAACAGTGACGCACTGGCGCGTTTGCTGAAAGACGTTTACAGCAACGCCCGTTTTGATGAAACCGGCCGCATTGCGGAAATTATCGCCCAGATTCGCGCCCGTCGAGAACAAGCCGTTACTGGCAGTGGCCATGCGTTGGCCATGAGCGCCGCGGCTCAGGGCATGAGCCCGGGCGCCTGGTTGAGTTTTCGCCTGGGCGGGCTGGAAGCCATTCGCCGCACCAAATCATTGGATAAATCCCTGAAAGAGCCGTCCGAGCTGAAGGCGTTCTGCCAAAAGCTGGCGGATTTGCATCAGAAGGTTGGCAAGCAAAGCCGCCAGTTCCTGTTGATTGGTGAAGACGAGCAACTGCAGCCGATGCTGGACGATGTGAAAGGCCTGTGGCAAAACGCGGAGTCTGCGCCAGACAGCGCGTGGCGCATGGAGCCGGTGAATTACACCACTCATGAAGCCTGGCTGACTTCAACCCAGGTGAACTTCTGCGCCAAGGCCTATCCCACGGTGGCGGTTGATCACCCGGATGCGGCCGCGTTGACGGTGCTGGGCGGATTCTTGCGTAACGGTTATTTGCACCGTGCCATCCGCGAGAAAGGCGGTGCTTATGGCGGCGGTGCAGCGCAGGACAGCGTGAACGGCACGTTCAAGTTCTTCTCTTACCGCGACCCGCGCCTGGCCGATACCCTGGCGGATTTTGACAAGGCTCTGGAGTGGTTGGTGGAAACCGATCACAGCTATCAAGATTTGGAAGAGTCTATTCTGGGCGTGATCGGCCAGCTAGACAAACCCCACTCGCCGGCCGGCGCAGCGCGCCATGCGTTTCACAGTGCATTGTTTGGCCGCAGCGCCGAGCAGCGCGGGCGTTTCCGCGAGCGGGTTCTTGCGACCACGATTGACGACCTGAAACGGGTGGCTGCAGATTGGCTGGCGCCAGAAAAAGCCAGCATTGCGGTGGTCACCAGCGCCGACAATCGCGCGCTGGTAGAGCAGTTGGGCCTGGCTATTCAGGAGCTGTAAGGCGAGTTTTAGCAAACAAGCAACCCGGGCTCAGCGATTTCGTTTGAGCCCGGTCGATACCATAATGCGGGTCGATATTTCTTCCACCGAGTAAGCCGTGGTGTTCAAAAATGGTACGCGCTCACGGCGGTATATCAGCTCTATTTCTTCGATTTCATGCATGCATTGGTTGATGGACGCGTAGCGGGAGTTTGGTTTGCGTTCGTTGCGAATGGTGGCCAGCCGTTCCGGCTCGATGGTTAGGCCGAACACTTTCTGTTTGTGGGGCCGCAATGCCTTTGGTAGCTGCTGGTCTGTCAGGTCCTCTTCGGTGATTGGGTAGTTAGCCGCTTTTACACCGTATTGCAGGGCCAGATACAAACAGGTGGGTGTTTTGCCGCTGCGGGATGCGCCCACCAGAATCAGGTCGGCTTCGTCGTAATGGCGAATGCGCGCGCCGTCGTCGTTATCCAGTGCAAAGTTCACCGCGTTTATACGGCGTTCGTAATTGTCGCCGTTCACAATGGAGTGTGATTTGCCCACGGTGTAGGAAGATGCAGACTGCAGTTCCTGTTCCAGCGGGTTTAAAAACGTTCCGAATATATCCACCATAAAGCCGTTTGCGGTAGACACAATTCGGCGGATATCGCTGTTTACAATGGTGTCGAATACCAGTGGACGGGCATCGTCGTTTTCAGCAGCAAGGTTGATGCGCTCCACAATGTCGTGGGCTTTGTTCTCGTCATCAATGTAAGGAACGGTGATGCGTTCAAAGTCGATTTTCTCGAACTGAGCCAGCAGCGCGTGTCCTAGCCCTTCGGCAGTCAGGCCTGTTCCGTCTGACAGAAAGAATGCGGTGCGTTTCATGTTGGAGCGGTTCCCTAGGTAATTGCCACAATTTCCAGTATTATACATTCCAAATTCAACGCACCAAATTAAACGCACCACATTGAACGCTCCAAATTCGACACCCCACATTCGACACTCCGCAAAACCGACTCAAGGGAGATGCACTTTGCACGATTACATCATTTGGTTTGAACACTTGGGAATGTCTGATGTGGACCGGGTAGGCGGTAAGAACGCTTCCCTCGGTGAAATGATCAGTAATCTCGCCAATGCGGGCGTGACTGTGCCGGGCGGTTTCGCGACGACCTCTCATGCCTATCGTGAGTTTCTGGCGACCGATGGCCTGAAAGACAAAATTGATGAAACCCTGGACGCGCTGGACGTTAACGACGTTAACGAACTGGCCCGCGTTGGCGCGAAGATCCGCCGATGGGTGATTGATACGCCTTTCCCCGCAGTGCTGGATAATGCACTAGCTGAAGCCTACGCACAGCTACAGAACGGCAACCCTAAAATGGCGGTTGCGGTGCGCTCCTCTGCCACCGCGGAAGACCTGCCAGACGCCTCTTTTGCGGGCCAGCAGGAAACCTTCCTGAACGTGGTGGGTCTGGATAAGATTCGCACGTCGGTGAAAGACGTGTTTGCCTCTTTGTTTAACGACCGCGCGATTTCCTACCGTGTTCACCATGGCTTCGACCACAAACTGGTTGCCCTGTCGGCAGGCATCCAGAAAATGGTGCGCAGTGAGACCGCCGCAAGCGGCGTTATGTTTACTCTGGACACCGAATCCGGTTTCCGCGGTGTGGTGTTTATCACCGGCTCTTATGGGCTCGGCGAAACCGTGGTGCAGGGCGCAGTGAACCCTGACGAATTTTACGTGCACAAGTCCACGCTGACCGCTGGCCGCCCTGCGGTGCTACGCCGCAACCTGGGCAGCAAAGCCATCAAAATGATTTATCACACAAACCCGACCGAGGGTGAGTTTGTGGAAACCGTGAAGGTGGATACCGCCGAACGTGGCCGCTTCTGCATTACCGATGCGGAAGTGGAGGAGCTGGCCAAGCAGGCGATGATTATTGAAAATCACTACCAGCGTCCGATGGACATCGAATGGGCCAAAGACGGCGACGATGGCCGTATTTACATTGTTCAAGCGCGCCCTGAAACCGTAAAAAGCCGCGCTTCTGCCAACGTGATGGAACGCTACCTGCTGAAAGAAACCGGCAAGGTGCTGGTGGAAGGCCGCAGCATCGGCCACAAGATTGGTGCCGGCCCGGTGAAAATCATCACCAGCATCAATGAAATGGACAAGGTGCAAGACGGCGATGTACTGGTCACCGACATGACCGACCCGGATTGGGAACCGGTGATGAAGCGCGCCTCCGCCATCGTTACCGACCGTGGCGGCCGTACCTGCCACGCGGCCATTATTGCCCGTGAACTGGGTATTCCTGCGGTGGTTGGCTGTGGCGATGCCACCGAATTGCTGAACAACGGTCAGGAAGTGACGGTTTCATGCGCTGAAGGCGACACCGGGTTTATTTACGAAGGTGCGCTGGACTTTGAGCTGCGTGAAAATACCATAGAATCCATGCCCAATATTCCGTTCAAGATTATGATGAACGTGGGCAACCCGGACCGCGCCTTTGATTTCCAGGCGCTGCCAAACGAAGGCGTTGGCCTGGCCCGTCTGGAATTTATCATCAATCGGATGATTGGTGTTCACCCCAAAGCGCTGTTGAACTACGACACTCTGCCGCGGGATATTCAGCAGACGGTCGACAAACGTATTTCCGGTTACGCCTCGCCGGTGGATTTTTACGTTGACAAGCTGGTGGAGGGTATTTCGACCCTGGCAGGGGCGTTTGCGCCCAAGAAAGTGATTGTGCGCATGTCAGACTTTAAGTCTAACGAGTACGCCAACTTGATTGGCGGCGCGCTTTACGAGCCGGATGAAGAAAACCCGATGTTGGGGTTCCGCGGTGCGTCGCGCTATATCTCTGAAACCTTCCGCGACTGTTTCGAGCTGGAATGCCGTGCCATGAAGCGGGTGCGTAACGAAATGGGCTTCACCAACGTAGAGGTGATGATTCCGTTTGTACGCACCGTAGGCGAAGCGGCTCAGGTTATGGAGTTGCTGGCGGAGAACGGTCTGAAGCGGGGCGAGAATGGCCTGCGGGTGATCATGATGTGCGAACTGCCCAGTAACGCGCTGCTGGCGGACCAGTTCCTGGAGCACTTCGACGGCTTTTCTATCGGTTCTAACGATCTTACCCAGCTTACTTTGGGCCTGGACCGGGATTCCGGCATTATTGCCCACCTGTTTGACGAGCGTAACGACGCGGTAAAAGTGCTCTTGTCGAGCGCCATTCAGGCCTGCCGGAAAGCCGGTAAGTACATTGGTATTTGTGGGCAGGGCCCGTCTGATCATCCAGACTTGGCCAAGTGGCTGATGGAGCAGGGCATCGACAGCGTGTCTTTAAACCCGGATTCGGTGTTGGATACCTGGTTCTTTCTAGCAGATCAGAAGCCAGACTGATGACTAGACGCCGCCTTCATCGCATTCATTGTACCCGCAATCGATGCAGGCGGCGTGTCTGGTTCTACCACGATACGGTGGCGCGGCCCCACACGGATAAAAGGAGTGAACAAATCATGTCTGATAATGTGTCTGACGTTGGCCGCGTGGCCACCGAAACCGTGATAGCCGTTGTAACCCCTGACCTATGCGACGAATTTCCAGAAGTCCAAGTTGTTGAACCGGGGTTTCGTAATTTTGGCGCCATCGACAACTTTGGCGGCGAGATTGTTACCGTGAAGTGTTTTGAAGATAACTCGGTGGTGAAGCAGCAGGTAGGCTTACCGGGCCTTGGCCGGGTAATGGTCGTCGACGGCGGTGGGTCAAAGCGTAACGCGCTGCTGGGGGATATGCTGGCGGAAAAAGCGGCCAGTAACGGTTGGGCGGGGCTGATTATTTATGGCTGTATCCGTGACGCCGACGTGATCGCCAAAACCGCTCTCGGCGTGCAAGCGCTGGGAACCCACCCGCGCAAAACTGAAAAACGTGATGTTGGCGACCTGAACATTGCCGTGACTTTTGGTGGCGTTACCTTCCACCCGGGGCATTTTGTGTACGCTGATAACAACGGCATTATTGTGTCGGAAAAAGCGCTGGTCTGATTGGCCGACTACGAATCAGGGACAGATTTGAAATCTGTCCCTATCTTGCTCTCTGACGGGGGGCAGACTTCAAGCCTGTCCCCTCTCTATCGGTTCCGTGTATTGCTAGTCAGTCACCTCGGCAATGTTCACACCCAACAAAAAACCATCACCTTCGGGCTCGCAGCGCAGCACCTCGCACAGGGTTTCCAATGGCGGAAACTTGTCGCTTGTGGGGTGCAGGGTGGTGCGCAGCTCAGAGCCTACAGCCATTTTCTGAGCGACCAGAATCTGCATTCCCGAAGCGCTTAGATCACGGCACACGCCGGCAAAGGTATTGCCGTTACTGTCTATAATTTCAATATCCGTGTTCACCTGCATTCGATGAAAATCACGCTTTTCTGAATATTCCCTCATAGCAGTCAGGCCCAGTTGTCGCTTTTACGGGTGGGTTTTAGCATCGGTATCAGCAGTGCCAACAACACACCGCCCAGCACCAAGCCGGCGCCGAGCAGCATGAAATCTGATTCTTTACCGGCTTCCATGCGTTCGTTTTCAGCGGTCAGTACTTCCAGTTCATTACGGATTTTCTGATTTTCTTCTAACAACTCGCCATTGCGGCGCTCAAGATTAATCGAGTTGGCAGCGATATCCTTGATACGTTTGAGTTCAGCCATAAGTTCGGACGAGCGGTCAGCCAGGCTGCTTTCAGAATTTTGCAGGCTGTCGCGTTCACCGGTCACGTTTGCCAGTACGTCCTGCATCTGGCGCACTTCCGCCTGTGCGGTTTCCAGATCCTGACGCGCCTTTTTAAGCTGTGTTGCGGCAATCGGTGTCGAGCTCAGATACTGGCTGGACACCCAGCCCTCGGTGCCTTTGGTGGTGCGTACTTTGCTGTAGCCATTTTGGTCGGATTCCAACAGCTCCATTGCGGTGCCACTGGGAACGGCGTTCTCAATGATCCGGAACTGGCTGCCTGCGCCAGAGCGCACCGGCAGGTAGATTTTGTCGTCTACCCACACCGTTCTGGCCTGGGCCGCGGCAATGGACGAGAACACAAAAACGAGGACAACAAGCAGACGAAAAGGGGTCACTGGGCGGGGTTCCTGAAAGTTTCTGTTTGAACAAAAAATGGATAAGAACGTAATTTTGGCACACTGGCTTTGTCGATCAAGCGCGTATTCATTACCAAACGCTCATGGTGACGTTTATCCGACATTTATTGCAGAGCACTAGGGCAATACCCGTTTGAACGGTTTGACCTTTACCTGCTGGTAAACCCCGGCGCTGACGTAAGGGTCTGCGTCTGCCCAGCTTTGCGCTTGTTCAAGTGATTCAAATTCGGCTATTACCAAGCTGCCACTGAAGCCGGCATCGCCTGGGTCATTGGTGTCTATGGCCGGGTGCGGGCCAGCGACCAATAAGCGGCCTTCATTGGCCAGTGCCTGCAAACGCTCGAGGTGAGCCGGGCGGGCGCTTTGGCGAAGTGCCAGGCTGTCATTGATGTCTTCACTGATAATAGCGTAGTACATAAAGGGGCGCTCTTCGTTTTAGGTTCGGCGTTTAGATTCGGTGTTTAAGCTCGGTCGTATCGGTGATGGCTGTTATAGTGGGTCGCTTTTCGTTTTTTACCCTTGCCCGTAATCAGGAATGCTTGTGACCATTATGCAGCAACAGCCAACTCAGCAGCATGACGCGACTATACCGCAACAATCACCGTTGTGTATCGACCTGCATTGCCATAGTACTGCCTCAGACGGCGCTCTAAGCCCCGCTGAGTTGCTGGCCCGGGCGCATGAGAAGGGCGTTAGCCATCTGGCATTGACCGATCACGATACCCTTAACGGCTTAGGGTCGGCGCGCCTTGCCGCTCAGGATTACAATATTGAGCTGATTTCCGGCGTTGAACTGTCTTGCGCCTGGAGAAGCCATACCATTCATATTGTGGGCCTGGACTTTGCCGAAGATGATCCCCAGTTTCTTGCGCGATTGCAGGGGCAGAATGCCAATCGCCACGCCCGTGCCGGCGTGATTGTAGAGCGTCTGGCCAGGTTGAAGGTTGATAATCTGCTAGAACACGCGACCAAACACGCCGGTGGCGATGTGCCAGGGCGCCCACATTTTGCCCAGGCGTTGGTGGACGCCGGTGTGGTAAAGAATATCGCACAGGCCTTCAAGCGTCACTTGGGCGCAGGCAAGCCGGGAGATGTAAGGGCGTATTGGCCGGAGCTGGAAGAAGTGGTGCGCTGGGTAAACGACGCTGGCGGTATAGCGGTGCTGGCGCACCCGCGTAAGTACGACTTGAGCGCGACCAAACTGCGGGCCCTGGTGGCGGATTTTCGCCGTGCCGGTGGCCGCGGTATGGAGGTGTGCAGTCCGGGCCAAACGGCGTCTGATGTGAACTTTCTGGCGCAGCTTTGCCAAAGCGAGGGATTGTGGGCATCTCAGGGCAGTGACTTTCATACGCCTAAGGCGCCTTGGGCAGAGCTGGGACGCATACAAAAAATGCCAGAAGGGCTTTCACCCGTCTGGCATCATTTCAAGCAACCCATCGCGCTTTAATTCTGCTGCCCCGCTTTTTATAAGCGTGGGCGCGCTAACGCAATAGCTTAACGCGCCAAATCAGTCCGGCGCGTGGAACAGCAAGTACAGGTCGGTGAGCGAATCGGGAATCGCTTCTGCCATCTGTGTCGACAGGGTTTCGCTGTCGCGCACGTTCTGGAAGTCTTCATCTTCGAATAAGCCCGACAGCGCCAGCATGGGCAGAATCAAATCGCCCACTTCTTCTTCGCTGGCGGCTTCCATCCAGGCGTCTTCCCGCTCCATAAAGGTTTCGATGAATCCGGCGCACCAGTTTTCCAGTGCGTTCATGGGGTCATCGTCTTCGGGCTCGGGCAGTTCCAAGGCCAGGCCCATATCCAGAGCGTTGGCCATGGCACCGCTCAGTTGCTGCACACAGCGACTGAACACGTCTGGCACCTTGCCGCCAGGAAGGGCGTCAACGCCTGTGGCCAGCAGAAACAACTCGTCTACCGAGAAATCTACCGGTCCCACAACGCTGGCACACACCAAACCGTGGAAGCCGAAGAAGTCTACTGCGTCTTCACCCCAGGGCTCTGCAAACAGAATTTCTTCCAGGGCTTCAATGTCAGCGTCGTTCAGCATAGTTACTCGCTCCCGCCATTTTGGGCAGCGTCTGCTGCACGCTGGCGCTTACGTACTTCACGTGGGTCGTTATAAGCCCGGCCTGGTGCTACTGGTGCTGCCGGGGTTTCGGATGCTGCGTCGGCTACCTGTGCTGCTGGCTGCTCTACAGCAACGTCGGCTTCCGCTGCATTGTCGTCGCTGGCGCCAGTGTTTGCAGGCTGCGGCTCTTGCTCACTTCCGGTCTCTGTTTTCGACGCTTTGGCTTTGCGGGCAGGGGTGCGCTTGCGGATTGGCTTGGTTGGCCTATCTGCGCTCTCGTCCTCTGCGTCGGTCGGCGTGGCCTCGGCGGTATGAGTCTCAGCTTTGGGAGCTTCAGCCTCGACAGCTTCGACCGGTGCGCTATCTGTGTCCGGGCGGTCTATCTCTGGTGCCTCGGTATTTTCGACCTTGTTTGCAGCCTTTCGGGTGCCGCCGTTGTAGGCATCTATCCGGGAAGGTGCAGTCTTGGCAGCAGAAACAGTTGCACTTTCCGGGGCTGTCTCAACAGGTGCTTCGGATGCAGGCGCAGCGGGTTTGCTTACCTCTGGCTCTGGCGCTTTTTCCACTGCCTTGGCTGCAACAGGCTGCTCGTTGGTTGTTTCAGGTGATGCATCGGCCGGGTTTTGTGCAACCTGCGGCGCTGCTTGCTTGGCCGGCTTTGCAGTGGCTGCAGGCTGTACCTGAGCATCTGCGGGCTTCTCAGCGGCCTTGGCCTTCGCTTTGGCGCGTTCTTCGGCGTCACGGGTTTCCGGCTGCGTGTCTTGCTGATGAATTTCACTGCGAGCTGCCTTGCGCTCAGCCGGGTTTGATACCGGTTTCTCCGCCGGTGAGCCATCACGGCCACGGCTGCGGCGAGGCTTGCTGCGGCGTTTTTCGTCACCACCGGCTTTGCCTGCGACTGCGGGGCTTTGCGCATCGTTCTGGTCGTTATAGCTAGGGCTAGGGCTTGAGCTGCGAAGTTCTGCAGATTTCTGCTCTATAGCCGGCTTCTGATCCGCCTGTTCAGCGTTTGGCTTATTGCCATCGCGGCTTGTGTCACGACTTGAATCGCGATTGGAGCGGCTACGATTCTGATTGTCACGGCGACCATCGCGGCGCGTGTCGTTGCCGCTGCTTTGGGCGTTGCCGTTCTGTACATTATTGCTCTGGGCGCTGCTGCTCTGCGAATTGCTGCTCTGGGCGCTGCTGTTTTGAGCATTGCTGTTCTGGCTGCCCGCGTTGGTTTTCTCTTCGCTGCGACCTTCATTGCGAGCGCGTCCGCGGTTGCTGCGGCTGCGGTTATCGTCGTTGCGATTGCTGGAGCTGGAGCTGCTACTGCGTTCACCATTGCTTCGGCTGTCTTGCTGGTCGTCACGGGCGACGCGGGTCTTGCGGCGGTCCTGGCGATCATTACGGTTTGACGTGGGGCGCTGCCTGGAGCGGTCCTCGCTGCTTGCCGGTTTGGCGTTGCGGCTGCTGTCAGCAACAGACTGGCTTTCTTCTTCACCGTTGAAGAAGCGCGCAACTTTACGGCCCAAACGGCTGAACATGCCTTCGTCACGGGCTTGCTCGGCTGCGACTTTGGCGGGTGCTGCTGCCGGTGTCGCCGCAGGCGCGGGCGAGGCGGGGCGCACAGATTTTACGGCGGCCTGTTCGCGTACGGGTTTTTCTTGCACGGTTACGTCAGCGACTTCTTCTTCGCGCTCGATGTACTCATGAGCCACCTGATGGCTGGCTACGTGTTCGGAGCCGGCTTCGTCGTCGCGCATGCGGATGATTTCAAAGTGCGGGGTTTCCATTTGCGGAACCGGCACGATAACAATCGACACTTCCTGGTTGGCTTCAATTGTCGCCAGCTGCTTGCGCTTTTCGTTCAGCAGGAAGGTAGCCACGGATACCGGCACAACGGCACGTACTTCGCCGGTTTTGTCTTTGGAAGACTCTTCGTAAATCAGGCGCATGATGCTGAGCGCAAGGGATTCGATACCACGAATGGTGCCCTGGCCTTCACAGCGCGGGCAGACTTCGCTGCGGGTTTCACCCAGTGACGGACGCAGACGCTGACGCGACATTTCCAGCAAGCCAAAGCGGGAAATCTTGCCGACCTGCACGCGGGCGCGGTCGATTTCCAGGGCTTCGCGCATTTTGTTTTCTACTTCGCGCTGGTTACGGGCCGGGGTCATATCGATGAAGTCGATAACAATCAAGCCGCCCATATCCCGCAGACGTAGCTGGCGGCCGATTTCTTCAGCGGCTTCCAGGTTGGTTTGCAGCGCCGTTTCTTCTATGTCGTGGCCTTTCGTGGCCCGCGAGGAGTTGATGTCGATAGACACCAGCGCTTCGGTCGGGTCAATCACGATAGATCCGCCAGACGGCAGTTTTACTTCACGCTGGAAGGCGGTTTCGATTTGGCCTTCGATTTGGTAGCGGCTGAACAGCGGGATTTCGTCGCTGTACAGTTTAATTTTGTTTTCAAAGGTAGGCATAACGGCGCGCACAAAATTCAGCACGTCTTCGTGCACGGCGGCGGCGTCAATCAGCACTTCGCCGATGTCTTGGCGCAGGTAATCGCGCACGGCGCGGATAATCACGTTGCTTTCCTGATGGATCAGGAAGGGTGCTTTACGCTCGCCAGCAGCTTGTGTAATGGCTTCCCAGAACTGAACCAGGTAGTCGAGGTCCCATTGCAGTTCTTCGCTGTTGCGGCCAATGCCCGCGGTGCGAACAATAATACCCATAGACTTGGGTACCTGAACCTGGTTCATGGCTTCTTTTAGTTGGGCCCGCTCTTCGCCTTCAATGCGGCGGGAAATGCCACCGGCACGGGCGTTGTTGGGCATCAGCACCAAGTAGCGGCCGGCCAACGAAATATAGGTGGTCAGCGCTGCGCCTTTGTTGCCGCGTTCTTCTTTGTCTACCTGAACAATCACTTCCTGGCCTTCGGCGATCACATCTTTGATGTTGACCTTGCCTTCGATCTGGCCGGGAGATTTTTTGAAGTATTCCTTGGAAATTTCTTTTAGCGGCAGGAAACCGTGACGATCAGCACCAAAATCCACAAATGCGGCTTCCAGGCTGGGCTCTACGCGGGTAATTTTACCCTTGTAGATATTGGCCTTTTTTTGCTCGCGCGAGCTGGATTCGATATCGAGGTCAAACAGACGCTGGCCGTCAACCAGGGCGACGCGCAACTCTTCGGGATGAGTTGCATTTATAAGCATTCTTTTCATGGAAAGGATGAATTCCTGTCGTTTGATTTAAACAGAAAACCATCGAGAAAGGCATTAGCGAAGTGGAGGCTGCCAGACGAATCAAGCCCTTACGGGGCGAAACTCTGTTGGTTCAAGATCACCGCCGATGATTCCGGTGCCCGCGGGCAGGAAAGGAACGGTTCAGGTGATTGTCTGTAGGCGCATGTTATCCGTTTTCAGGTTCACACAAGTGCTTGGTCTTACGTCGTGTTCGTAAACTGGACGGCCCGGCCTTGCGTGGCAATGAATCTTCGTTATGTCGTCCCCGGCGGTGTTCCGCAAGGTTTGTTTCGGCTCCCGTGCCGGTTAGCAGCCAATGTTGGTTCTGCGCCGGGGTGCGGGGAGTCTTTCGTTGCCAAGGCTGTAACAATTAGGAGCCCGGCATTACTGTTGCACTTCGAACTTAAGAGCTGCTTCATTTCAAGCTTGCAAGCCACTGCAATTCAAACTCGCAAGTAGTGTCGGTATACTGCAACCGCTCCGGCTTCTGACTGAAGTCTGTCAGGCCGTAAACAAACGGCGTAGCACATCGGAATATAGCAGTATTTCCCGGGCCAAGCAACGCTGCCCGCTTCATTTTAAAGGAATTTCATGTCGCAGAAAAATCCGTCTCCGGAGACCTCGCGCCCGGCTGTGTTGTGGGTAACGGTAGATGAAGACAATGACGGCCAGCGTCTGGACAATTTCCTGATGGCGCAGCTGCGGGGTGTCCCCAGAAGTATCATCTACCGCATTGTTCGCAAAGGTGAAGTTCGAATTAACAAGGGCCGCGTAAAGCCTGACACCCGGGTAAAAACCGGCGATCAAGTGCGCATTCCTCCGGTGGTGCGCAAAGAAAAGGTGCCCCAGGCCGCGCCCGGCGATAGGGTGCAGGCGGTGATAGAGGCGGCTGTCGTGTTTGAGAACGAACAGCTGCTGGTGGTGAATAAACCGTCCGGTATTGCGGTTCATGGCGGCAGCGGCTTGAGCTTCGGGCTGATTGAGGTGTTGCGGGCCGGGCGACCACAAGCGCGGTTTCTGGAGTTGGTGCACAGGCTTGACCGGGATACCTCGGGATTGGTGATGGTGGCGAAGAAACGCTCGGCGCTGCGTTACCTGCAAGATGAACTGCGGCACAGGCACATTCGTAAGCATTACCACGCTCTTGTATCTGGCGATTGGCCGGCAGGGATGGGCAAAGTGGCTCAGCCGTTGCTGCGTTATGAGATGCCTAACGGCGAACGCAGGGTAAAAGTGGACAGTTCCGGTAAAGAATCGCTGACGTTGTTTCGCTGTCTGGAGCGCTACGACGGTTACAGCCTGGTGGAGGCGTCACCGGTCACCGGCCGTACTCATCAGATTCGCGTGCACGCCGCCTTTGCCGGCCACCCTATTGCCGGTGACGACAAATATATGGACGATGCCAGTCTGAAGGCGTTCCGCGCATTGGGGGGCTCGCGCCTGATGCTGCACGCACGGGCGTTGGAGTTGAGCTTGCCGCCCGACAGCGACGGCCAAAGCCCTGCGCTGAAGTTGGAAGCACCTTATGACAACGCCTTCGCGGCGGCCTTACAGAAACTTGCAGCCCGCACAGGACGCAATTCATGAACGTAAAAGTGGTTATTTTCGATTGGGACGGTACCTTGGTGGATTCGGTAGAGCACATTGCCGAGAGTCTGCACCTGGCCTCGACCGCCCTGGGTTTCCCGGCGCTTCCGCGCGAGGCTTACCGGGATATTATCGGGCTGGGCATTGAAGAGGCACTGCAGAAGTTATACCCCGGCATTAGCGCTGCATGCATCGCTGGTATGCGGGAGAGCTATCGTGAGTATTTTTTCAAAAAAACGACAACCCCGCAAAATGTGTTTGCCGGTATTGCCGATACCCTGACGGATTTGCGCGGCGCCGGGCGTCACTGTGCCGTAGCCACCGGTAAAAATCGGAGCGGGCTGGATTTCGCGCTTAGCTCCAGCGGTTTGGGCCCGCATTTCGGGATCACCCAGTGCGCCGATGAAACCCGCTCAAAACCAGATCCGGCGATGTTGGCGCGGATTTTGGAGTTTTACGGTATCAAGCCTGAACAGGCGGTGATGATTGGCGATACCCGCTACGATCTGGACATGGCGCAACGCATTGGCATGCCATCCATCGGCGTGGAGTGGGGGGTGCACAAGCGTGACGTGCTGGGCCAGTATGCGCCTCACGCCATTGTTGAAACGGTCACAGAATTGCGTCAGGTTTTGGGTTTGTAAGAATAAGGCAGTCACCATAGAGGATGTGAAATGAGCGAATGGGATTCAGGTAAAAATGACGGCAAGCCAGGCTGGAATGATCAGCCAGCGGCAGTAGCCGGCGCAAGCGAAGGAAAACAGAGCCGCCAGGACCGCAAGCTGATTGAAAAGCTGGTCATGTCGATGCAGGTGGAGCAGCGCCGAAGCCGGCGTTGGGGCATCTTTTTCAAGTTTCTGACGTTTGCGTATCTGTTCGGGATTGTGTTGCTGTTCAAGTTTCCGCTGGGGCAGGGGCTCGAAAGTGCGACCGGTGGCATGCACACCGCGGTGGTAGGCGTCGATGGCCCCATTGCCGCCGATGAGTTGGCCAGCGCCGATAATATTATCAATTCGTTGCGTACGGCGTTTGAAGAGCCCGACGCCGCTGCGGTGATTTTGCGCATCAACAGCCCGGGTGGCAGCCCGGTGCAGTCCGGTTACGTGTACGATGAAATCAAGCGTCTGCGGGCTGAATATCCCGACAAGAAAGTGTACGCGGTGATTTCTGACGTTGGCGCCTCGGGTGCGTACTACATTGCGTCTGCGGCCGATGAAATATACGCCAATCGCGCCAGTCTGGTAGGTTCCATTGGTGTGGTAGCAGGCGGGTTTGGTTTTACCGAAGTGATGGAAAAAGTGGGGGTAGAGCGCAGGCTGTACACCGCCGGCGAGAGTAAGGGTTTTCTAGACCCGTTCTCTGCCGAGAAACCAGAAGAAGTGGCGTTCTGGCAAAGCGTTCTGGAGAACACGCACGGGCAGTTTATTGCGGCCGTGCAGCAAGGCCGGGGTGACCGCCTGGCAGACGACCCAAGAGTCTTCAGCGGCCTGATCTGGAGTGGCGAACAGGCGCTGGAACTTGGGTTGATTGATGGCCTTGGCAGTACCTCCTATGTGGCACGGCAGATTGTCGGCCATGAAAATCTGGTTGATTACAGTAGCGCGCGCTCGCCGCTTCGGAATCTGGTGGATCAGCTTGGCGTTTCGGTGGGCCATGGTGTGGCGCAATACGTCAGCGAGCAGCGCCTGGAATTGCGGTAAAGAGCTGCGTTAACCAGAGTTGAGTTAAAAGGCTACGTTAATACGTTGGCGCTTACGCGCTAGCAGCGGGCGTTTTGCAGCAGCGGGTTGTAGTGCCAGTTAATGAGCATTCGGTTGAGAGCAATCAGGGGCAGACCAATAAGCGCGTTCGGGTCTTGGCCCTGCAGGCTGTCGAACAAAGTGATTCCGAGGCCTTCCATCATAAAGGCGCCAGCGCACTGGTAGGGTTGCTCGCGCTGCAAATAGGCTTCTATTTCCGCCAGGCTCAGGGAGCGGAACTGCACGTTGAATGGCTCACAATGCTGCTGGCTGGCACCGTTAGAACTGTCTAATAAATACAGGCTGGTATAAAAGGACACCTGTTGCCCACTGCTGCGGGTGAGCTGGCTCACGGCATTGCTGTGTGTTCCGGGTTTGTCGAGAGGTTCGCCATTGGCCAGGCAGGCGACCTGGTCCGAGCCGATAATCCAGTGGTGCGGGTATTGTTCAGCCAGGGCTTCGGCTTTTTGCCGGGCCAGGCGCAACGCCAGTTCTTGCGGTGCTTCGCCGCTGGCCGGGCTTTCATCAATGTTTGGGCTGGCACAGTCGAAATTCAGGCCCAGGCGCTGAAGCAGCTCCCGCCGCCAAGGTGAAGATGACGCCAGCACCAGGGTGGGCCCAGCGTCATTGTCGGTTTGCTTGGCGTGGTCGCTGCGGGGCAAAGATGCGTTTACCATGGTGTATCCTTGTTAGGCTATCTGTAAAACTCGGCCAAAAGCCGACGAAGTCTTTGACACGGGGCCATGTCGCCCCTAGAATTGCGCGCCTATGTCAAATGCGATAAATCCCAAGCTACCCAAATCCGTCGATCCATACAAGTTGGCGGAACAGCATACGGTTCTGGAAGGCGAAGTGCCTACTGGGGCTTTACTGCGTTTCCGCGAGGCCGTTATGGGCCTGGATGACAACGCCGTTTGCAGCGTTCGTCTGTCCTTTCGGATGGATCCTGAACGTCGCCGTGTCGTAAGTGGAGAGCTGGCGGCTCCGGTACAGCTGCAGTGTCAGCGTTGCATGGGGCCAATGCAGGTAACGTTGCGTTCACACTTTGAGCTGGGGTTAGTAACCAGCGACGAGCAGGCGCAAAGGCTACCGCAGAGCCTTGAACCGTTTTTGACAAACGACTTCAACGCGAACCTCTGGTTTATGGTTGAAGACGAGCTGTTGTTGGTGCTGCCGCCGTTCCCGCTCCATGAACGCGACGAGTGCCCGGCGCGGGAAGATCTTGAAGCCCTGGAGCCTGGCGGCAATGCAGAAGAGCCGGCCGGGAAATCCGCCGAGAATCCGTTCAGTGTGCTGGCGGGTCTTAAGAACACGAAGCACTGAAAGCTTCTTTTGAACTGTGTTTTCGAACTATTGTTTCAAAATCCGTTTTCAGCGCATTTCATTTTCATTAATAACCATACGCATGACTTGCAGCTTTTTAGCTCAGGATTGCGTTTACAGGTCAGGAGTTGAACCATGGCTGTACAGAAGAGTCGTAAAACCCGTTCCAGGCGTGGCATGCGTCGTTCACACGACGCGCTGAGCGCCACTGCGCTGTCTACCGACGTAACTACTGGTGAAGTACATCGCCGCCACCACGTGTCGCCTGACGGCTTCTATCGTGGTAAGCAGGTAATTGAAGCGCGCGACGAGTAATTCCGTTACGGAATGGCTTTGATCTATGCCTGAAACACACACGGTGAAGCCTGTCACAATTGCGATCGACGCCATGAGCGGTGATCGTGGGCCTGCGGTGACTGTTTCGGCGGCGGTTCAGGCAGTGCACGAAAATAAAGCCTTGAGCATCATTCTGGTGGGAATCCGGAGTGAGCTTGAGGCTTTGTTGTTAAAGAGCGCGCCACAGGGCCACAGCCGCATCCGTATTGAGGAAGCGGCTGACGTGGTGCGAATGAATGACCGCCCGTCGTTCGCCCTGCGCCACAGGCGAAATTCGTCGATGGCGGTGGCTGTGCGCCTGGTCGCCGAGGGCAAAGCCGGCGGTTGCGTTAGTGCCGGCAACACCGGAGCTCTGATGGGTTTTGGGCGCAGTATCATTGGCATGTATCCGGGTATCGAGCGCCCTGCGATCGCTAAACTTATACCGTCGTTAAGGGGTTGCTGCCACGTGCTAGACCTGGGCGCCAACGTGGACGCCAGTGCTGAAAATCTTTACCAGTACGCGTTTATGGGGTCTTTATTGGCCACCGCTGTAGCCGGTAAGTCTGAACCCCGTGTGGCACTTTTAAATGTGGGTGAAGAAGAGGTCAAAGGCAATGAACAGGTGCGTCTTGCATCTCACTTACTGGCCCAGAGCGATACCATTAACTACATTGGCTATGTGGAGGGCAGTGATCTGTTCCGTGATGTTGCCGATGTAGTGGTGTGCGACGGTTTTGTGGGTAATATCGCTCTGAAAACCGGCGAAGGTGTGGCCGGGCTGTTAATTGAGCTGTTGGAGCAGGCGTTCACTCGCTCGCTGTATGGGCGTTTCGTGGGCTTGCTGGCCAAGCCGCTGCTGCGGAAACTGTTGCGGCTAATTGATCCGTCGCGTCATAACGGAGCCAGTTTGCTTGGCCTTCAGGGAGTGGTGGTTAAAAGCCACGGTAATGCCAATGAGCGTGCTGTGCTGGCAGCGGTTCGCCTGGCAGTGCGTGAGGTTGAGTGCGAGGTACCCCGGCGCATTAACGAACGGCTTGATGAAATCCTGTTATGATCAGGGCGTAGAACCTGCGCTGGCCTGGCGCATAGGCTACACTGCGGCTAAATTGATTTTGCCCGGTACTGGTCAAGCACTCATAGCCACTCTGGCGTGTACGACTTGGCTTGCACTATTGGCTAACTTCCGCAAACCTTTAAAGACGATAAGATTCGCCCTATGAAATTAGCCTTTATTTTTCCCGGCCAAGGTTCTCAGTCTATCGGCATGTTGTCTGCAGCCGCCGAGACCTGGCCCATTATTAACAAAACCTTTGACGATGCGTCTAACGTGTTGGGTTATGACCTGTGGCAGCTGTGCCAGAAAGGCCCGGTTGAAGAGCTGAATCAGACCATGATTACCCAGCCTGCATTACTAACAGCGAGCGTGGCTCTGTGGCGCCAGTGGTGTGTAGAAGGTGGTGTTTCGCCGGACTTTTTCGCCGGCCATAGCCTGGGTGAGTACAGCGCACTGGTTGCTGCCGAGAGCCTGGATTTTGTGGAAGCAGTCAAGCTGGTGCGGCTGCGCGGTGAACTGATGCAAGAAGCGGTGCCCGCCGGTGAAGGTAAAATGGCCGCAATTCTTGGCCTGGAAGCCGCCGACGTGATTGCGGCTTGTGCGAGTGCGGCGCAAGGGCATGTGGTATCGGCGGTGAATTTTAACGCCCCGGGCCAGGTGGTGATTGCCGGCGATACCGCCGCTGTCGATCGCGCGATTGAAGCCTGTAAAGAGAAAGGCGCCCGTAAAGTCATGGCGTTGCCGGTTAGCGTGCCATCACATTGTGCGCTGATGAAAGGCGCGGCTGAAGAACTGGCAGACGCTTTAGACGCGGTAAGGTTCAGCGACGCCCGCGTGCCTGTTATACAAAATGTTAACGCCGCGGCCGAGACAGATTCCGCTAAACTTAAGTCAAACCTTTTGCAGCAGCTGTATTCGCCGGTACTCTGGACAGATTCGGTGCGCACTCTGGTTGATAATGGTGTAGAAGTGGCTGTTGAATGCGGTAGCGGAAAAGTACTGGCAGGGCTGATCAAGCGCATAGAACGCGACCTGGCGGTATACCATATTGAAGACGAAGCCAGCTTGAAAAAAGCACTGGCCGCGTTTCCTAAAGCCTGATAACGGGCTGAATCTGTTGATTATTCAACTATAAATTCGTACTGAATAAGGAAGCATTGCATGTCTCTGGAAGGCAAAGTTGCACTGGTTACCGGTGCTACCCGGGGAATTGGTAAAGCCGTGGCCCGGGCTTTGGCAGAGCAGGGTGCCGAAGTAATCGGTACCGCCACCACCACCGCAGGTGCTGAATCGATCAGCGCCGAATTGCAGGCCGGTGGCTTCAAAGGCTACGGTTTGGTGATGAACGTTGCCGACCTGAAGAACATTGAAGACGGTCTGAAAACGATCGCCGAAAAATCCGGCGCTCCGCTGATTCTGGTCAATAATGCCGGTATTACCCGTGATAATCTTTTACTACGTTTAAAAGATGATGACTGGGCCGATGTGCTGGAAACCAACCTGACCAGCGTATACCGCACCAGTAAAGCGGTACTGCGCGGCATGGCAAAAGCGCGCTGGGGCCGGGTGATTAATATCAGCTCGGTCGTTGCCAGCATGGGCAACGCGGGTCAAGGTAACTACTGCGCGGCCAAGGCCGGTGTTGAGGGGTTTACTAGAAGCCTGGCAAAAGAAATGTCTGCCCGTGGAATTACTGCCAACTGTGTGGCTCCAGGGTTTATTGATACTGATATGACCCGTAAACTGGACGACGGTCAGCGTAACGCTATGCTGAACGTTATTCCTGCGGGTCGTTTGGGTGAGCCGGAAGAAGTCGCGGCAGTTGTCGCGTTTCTGGCATCGAATGCAGCTGCCTATGTGACGGGTGAAACCATTCACGTAAACGGCGGTATGTACATGGGTTAAGCCCGCAGGCGGGCATGTGCGGTAAACCCTTGGCGCACAATTGGTTACCAACAGCCGCTGCTTGTTTGCAGTTAGGCTTTACACTAAACTGGCAGCAATTGGTTGCTTGGTTGACACACAAAGTGAGGACGTTATGAGTACAGTTGAAGAGCGCGTTAAGAAGATTGTTTGTGAGCAGTTGGGCGTTAAAGAGTCCGAAGTTCAGAACTCATCTTCTTTTGTTGAAGATTTGGGCGCTGACTCACTGGACACCGTTGAGCTGGTTATGGCGTTGGAAGAGGAATTCGAAACTGAAATTCCTGACGAAGAAGCCGAAAAACTGGCCAGCGTTCAGAATGCCATCGACTACATCGTATCGCATACCTGATACGATGACGTTCGGTAGGCAATAAAAAAGCCGCCCTTGGTAATTCAAGGTGCGGCTTTTTTATTGGCAAAAATCGGCTCGAAAGCGGAAGCGGAAAAAGAGAAGGAATCGAAAGTGGGAGCGGGCAGGTGGTGAATGTTGTATGGGCGGAAGAGGGCGGGCTGACGGCGAATGACCGCGGGCTGGCCTACGGTGACGGGCTCTTTGAAACCATTCGCATGCAGGGCCAGCGTGGCGTACTGCTGGGCCGCCACCAGCGCCGACTGCTAGCCGATGCCGAACGTCTGGGTATTACGGTTGCCCACGATGCCCTGAGCCGCGCCTGCCAATTGGCGGCGGAACGCTATGCTCCGGGTTTTGGCGAAAAATCTGACGCTCATTCCGGGACAGGCGGCTGGCCCGGGAAAGGTGGCTGGGTGCTGAAGCTGATTCTTAGCCGTGGCCCGGGCGGACGCGGCTATCGCCCAGACAGTAACAGCCGCCCGCAGTTGCTGATCAGCGCCGGGCCGTTGCCGCCACTGCCGTCTGCAACGGGTGTGGTCGCGGATATTGCACGGCAAAGACTAACGGTTAACCCACAGTTGGCCGGTATGAAAACCCTGAATCGCCTGGAGCAGGTGATGGCGGCTCGTGAACTGACCGATGGGGTTTTCGAGTTGATCATGCGTGACCACAACGATTGCCTGGTAGAGGGCACCAGAACCAATCTACTGGTAAAAACCACTGCCGGATGGATAACGCCGCCGGCAACGGCTCTGGCGGTAGACGGTGTGATGCGCCAGTGGGTGCTGGATTGCCTGCGCCGCCGCGGTGAACTGGTATTGGAGCGTTCGCTCAGGCTGGCTGACCTTAGGGTGCCGGCCTGCGAAGGTCTGTATTTGCTCAGTAGCGTGCTGGGTGTGGTGCCGGTTTATCAATTGGCTAATGCTCATTTGCCTGTCACCGGCGGACTTGCGACAATCTGTGACCTGCTGACCACTCTGGAATAGATTCCTTGTTTAAAAAACTGTCCTTGTTGAATAAATTAATTCTAATGATGCTGGGAGCGGCGCTGCTGATGGCGGCCGGAACGGCACTGTGGGTGTCCCAGGGCCTGAAAACTCTGGATGTGCCAGGCCAGCTGAAACAGCCGCAATTGTTCGCCGTACCCCAGGGTACCGCTTTTAGCCAGGTTGCCCGGCAGTTGGAGCAACAGAATCTGGTGCCCGATAGTCTGTGGTTGCGGGTATACGGTAGGCTGCATCCGCAGCAAACCCTGGTTAAGGCCGGTGAGTATGAATTTATAGACGGCCAAAGCCCGAAAAACATGCTGCAAATGATGATCGACGGCGATACCAAGCACTGGGCGCTGCAATTTATCGAAGGCTGGACCTTTGCCGATGTGCGCAAGGCGCTGGCCGCGGCTCCGCGCCTGCAACAAAAAACAGCAGACTGGAGCAACGCTGAAATCATGACGGCGGTAGGTGCCGACGGCGAGCATCCCGAAGGTTGGTTTTTCCCCGATACCTATCTGTTTATCAGCAGCAACTCCGACCTTGATGTGCTGCAGCGCTCGTTCGACCGTATGCAGAGCGTGCTGGCGGAAGAGTGGGCTGCCCGGGCCGCGGATTTGCCCTACAAAACGCCTTACGAAGCTCTGATTATGGCGTCTATTGTCGAGCGTGAAACCGGCGCAGCGCACGAGCGTGAGCAGGTAGCTGGCGTGTTTGTGCGGCGCATGCACAAGGGCATGCGCCTGCAAACCGACCCAACGGTTATTTACGGCATGGGCAGCCAGTACAAAGGCCGCATTACCCGCAAAGATCTGCAGACGCACACGCCTTATAACACCTACCGAATTGACGGTCTGCCGCCCACGCCCATCGCCCTGGCCGGTCGCGAAGCCATTCACGCAGCCCTGCACCCCGCTGACGGTAAAGCGCTGTTTTTTGTGGCTCGCGGTGATGGCACGCACACGTTTTCCAATACTCTGGCTCAACACCAGCGGGCGGTCAGGCAGTTCCAGCTAAACCGGCGTAGTGATTACCGGTCGTCTCCGGCGCCCGTTGAGGACGCCACCGAGAGCACTTCCGTACAACAGGAAGTACAGGAAAAACAGCCATGAGTCAGCGGGGCCGTTTTATAACCTTTGAAGGCACCGAAGGGGTGGGGAAGTCAACCCAGTTGGCCACTGCGGCGGCCAGCTTGCGCGCTGCGGGTATAGACGTTCTGATCACCCGCGAGCCCGGCGGTACACCTATGGCCGAGGCGATTCGTGAGCTCCTTCTGGCACCGCGGGATGAACCGGTGCACGAGCTGACCGAGCTGCTACTGATGTTCGCCGCCCGTGCCCAGCACCTGCATACGCGCATACTGCCGGCGCTAACCGCGGGGCAGTGGGTGCTCTGTGACCGTTTTACCGATGCAACCTTCGCCTACCAGGGCGGTGGCCGCGGCACGCCCGCCGAGCGTATAGGGTTGCTGGAAACGCTGGTGCAGGGCGATCTTCGCCCTGACCATGTTGTGCTGCTGGATGCGCCGGTGGAAACCGGCATGGCTCGCGCCCGCAAGCGTGGAGAGCTGGACCGCTTTGAACAGGAAACCGTGGAATTCTTCGCCCGTATTCGCGCAACCTATTTGCAGCGTGCCTGTCGCGATCCTCAGCGTTATCACATTATTGACGCCAGCCAACCGCTGGCGCGGGTAAGTGCGGATGTGAAACGCTTGTTTCAAGTTATAGTCAGTCTTTGAATATTTGCGCGACGACTGCTTTACTTTAGTGGTACGCGGATTCTCCGTGCACACGAGTGAATCCTGAAAGGCGCTTATCCGCGTCAAAGAGCGGAACTTATGCTGAACGCAAAGCTGTTGAAACTGCCTACCGCTTCGCACCAGCATCGCCACGAACACCATCAGGTGGTTGTGGGTGTGCAGGGGGAGGCCGACTTGTGCGTTGATGGCAATGCTTCCCATCTAGATGCCTGGCGTGCGTGCCTTGTTCCCACAGATGCTCGCCATGATTACAGCGGCGACCAACGTAATCATGTATTGGTGATCGATGTCGATCCTTATATGCCCAAGGTCGGGAGCCATGCTCACAGCCATTATCAACGCCTGAAACCCCTGTTCCGGCAATCCAGTACTGTGCGCCTGGACAACCGCCTTCAAGGTCTGGTGCAGTTTGCCGCCGACGAGTTTGACCGGGCTCCGGAAAACAGCTCACTGCACCAGCACTTGGCGGGGACCATTCTGCATTGCCTGGCTCAGCGCCTGGCAGAAACACCGCGGCAACCTGCGCCGCAGCGCAACGCTGTGAACCCGGACATGGTGCGCCGTTTTTTGCTTGAAAATCTGCATCGTGACATTGGCGTTCGGGACATGGCTGCGGTTTCTTGCCTGAGTGTCAGCCGCTTTCACGATCTGTTCCGTCAGAGCACCGGCACCACACCCCATCAATTTCTTTTGCAGACCCGGCTCGAACAAGCTTCGCAACTGCTCGAGAGAACGTCGCTGTCTGTGTCTGAAATTAGTCACCGTACTGGATTTTCTTCCCAAAGCGCATTGGCCAACGCGCTGCAAAAGTACCGCGGAACGACCGCCAGTGCTTTGCGCGGTCGGTGTTAAGCTCCGATTTCCTTCCGTTTTCTTTCGATGTCTTCCAATTTTTTTGATTTTTCGGGGTTTTAGCGGGTAAATTTAATTTCTGCAGGAATTTGCAAATAAACAGTAGAAATTTGCAAGATCGAGATCCGTAGTAATACTAATGTATGAGGACTGGCATCAATACATGATGTGCGATTTTCTTGGTGCGCCTGTATTGGAGACAGACGTGCTCCCTGGGTATCCGTTTTGGCAGAGGTGTCTTTATGTTTCGTGCGAGTAAGGTTTTGGAGCCGGCGTTTCAAGAGCAGCCGCGTTCCTTCTTCTGGCAGGGATTAACGGAAAACTATCAGGTAGACGAAGCCGCCTATCTGAAAGAGCTTATACCGCTTGCACAGAGTGACGCCTCCGAGCACAAGGCGATAACCGATACCGCCAGTTCACTGATTGGAAAAGTGCGCGCGCAGAACGGCTCCGTGCACATGATTGACGCGCTGCTTCAGGAATACAGCCTGGACACCCAGGAAGGCATTTTGTTGATGTGTTTGGCTGAGGCGCTGATGCGTATTCCGGATAAGCACACCGCTGATGCACTGATCAGAGACAAAATGTTGAGCGCTGACTGGGAAAAACACGTTGGGCGCAGTGAATCGACACTGGTTAACGCCTCCACTTGGGGTTTGATGCTGACCGGTCGTGTGGTGAAGATGGACAAGCGCCTCGATGGTTCACCGTCGAACGTCTGGAACCGCTTGGTTAAACGCAGCGGCGAGCCAGTAATTCGCGGTGCCATGAACCAAGCCATGGCCATTATGGGCAAGCAGTTTGTATTGGGCCGTGACATCAACGAAGCCCTGAAACAGGCCCGTGATTACCGCAAGATGGGTTACAGCTATTCCTTCGACATGCTCGGCGAAGCCGCGATGGCGCAAGACGATGCTGATCGCTACCTGAAAGACTATCTACAGGCGATTGAGGCGGTAGGCAATGATCCTTATCCGCAAAATAACGCACCGCGGCCGTCGATTTCCATCAAGCTGTCAGCTCTGCACCCACGTTATGAAGTTTCCCAGGAACACCGGGTGCTCACCGAGCTATACAGTACCGTGTGTGACCTTGTGCAGTTCGCCCGTGACAAAGACGTGTCTATCACCATAGACGCCGAAGAAATGGACCGGCTGGAATTGTCGCTGAAGCTGTTCGAGAAAATTCTGAAGTCACCGGCCGCATCAGGCTGGGGCGGTTTCGGCTTGGTTATTCAGGCCTACTCAAAGCGCGCTCTGCCGGCGCTGTGCTGGCTGGCCAAGCTGGCGAAGGAAACCGGTGACGAAATTCCCATTCGCTTGGTGAAAGGCGCCTACTGGGACACTGAAATCAAGATGTGCCAGCAAATGGGCATTGAAAGCTATCCGGTATTCACTCGCAAAGAAGCCACCGATACTTCCTACCTGGCGTGCCTGCGCTTTTTGCTGAGTGACTATACTGACGGTGCGCTGTATCCGCAGCTTGCGAGTCATAACGCACACACGGTTGCGGCGGTTCTGGCTATGGCCAAGAAACGCAATCGTAAAATTGAGTTCCAGCGCCTGCACGGTATGGGTGACGCCCTGTACAACAGCATTCTTCAAGAACACGACATTCCGGTTCGTATTTATGCCCCGGTGGGTGCTCATAAAGATCTGCTGCCGTATCTGGTTCGCCGTTTGCTGGAAAATGGCGCCAACTCCTCGTTTGTACACCGCTTGGTCGATGCCGGCACACCGATTGAAGACCTGGTGCAAAACCCGGTGCAGGAACTGCAGAAATACGACTCGCTGGCGAACAGTCGCATTCCTGGGCCTATGGATATTTTTGGCGAGCAGCGCCGTAATTCCCGCGGCATTAATATTCACGTGGCATCCCAGCTGGAGCCGTTAATAAACAATCTGCAGAAGTGGAACAGCACCCGCTGGCACGCTTGCCCCGTCATTAACGGCGAGCGCCGCAGCGACGGCGATAAAACGGAAGTGCGCGCGCCTTATGACAAAAGCAAACGGGTTGGCGACGTAGTCTGGGCTGATGAAAAACACGCGGAAGACGCCTTAAAGGCGGCCTTTTCCGGCTTCCGTAACTGGAATGAGCGCCCGGTTGACGAGCGCGCTCTGTGCCTTGAAAAGTTCGCAAACCTTATGGAAGAGCACATGGAAGAGCTGATGGCTCTGTGCTGCCAGGAAGCTGGGAAAACCATACAGGACGGTATTGACGAGGTGCGTGAAGCCGTCGATTTTTGCCGCTACTACGCCAACGATGGCCGTGCCCGCTTTGCCAAAGCCATCGCGCTGCCAGGGCCCACCGGTGAAAGCAACGAATTGTACATGGAGGGCCGCGGCGTTTTCCTGTGCATCAGCCCCTGGAACTTTCCGCTGGCTATTTACACCGGCCAGATTATGGCGGCCCTGGTAGCGGGTAACACCGTGATTGCAAAACCGGCAGAGCAGACCAGCCTGGTGGCCATGCGTGGGATGGAGCTGATGCTGGAAGCCGGTTTCCCGGCCAATGTGCTGCAGTTCCTGCCGGGCGACGGCGCCAGACTCGGTAAAGTGCTGACGCCGGATTCACGCATCGCCGGCGTCTGCTTTACCGGTTCGACCCAGGTTGCACGTGTGTTGAACCGCACGCTGGCGGAACGCACCGGTGCCATTGTGCCGTTGATTGCCGAAACCGGCGGCCAGAACGCGATGATTGTTGACAGCAGCGCCTTACCGGAACAGGTTGTGCGCGACGTGGTGCAGTCTGCGTTCGCCAGTGCCGGTCAGCGCTGTTCCGCATTGCGGGTTCTCTACGTTCAACAAGACGTAGCCGATCGTATGGAGACCCTGTTAGCGGGCGCCATGAATGAGCTGGTGGTCGGCAACCCGGAACGTCACAGCACCGACGTGGGCCCGGTGATTGACCAGAAAGCCAAAGCGAATCTTGAGAAACACTTGGCCAATCTTGAAGCTAACGCTCGGTTTATTGGCCGTAGTGAGTTGCCAAGCGATTGTTCTACAGGTTATTTTGTAGCTCCGTCTGCCTACGGCATTAGCAGTATTAATGATTTGGACGGTGAACATTTCGGTCCCATTTTGCACCTGGTGCGCTATGAGGCAGAACAGCTCGACAAGGTTATCGACGAAATCAACGCCACCGGTTACGGTCTCACGCTGGGTATTCACAGCCGCAGCGAGTCCACCGCTGCCTACATCGAACGCCGGGTAAAAGTGGGCAACTGCTACGTTAACCGTAACCAAATTGGTGCGGTAGTCGGGGTTCAACCATTCGGTGGGCGCGGATTGTCTGGCACTGGCCCTAAGGCGGGTGGCCCACACTACGTGTTGCGTTTCGCCACCGAGCGCACCCGCACGATTAACACGACGGCGGTAGGCGGGAATGCATCGCTGATGTCGCTGGGTATCGAAAAAGTTTGAAGGGCGCGATGTTCTTAAATTAGTAGGGAATGGAAACGACACGAAACGGAAAGAAAAAACGAATTGGAACAATAGGGAGGCAGTAAGTATTGTGATGTCGAGGTATGCGTTGTTAGGTAGTAGAGATTTATCAGGCGAGAACAAAGAAAGTTAAAACAACAAACGGTGCGACCATCCGAATTTACCGGGTGAATGCGCCGAACGGTCGGAGTTGGTTCCGTCCTATTTGAACTGGAGGAGTTTCATGGCTATTGGCGTTTGGATCAGTCTAATTGGTTATTTTGGGCTTATGATTGCTATCGGCATTTATGCGATGCGCACATCTACGTCCTCATCCGAAGATTACATGTTGGGTGGGCGATCGCTCAGTCCAAAAGTGGCGGCCCTTTCGGCTGGCGCTTCGGACATGAGCGGATGGTTACTTCTGGGTCTTCCGGGTGCGTTGTACGTATCTGGTCTGGCTTCAGCCTGGATCGGTATTGGCCTGTTTGTGGGCGCGTTCGTAAACTGGACGCTGGTTGCGCCCCGGCTGCGCGAACAAACGGTTCATTATGGTAATGCCATTACCATTCCGTCCTTTCTGGCAAATCGGTTCCCGACCCAGGCGCTGTCATTGCGCACGGTGTCGGCGATCGTCATCGTCATCTTCTTTGCCGTTTACACCGCGTCTGGCCTGGTTGCTGGCGGTAAGCTGTTTGAAAGTGCGTTTTCCGGCATTTTCAACTTCGGTGGCCTGAGCGACTATGCAGTGGGTATTGTCATCACACTGGGCGTAGTACTGGTGTACACGGTTATTGGTGGTTTCCTGGCAGTGAGCATGACGGACTTTGTTCAGGGCGTCATAATGATGCTGGCGCTGGTTCTTATGCCGGCGGTTGTGCTCTTTGGTGAAGGGGGCGGCGGTTATACGCAGGCGGCTCAGACCTTGAATGAAATTGACCCTACGCTGTTGTCCTGGACAGACGGGCTAACCTTTATTGGGTGGCTTTCTGCGGTTACCTGGGGTTTGGGTTATTTTGGTCAGCCTCACATTATCGTGCGCTTTATGGCTATTCGTACCCTTAAAGATGTTCCGATTGCCCGTAATATCGGCATGGGTTGGATGGCTATTTCGCTAATCGGTGCTATTTCTCTGGGTATCTTTGGCCGGGCTTATGCAGTGCGCAATGGTATGGTGATTGATGATCCGGAAACACTCTTTATCATCTTGTCTGACCTGCTGTTCCACCCGCTGATTACTGGCTTCCTTTATGCTGCGCTGTTAGCTGCGGTTATGAGTACCATCTCCAGTCAGCTTCTGGTGTCCTCGTCCTCTATGACGGAAGACTTCTACCGCCTGTTCCTGCGCAAAGAAGCAACGGATCGCGAGTGCGTGAACGTTGGTCGTGTTTGTGTGGTTCTGGTTGGCCTGGTGGCTGCGTTTATTGCATCCGATCCGAATTCTCAGGTTCTGGGGCTGGTGAGTAACGCCTGGGCAGGCTTCGGCGCTGCGTTCGGTCCGCTGATTCTGCTGTCGCTGATGTGGCCGCGCACTAACGGTACCGGTGCCATCTCTGGTGTAGTTGTAGGTGCGGTTACTGTTATGGTCTGGATTTCACTGGGCTGGGGTAGTGAGTTCATGGATGGTCCGGGCGTTTACTCGATCATTCCTGGCTTCATCGCTTCCTGGATTGCGATCATGGCTGTTAGCAGCATGACGGCTGATGCCGGTGAATATCAGCACATCGAACGGTAAACGAAGCGAATAGGGGGCAGATTTCGAATCTGTCCCCGGTTGGTGATGAAAGGGGCTCCTTCGGGGGCCTCTTTTTTTTGGCTGAAATTATTTGGCTGTTTGGGTGCCTGGCCCCGGGGCGGGGTGTCCTTTCTTCTGGGAAAAATAACTCGCTGCGCTCAGACATTTTTTTCCCGACAGAAAGAACACCCCACCCCGTGACCTGCTGAACTTTTATATTACACCAAAAAAACGCCAGCTCTCGGGCTGGCGTTTTTAGGATAGGGGACAGATTTAAAATCTGTCCCCGGTTGGGTACCAAAGGCTTAAGCGATATTGGCTTCGGCGGCTTTGCTGGTGTAGTTGTCCATCTTGTCAAAACTCAGGTACTTGTAGATCTCTTTCGACATGCTGTTCAGGTTCTTGGCGTACTCCATGTACTCTGCCGGAGTCGGCAGTTTACCCAGAATCGCACCTACCGACGCCAGTTCCGCAGAGGTCAGGTACACGTTTGCACCATCGCCCAGGCGGTTGGGGAAGTTACGGGTAGAGGTAGACAGCACAGTGGTGCCTGCGCCTACCCGCGCCTGGTTACCCATGCACAGCGAACAGCCCGGCATCTCGGTGCGCACACCGGCGTCGCCGTAGATTTTGAAGTAGCCTTCTTCCATCAGCTGGGACTCGTCCATCTTGGTGGGCGGAGACATCCAGAGGCGAACTTTGAGGGGCTCTTTGTTTTGCTCAAGTAGTTTACCAGCGGCGCGGAAGTGACCGATGTTGGTCATGCACGAACCGATGAACACTTCGTCGACCTTGTCGCCGGCGACTTCGGACAGAACGCGGGCGTCGTCCGGATCGTTTGGGCAGCACACGATCGGCTCTTTGATATCAGCCAGATCAATTTCGATGATGTGAGCGTACTCGGCATCTGAATCGGCGCGCATTAGGCTAGGGTTGGCAAGCCAGGCTTCCATACCTTGGGCGCGACGCTCCAGAGTGCGCGCGTCGCCGTAACCGTCGGCAATCATCCAGCGCAGCATGGTAATGTTGGAGTGCAGGTACTCGGCCACCGACTCTTCTGACAGGTTGATGGTGCAGCCTGCAGCGGAGCGCTCGGCAGAAGCGTCAGACAGCTCGAATGCCTGCTCTGCGGTCAGGTGCTCCAGGCCCTCGATTTCCAGTACGCGGCCAGAGAATTCGTTGATCTTGCCTTTCTTCTCCACGGTCAGCATGCCTTGCTTGATGCCGTAAAGGGGAATGGCGTGCACCAGGTCACGCAGGGTAATGCCGGGCTGCATTTCGCCTTTGAAACGGACCAGTACCGATTCCGGCATGTCCAGCGGCATGACTCCGGTGGCAGCGGCAAACGCTACCAGGCCGGAACCAGCCGGGAAGGAGATGCCCATGGGGAAACGGGTGTGGGAATCACCACCGGTGCCTACGGTGTCTGGCAGCAGCATGCGGTTTAGCCACGAGTGGATGATGCCGTCGCCCGGGCGCAGGGAAACACCGCCGCGGGTACGCATGAAATCTGGCATGGTGTGCTGCATTTCCACGTCAATCGGCTTGGGATAAGCGGCTGTGTGGCAGAATGACTGCATGACCAGGTCAGCCTGGAAACCCAAGCACGCGAGGTCTTTCAGTTCGTCACGGGTCATCGGGCCTGTGGTGTCTTGGGAGCCCACGGTGGTCATTTTCGGTTCGCAATAGGTGCCGGGGCGAACGCCTTGGCCTTCTTCCAGTCCGCAGGCTTTGCCGACCATTTTTTGCGCCAGGGTGAAACCCTTGGTGCCAACTTCGGGGTCGTCTGGCAGGCGGAAGAGGTCGGTAGCGCCCAGGCCCAGTGTTTCACGGGCCTTGGTGGTCAGGCCGCGGCCGATGATCAGCGGAATACGGCCGCCAGCCTGAACTTCGTCCAGAATCACGTCAGACTTGAAACTGAATTCAGAGATGACATCGCCGTTTTCGTTCAGAATTTTGCCTTCATACGGGCGGATATCAATCACATCGCCCATGTTCATGTCGTCAACCGGCGCTTCGAATACCAGCGCGCCCGCGTCTTCCATGGTGTTGAAGAAGATAGGGGCCACTTTGTTGCCGATACACACACCGCCGCCGCGCTTGTTCGGCACGCCAGGGATGTCGTCACCGAAGAACCACAGCACCGAGTTGGTGGCGGATTTACGGGAAGAGCCGGTACCTACAACGTCACCTACGAAAGCAACGGGCAGGCCCTTGGCGCTAATGTCGGCAATCTGGCCCATGGGGCCGGTAACACCATGTTCTTCGGGGCTCAGGCCGTCGCGGGTCATTTTATAAGCAGCGCGGGAATGCAACGGAATGTCAGGGCGTGACCAGGCATCGGGTGCTGGCGACAGGTCGTCGGTGTTGGTTTCGCCGGTGACTTTAAACACCACCATTTTTATGCTGTCGGCAACTTTGTTACGCTTGGTGAACCATTCGGCGTTCGCCCAGGATTCAATCACGTCTTTGGCAACGGCGTTGCCGGCGTCCATTTTTACCTTCACATCGTTGAAGGCGTCGAACATCAGCAGAGTGTGCTTGAGTTGAATGCCGGCGGGTTCAGCCAGTTCGGGATCGTCTAACAGGTCCACCAGAGTGGTGATGTTGTAGCCGCCCTGCATCATGCCCAGCAACTGAATCGCTTTGCCGTTGTTAATCACCGGGGAGCTGGCTTCGCCCTTCACAAGGGCGGTCAGGAACGCGGCTTTTACATAAGCGGCTTCGTCCACCCCGGGTGGAACACGGTTTTCCAACAGGTCAATCAGTACGTCTTCGTCTTCGTTTTCAGGGGCGGGCGGCTTTTTTAGTAATTCCACCAGTGCGGCGGTTTGTTCGGCGTTCAGAGGCTTGGGTGGAATACCCAGAGCTGCACGCTCGGCAACGTGTTCACGGTAGGCTTCTAACACGGTTTGACCCTCATCGGTTGAAGTGTTCCGCTTTGTTGGCGCAAGGCGCCTGGCGGAAATGTTGTGGTGAAAAGGCTTTAAACTGGCGCTGTATTGTATATGAAAGCCCTTATAAAGTTAAATTGGACAGAGGTCGGAGAGATTTGTTGGCTGCGCTATACTGGCGCATCAATTTTAACCTAATGTTCGGGATGCCATGAACGACGCGCTGCAGAGTACTCTCCACAGCAATACCCACAGCACTATCAAGAGCAATATCGATAGTACTATCGAGACTAATATCGACAGCACTAACGAGCGTATTTACCAGAGTGCTCATGATAGTATTAATGACTTCTTACCGTGCCGGACGCCTCAGGCCTGGATTGATAATGCTCTGGCGAATCAGGACTTGCTGCTGATCGACCATGCCCACTGCGAGAAAAAAGCGGCTTCTACAGCTCTCAGCCTGATGTACCGCTATGTGGATAACGCCGACCTATTGCACAAGATGTCGCGACTGGCGAGGGAAGAGTTAAGGCACTTTGAACAGGTTCTGGCTCTGATGACGGCGCGCGGGATTCGTTATGTCCATTTAACCCCGGCGCGCTACGCGGCAGGTTTGCGCGCCGCAGTGCGCAGTAGTGACCCTGGCCGTCTGGTCGATCTGCTGGTGATTGGCGCCATCATTGAAGCACGTTCCTGTGAGCGATTTGCGGCCTTGGCACCGTATCTTGATACTGAGCTTTCCAATTTTTATAACGGCCTGCTGAAATCCGAAGCCCGCCATTATCGCGACTACCTGGCTCTGGCCGAACAGGCTAACGGCGGCCCGGTTGAAGACAGAGTTGCGGTGTTTCTGGCCATCGAACAAAAGCTGATTGAACAGCCTGATTCCGAGTTTCGTTTTCACAGCGGCCCGTTGACGCAGCCTGTCGCTGATAAACACGCTATTCCTATTTAACGCGAATTGACGCAAGAGGGTGAAATGAGCAATCTGATTAAAGAAACCGTCACCAGTGTGCACCATTGGAACGACACTCTGTTCAGCTTCAAAACCAGTCGCGACCCTGGCTTCCGCTTCAAGAACGGCCACTTTGTGATGATCGGCCTGGAAACGGAAGGCAAACCGCTGATGCGCGCCTACAGTATCGCCAGCGCAAATTATGAAG
Source organism: Marinobacter sp. M3C (assembly GCF_023311895.1). Taxonomy (GTDB): domain Bacteria; phylum Pseudomonadota; class Gammaproteobacteria; order Pseudomonadales; family Oleiphilaceae; genus Marinobacter. The sequence continues at coordinate 4,557,017 of NZ_CP092284.1, forward strand.
AAGAGCTCGAGTTTTTCTCCATTAAAGTGCAAGACGGCCCGTTGACGTCCAAGCTACAGAAAATAAAAGTAGGTGATGAAATTCTTGTTAGCCGCAAGCCTACCGGCACGCTGATTCTGGACAATCTGCTGCCAGGAAAAAATCTGTGGCTGATTGCCACCGGCACCGGTCTTGCGCCTTTTATGAGCATCATAAAAGATCCGGACGTGTATGAAACCTTTGATAAAGTGATTATAACTCACGGTGTGCGCTACGTTACCGAATTGGCATACCAGCACGAAATCGAGGCTCTGCCAGAGAACGAGTTCTTCGGTGAAATGGTGGATGGAAAACTGCTGTATTACCCTACGGTAACCCGCGAACCTTTTCGCCACACCGGGCGGCTGACAGACGCTATTGAGAGCGGTAAAATCACCCAGGATTTGGGCTTGCCAGAGCTTGATGTCGAGAATGATCGCTTCATGATTTGCGGCAGTCCCAGTATGCTCAAAGACACGTGCGCCATACTCAATAGCATGGGCTTTAAAGAAGCTCGTGGGAGAGACATGGGGCATTACGTGGTCGAGCGGGCGTTTGTGGAGCAGTAAGGTTCTCTGAAGGTTCTTTGCCCGCCGATTACATCCGCCAGCCACACATTTTCTTCGCAATTCGGAGGGTAAACAATGCCAGACAAGGGTTATACACCGCCAAAGGTATGGACTTGGGACAAAGCCAACGGCGGTGTTTTTGCCAGCATTAACAGGCCGGTTGCCGGGGCTACCCACGACAAACCCCTGCCTACCGGAAAGCACCCGTTTCAACTGTATTCGCTCGCGACGCCCAACGGCGTAAAAGTAACCGTGATGCTAGAGGAACTGCTAGAGCTGGGCATTGTTGATGCTGAGTACGACGCCTGGTTGATCAACATTGGCGAAGGCGATCAGTTTGGCAGTGGTTTTGTCGATATTAATCCCAACTCGAAAATTCCAGCGCTGCTGGACCATTCCGTGCAACCACCTCAGCGGTTGTTTGAATCAGGCTCTATGCTGTTGTATCTGGCCGAAAAATTTGGCGTGCTGCTCCCTAAAGACGCCGCTGGCCGCACTGAAACCCTGAACTGGTTATTTTGGCAGATGGCCAGTACGCCGATGTTGGGCGGAGGTTTCGGTCACTTCTACGCCTACGCACCGGAAAAATACGAGTACCCGATTGACCGCTACGCGATGGAAGTAAAGCGCCAGCTGGATGTGCTGGATCGGCAACTGGCGCACAATCGCTATATTGCTGGTGACACCTACACAATCGCAGACATTGCGGTTTGGCCCTGGTACGGAGCGCTGGTAAACAATCTGGTTTACGAAGCAGCAGAATTTCTGGACGCGCAAAGCTATACCCACGTGCTGCGCTGGGCCGCAGAAGTGGCGAAGCGCCCGGCGGTACAGCGTGGCCGTATGGTGAATAAAGTGACCGGCGAGCCTCATAAACAGCTCCGCGAACGCCACGACGCCAGCGATTTTGAGCTGCGCACTGAAGATAAAATAAATCCGGGCGGGGGTGCCTGAGCGTTGGGCAAAAATAGTATTCGCGGGCAGCGTCAGTATCGCACTCGAGTGTCTGCACTTTTCGCCTTGATGCTGGTGGGCGCTCTGGCGGCACTGATGGCCGGCTGCGAACAAAACACCGGTATCGGGATGGAAGGGCAAAGCGAAAATCCGGAGCCCGAGACTCTTGATGTTAATCAGCCGCAGGTGGCTGGTGAGGGCGTTAGCGATATTTCCCTGGTGTTAAAGCCCGCGCAGCTTGACTGGATTGGTCAGCAGATTTTCCAGAACGAATGCGCGGGGCAGTTTCGCTGCCTGGTGCACTGGAACGACGGTGAGGCATTTCCGTCACTCGGTATCGGCCATTTCATCTGGTACCCGAAAGACGTTGAAGCGGGTTTTGTCGAGAGTTTTCCCACACTGATTGATTACATGGCCCAGCGTCAGCGGTCGATTCCGGATTGGCTGCGGGAGCTTAAGCCGTTTGATGCACCCTGGGCAGATAAAGCGGCCTTTGAAGCGGTGGGAAATTCACCCGAGGTAGCGGAACTGCGAGAATTTTTGGCGGGCACCCAAGGTGTTCAGGCAGAGTTCATATTTCGCCGGGCGCAAGTGTCTATAAAGTCCGTTGTTGAGGCGGCACCATCATCCCGGCAGCTTGCAGTAAGCAATCACCTGGCGCAGCTGAGCCAAACACCGGGTGGTGTTTATGCATTAGTGGATTATGTGAACTTCAAGGGCGAAGGGTTGGCAGCATCTGAACGTTATGAAGGTGAGGGCTGGGGCTTGCTGCAGGTTCTTCAGGCCATGCCGGAACACTCTGCCGATCCGGTGCTGCAACAGTTCCGCGAAGCGGCCGACAAAGTGTTAACCCGTCGCGCTGAGCTGGCGACTCAGGCGCGCGAACGCGAGCAGTGGTTGCCCGGCTGGCGCAAGCGCCTGAACACCTATCGCGAGCCGGACGTAATGACACTGCCGGAATCCTGATCGCCGCTAGCTGAATGCATTTCTATATCTTAGCCATTAAAAAAGCCGGAGTTCATTCACTCCGGCTTTTTTTACTTTAGGCTTTTCAAGGTTTGGCGTTAGCCCATGAACTGACCGCCGTTGACCACCAGGTCTGCGCCCGTCACAAAGCCAGCGTCTTCGGCGGTCAAAAACACTACCGCGCGGGCGATATCGTCTGGCTGCCCAAGGCGGCCCACCGGAATGTCCGCAACAATACTTTCCAGCACTTTCTCAGGCACTGCGCGCACCATCGGGGAATCAATGTAGCCCGGCGAAATCGAGTTGACGGTAACGCCTTTGCGGGCACCCTCAAGTGCAATCGATTTGGTGAAGCCGTAAACGCCGGCCTTGGCAGCAGCGTAGTTGCTCTGCCCGAACTGGCCTTTGCCACCGTTAATGGAGGATATGTTGACAATGCGGCCAAAGCCACGGTTGCACATGCCCTCAAACGCGTGGCGGCACATGTTGAACATGGAGTTCAGGTTTACGTTGATAACCTGGGTCCACTGATCTGCCCCCATTCTTTTCAACGGTGAGTCGTTGGTGATGCCGGCATTATTGACCAGCACATCCACCGGGCCGAACTCTTTTTCCACGCTTTCCATAAAGGCTTTGCAGCCGTCATAGTCGGCAACGTCCACCGGCATAATGTTAACGGTGTAGCCTGCCTCGGCCATGGTTTTTTGCCACTGTTCAGCTTTTTTGCGCGGCTCGTCGCCTGGGCGGTGAGTGGCGATAACGGTACGATCCTGATCGGTTAGCTGTTTGCACATTGCGGTGCCTAGGGCTCCGATTGCACCCGTCACAATGGCGACACGATTTGGCATATAATTCTCCCTTGGGTTTTATTTTATCTTCCGTCAATTCAGCCCGGCCAATAGTTTGTGTGTCTGCCGGTTGGCATTTGAGTACTCTGTTTCAACGATGGAAATCAGGTTACATTTTTAGTGTAGCAGGGGAATAAAAAAGCGCAGTTGGGCTTTAGTTTAATCCCGAATTTTTCTGACAAAAATAGGAATTAAAATGGACGACTTACACGGTTATTATCTGGAAGATTTGGAAGTAGGTATGACAGCCAGCGTCACGAGAACCATCACCGACGCAGACGTTGTTCAGTTTGCCAAGTTAAGCGGCGATAACAACCCTGTGCACCTGAATGACGATTACGCCAAAACCACTCCGTTCAAAGCCCGCGTTGTTCACGGTATGTTCAGCGCAGCGCTGATTTCTGCGGTGCTTGGCACGAGGTTACCGGGGCCGGGTGCGATCTACATTGACCAGCAGCTGCGCTTTAAGGCACCAGTGTTCATTGGTGACACCGTTGTGGCGAGTGCGGAAGTAGAGGAAGTTGATCTGAGACGGCGCCGGGTCAAGCTGAAAACCGTGTGCACGGTCGATGGCAAAGTGGTTGCCGAGGGTTACGCCACCAATATGGTCGTTAGCCGCCCGGCCTGATTTAAAGCGCCTGTTTGTTCAGCTGCAGCGGCTGGTCTGCTGCGGCTTCCAGCCACCAAACGTGGCTGTCCCAATCCCCAAGCACAATCCGTTCAGCAGGCTGATCATTCACCTGCAACGGGTGTCGGGCCGGGCGATGGGTGTGGCCGTGAATCAGCTGCGACACGTTATGCTGTTCCATCACTCGCAATACTTCTTCGGGCGTCACATCCATAATGGCTTGGGTCTTGCTCTTGTTCTTGGCCATACTCAGTTCGCGCAGTTGGCGAGCCATCAGCTGGCGGTCTTTCAGCGGGCGAGCCAGTAGCATTTGCTGGGTTTTCAGGTTGCGCATGTTGGCGCGGAATTTCTGATATTCCACATCGGCGGTGCACAGGCTGTCGCCGTGCATCAGCAGGGTGGGGATGCCGTACAGATCAATCACGGTCGGGTCGTCCAGCAGGGTTGCCCCGATACGCTGGCAATAATCCACACCCAGTAAAAAGTCCCGGTTGCCGTGCATCACATACACAGCGGTGCCGCCATCGCTGACGTGCTTCAATGCTGCGGCAATCTGTTCTTGCAAGGGCGTGTGCTCATCGTCGCCAATCCAGGCTTCAAAGAAATCGCCCAGAATGTACAGTGTGTGAGCACTCACCGCGCGATCTTGCAAGAAGGTAAGAAACGCCCGTGTAATGTCCGGGCGTGACTCTTCTAGGTGCAGATCGGAAATAAACAGCGTGGTCACGCCCCGCCTCCATCCTCGATTACTTCGGCTTTTTCGATGATCACGTCTTCCGCAGGAACATCCTGGTGGCCGGCTTTCATCGTGGTGCGCACTGCGCGAATTTTGTCGACAATGTCCATGCCTTCGGCCACTTTACCAAAGACGCAATAGCCCCAGCCTTCCGCAGTTTTGGCGGAATGGTCCAGAAAACCGTTGTTTTCAACGTTGATGAAAAACTGCGCGGTTGCGGAGTGCGGGTCCATGGTGCGGGCCATGGCAACGGTGCCGGCCATGTTGTTAAGGCCGTTGTCGGCTTCGTTCTGGATAGTCGCGCGGGTTTTGCGCGGGGTCATGTCCGGTTCGAAGCCGCCGCCCTGAACCATGAAGTTGCTGATCACCCGGTGAAATATCAGGCCGTCAAAAAAACCTTCACGCACATACTGTTCGAAGTTTTTGGCGGTTTCCGGTGCCTTGTCGTAATCCAGTTCCAGCTTGATAGGGCCGTGGTTGGTTGTCAGCAGAATCATAGGGTTTTCCTGTTTTGTGAGGGAAGGTTGTGCGCAATGCACACATTGCTCGTCATTGTACGCAAGAGTTTGGCGCGGTGCATGAGTCTGCAGTGCTTTTATGCGTATAATAGCTCGCTCAGATCCACCTCCTTTTTGCAGAGATTGTATGAGCGCCGAGCCCAAGAAAGCCCATAACTTTATTCAGAGCCTGATTGAAGACGCCGTCGCCAAAGGCGCGCACACAGGCACGGTCGTGACCCGTTTCCCGCCGGAGCCCAATGGTTACCTGCACGTTGGCCACGCCAAAGCCATTTGCCTGAATTTTGGCATTGCCAATACCTTTGGCGGTGAATGCAATTTGCGTTTTGACGATACCAACCCGGAAAAAGAAAGCCAGGAATACATCAGCGCGATAAAAGCGGATGTGGAGTGGCTCGGTTATCAATGGCAAGGAAAGGTGCATTTTGCCTCGGACTATTTTGATGCTCTGTACAACTTTGCCGAAGAGCTGATTGAGCGCGGCAATGCTTACGTCTGTGCCCTCAGCGCCGACGAAATGGCGGACTACCGCGGCAGCCTTAAAGAGCCTGGCCGCAACAGTCCTTATCGCGAGCGCGCGGTGGAAGAAAACCTGAAACTGTTCCGCCAGATGCGCGACGGTGATTTCCAAAACGGCGAAATGGTGCTGCGGGCGAAGATTGATATGGCATCGCCCAATATCAATATGCGCGACCCGATTCTGTACCGCATCCGCTACGCCGAACACCACCAGACCGGCAACAAATGGTGCATCTACCCGATGTACGACTATACCCATCCGATTTCAGACGCGCTGGAAGGCATTACCCATTCCCTGTGTACGCTGGAATTCGAAGACCACCGCCCGCTGTATGACTGGGTGCTGGACAACATCAGCGTACCTTGTCACCCGCGCCAGATTGAATTTGCGCGGCTGAACCTGAACTACACCATTACCAGCAAACGCAAGCTCAAACGTTTGGTGGACGAGCACATCGTTGACGGTTGGGACGACCCGCGCATGCCCACCATTTCAGGGTTGCGCCGCCGCGGTTACACGCCTGAGTCTTTGCGCACCTTCTGCGACATGATCGGTGTGAACAAAGCGGGCGGCACCGTAGACATGGGCATGCTGGAGTTCGCCATCCGCGAAGATTTGAACATCCGTTCGCCCCGCGCCATGTGCGTGATGCGTCCATTGAAGGTCACGCTGACCAACTACCCGGCTGACAAAACCGAAACCCTGGTGTTGCCGGTGCATCCGCAAAATCCGGATATGGGCAGTCGCGAAGTGACCTGGAGCCAAACCCTGTTTATTGATCGCGAAGATTTCGCCCTGGAAGCGCCGCGCAAATGGAAGCGACTGGCGCCGGATCAGGCCGTGCGCCTGCGCGGCGGCTATGTGATGACTTGCCGCGAAATCATCCGCGACCAGAGTGGCGAGATTGTCGAACTGAAGTGCGAATACGACGAAAACACTCTGGGTGTGAACCCTGAAGGCTACAAGCCCAACGGTGTGATTCACTGGGTGTCTGCAACGGACAGCGTGGAGTGCGACATCAACGTGTACGACCGCCTGTTTAACGCGGAAACGCCAGACAGCGATAAAGAAGGCGATATGCTGGACCACCTGAATCCGCACTCTTTGGTGGTTTTGCAAGGCGCCCGTGCCGAACGCAATCTGGCGTCGCCGGCGAGCGATCTGCCGTATCAGTTTGAGCGCGAAGGTTACTTTTTCTTCGACCAGAAGCTGACAGAAAAAGCGGGCAAGCCGGTGTTCAATCGCACCGTCACCCTCCGCGATTCCTGGGGTAAATAATCCGCAACGAGCCGGCCTTTTGAAAGGTCGGTTCGCTGCGTTCAGGCCCGCAATGAAACGGTAAACGAGAGTATTTTGTGATCAGAATCTACAACACCCTTAGCCAGAAAAAAGAAGAGTTCAAACCCCTAGAGCCGGGCAAAGTCGGTATGTACGTGTGCGGCATGACCGTGTACGACTACTGTCATCTGGGCCACGCTCGGGTGTTGGTAGCGTTTGATGTGATCACCCGATATTTGCGCCACAGTGGTTTTGATGTGAACTACGTGCGCAACATCACCGACATAGACGACAAAATTCTGCGCCGCGCCGATGAAAACGGCGAGGTGTACACCGACCTGACTGAACGCATGATTGCCGCTATGCACGAAGACGAAGCCCGTCTGGGTGTGCTGTCGCCTAACGCTGAGCCCCGTGCTACAACGTTCATTAGCGATATGATCGCGATGATTGAAACTCTGATTGCCGGTGGCCACGCCTACGCGGCAGACAACGGCGACGTGTATTTTTCGGTATCGTCGTTTGCGGATTACGGCAAGCTCAGCAAGAAAAAATTGGAAGACCTGCTGGCGGGCGCCCGGGTGGACGTAGAACAGGCCAAACGCAGTCCGGCGGATTTTGCCCTGTGGAAAGCGGCGAAGCCTGATGAAGTGTTCTGGCCGTCGCCCTGGGGCAATGGTCGCCCGGGTTGGCACATTGAGTGCTCGGCCATGGCCAATCACTGCCTGGGTGACACCTTTGATATTCACGGTGGTGGGCCAGACCTGTTGTTCCCCCACCACGAAAACGAAATTGCCCAGTCAGAATGCGCCACGGGTCACACGTTTGTGAATACCTGGATGCACGCTGGCGCCATTCGGGTGAACAAGGAAAAGATGTCCAAGTCACTGGGCAACTTTTTTACCATCCGCGAGATTATGGAAACCTATCCGGCGGAAGTGGTGCGCTACTTTTTAGTGTCCAGCCATTACCGCAGCCAGGTGGATTACTCCGAAGACAATCTGATTGAATCCGGTCGTAGCCTGACCAAGCTTTACAATGCGCTGCGTGGTGTCACTCCGCTGGCCAGCGATGCGGTGGTGCGGACTGCACACGACACGCTGTTCGCCGAGCGCATGGATGACGATTTCAACTGCGCGGGCGCGATGGCGATTTTGCACGCCATCGCCGGCGAAATAAATCAGCAGCGCCGTGACGGCGACGAACAAGCCGCTGCGGCCAGCGCTACGGTGCTGGTGCGCCTGGGCTCTGTGCTGGGTTTGCTACAGCAAGACCCGGAGCTGTTTTTCCAGGGTGACAGCGGTAGCGGGCAGGGCGATGAGTTGAGCGCCGAGCAAATCGAAACGATGATTCAGGCCCGTGCGGACTCCCGCAAAGCTCGTGACTTCGCCGGCGCAGACCGGATTCGTGACGAGCTGTTAGCGCGGGGAGTTATTCTGGACGATTCCCGCGAGGGTACTAGCTGGAGGCGCGGGTAAGCCGGCTAAAACGCTGTATAAGGCTTGGTTTATCAAGAAAACACCCCAGGTGAAGGATTTATCAACGTAGTCGATCCGATACGCGATATCACGTAGAATATTGCGTTCGGGAATTTCTTAACTTACTGAGGGAAATACGATGACATCACGCGTACCGCTTGACGGTCTTCAGGTTGCCGGGAATTTATACGACTTCATTAATAATGAAGCGATCCCTGGAACGGGTCTGGATGCAGACAAATTCTGGGCTGACTTCGCCAAAATCGTCAACGATCTTGCGCCCCGCAATCGTGAGCTGTTAGCCAAACGCGATTCCCTGCAGGAAAAACTGGACGCCTGGAACCATAATCACCAGCACCAGACTCCGGATATGTCCGTTTATAAAGATTTCTTGAAAGAAATCGGCTATCTGGTCGACGAGCCGGCCAATTTCAGCATTTCCACTGCTAACGTAGATCCCGAAGTAGCCGTCATGGCGGGGCCACAGCTTGTTGTGCCAATCATGAACGCGCGCTTTGCCCTGAACGCAGTCAACAGCCGTTGGGGTAGTTTGTACGATGCGCTTTACGGCACCGACGCGATCCCTGAGACGGGCGGCGCCGAAAAGACTGCAGGCTACAATCCCAAGCGCGGCGAGCTCGTCATCGAATTTGCCCGTGACCTTCTGGACAGTTCAGCGCCTTTAGCCTCTGGCAGTCACAAAGACGCAGCGCTCTATCATGTTGCCGGTGGCAAACTGGTTGTAGACCTGAAAAACGGTGATAGCATCGGGTTGAAAGATGAAACCGGTTTTGTCGGTTACACCGGTTCGGCAGACGCCCCTACGGGCATTCTGCTGGTTAAAAACGGCATGCACTTTGAAATCCAGATCGACGCTACTCATCCCATTGGCAAAACCGATGGTGCTCACGTTAAAGACGTGCTGATGGAATCGGCGCTGACCACCATTATGGATTGTGAAGACTCGGTAGCCGCAGTTGACGCAGACGACAAAGTTCTGGCCTACCGCAACTGGCTGGGCCTGATGAATGGCAGTCTGGAAGAAACCTTTGAAAAAGGTGGCAAGCCGTTAACCCGCAAGATGAATGCGGATCGCGTTTACACCGCCGCCGACGGTAGCGAACTGCAATTGAAAGGCCGCAGCGTGATGTTCATCCGTAACGTGGGCCACCTGATGACCAACCCGGCGATTCTGCTGGCAGATGGCAGCGAAGTACCGGAAGGCCTGCTGGATGGCGTGATGACATCGCTGATGGCAATGCACGATCTTCAAGGCAACAGCCGGTTTCAGAACAGCAGCCAAGGCTCGGTGTATATTGTTAAGCCGAAGATGCACGGCCCGGAAGAAGTTGCGTTCACCAACGAGTTTTTCGGCCGGGTGGAAGACGCTTTGGGCTTGCCGCGTTTTACCTTGAAAGTGGGCATTATGGACGAAGAGCGCCGCACCACGGTGAACTTGAAGGCCTGCATTCACGCCGCGAAAGATCGCGTGGCGTTTATCAACACCGGCTTCCTGGACCGTACCGGTGACGAAATTCACACCTCCATGAAGCTCGCTCCGTTTATCCGTAAAGGGAAAATGAAGCAGGCCACATGGATTGGCGCTTACGAACAGTGGAACGTAGACATCGGCCTGGAAGCCGGGTTTCGCGGTGTCGCGCAAATTGGCAAGGGCATGTGGGCCATGCCGGATTTGATGGCCGATATGCTGGAACAGAAAATTGGGCACCCAAAAGCCGGTGCTAACACTGCCTGGGTTCCATCACCGACCGCCGCCACCCTGCACGCCACGCATTATCATCAGGTGAGTGTGGCTGATATCCAGCAGAAGCTGGAAAGTCGCGAGCGTGCAAGCGTGGATGATATTCTCACGGTGCCCATCAATCTGAACTCGAAAGATTTGACCGCGGCGGAAATTCAAGAGGAATTGGATAACAACGCCCAAAGTATTTTGGGCTACGTGGTGCGCTGGATCGACAGTGGCGTAGGTTGCTCTAAAGTGCCCGACATCAATAACGTGGGCCTTATGGAGGACCGGGCTACCCTGCGGATTTCGTCGCAATTGCTGGCGAACTGGCTCTATCACGGTATCTGCAACACGCACCAGATTGAAGAAACCATGAAGCGCATGGCGCTGATCGTAGACAAGCAGAACGCCGGTGACGCAACCTATCGCCCAATGGCGGATAATTTTGCCGACAGCATTGCGTTCCAGGCGGCTACGGATTTGGTGCTGAAAGGCGCCGAGCAGCCGAATGGCTACACAGAACCGTTGCTGCATGCATATCGTTTGAAGGCAAAAGCGAAATACGGACAGTAATTCGCCGTCGATGCAGTTTCTACCGCTCAGAAGTCTATGTGGTAGGAACTGCATGTTTCTTGATTTTATTTGGTTATTGAGTCGCGGGCATTTTGAATCGGTTCTCGTGACAAGTCGCTGTACGCCTTGACCCGTACCGCGAAATCGCCAAAATTCTCGCCCTGAATCAGCACGTGTTGCCGAAGTCTCTCCTCCGCTAGTGCCGCATCCCCCGCATTAATTGCTGAATAGATATTGCGATGCTCCTGAATGGAGTCTGTTACGCGACCACGAATTTGAAGCTGCAAGCGACGGTATGGCTTCAAGCGTTGTTTGAGTTGACGTGCTTCGGTGGCAAGGAATGCATTGTGACTGGCGTTGTAAATACAATTATGAAAGTGTTCATTTTCGTAATAGTAGTCGTCAGGGTTTGCTCGAATAGCCGGGTCTTCACAGCGCAGTAACGCAGCCTTCAACACAATCAGCTCATCTTCCGTTATGCGGCGGGCGGCCAACCGTCCGCACATCCCTTCGAACTCGGCCATCACTTCGAACATTTCGATGAGCTGATCGAAACTCACCTTCGCGATAAAGGTGCCTTTTTTCGGTAATACCATCACCAAACCACTGGCAGAAAGCTGCTGAATCGCCTCTCGGATAGGGGTTCTGGACACGCCGAACTGTTTTGAGAGTGCTTCGGGATCCAACTTCTCCCCGGGTAGCAGGCGGCCATTAATGATGGCGTCTTCCAGGAAATCTTTGAGCTTTTGAGTATTTGGACGCTTCATGCTGGCTTTGCTCCGGCGGTTGTGAACACAGATTTTGCCTCGTGGTCTCTCGCTGTTCATCACGCCACGTTGACAATAGTACACATAAAAGATAATGATATATATATCAGCAATGCCTGATGAATATTACAAAAACAAAAGCGTCGGAGAAGATCACTATGAAACTGCCTTTCGCAAAACTGGCTATCGCTGCCAGCCTCTCGTTTTCACTCATTGGTGCAGCCGCAGCCGATACGACATTAAGAGTGTCGCATCAGTTCCCAGGCGGCAAAGGTGACGTCAGGGATGAAATGGTCCAGCTCATGGCCCGTGAAGTAAAAGCCGCGGATGTTGGTCTGGAACTACAAATTTACCCCGGTCAGTCACTGTTCAAAGCAAAAGAGCAGTGGGGTGCGCTCGTTCGCGGTCGGCTGGATATGACCTCTTTGCCTTTAGACTATGCCAGTGGACGTCACCCTGAGTTTTCGGCAACCTTGATGCCCGGTCTGGTGCGGAGCCATGAACGCGCTCAGCGGCTGAACGATTCCAAATTTATGGACATGATAAAAACCGTTATTAACGATGCAGGTGTCCGGGTTCTTGCAGATGCCTGGTTGGCTGGTGGTTTTGCGTCTAACGCGCAGTGTGTCACTTCGCCGGATACTGTTCAGGGTCAGTCTATGCGAGCCGCCGGCCCGGCGTTTGATGAGATGCTTGCAGTCGCAGGTGCGTCCATTGCCTCAATGCCATCGTCCGAAATATACACCGCCATGCAAACTGGCGTGTTGGACGGTGCCAACACCTCATCAGGTTCGTTTGTCTCCTACCGCATATACGAGCAAGTCACCTGCTTGACGGCGCCTGGAGAAAACGCTCTTTGGTTTATGTATGAACCAATCCTCATTTCGGAACGAAGCTGGAGCAAGCTCAACGAAGTTCAGCAGAGCGCTCTGATGGCGGCTGCCGAGAAAGCCGAGACCTACTTTGCCAAAGAGGCTGCAGGCCTTGACCAGAAGATGGCCGACGTTTTCGCCGAGAACGGTGTTGAAGTTGTCAGCATGTCACCCGAGGACTATCAAGCATGGCTTGATATTGCCAAAAAGAGTTCCTACAAGACGTTTGCTGAGAATGTCCCTAACGGCCAAGCCCTGATTGACGCAGCACTCGCTGTCGAATAGGCCGTTAACCCTCAATTGACCGGGGCGTTACGTCCCCGGTGACTGTGGTATCCATTGGTGACGTCTCATTGCTGGGGCGATGCCTACATCATTCGACCTTAGGGATTCTATGTCTCAGCCTATGACCCACTCAATAGCATCTCGCAATAGCGTTATTGCAGGTTATATCCGCGTTATGGACACGCTTGCGATTGTTACCGCCGTGATCGCTGCCATTCTGCTCGCGCTTGGCGTTCTGGCTGTTGTGCAAATGGTTTTCACGCGCTATGTGCTCGGTGAAAGCACCATATGGCAGACAGAGTTTACGACCTATGCCATTACCGCAGCTATGTTGCTAGCAACGCCTTACGTTCTGAAAACCGGCGGGCACGTAGCGGTAACCGTTCTGCCCGACGCTCTGCATGGACTGCCCAAACGCATCATGCGCTTGACGGCCTCGCTTGTCGGGCTGAGCTTCTGCCTCGCCCTAGCTTATGGTTCTTGGTACTACGTCTACGAAGCATACACCATGGCCTGGACGACCGGCACGGTGTGGAATCCTCCCCTGTGGCCCGCAGTGTTGCCTATGGCCGTTGGTGCAAGCTTGCTATCACTGCAATACGTAGCAGAAATTCTTCGTGGAGAGGCCTGATCATGGATCCCGTTACAAGTGGCATTCTGGTTGTTATAGCGCTGTTGGTTCTGATGGCCATAGGTACGCCCATTGCGTTTGCTTTAGGTGCAGTTGCTCTGGGTGCATTGATGTTGGACCGCGGCGTTGGTGAGTTGATTTATTTTGGTGAAACTTTTTTTGGCAACATGGCCTCGTTTGGTTTTGTTGCTATTCCCATGTTTATCCTGATGGGGGCGGCTGTTGCCTCTTCCCCGACCGGTCGCGATCTATATCGCTCACTGGACTTGTGGATGGGTAAACTGCCGGGAGGACTGGCAATTTCAAATATTGCCGCTTGCTCAATTTTCGCGGCCTTGTCCGGCTCGTCGCCCGCCACAAGTGCAGCGATCGGTAAGCTTGGTATTCCAGAAATGCGCAAGCGTGGTTACCCAGACGGTGTAGCTGCAGGCTGTATTGCTGCAGGTGGCACCCTGGGCATTCTGATTCCGCCCTCGGTCACAATGATTGTGTATGGCATTTCCACTGAAACATCCATTGGTCGGTTATTCATCGCAGGCGCCATCCCGGGCCTTATGTTGGCCGGTCTTTTCATGGTTTGGACGCTGATTGCGTGCAAGCTTCACGGTGGTTATAACAGCGCCAACCCCGTCGCCCAAGCTGCCGCCCAAATGAAAGAGAACGTTGAAGGCAATGTGAAAGCCCTGATTCGGGTGCTGCCCTTCATGGTTGTGGTGTCAGGTATTTTGTTTGCTTTATATGGCGGCGTTGCGACACCTTCCGAGGCGGCCGGCGTGGGTGCATTTCTGTGTCTGGCGCTTGCCATCATTGTGTACAGAATGTGGCAGACCAAACCGATCGTTACAATTATGCGGGACGCACTGCGTGAAAGCGTAATGATCATGTTGATCATTGCTTGCGCCGAGATTTTTGCTTTTGCGTTGTCGTCTTTGTTCATCACTCAAACCGTCGCTGGCGCTATCGCCGACCTTGAAGTCAATCGATGGGTGCTGATGGGCATTATCAATCTGTTCTTGTTGGTATCGGGTTTCTTCCTGCCGCCAGTGGCCGTCATTGTGATGGCGGCTCCTATTTTATTGCCCATTATATTGGCAGCAAATTTTGACCCTTACTGGTTTGCAGTGATCCTGACCATCAACTTGGAAATTGGACTGATCACCCCGCCGGTGGGTTTGAATCTGTTCATTATAAAAGGTATAGCGCCCGATATTGCACTGCGCGACATATTGTTGGGCAGTTTGCCTTATGCCCTTTGCATGGTGCTGGGTATCCTGTTGTTGTGCTTTTTCCCAGAAATTGTCACTTGGCTGCCGGACTTGCTTATGGAGTCCTGATTCGGTCTTTAAATTTCCGATACATCTGAGGAAAGGCGTTATGAACATGAGTTTTTTGCAAGAGTTATTTAACAGCATTACCCAGCGAGAAGCTTCTCGATGGCGGCGCATCGGCAGTCTCGACCATTGCGACCACAGTCAACTGGTAACGGCCTGCCAAGCGCTACTTCAAAGTGACGGTGAAGCCTCAAGTATAAGCCTTGCCAGTCGAGCGCTGGAAATTTATGCCCGTTTAGACGATGACGAAAAGTGTTCTTTTTTCGAGCAGCTGGCTATGCTTTTTTCGGCCGAGCCGGAGCAGATTGACCAAGCCTACCTGGCTTACAAGATGGCACGAACCAATGAAAATCTTGAGACTTTGTTTGAATCCTGCGAGCCACGGCGGCAAGAGTTATTAAGACGGCTTAACCTGTCCAGTGGTGGCACGCACAAGCTGGTGAAAATGCGGGAGGACATGCTCGCCTTGATGGCAAATAGTGCAGATCTTAAAGCCATTAATTCGGATTTTATGCACCTTTTTGGCTCGTGGTTTAACCGGGGCTTTCTGGTGCTGAAGCGCATTGACTGGAACACGCCTGCCAATATCCTGGAAAAACTTATCCGCTACGAAGCGGTGCATGAAATTCAGGACTGGGATGATCTTCGGCGCCGATTGGATGCCAGGGATCGCCGTTGTTTCGGTTTTTTCCACCCCGCTATTGGTGATGAACCGCTGATTTTTGTTGAAGTTGCGCTCAACAAAGGATTGCCCAGCCAGATCCAGCCTATTTTGGATAGCGACAGCTACGATATTGACGATCCTGAGTCTGCCGATACGGCGGCGTTCTTCGGTATCAGTAATTGCCAAGTCGGGCTGCGAGGCATTTCATTCGGTAATTTTCTGATAAAGCAGGTGGTACAGGAACTGAAGCAAGAGTTACCTAACTTGAAATACTTTGTGACTTTGTCACCGGTACCCAATTTCCGTAGATGGCTGGAAACAACCTGCTCCGATGATGCGTGCATGCTAAGCCCGGAAGCCCAGGAGACACTCAAACATTTGGATGATTCTGACTGGCATAAGAACGAAGAGCTTGCGGAGCGTCTCGGTAGCCTAATTAAGCCGTTGGCGGCACGCTACCTACTGAAAGAAAAAACCACCAACGGCCAACCAATGAACCCAGTTGCCCGCTTTCATCTGGGTAACGGGGCTGAGCTGCACCGCATCAATTGGCTTGGCGACATCTCGGCCAAAGGTATGAAGCAATCTGCTGGGCTCATGGTTAATTACCTCTATGTACTCGACAATATTGAACGCAATCATGAGCAGTACAGCACCAGTGGCACCATTGTGTGCTCATCCGGCGTTCGTGATCTTAGCCGCAGGAGCCGCAAGCTGCTCAAAGGAGAGTCTGATAAATGAGTCATAATCTGTTCGATACCTTCTCAACCCGTATGCGTGCTCGCCAAGATGCGAAATTTATCGTCACACCAGGTGGGCGCAACTACACCTATGCCCAGGCGCTCGATATAAGCGCCACTTTGGCCGCTACCTTGGTATCCCTGGGGGTGAGTCCAGGCGACCGGGTAGCTGTGCAGGTCGAAAAAAGCCCGGAGGCCATCTTGCTCTACCTGGCTTGTTTGCGCATGGGTGGTGTGTATTTGCCCTTGAACACAGGTTACACAGCGTCAGAAATCGGATATTTTTTAGGCGATGCAGAGCCGGCTCTGTTTGTTTGCAGGCCCGACTCCTTTGACGCAGCCAATCAGATTGCGGCAGATACCGGGTGCCCTCAGGTAGTCACTCTGGGTACAGAGGGTGACGGCACGTTGATGGATAAAACCGCTGGCGTGACACCGTTTTCGGGTATTGAAGCCCGGGCTGATAGTGATCTGGCGGCCATTCTTTATACCTCTGGCACCACTGGACGCTCGAAAGGCGCTATGTTGACCCACGGGAACCTAGGCTCTAACGCCAAAACGTTGGCAGAAGCATGGTGTTTTACCGAAACCGACCGGTTGATTCATGCCCTGCCTATCTTTCATACCCACGGTTTGTTTGTAGCCTGCAACGTTGTGCTGATGTCCGGTGCCAGCATGTACTTTTTGCCCCGGTTTGACGTCGACAGCGTTATTGGTGCGATGGCGGCTGGCACCGTGCTCATGGGAGTGCCAACATTCTATACCCGTTTGTTGCAGGACACGCGCCTGACCCCTGAGCTTACCGCTAATGTGCGTTTGTTTACCTCTGGTTCTGCGCCCCTGACGGCGGACACTCATAACGCATTCCAACAGCGTACGGGGTTCGCCATTCTTGAACGCTATGGTATGACTGAAACCAATATGATTACCTCAAACCCCTACGACGGTGACCGTCTTGCCGGCACCGTTGGCATGCCCTTACCCGGCGTCGAGGTCCGAATTACCGATGCCGAAACTCACAAGATAGTCGCACCGGGCGATATCGGTATGTTGGAAGTTCGCGGCCCTAACGTGTTCAGCGGCTATTGGCGTATGCCCGAGAAAACACGCGCCGAACTTCTTGACGATGGTTTTTTCGTGACCGGCGATCTCGCCATGACCGATGACCGCGGGTACATCCACATAGTTGGTCGCGATAAAGACCTGGTGATTTCAGGTGGTTTTAACGTTTACCCGAAGGAAGTCGAGCAGGTCATCGACGAAATGGACAGCGTTGTGGAGTCGGCGGTGATTGGTGTGTCGCACCCCGATTTCGGTGAGGGTGTTACGGCTGTAGTGGTTTTAAAGCCAGGTGCCAAGGTTGAAGAGGCACATGTGCTGTCCGAGCTGACTGACAAACTGGCCAAGTACAAGCAGCCCAAGCGGGTGTTTTTTGTCGACAGCCTGCCCCGCAACACAATGGGCAAAGTCCAGAAAAATCAGTTGCGGGACCAATACAAAGACATTTACGCCGACGTCTAATCCATATTTAACGCAAAGAGATGTCTATGATCAGTAAAAGCTACCGTATCGGACAGATCGTACCGAGCTCCAATACCACTATGGAAACGGAAATTCCTGCCATGCTTCGCGCCCGTGAAGCGGTAGAGCCGGAGCGCTTTACGTTTCACTCCAGTCGAATGCGGATGAAGAAGGTAACCCGCGAGGAGCTTGCTGCCATGGACGATGAGTCCGATCGCTGCGCACTGGAGCTATCTGACGCTCAAGTGGACGTGATGGGTTACGCTTGCCTAATCGCGATTATGAGTCGTGGTGCGGGTTACCATCGGGAGTCTCAGCGACGGTTGCACGAAGCAACCGCTGATAATGGTTTTCCGACTCCGGTGATTAGCAGTGCAGGTGCCCTTGTGGAAGGCTTGGCGACATTAGGGGCCAAAAAAGTGGCGATTATTACGCCCTACATGAAGCCACTGACGCAAATGGTAGTGGATTACATTCAATCCGAAGGCATTGAGGTGGTCGACAGTATTGCGCTGGAGATCCCCGACAATCTTGAGGTTGGGCGTCAAGATCCGCTGGCGTTGTTGGAGATTGTCAAGCGGCTAAAGTGGGCTGGGGCAGACGCAGTGGTGCTGTCCGCATGTGTTCAAATGCCCTCACTGGCTGCCATTCAGCCGGTTGAAGACAGCATTGGTCTACCTGTGGTGTCGGCGGCAACCTGCACCACTTTTCAGATGCTGAAAGCGCTGGGTCTGGCGCCCTTCGTGCCCAACGCTGGCCGCCTGCTAAGCGGTCAATACACAAAATAGTGCAGGCAATGGCGCGATACTCAAAGACGTGTATGACAACGTGGAGTCATATTTAAGAAATCAGCCAAAAAGTTATTCCTATGCAGGTCGTTTTCGGCTGCTCTTTCTGTCCGCAGTAACAAAAGCGCTGTGCGATTATCCGCCGTCCAGAATGTTTGCTGCTTGCAATGTATTCTCCAGCAAAGCAGCAATGGTCATAGGGCCCACGCCACCCGGTACCGGAGTGATGTAGGCGGCGCGCTCCGATGCAGCGGCGAAATCCACATCGCCCTGGAGAGTGCCGTTTGCCATCCGGTTGATGCCAACATCAATCACTGTCGCACCCTGCTTTACCCATTCGCCTTTGATCAGCCCCGGTTTGCCCACCGCGGCTATCAATATATCGGCGTCACGGACGAAACGCTCCAGATCCGCTGTAAAGCGGTGGCACACGGTGATGGTTGCGCCTTTCAGTAGTAGTTCCATGCTCATGGGGCGGCCGACGATGTTGGAGGCGCCTACAATGACCGCGTGCTGGCCTTTGTAGGGGGTACCTATGCTGTCAAGCAAGGTAATGATGCCGGCCGGTGTGCAGGGGCGTATGGTGGGTTTGCGTTGGCTTAGGCGGCCGACGTTGAACGGGTGAAAGCCGTCAACGTCTTTGTCCGGTCGAATCTTCAGCAAAATGGGGTCGGCGTCCAGCTGGGCGGGCAAAGGCAGTTGCACCAATATGCCGTCTATCAGTGGGTTGTCGTTCAGCTCGTCAATCAGGCTTTCCAGAGCTTGTTGCGAGGTGTCTGCCGCTAAATCGTAAGACAGCGACACAATGCCTGCCGCTTCGCAGGCTTTGCGCTTGTTGCCCACGTAAACCTGTGATGCGGCATCGCTGCCTACCAGGACCACCGCCAGGCCAGGCGCCCTCAGACCTTTGTCGAGGCGGGCCTGTACACCTTCGGCCACCTGCCGGCGAACCTTGGTGGCAATCTGTTTTCCATTTATCAGTTCGGCGCTCATGGTTCGTCTTTATGGGTTGGGCGTGGATTGGTTGCTAAAAAAGGCGTCTTATTGTCGCACGCTTCCGGGTTCAGGCCAATTAGTGCCCGAATTCTAAAGGCTTGAGAGCGGCGGCGGGGCGATTTTTTAACAAACTTTTCAAATGATGGTTGACGAAGGCCGCCGCCGCCGCTAATATCTGCGCCAACTTTGCTGACACACGTTGTTGTGCAGTTCAGACGGGGTATAGCGCAGCCTGGTAGCGCGCCTGCTTTGGGAGCAGGATGTCGGGAGTTCGAATCTCTCTACCCCGACCACTTTTCTGACTGTTCAGGTGGGCAAGCGGTTAATGCGCCTGTAGCTCAGCTGGATAGAGCACCGGCCTTCTAAGCCGGTGGTCGCAGGTTCGAGTCCTGCCGGGCGCACCATTTAGCCTCGGTCAGGGGCGGCAAAGTTTTCCAAGTGGTTTTGATGGTGTTTCACGCTTCGGCGTGTGTATATGGTGGGCGTAGCTCAGTTGGTAGAGCTCAGGATTGTGACTCCTGCGGTCGAGGGTTCGATCCCCTTCGTCCACCCCATTTCACCGCTTCGAATCAGATCCGGACCTTGCAATAGCGGGTTTCCGGTTTTTTTGTTTCAGTAGAAGTTTTGGATCAGCGGCGGCCAAATTTAGGCGGGTGCAAAAGAGTTATGCGGGTGTGGTGGAATTGGTAGACACGCCAGATTTAGGTTCTGGTATCGAGAGATGTGGGGGTTCAAGTCCCTCCACCCGCACCATTATTTTAAAACCCTGCAGGTTTGCGCCTTCAGGGTTTTTTTGTGGTTTCAGAAAAATATAAGTTATATAGACCAACGTATCGGATATAAAAGAACGAATTTTTTCGTATAGTAACTGCTCTTTAAATAGTTAGGCGTTAACTTCGGCTGCGGGCTCAGGCCCGGCAAATGATTGCAGAACTCGGTGTTCCCGGTGACGCCTGACGAGCGTTTATGCGGTCAACAGTTGCTTGTTGCAAACAGGTGATTCTCTCGGCACGGCAAACCGTGATAAACTGCCGGCTTTTAATTTTCAGTGCTTCTGCGGCGGCGTGCCGCTGAGAGATTTTGAGCTTTAAATTCATCCATAGTCCGAACCTGATTTTGAGGATTCTCCATGCAAGTGTCTGTTGAAACGACTTCCAGCATCGAACGTCACATGACGATTGGTGTGCCCGCCCAGGAAATTGACCAGGCGGTTCAGAAGCGCCTGCAGGAAACTGCGCGCACCGTACGCCTGAATGGTTTTCGCCCGGGCAAAGTGCCTATGAGCGTGGTAAAGCGTCGTTTCGGTGGCAGCGTACGTCAGGAAATTGTTGGCGAAATTATGCGCGACAATTATGTTAAGGCGTTGCAGGAGCAGGATCTCAATCCCGCTGGCTGGCCGCGCTTCGAACCCAAGACGATGGAAGAAGGCAAAGACCTCGAGTTTGTGGCCATCTTCGAAGTGCTGCCAGAAATCGAGCTGGGAGACCTGTCTGCGGTTACCATCGAGAAGCCCCAGGCTGATGTAACCGACGCAGACATCGACACCATGATTGACAACCTGCGCACCCAGCAGGCCACCATGAAGTCGGTCAAGCGCAAGGCCAAGAACAAAGACATAGCCGTTATTGATTTTAAAGGCACCATCGACGGTGAAGAGTTCGAAGGCGGCGCGGCTGAAAAGCATCGCTTGACCCTCGGCTCTGGCCAGATGATTCCAGGCTTCGAGAAAGCCATCGTGGGCAGTAAGGCCGGCGAGGAATTGGAAATTGACGTGACTTTCCCCGAGGACTACCACAACGAAGAGTTGAAAGGTAAGCCGGTCAAATTCCAAGTCATGATTCACGAAGTGGAAGAGCCGCAACTGCCAGAACTGGATGCCGAGTTCTTCAAGAAGTTCGGCATTGAGGCTGAAGACGAAGCTGCGTTCCGCGTAGAAGTGAAAAAGAACATGGAGCGTGAGCTCAAGCAGGCGATTTCCAATAAGGTCAAAAATGACGTTGTTGACGCGCTGCTGAACAGCACAGAGCTAGACGTTCCGACATCCTTGGTTGATCAGGAAATTGACCGTCTGCGTCAGGACGCGGTTAAGCGCTTCGGTGGCCAGATGGATTTCCAGCAACTGCCTAAAGAAATCTTCGAAGAGCAGGCCACGCGTCGCGTGAAGACCGGGCTGTTATTCCAGGAAGTGGTCAAGAAGAATGAATTGACTGCCGATGCGGAAAAAGTAGAAGAAAAGATCCAGGAAATTGCGTCTACGTATGAACAACCTGAGGAAGTGATTGCACACTTCAATAGCAGCCCGGAGGAGAAGTCCCAGATAGAATCTACCGTTCTGGAAGATGCAGTGGTTGAATATGTGCTGGGTCAGGCCCAAGTAACTGAAAAGGCCATGAAGTACGAAGAGGCCATTCAGGCGGGTCAAACCCAGCGTTGATAGTTGACCGGTTGCAAACGTTAGCAGTCGGCACAAACAATCATTGCAAGCAGCCGGCATGCCCGGCTGCTCTTTCTAAGACAGCCCATGCCCATTGTTCATAAGGAGTTCAGGCGCATCATGATGCAAAAACCAATTGATGGTTCCGCAATGTCACCCAGTGCCGCCCTGGTGCCGATGGTTATTGAGCAAACGGCGCGCGGCGAGCGCTCGTTTGATATTTATTCCCGCCTGTTGAAAGAGCGGGTCATATTTATGGTAGGCCCGGTGGAAGATCACATGGCTAACCTGGTGGTGGCGCAGTTGCTGTTTCTGGAATCAGAAAATCCGGACAAAGACATCCATCTATATATTAATAGTCCGGGCGGTTCGGTAAGTGCTGGTATGTCGATTTACGACACCATGCAGTTTATTAAACCCGATGTCGCGACTTTGTGCGTGGGCCAAGCGGCCAGCATGGGTGCATTCTTGTTGGCGGGCGGCGCTGCGGGCAAGCGTGCCTGCCTGCCCAACTCGAGGGTGATGATTCATCAGCCGCTGGGTGGCTATCAGGGCCAGGCAACGGATATCGAGATTCACACCCGTGAGATTCTCAAGATTCGCCACACCCTGAATTCCATTCTGGCGCACCATACCGGCCAGGATTTGGAAACCATTTCACGCGATACCGATCGTGACAATTTTATGGATCCGACCCAGGCTAAGGCCTATGGTCTGATCGATTCAGTACTTGATAAGCGCGTACCGAATAAATAATACTTGGGTAACACGCTCCATCCGTGGCCGGCGTGGCGTTCCGTTTTAACCGGCGCCGGCAAACAGAGATCAGAGGTATTTCAATGGCAGACGAAAGAAACGGCAGAGGTGACGATAGCAGCAAGTTGCTGTACTGCTCGTTTTGTGGAAAGAGCCAGCACGAAGTCCGGAAGCTCATAGCAGGGCCTTCGGTGTTTGTCTGCGACGAATGCGTTGACCTTTGCAACGACATTATCCGTGAAGAAATTCAGGAAAATGCTCAGGAGGAGGCCAGCGATCGTCTGCCGACACCGGCCGAGATCCGTGAAACACTGAACGAGTACGTGATCGGCCAGGATCGGGCTAAAGTGGTGCTGGCAGTTGCCGTATACAACCACTACAAGCGTTTGCGCTACGGTGAGGGTAAGGCCGAAGTCGAGCTGGGTAAAAGCAACATCCTGCTGATTGGCCCTACTGGTAGCGGCAAGACACTACTGGCTGAAACTTTGGCGCGGGTGCTGAATGTACCCTTTACCATTGCCGACGCTACCACCCTGACCGAAGCCGGTTATGTGGGCGAGGACGTTGAAAACATCATTCAGAAGTTGCTGCAGAAATGCGATTATGATGTCGAGAAAGCCCAGCGGGGCATTGTTTACATTGACGAAATCGACAAGATTTCTCGCAAGTCTGACAACCCCTCCATCACACGGGATGTGTCTGGTGAAGGCGTGCAGCAGGCGCTGTTGAAGTTGATTGAAGGCACCGTGGCTTCGGTACCACCCCAAGGCGGCCGCAAGCATCCGCAGCAGGAGTTCCTGCAGGTGAACACAAGCAATATTCTGTTTATTTGCGGTGGTGCGTTTGCGGGTTTGGATAAGGTGATACAGCAACGTTCTGCGCGTTCGTCCATCGGCTTTTCTGCAGAGGTGGCGAGTAAGGACAACATCAAATCCGCCGGCGAGATCATCAAAGATGTTCAAACCGAAGATCTGGTGAAGTTTGGCTTGATTCCGGAGTTTGTCGGCCGCTTGCCGGTTGTGGCAACCCTGACCGAGCTGGACGAGGACGCCCTGGTTCAGATCTTGACCGAGCCCAAGAACGCTTTGACCAAGCAGTACCAGAAGCTGTTCGAAATGGAAGGTGTAGAACTGGATTTCCGTGAGGAAGCCCTGCGCGCCGTGGCTCGTAAAGCGAAAGAACGCAATACAGGTGCCCGTGGTTTGCGCTCGATTATGGAAGCAACGCTGCTAGACACCATGTATCAGATCCCGTCGGAACAGGATGTGTGCAAGGTGGTGGTTGATGAAAGCGTGATCAGCGGTGATTCTGAACCGTTCAAGATTTACGCCAACAACGACCTGGCCAAAGTTGCGCCGGACGATTGATTCGCTAAATCCGCGTATTGACTGAAAAAGGGGCTGATTAGCCCCTTTTTTTATGTCGCAGATGCCCCAATGATTGATGTTACGTTTATTAAAACTCTTTATTGATACCTTTAATGATACCCCGTCAGAGGATTCCCTATGACCCGGATACCCGAAGAAACCGTGAAAGTTTACCCATTGCTTCCGTTACGCGATGTGGTGGTGTTTCCGCACATGGTTGTGCCCCTGTTTGTGGGCCGAGAGAAGTCTATCCAGGCGCTGGAAGCGGCGATGGAACGCGGCAAGGAAATTCTGTTGGTCGCCCAGCGTGATGCGGCCACAGACGACCCCGGCGTGAGCGATGTTTTCAACATTGGCACCCTCGCCACCATCCTGCAGATGCTGCGGCTGCCAGACGGCACCGTGAAAGTGCTGGTAGAGGGCAACGAACGTACCGCGCTGGAACAGATTGAAGATGGCGACTATCTGATAGCACACGCCCGCATTCTGCGCGAAGAACCCTTGCCGGAGCGCGAAGAAGAAGTGCTCAGCAAGACCTTGATGGAAGAGTTCGAGAAGTTTGTGAAGCTCTCAAAAAAGGTGCCGGCCGAGGTCTCTGGTGCGCTCAATGGGATTACCGGCGTAGAGCGCCTGGTGGATACCATTGCTGCCCATCTGGACTTGCAGATTCCGCAAAAGCAGGAGCTGCTTGAAGCGCTTGATACCCGTGAGCGAATTGAACTGCTGCTGGGCAAGCTGGACGGTGAAATTGACCTGATTGAAGTGGAAAAGCGCATCCGTGGCCGGGTCAAAAAGCAGATGGAGCGCAGCCAGCGCGAGTATTACCTGAACGAACAGATGAAGGCCATCCAGAAAGAAATGGGCCAGATGGGTGATGGTAATAACGATTTCGAGGAATTGGAACAGAAACTGGAAGATGCCGGTCTGCCGGAAGAAGCCCGCAAAAAAACGGAAAGTGAGCTGAACAAACTGAAAATGATGTCGCCTATGTCGGCCGAAGCCACAGTGGTTCGTGGCTATATCGACTGGATGCTGGCGGTGCCTTGGAAAAAGCGCAGCCGCGTGCGCCACGATATCGATAGGGCCCGCGAAATACTCGATGAAGATCATTACGGTCTGGACGAGGTAAAAACCCGCATTCTGGAATACCTGGCGGTACAAACCCGGGTGAAGAAGATCAAAGGGCCGGTGTTGTGCCTCGTAGGGCCTCCTGGAGTGGGTAAAACCTCTTTGGGGCAGTCCATTGCCCGTGCCACCAATCGCAAGTACACCCGTATGGCCCTGGGTGGCGTGCGTGACGAAGCCGAAATTCGCGGCCACCGCAAAACGTACATCGGCGCTTTGCCCGGTAAGCTGCTGCAGAAACTGGCCAAAGTCGGGGTGAAAAATCCGCTGTTCCTGTTCGATGAAATCGACAAGATGGGCATGGATCAGCGCGGAGACCCCGGTTCTGCGCTGCTGGAAGTGCTAGATCCGGAACAGAATCACACCTTCAATGATCATTATCTGGAAGTGGATTACGATCTGTCAGATGTGATGTTCGTGTGCACCTCGAATTCGATGAATATGCCGTCGGCGCTGTTGGACCGAATGGAAATTATCCGCATTCCAGGTTACACCGAAGATGAAAAAGTGAATATCGCTCTGCGTTACTTGCTGCCCAAGCAGATAAAGGCCAACGGTCTGCGCGACAAAGAACTGGATCTTCCAGAAGAAACCCTGCGCGACCTGGTGCGTTACTACACCCGCGAGGCTGGCGTACGTGGACTGGAGCGCGAGATTGCCAAGATCTGCCGTAAGGTGGTGCGTGAGCACGTTTCAAGCGGCGATAAGAACCAGGTAGCGATAACACCGGCGATGCTGGAAGACTATTCCGGTGTGCAGAAATTCAAATACGGCCTGGCAGAAGAAAATAACGAAATTGGCCAGGTGACCGGTCTGGCATGGACTCAGGTGGGCGGCGAATTGCTGACCATCGAATGTGCGCTTACGCCGGGTAAAGGTCGGGTGGTGAAAACCGGTTCGTTGGGCGACGTTATGCAGGAGTCTATCCAGACGGCATTAACCGTTGTGCGTAGTCGCGCTAAAGCGCTGGGTATTGCCGACGATTTCCACGAAAAACACGATTTGCACGTGCATGTGCCTGAGGGCGCGACTCCAAAAGACGGCCCCAGCGCCGGTATAGGTATGTGTACAGCATTGGTGTCTGCGTTGACCCGTAACCCGGTGCGCAGTGACGTCGCGATGACCGGTGAAATAACCTTGCGCGGTCGTGTTTTACCCATCGGCGGACTTAAGGAAAAGCTGCTGGCAGCGCACCGGGGAGGTATTAAAACTGTTATAATACCGGATGAAAATGTCAGAGATCTCAAGGAGATACCTGAAAATATCAAAGAGTCTCTGGAAATTCGCCCGGTCAAATGGATTGACGAAGTGCTAGACATTGCGTTGGTGT
This sequence comes from Marinobacter sp. M3C, assembly GCF_023311895.1. Lineage (GTDB taxonomy): Bacteria > Pseudomonadota > Gammaproteobacteria > Pseudomonadales > Oleiphilaceae > Marinobacter. Next base: position 4,583,457 of record NZ_CP092284.1, read on the forward strand.
ATGCGCCGGAGGTAATGGCGGGTGATATTGCGGAAAAAACAGCCGCTAAGGTCGGCTGTGACGACGACGCAGAATCGAACGAACGCCCAAATACGCACTAAATCCGACATGAATTGTTGACACACGGAAGAGCCCATTGGTATAACTGTTTCGCCGTGAAGCAGCCTGTACCAAGGGCTCCCGCGTTTTATAAAGCTATTCCAACTACCGGTTTACCGCTCCGACTAACGGATTGTTGCCGCAGGGAATAAAAATAATTGCCGAATGGAATTCTGCAAACGTATGTGCAATAGTCTCTGCGTTTGAGATCCATCGACCTATAACATCTTCAACCTGAAATCGAAGGGGTTTAGTGTGAACAAGTCCGAACTTATTGATGCAATTGCAGAGTCCGCTGATATTTCCAAAGCCGCCGCTGGCCGCGCTCTGGATGCCATGACCACCTCCATTACCAGTGCCCTGAAAAAGGACGACCAGGTAACGTTGATTGGTTTTGGTACTTTCTCCGTGAAAGAACGAGCTGCCCGTACTGGCCGTAACCCGCAGACAGGCGCCGAGATTCAGATTAAGGCCTCTAAAGTACCTGGTTTCAAAGCAGGTAAGGCCCTGAAAGACGCCGTTAAGTAACGGGTTTTTCGACGGCAGCTCCGCGTTTTGGAGCTGCGCCAGAAATATTAAAGGCGCATTCCACACTGAATGCGCCTTTTTACGTTAACAACGCGAGATCTACGTTAACAGCGCCAGAATTGCGTTGATGACGATAAAAAATTCGCCGGCATTCGCTGGCACAGTACGACCTTGAACAGGGATTCGGGAGACACATGCTTCAAGATATGCGGGAAAACGCCCAGGGCACCATTGCCAAGATCATTATCGGCTTGCTGATTTTGTCGCTTTCCGTTTGGGGAATGGACGCCATTATTGGCGGCTTCAGCGGCGAACCGGAAGTGGCTACGGTGAATGGCCAAGACATTACCGAGCGCGAATTTTTACGGGTGGTGCAGCTGGAAAGTCAGAACCGTCTGTCCCGTATGGAACGGCCGGATCCTTCTCTGTTGAACGAAGATCAGATTCGAGTCGACGTACTGCAGGCACTGATCGAAGAGCAGGTGTTGGCGCAGGACGCAGACCGGCAGGGCCTGGCGTTGTCTGACGCCGATATTGATGCGTTGATCACCCAGATGCCCCAGTTTCAGGTAGACGGCCAGTTCAATCGCGATCAGTTTGTTGCCACCGTCCGCAATGTGGGTATGGGTGTTGGCGAATTCCGCGATGCCATACGCAAGCAAACCGTGGTGAACCAGATTCGCGCCGGTATCGTCGCCAGCGGCGTTGTCACCAGCAATAGCATTACGCGGCTGATGCAGATTCAAAATCAGACCCGTGATTTCCGCCTGCTGAGCATTTCTGCCAGCGCCGTGGCTGATAAGGTAAACGTCAGCGCCGATGACATACAGGCGTTTTACGACAGCAACCCAAACTTATTTCAGCAGCCCGAGCAAGTCGATGTCAGCTATGTTGTGTTATCGCTGGACGCGCTGGCTGACGCCATCGTCATCAGTGACGAAGAGCTTCTGACTTATTATCAAAGCCGCGAAGCCGATCTGGCTCGCGAAGAGCGCCGGGCGGCGCATATCCTGATTGAAGACACCGCCGATGCGGAAACCGTTGTTGAGAGTATCCAGCAGCGCCTGGCTGACGGTGAAGACTTCGCAGCGCTGGCGCAGGAACTGTCGATTGATACGGTTTCTGGCGAGCAGGGCGGCGATCTGGGCTTTGCCGGCCGCGGGGTTTACGACCCAGCCTTCGATGAAGCCCTGTTCAGCCTTGAACCTGGCGCTGTTTCAGGCCCGGTGCGCACCAGTTTTGGTGTACACCTGATCAAATTAAACGACGTTCGCCGTTCAGACGTGCCCGCCCTGGCCGACGTTGCCGCGCAGTTGCGTAACGATCTGTCCCGCGAGCAAGCGCGTGAAGCTTATGCCCAGGCACGTACAACACTGGCGGACTCGGCTTACGCGGCCGACAATCTGGAAGGGCCAGCGAAAGACCTGAATCTTGAGCTTCGCCAGGCTGACAACATTACCCGTAGCGGTGGCGCTGAGCCGTTTGATCATGCCGGACTGGTGCGCCAGTTGTTTTCGGAAGACGTATTGAACGGTGGTTATAACACCGAGCTGATTGACGTTGCCGACAATCGCGCGGTGGTCGCCCGAGTGCGGGTTTATCGCGAGGCCGAGGTGCTGCCGCTAGGCGGCGTGGAGGACGCAATTCGCAGTAATCTGGAAGTCGAGCAAACCCGTACCGCGCTGGTGGTCCGTGCCAGCGAAATGGCCGCGCAGTTACAGGCCGGCGAATCGTTACCGGATATCGCCGACGACAGCTGGACGGCTTACAGCGAACAGCCCCGCAGTGCGCCGGAATTAGGCGGTGAGGTCATGCAGACGGTTTACGCGTTGCCGCGCCCACTGGCAGGTAAAGTCAGTTATGGCCACACGATTACCGGTAACAGTGCCGTCGTAATCGCTCTGGATAAGGTTAACGAAGGCGAGGTAAACACCGACAGCACCGAATACGTGCAGTTGCAGGAGTTTCTGGCCTCACTGGACGGCCAGCGCGAATATACGGCCTACCAGCAGTGGCTGCGGAATAACGCCGAGGTGGAGCGCCCGTAGTACAGGTTTGGCACACAGCTAGCGTAAAGCTAGGGAGAATCCAGGGCAGGATGACGCCCAAGGCGAGTAAAAAAGCCCGAACCGGATAGCCGGTTCGGGCTTTTTTGTTTCTAACGTCAACGTTGCTTTAGCGCATGTGCTATCAGGGCTGCGTCAGTGGCAGGCGGGTCGGGCGCAGGCTTTCTTTTACCTTTTTTAAGTGGCTGAGAAAATCCGGGCCGCGCTTTAACGTCACCCCTGTAGCCAGAATGTCGATGACGGTAAGCTGTATAATACGCGACGACATGGGCATATACACTTCGGTATCTTCCGGCGAAATCACCGGCAACACCACGCTGGACACTGCCGCCAGGGGCGATTGAGGGTTGGTAATGCCAATGACCGTGGCGCCGTTATCGCGGGCAATTTGTGCTATTTCCACGGTTTCCCGGGTGCGCCCGGTGTATGAGATAGCCACAATCACATCGCCCACGTGGGAGCCAGCAGCCACCATTCGTTGAATCAAGGCGTCGTCATAAGTCGTAACAGGTATGTTGAAGCGGAAAAACTTGTGTTGGGCGTCCATCGCCACCGACGCCGAGGCACCCATGCCAAAAAAGCTGATCTGCTTGGCTTGAATCAACGAATCGATGGCTTGCGCTAACGCCTTGGCATCCAGCGTCTGGCGCGCCTTATCCAGGCTTGCCATGGTGCTGAGTATGATCTTGTCGGCAAACTCCGCCACTGTGTCGTCCGGCTCAACGTTCTGGCCGACATAGGGAGTGCCGGTGGCAATGCTTTGTGCCAGGCGAATCTTGAAGTCGGGAAAACCGGTGGCGGAAAACCCGCGGCAAAAACGGTTAACTGTCGGTTCGCTAACGTCAGACGCCCGCGCCAGCGCGGCAATGCTGTAACGGGTTGCGGCGCTGGGGTCGCGCATAATGGCCTCTGCCACCTTGCGCTCGGATTTGTTGAGCTGCTCCAGCCTCTGCTTAATATCCTCAAGCAGATTATCATCCCGGCGGGAATGGGTGAGGGTTGTTGCAGCCATGCCTGAAGCTCCCTGATTACTTTCGTTGATACTGAATGGTTGATATTGAATGGTTGCTACGAAATGTTTGATGTGAAATTTTAAAAATTATACCCTGTTTGACATATTTGGGGTGTAGTAAAAGTGTCGGAAGTGGGGTTAAATAACTGTATGCGCCGATTTTAGCGGCGATTATTGGATAAAATTACTACAATGACCAAATCAGACCATACTCGCTGCGATTTGATAATTTTTGGCGCCCTGGGCGACCTGGCCAACCGCAAGCTGTTTCCGGCGCTTTACCAGCTTGAACGCGCGGATTTGCTTGCTGAAGGAAGCCGTATTCTGGCACTGGCCCGGAGCGAACACAGCAGCGACGACGTGCGCCAGCAGATTGCCGATAATTTGCGTCAGCGGGTTCCGACTGAAGAATTTCAACAATCGGTTGTAGAGCGTCTGTTAAAGCGGGTGGAATACCGCAGCCTTGACTTTAGCTGCCGCGAGAGTTATCCGGAATTGAACGGTTGGCGCGACAGCGTCAATAACAATCTGATTGTGTACATGGCCACGCCGCCGTCGTTGTACGGGGTGATTGCGCGCAATCTACGAGATTCCGACTGCTGCAGTGAGCACACCCGGGTGGTGGTTGAGAAACCCATTGGCCATGACCTGCAATCGTCGCGGGTCATCAACGATGCCCTGGGCGAGGTATACGCTGAAAGTGAGCTGTTCCGCATTGACCACTATCTGGGTAAGGAGACGGTGCAAAACCTGATTGCTCTGCGTTTCGCCAACAATCTTTTTGCCTCCCAGTGGGATCAGAACCACATTTCCCACGTAGAAATCACCGTGGCAGAAAGCTTGGGTATTGAAGGGCGTTGGGGCTATTTTGACAAGGCCGGGCAACTGCGTGACATGATTCAGAACCACCTGCTGCAACTGCTGTGCCTGATTGCCATGGATCCACCGTCTGATTTGTCGGCGGACAGCATTCGCGATGAGAAAGTGAAAGTGCTGAAAGCTCTGCGCAAAATTACGCCCGCCATGATGGAACATTACGCGGTGCGCGGGCAGTACACCGCAGGTTCCAGCGAGGGCAAGGCGGTGCCGGGATACCTTGATGAAAAAGGTGCGGATAAATCCAGTGATACGGAAACCTTTGTCGCGCTGAAAGTGGAAATCGATAACTGGCGCTGGTCCGGTGTGCCATTTTACATCCGCACCGGTAAACGGCTGCCTGAAAAGTTGTCCCAAATCGTGATTCATTTCAAACCGGCACCGCATTATATATTTGACCCGGACCAGAAGCATCTGGCCAACAATAAGTTGATTATCCGCCTGCAGCCAGACGAAGGCATGGCGCTGAAAATACTCACCAAAGACCAAGGCCTGGATAAAGGCATGCGCCTGCGCCAGGGGCCGCTGGATCTAACCTTCGCCGAAACCTTTGCCAAGGTTCGCATCCCCGAAGCCTATGAACGGCTGCTGTGGGAAGTCATGAAAGGCCACCAGTACCTGTTTGTGCGCCGTGACGAAGTTGAACACGCCTGGCGCTGGGTAGACCAGATCATCACCAATTGGCAAGACAGCGGCGAGCCACCCAAACGTTACGCCGCAGGTGGTTGGGGGCCGGTGGCCTCGGTGGCTTTAATAACCCGTGACGGACGAAGCTGGTATGAAGATGTCTAAGCCCCTATTGCCCAGCGGCGTATTTTGGCACCCGGCTGCGACTCCGGCAGACCTTGCCCTGAAATTGGCAGAGCAGATTGCATTGATTCTGCGCCAACGTCTTGACGCAGCGCCGCGGGCTAGCTTGGCGTTGTCTGGCGGCAGTACACCGATTTTGCTGTTTAGGGCTTTGGCCCAGCAAGTGCTGGACTGGCAGCGGATAGATATTGTGCAGGTAGATGAACGCTGGGTAGCGCCATCGCACCCAGACAGCAACAGCGCCCAGATACGCGAGCATCTGTTGCAGGGAAGGGCTGTAGTGGCACGTTTTTATCCACTGTACGAAAACGTCGCAAGCCCTTCAGCAGGCCTAGGTGGAGTTTGCCAACGGCTTGAATCTCTTAGCTGGCCGCTGGACGTGGTGGTGTTGGGTATGGGCAACGACGGCCATACCGCATCGTTATTTCCTGGTGCGCCGGAACTGGTCGCCGCTATGGCGGAGCACAACGGCAGCAAATTGGCCGCGATAACACCACCCCAGCAAGCCCACGCGCGAATCACTCTGACCCGACGTGCCATTGCGGGCGCCCGTCATTGTATTCTGCACATTCAGGGCGACGACAAGCTGGCCACTCTGAAAAAGGCGTTGGCCGAACCTGACAACTGGGCGCACATGCCAATCCGCGCGTTTCTGCGGTCGGGTTTGCACATTTTTTGGAGCCCCTAAAAGTGACCTTATTGATGAATGCCCAAGCTCACGCACAGCGCCAACGGTTAGACGACATCATCAGCCTGTCGCCGCTGCTGCCGGTGATCACCATTAATCACCCAGACACCGCGGTGCCTCTTTGCGAGGCGTTGATGCAGGGTGGTCTTAAGGTGTTCGAGATCACTCTGCGCAGTGACTACGGTCTGGATGCGATTCGTGCTCTGCGCAAGGCATTGCCCGATGCCGTGATAGGCGCGGGTACGGTGTTAACGGTAGAGCAGTATAAGCAGGCAGAGGCAGCGGGTGCGCAGTTTGTCGTAACACCGGGAATCACACAGTCGTTGCTGGAATACGGGTTGCAAGCGCAGGCGCCGCTGCTGCCGGGCATTGCTACGGCGTCAGAATTAATGAGTGGTTACCAGTTGGGTTACCGCCGTTTCAAGTTCTTTCCAGCAGAAGTGGCCGGCGGCACGGCGGGCTTGCGGGCATTAAGCGGACCGTTTGCCGGGGTTCGGTTTTGCCCCACCGGCGGTATTCGCCAAAACACCGCAGCGGGTTACCTGGCTTTAGACAACGTGATGACCGTGGGCGGAACCTGGCTGACGCCGGAAGACGCAGTGGCGAGCGGAGACTGGGCGGGAATCCGCGAGCTGGCCAGGGCAAGTCTGGCGGAACTGAACGCGTCAATAGGTTCCGCTGAGGCTTAAGGTTGACACGAGAAGGCAATGAACAGCCAATAAAAAACGCCAGCAAGCTGGCGTTTTTTATTGGCTGAATAACCTGCGGTTTAGTGCAGATGTTCACCTACACGTAGGATTTGCATGGAGTTGGTGCCGCCCTGGGCATTGGTAAAACTGCCTTTGGTGATGATAACCAGATCGCCGTCTTTCACCACGCCTTGTTTTACCAGCTGCTCAACCGCCTGGGTGTTGGTGTCTTCGGCCGCAAAGTTTGCAGCATCAAAGGGTACGGTTTGCACGCCGCGGTACATCACTACCCGGTGCTGGGTGGTGTGATGGCGTGAAAACGCGTAAATCGGCAGGCTGGACTTGATGCGAGACATCAGTCGCGGGGTTGCACCTGTTTCGGTCAGGCAGATGATAGCGGCTATGCCGTTCAGGTGATTGGCTGCGTACATGGTAGACAACGCAATGGCTTCATCCACCCGTCCCATGGACTCGTGCATCCGATGTTTGGACTGATGCATGGAGGGGTGTTTCTCCGCACCAATGCAAATTCTTACCATGGCGCTTACCGCTTCCACCGGATAATCACCAACAGCGGTTTCTGCTGACAGCATCACTGCGTCTGTGTAATCCATCACCGCGTTAGCCACATCCGACACTTCGGCGCGGGTGGGCATGGGGTTGGTGATCATCGATTCCATCATCTGGGTGGCCGTAATCACCGCGCGGTTGAGAATTCGAGCGCGCTGAATAATGTGCTTTTGTACACCGACCAGTTCGGCATCGCCGATTTCCACAGCCAGGTCGCCGCGGGCAACCATGACCACGTCAGACGCTTCGATGACCGCATCCAGAGCGGCGTCATCGTGGGCCAGCTCGGCGCGTTCAATTTTTGCGACCAGGCCCGCTTCAGAGCCGGCCTCTTTCAGCAAACGACGGGCTGTGTGCATGTCTTCGGCGTTGCGAACGAAAGAAACGGCCACATAATCCGCGCCCAATTTGGCGGCAGTAACAATGTCTTGCTTGTCTTTCTCGGTCAGCGCTTCAGCCGACAGGCCACCACCGCGCTTGTTCAGGCCTTTGTTGTTAGACAAGGGTCCACCGATCAAAATTGTGGAGGTGATGCTGTGATTGTCTACCGCGTCTATCTGCATTTCGATGCGGCCGTCGTCCAGCACCAGAATGTCGCCAGGTTTTACATCGCGGATCAGCTGTTCGTAATCGATGCCTACGCAATCGGAGGTGCCACCTTCTTTGTCCATGGTGGCATCCAGCACAAAGGTTTGGCCGGCGGTCAGGGTGACCTTATTGTCGCGAAAGCGGGCAATGCGCAATTTTGGCCCTTGCAGGTCGGCCATAATAGCGACAAAACGGCCCTGTGCCTTGGCGGTGTCGCGTACCAGGCGCGCGCGCTTTTCGTGATCTTCCGCCGTGCCGTGGGAAAAATTCAGACGGGTAACGTCGACACCCGCAGCAATAATAGCGCCCAAAGATTCGGGGCTGTCGGTAGCGGGACCAAGGGTGGCAACAATCTTTGTACGCCGGAGCATAGTGGGTGTCCTTTCAGAGTGTGAAGGTGTTTCGCTTACGCGGTTTGGCTGGTTGTCGGCTTGTGCCTTCATTGGCTGGCTTTTATAAGTGCAGCCGCATTATCCAGCATTCGGTTCGAGAAACCCCACTCATTGTCATACCAGGCCATGACTTTTACATGACGCCCGATCACGCGCGTGTGGTTGGCGTCAAAAATACTCGAACGAGCGTCGTGGTTAAAGTCAACGCTAACCAGTTTTTCCTGGTTATATCCCAGTACGCTATTTTTGTCAGCTGCGGCTTTTACCGCGGCGTTAACTTCCTCTACGGAGGTGTCGCGGCTTGCAATAAAGCCAAAGTCGACCAGCGATACGTTAATAGTGGGTACACGAACCGCCAGGCCGTCCAGCTTGCCGTTCAGTGCCGGAATGATTTTACCAATCGCGGCAGCGGCACCGGTTTTGGTGGGGATCATCGACTGGGTGGCCGAGCGCGCGCGGTACAGGTCTGAATGGTACACATCGCTCAAATGCTGGTCGTTGGTATAGGAGTGAATGGTGGTCATCAATCCGCTTTCAATTCCGACCGCATTGTTCAAAGCTTCGGCGATCGGTGCGAGGCAGTTCGTGGTGCAGGAGGCGTTGGAAATAATGTGATGGTCGGCGTTCAGAATCTGGTCGTTTACACCGAAAACCACCATGGCGTCTGCGTCTGGGCTGGGCGCAGAGATAATTACTTTGCGGGCACCCGCCTGTAAATGGGCCGCGGCTTTTTCACGTGTTGTGAACAGGCCCGTGCATTCCAGCACCACGTCTACGCCCAGATCTTTCCACGGCAGGTCGGCTGGGTTGCGGATTGCGCTGATGGCAATGCGGTCGCCGTTCACGCTGAGGGAATCGGCATCGTGGCTTACGTCGGCAGAAAACCGCCCGTGAACACTGTCATACTTGAGCAGGTGAGCGTTGGTTTCGGCATCGCCCAGGTCATTAATAGCGACCACCTGCATCTGCTCGCGATAATTGTTCTCATAAAGGGCGCGAAGCGTGTTGCGGCCAATGCGGCCAAACCCGTTAATTGCGATTCGGATGGTCATACTCTTACTCCTGAATGGATATTTTTTATTCGGAAATACATTTGATGTAGTAAATGTATCAACAAAACGCAAAAAAATGAACACTAAACCCGTAAAATGTAAGAAATCGAACGTAAAACTACGTTCATAACCAAAATAATCAAACAAACCTGCTGCCCGTGGAGCTTGCCATGAACTCAACCGTTGATCGCGTAACCCAAAGAATTATTGAGCGCAGCCGAGCATCACGTCTGGATTATCTTGCCCGTATGCAGGCGTTGAAGAACAGTTCGCCCCAGCGCGGCACTTGTCTTGCGGTAATCTGGCCCATGGTTTTGCCGCTTGTGAGCAGGGCGATAAAGACACCCTGAAGCTGATGAACCGGGCCAATGTGGCGATTGTGTCTGCGTACAACGATATGCTGTCGGCGCACCAACCTTACGCGTCCTTCCCCGATGTTATTCGTAAGGCTGCCCATGGCATGGGGTCTGTGGCCCAGTTCGCGGATGGTACACCGGGCATGTGTGATGGCGTTACCCAGGGCCAGCCAGGTATGGAGCTTAGCCTGTTTTCGCGGGACACCATCGCCATGAGCACGGCGGTTTCGCTCAGCCACAACATGTTCGATGCAACACTGCTGTTGGGTATTTGCGACAAGATTGTTTCGGGCCTGTTGATAGGCGCGCTCAGCTTTGGTTACTTGCCGACGATTCTGGTACCGGCGGGCCCCATGCCGTCTGGGCTGCCAAATAAAGAGAAACAACGCATTCGCCAACTGCACGCCGAGGGCAAAATTGGTAAAGAGGAACTGCTGGAAGCCGAAAGCCAGTCTTGCCACAGCCCCGGCACCTGCACCTTTTACGGCACTGCGAACAGCAACCAGTTGTTGGTTGAGGTGATGGGGCTGCACCTGCCAGGCAGTGCGTTTGTGCATCCTGACAAGCCTTTACGGGAGCAGCTTACCTGTGCCGCGACGGAGCAGGTTATCCGCCTGTCGAAATCCCAGGGCGGTACTTTGGGCTGGGCAACATGGTGGATGAAAAAGCCATTGTGAATGCGCTGGTGGCCTTACTGGTCACCGGCGGGTCAACCAACCACACCTTGCACTGGGTGGCCATTGCCCGCGCGGCCGGCGTCATTATTGACTGGAACGACTACGCTGAGCTGTCGTCGGTGGTGCCTTCCATGACTCGCATTTATCCCAATGGCGAAGCGGATATCAATGCCTTCCACGAAGCCGGTGGCACACCTTTTTTGATTCGCGAACTGCTCAGCCACGGCTATTTGCACAACGATGTACAAACCGTGGTGGGTTTTGGTCTTGAGCGGTACACCCAGGGGCCTGTTTTGAACAACGACGGACTGACCTGGCAGCCGGCGCCGGCAAAGAGCCTTTATCCGGGCGTGCTAAGCAGTGCTGCCGAGCCGTTCGCCTCAGACGGCGGCATGAAGGTGCTTGATGGCAACCTGGGCCGCGGAGTTATAAAGGTGTCTGCGGTGGCACCCCAGCACCACAAAGTGCAGGCGCCAGCGGTGGTTTTCAACAAGCAGAATGATCTGAAAGCCGCCTTTGATGCGGGTGAGCTGAATCGGGATTGCGTGGTGGTTGTGCGTTTTCAGGGGCCGAAAGCCAATGGCATGCCGGAGTTGCACAAGCTGACGCCCTACCTGGGCGTTCTGCAGGACCGCGGCTTTCAGATAGCGCTGGTGACCGATGGGCGTATGTCTGGCGCCTCGGGCAAAGTGCCAGCCGCCATACACGTTTATCCGGAAGCACTTGACGGTGGTGCCTTGGCCAAAGTGCGCGACGGTGACCTGATATCCCTGAACGCAGATACCGGTTCGCTGGAGCTGTTGTTAGATGAACAGGTTCTTGCCAGTCGCGAACCGGTAAAACCCAACCTGGCGGCATCCCATTACGGTCATGGCCGTGAACTGTTTGGTTGGATGCGCCGCAGCGCCAGCAATCCGGAGCAGGGGGCCAGTGTGTTCTGGAATTATGACAATTAAGCCGACACATAGGGCCGCGGTTATGTTTGTTTTCGTACAAAACTATTAAAATCGCGTTATTAGTAAGTTCGCTAACGAATTTAATTAATTTTTTTATTCTTCGATAAGTACTTATAGAACAATATTTTAATGCAATTTTATGGGCAGTTAGCGCGTCTAAAGTCACGCAAAGCGAAAATAACTTCGACCAAAACCTTTCCATTTTGTTATTCGAGAGTTAGATTTGTTGTGTTCCGAATATTATGATTAAAAACGAAATAAAAATATTCGTTCACGAATTGGGTTGTCGTACCAAAAAGTAAGCGCCGCGGGCGCTGCGACGGTACAGCAGTCTGAGATCTGGCACTAATAACAACAGGAAGCTGACATGATCGAACATAACGCATTTGCGGAAACTCCCAGCCGTCGTCCATTGCGCAAGGCGCCCTTGGCGGCTGCGCTGTCACTTATGGCAGCAGGGATGGCTTCACCGGCAATGGCGGAAGTCGCATTTGAATCAGATAATGGTTGGAAAGTGGGCGTTAATGGCCATTTACCAATTTTTGCGGTTTTTGGCGATTACGACAAAAGAGCAGGTGGTGATTTCTTGGATGGGGAAGACTCATTTTCCATCACCACTGGTTTTAATCCGGCAACATTGCAAACCAATATTTATGCACCGATGCAAAACGGTCTTCAGGTATCTGGTCATTTTCAGATGAATGCCAGCATTGCGCCGGGCGATGCGGATGAAGAGTTCCGTAGCCGGGTATCTGAAATTGCCGTGGCCGGTGATTTTGGTACCGTCAATATCGGTAAAGGTTTCGGTATCTTTGGGACGCCTGCGATTGGCGACAGTGGCAGTGGGATGGGCGTTGGTTTGATCGGCGCTGGCCCTGATCAAGTAGCCGCTACGGCGGGGCGTATCGGCAATGGCTATTTCTATGCTGACTTCCAGCCACGTGTGATGTATACCTCTAATAATCTTGGTGGTTTGCAGTTCAAGGTTGGCGTGTTTAGCCCATCGAAGGTCGACTCCACCACCGCCGGTGGTGCAAATGCTGAATATGACACGCCCCGCATCGAAGCCAACGTCGTGTACTCGGCGGATAACTTCTCGCTTTGGTCCAGCGGTTTCAGTCAAGACGTAGGCTCCAAAACGGGCACTAACCAATACACTATGTCTGGTATCGACTTTGGTGGCTCCGTTTCCTTAGGTGACCTGGCTGTCCGTGGTAACTACTCAATGACCTCAGGCACCGGCAACGGAGTGTTCGCAGCGCGTTTTGATCCAAACGAAGAAGACGCAAACCAGTGGTATGTTGAAACCACCTATCAAATTAATCGCACCACCTTGGGTGCTAGCTACGGTGAAGGCGAAGATGACTTCGAGGAGCTGAATGGCGCCGGTGCGGGTGATTCAGACCTCACTATGTTGTTCGCCCGTTATGCGGCTACGGATAACTTTACCTTGTTGGCCGAGTACCAGATCTATGGCACCGGTGACGGCGATGGCGAATACAACGCCATCATCTTCGGCTCACAGCTAACGTTCTAATGCTGATGGTTTGAAGATTGAAGGGTTCTGCTATCAGAACCCTTCAATGACATGGAAAAAGACTGAGTGGGGTTCTCAGTCTTTTTTTTTGCCTGATTTTTTATCTGAATTTCAGGCAAAAAAACTCCGGACGGAATAATCCGGCCGGAGAAAAGTGCCTGAGAGAGTATCAGGCGCTGTGGTGGAGAAAGTTGACTGCTTTAAGCGGTTGCTCTGTCTTTCAGGAAGCTGTCTAGCGCTTCGACTTCGCTGTCTGAGGCGTAGAGCCCTTGCTTAGTGCGGCGCCATAGGATGTCTTCGGAGGTCACGGCCCATTCGTTTTTGATCAGATGCTCTACTTCTTTCTCATAGAGCGTGCCCACGAAGTGCTTGCCAAGATCGTCTACGTTAGCGCAGTTGTTCAGAATATCCCGCGACGTTGTGCCGTAGGTGCGCACGTAACGGCTGACCAATTTTTCCGGCAACCAGGGATAGGCCTCGTTGAGCGACGCGGCCAGATTAATCTGGTTATCAAAGTCGCCACCCGGAAGCACGGCCGTTTTTGTCCAATGGCCCCGGGTGTTTTTGAAGAAGTGGCAAATTTTATCGGTGGCCGCTTCCGCCAGTTTGCGATACGTGGTGATTTTGCCACCAAACACCGAAATCAACGGCGCTTTGTTTTTCTCTTCGCTGACTTCAAAGGTGTAGTCGCGGGAGGCTTTCTGTGCGTTCTCTTCTTCACCGTCCATCAGCGGGCGCACGCCCGAATAGGACCAGACCACGTCAGATGGTTCCAGCTGTCTCTTGAAGTACGAGTTCACAATTTTCAGCAAATAGATGATTTCTTCTGGCGAAATTTTGGCTTCCTTCGGATTGCCCTCGTATTCAACGTCGGTGGTGCCAATCAGCGAGAAGTTATCTTCGTAAGGAATAACGAACACAATGCGATCGTCTTCATTTTGAAGAATGTAGGCTTCTTCTTCCTGGTTCAGGCGGGGCACAACAATGTGGCTGCCTTTTACCATGCGGATCATCTTCGGCGCCGGCATCGACAAGCTTTCGCCAAACAGTGAACTTACCCAAGGGCCCGAAGCGTTCACAATGCACTTGGCAGAAACTATCTGATCTGCGTTTGTGTCGGTGTCGCGAAGGGTGATTTGCCATTCTTCGTGACCGCGTTCTGCGTGTACGCACTTGGTGCGAGTCAAAATGGTGGCACCGGACTGCTGGGCTTTTTTAGCGTTCAGTATCACCAGTCGTGCGTCGTCTACCCAGCCATCGGAATATTCAAAGCCGCGTGTAATATCCGGTTTTAGCGGACCAAACTCATCAAAACGAATGGACTTGGAGCCGGGCAAAATTTCCCGCTTGGCCAAATGGTCATAAAGAAACAAACCTGCGCGGATCATCCACGCCGGGCGTAAGTGCGACCGGTGTGGCAAACGAAAGCGCATGGGCCACATAATGTGAGGAGAATTGCGCAAAAGAGACTCGCGCTCGGCCAGTGCTTTTTGCACCAGGCGAAATTCATAGTGTTCCAGGTAACGCAGTCCGCCGTGAATAAGCTTGCTGCTGCTGGATGACGTCGCCGAAGCCAAATCATTCATTTCGCAAAGCAGTACTTTCAAGCCTCGGCCGGCAGCGTCCATTGCGATGCCTGTACCATTTACGCCGCCGCCAACTACAACGACGTCATAACGTTGGTGATCTACAGTCATTGTGGGTCATCTCCTGATGCCATTGGAAAAGACGCTTTCTTGTTATGCGCACTTTTCAGAGTTCATACGCGCTGAAAACCGTATTATGCGAAAGGTAGATATATTCGTAAAGGAAAAAATAGAAAAAAAGCGAAAATAAAAGAAGATACGGAGCATCAAACCGATTCTTCGCCCAAAATCAGACTAAATGAAGAATAACATCGTGTTCGATGAGCAGTCGCGAGATTTCCGGGGGCGGTGGCTGGTCAGTGAATACGTGATCGGCTTGGGTGATGTTGCCTAACCGAACCATGGCGTTGCGGCCAAACTTGGAGTGATCCGCTGCTAGTAAAATTTGACCGGAATTGGCAATGATTGCCTGGGCGACTCGCACTTCGCGGTAATCAAAATCCAGTAGCGAGCCGTCGTTGTGAATGCCGCTGATGCCGATAATGCCAAAATCCATTTTGAACTGATTGATAAAATCCCGCGTGGCTTCGCCTACAATGCCTCCATCGCGACTGCGTACTTCGCCACCGGCGATAATAACGTGGAAGTCGTCCTTGGCGGATAGAATAGAGGCTACGTGCAAATTGTTGGTTACAATCTGTAAGTTGTTCTTTTCAAGCAAGGCTTTAGCAATGGTTTCGGTAGTGGTGCCAATGTTGATGAATATTGAGGAATTATCGGGAATCAGCTTGACCATGGCTTCGGCGATGCGCTCTTTGGCCTCCAGGTCCATAATCTTGCGGGCCTGATAATCGGTGTTGACGGTGCTTGAGTCTATGCCCGCACCGCCGTGATGGCGCCTTAGCTTTTTATGTTTGGCTAGCTCGTTCAAGTCCCGGCGAATGGTTTGCGGCGTTACTTTGAACTGGTCTACGAGCTGTTCGGTGGTTACAAACCCGTTGTGCTGGATCAGTTCCATAATCAAATCCTGTCGGCGCCGCTGTGCCATTCAACATCCTCCACTTGGGGTTCTTTTTATATGACTGTGTGTTTGATTGAAAATACTACGAAAGTTTAGTCGTTTTCGATGTTTTATGCAGCCGTTCGGGCCCAACAGACGTGCGCAGAGTGCGGATACAGGCGAAACTTCTTGGCATTCATGTTCAAAAAAGTAAAAATACGAACAAATAAGAAAACGAGGTCTACAAAAAATGAGTCAATACATACTTTCCATAGATCAGGGAACCACCAGTTCCCGCGCTATTCTTTTTGATTTGCGTGGCAATATTCATGCGGTACGGCAGCAGGAGTTTCCCCAGCATTTTCCTGACAGTGGCTGGGTAGAGCACAAGCCGGCAGACATCTGGTCGACGGTGAAAAGTACCTGCGACGAAGTGATGGCAGAAGAGTTCGGTGCAGATGACGAAGTAATCGCAGTGGGCATTACCAATCAGCGTGAGACCACCATTATATGGGATCGGAAAACCGGCGAGCCGGTTTATAACGCGATTGTCTGGCAGGATCGGCGAACTGCCGCTTACTGCAAAACAATGAAGTCGTCCAGCCATGAACCCGCAGTGCATAGCAAAACCGGACTGTTAATAGACCCTTATTTTTCCGCCACAAAAATCCGTTGGATACTGGAAAATGTTCCAGGCACGCGAGAGCGGGCAGAACGTGGGGAACTGGCTTTTGGAACCGTTGACAGTTTTCTGTTGTGGAAGCTCACCGGGGGGCAGGTACACCGCACCGACGCTACCAACGCCAGTCGCACGTTGCTGTTTAATATTCATACCCAGCAGTGGGATGAAGAGCTACTGAAATTATTCGACATTCCCGCGTCCTTACTGCCCGAAGTGATGGACTCGTCAGACGATTTTGGCAAAATCACGGAAGGCGGTGCGCTAAACGGCGTGTCTGTTTTAGGTGTTGCCGGCGACCAGCAGGCGGCGTTGTTCGGCCAGACCTGTTTCGAGGTCGGTATGGCGAAGAGCACCTACGGCACAGGTTGTTTTCTCATGCTCAATACCGGCGACAAAGCGCTGCAATCCGAGCATCGTTTGCTGACAACGGTCGCCTATCGTTTGAATGGTAAGCCGACCTATGCGATAGAGGGCAGCATCTTTATTGCCGGGGCAACGATTCAGTGGCTGCGTGATGGTTTGCAATTGATTAATAACGCCAGCGAGGCTGAACCACTGGCGCAATGCACGCCGGTAGACCACGGCGTTTATCTGGTGCCGGCGTTTACCGGACTGGGCGCACCTTATTGGGACCCTAACGCCCGCGGCGCCATTTTTGGCCTGACCCGCGACACCGGCATTAAGGAAATTGTGACCGCCGGGTTGCAATCGGTGTGCTATCAGACCAAAGACCTGCAGAAAGCCATGGAGAGAGACGGCATTCGTCCGATTACCCTGCGGGTAGATGGTGGCATGGTTAAAAACAACTGGGTTATGCAGTTTTTGGCCGATATCTTGGGCGCAACTGTTGATCGGCCTTCGTTGGTGGAAACCACTGCTTTGGGCGTAGCTTATTTGGCGGGTTTGAAAGCGGGTGTATACGGTTCGCTGGACGAACTCGCCGAGTTATGGCGCTGTGATCGCCGCTTTGCACCGGTAATGTCGAAAGCAGATCGCGATCGACTTTACGCGGGTTGGATTCAGGCGGTGCATAAGCTCTAAGTGAAGCGATAATAAACTTGGTATGCGCGTTAGCGCACACCAAGTTCCCGCAGGCGCTTATAAAGTGTGTTGCGGCTGATTGATAGCTCTCGCGCTGCGCTGGAAATGTTGCCCATGCATTTTTGATAGACCTGCAGTGTGTGAGAAAGGGGTTCTGGCGCGGTTTTTTTTAGTCTGCCAAGCGTGGCCTCCAAGCGACTCTCGCCGATGGCGGCGTTAACTGCGTCTGACAGGTTGCCGGTAGCGGTGGGGTCGAGCTGTGCCAAAAAATCTGCGGGCAGATGCCATATCTGGAGATCTTCGCCGTCGGCAATGGCAACAGCGACCCTGACCACATTGACCAGTTGGCGGATATTTCCGGGCCACGGGTGATTGGTCAGTGCTGCCAGAATCCGGGGCGACAGTGCCTCGCTTTGCACTGGGTCGCGGTATTGGCTGTAAATATGTTGCACCAGTTTTTGTTTATCAGTGCGATCACGAAGTGCTGGCAGTTCGACACACAATCCGTTGATGCGATAGTAAAGGTCTGCACGTAATTGGCCCGACTCAACGTGCAAGGCCGGTGCTCGGTTGGTGGCTGTTATCAGCAGAATATCTACCGCAATACTGTCGGTGGCGCCAACCGGTGTTACCACTCGTTCCTGAAGTACCCGCAATAACCTGGATTGTGCCGATAATGGCATTTCGCCAATTTCATCCAGAAATAAAATGCCTTTGTGAGCTTTACGAATGAACCCCAACGAACCTTGCGCCCGTGCTCCGGTAAAGGCGCCGGCTTCGTAGCCGAACAGTTCCGATTCCACCAGCTCCGGCGGAATAGCCGCGCAATTAACGGCAACCAACGCCTGCTCTCTGCGCTGTGTGGCCTGATGCAGGGCTTTAACCAGCACTTCTTTGCCAACCCCGGTTTCCCCGGTAATCAGCACTGGCACGCCGCGCTCCAGCACTTTTAGGCTTTGTTCGGCGCAGCGGCGAACGGTTGCGTCGCCGTATTCAAGGGTTGAAAAGTCGGCGCTGTTCGTCTGTGTCGCCTTGGTTTGTCGTGCTACTACTAGATCATCCTCGGCGGGCGACTTTACGTGGGCAACAGTGGGTCGCTGGACCTTCGCACTCAAACGTACTCGATTTTTAGTGCTGAGCTGCAACGCAGATTGCGGTGGGTGCCCAAGAATGTGATTGCGATGGGTCGTAAACAGGTCGTCCAGCCGAACCCCAACGGTCGTCTTACTTAACAGTTGATCAGCACGCTGATTGCTGGCCACGACACGCCCCAAGTCATCGCAAATCAGTATACCGGACCAGGGGCTGTCGAAGTTGTCTGCGGTGGTACTGAGTGTCAGCAGAAAATGGTCCCGCTCAAATTGCCGCTTTAGCAGGCGATTGTCTACCGACTGCGCCAGCAACCGAACCACGCCCAGAGTGTGAGCCTGGGGCAGGTAGGCGTCACTGAATACGCTGAGTACGCCAACCAACTGCTTGTGTGCGTCAAAAATAGGCGCGGCAGAGCCAATCATGCTGCGATTGAGTTTTAAAAAGTGTTCGTTGCGCTGAATCTGCACCGCTTTGTTGGCGGCAATCGCAGTGCCTATGGCGTTTGTACCACAGCGCTCCTCCTGCCAGTTTGAGCCTTGCTGGAACCAAGGTTTTAATTGTGCCCCGGTAATACGCTCGTCACCCCAGCTTTTGAGCACTGTTGCGTGCCGGTTTGCCAGCAGAATCAGGCAGCGACTGCTGGAGAGTACATTTCTATAGTAGGGCAACACTTCGGCTTCGGTACTGGCGAGTAGTTCGTGATATTGGCGCTCCAGCTCCTCTACCTGTGCTGCGCCGGGTGCCGGTGGTGTGGGTTCGAAGTCGTGATCAAGGCCCCAGGCGATGCAGCGATCCCAGGACTGTTCGACCAGGCTGCGTTCATTTTCGTATTCGGTGTTTTTCATTAAGCCGCATCTCTGTGTTCGTTTTGGAGTTATTCGACGCCGATGTGCGAAGCGGGTTGTTCATTATTGCACTAAATACTGTTCAATCATCTGTGTAATTTTTGTTTAGGTCAATGTTCAAGTTGAACAAAGTAGTGTTAAACGAACATAGTTAATTTCGATTTAGAAAGAGCAGCGGTAAAAAAATTCTATATAAATCAAAACTATAAGTATTTTTACGTAGAATTACGAAAAACTGGTATAGCGTTTGCGTTGTCTAATTCGCAATCAAAAGATCGGGCGCGATCATTTGCCCAGATGTGTTTCCACAAGAACAAGAAGGAATAGATATGTCCTTAACTCTGGAGAACCTCTCCCATAGGGTCGACGGTGTCGACTATATCCGGGATGCCAATCTCACTTTTCAGGCTGGCTCTTTTAATGTGCTGCTAGGTCGAACGCTCTCGGGTAAGACCTCGATGATGCGCTTGATGGCCGGACTTGATAAACCTAACGAAGGTCGGTTGATCTTCAACGGCCAGGATGTAACCGGACAGAGCGTGCAAGCCCGGAACGTCTCGATGATCTACCAGCAGTTCATCAATTACCCAGGCATAACGGTGTATGAAAACATTGCGTCGCCTTTGCGCTTGGCGAAAATGGCTGAGTCTGAGATTGACCGCCGGGTGAAAGAAACCGCGGCCATGCTGCAGATTAGCCCCCTTCTAAAGCGTTATCCCCTTGAACTTTCCGGCGGCCAGCAACAGCGTACGGCGATGGCGCGGGCGTTGGTTAAAGATGCCACTTTGGTGCTGTTCGATGAACCCTTGGTGAACCTTGATTATAAATTACGGGAGGAGCTGCGGGCCGAACTGCGAGACCTTTTCCGTGAGCGCCAGTGTATTGCGGTATACGCCACCACGGAAGCCAACGAAGCCTTGGCGTTGGGCGGCACAACTACGCTATTGCATGAAGGCAGTGTGATTCAGAACGGTCCGGTTATGGATGTGTACCGGTCACCGGTAAATACCCTGGCCGCGCAGCTGTTCAGTGAACCGCCGATGAATATGATCCGCGGACGCGTGACAGACACCGAAGTGACGTTTGATGAATACTCCCATCATGCCCTGACTCAGGAGTTGTCTAAACTGACGCCAGGAGATTACTGGTTCGGGGTTCGCCCTAGCCACATTGCTCTGGTGCCGGCCAACGACGACGATCTTGAAATGTCAATGGAAGTAGCGCTGAGCGAAATCAGCGGTTCGGAAACTTTTATACACATCGAAAACAGCCATTTTGAAATGGTGATGCAGCTGATGGGTGTTCACCAATACCACACCGGTGCCCCTGTTAAGATTTACCTGCCAATCAACAAGCTGTTCGTTTTCGATAGCGCCGAAAAGTTGGTGCACACACCATCCCGGATATCACGAGGGGCTGTCTAATGGCTGAAATTCAATTGAAATCACTGGCTCACAGCTACAGCGAAACGCCTGGCGGGCCGGAAGACTATGCGATTCGCCAGCTCGACCACGTTTGGCATGAAGGCGGCGCCTACGCTCTGCTAGGGCCATCTGGTTGTGGCAAAAGCACCATGCTGAACATCATTTCCGGCCTGGTTCAGCCCTCTGAAGGTGAAGTGCTGTTTGACGGTAAGCGGGTCAATGAGCTGTCGCCGCGGGATCGGAACATCGCCCAAGTGTTCCAGTTTCCGGTTGTTTACGACTCCATGACCGTGTTTGACAATCTGGCATTTCCGTTAAAGAACAACAAAATACCGAAGTCACGCATCAAGGCGCGAGTGCAAGAAATTGCCGAAGTGCTGGAAATTGAAGACAAGCTTTACAAGAAAGCTAAAAATCTGACCGCCGACGAAAAGCAGAAAGTGTCCATGGGGCGCGGCCTGGTGCGGGAAGACGTGTCGGCCATTCTGTTTGATGAACCGCTGACGGTGATTGATCCCCAGTTGAAGTGGAAGCTGCGGCGTAAACTGAAGCAGATTCACGAGCAGTTTGATATCACTATGGTGTACGTGACCCACGATCAGCTGGAAGCGTCTACATTTGCCGACAAGATTGCCGTGATGTACGGCGGCCAGATTGTTCAGTTCGGTACGCCCACCGAGTTGTTTGAGCAGCCCAACCATACCTTTGTTGGTTACTTTATTGGCAGCCCGGGCATGAATTTGATTGAAGTAGAGCGCAGCGCCGCAGGGGTTCGTTTCAGGTCTACTCAGGTGGACCTGGCGCCGTGGCAGGTCGAGATGTTGAAACGCCTCAAATCTAAAAACATCAAAATTGGGATCCGCCCGGAATTTATCGAGTTGTCTCCGACTGCTTCAGACGATACTTACGAGGCGGAGATCCTGGATATGGAAGACCTCGGTACTTACAAAATTATCACCGTGCGGCTGGATCAGCAGGAGATGAAAGTGCGGATGAACGAAGAGTTTGAGGGTGTCATTGGCAACCGCACGTACCTTTCGTTCCCGCAACAGTGGCTGAAGCTGTATGTCGATGAATTCCTGGTACAGGAGCAACAATAATGAAAAAAATCCATAACAATCGCGCCTGGTGGCTGGTGCTGCCGGTATTTTTGTTAGTCGCTTTTTCAGCGTTGATTCCGTTGATGACCGTTGTAAACTATTCAGTGCAGGATATTTTTGGCCCTGGACAGGCATTTTTCGTCGGTACCGAGTGGTTCAAAGAGGTTCTGGGTGACGAGCTTTTGCAGGATTCCCTGATTCGCCAGTTCATGTTTTCCGGCGCTGTGCTGCTGATTCAGATCCCTTTGGGTATCGGTGTTGCGCTGATGATGCCGAAGTCTGGCATTAAAGGTTCTGTGTGTTTGATTCTGATCGCTATTCCGCTGCTGATTCCCTGGAACGTGGTCGGCACCATCTGGCAGATTTTCGCCCGTGGCGACATCGGCCTGTTTGGTTGGGGTCTTAACGAGCTTGGCTTTGACTACAACTACACCGGCAACACCGTTGATGCCTGGTTAACGGTTCTGTTGATGGATGTGTGGCATTGGACGTCGCTGGTGGCGTTGCTTTGCTATTCGGGCCTACGCGCCATCCCGGAAGCCTTTTATCAAGCAGCTGAAATTGACCGCGCCTCTAAATGGGCAGTGTTTCGTTACATCCAGCTGCCACGGTTGAAAAGCGTGTTGATCATTGGGGTGCTGTTGCGCTTTATGGACAGCTTTATGATTTACACCGAGCCGTTTGTGTTGACCGGCGGCGGGCCTGGCAGCTCGACCACTTTCTTGAGCCAAACATTGACCACCATGGCCATCGGACAGTTCGACCTAGGGCGTGCAGCTGCTTTCTCGCTGATCTACTTCCTGATTGTGCTGCTGATTTCGTGGCTGTTCTTTACCGCCATCACTCAAGCTGACAAAGAACAATAAGGAGAGTGAGATGAAACAAAGTCGTTCCAAAAACGTAGGGATCACCCTTTTTATCGCGTTTGTACTAACTCCGGTTTACTGGTTGTTGAACATGTCGTTCAAAACAAACCAGGAAATTCTGGGTGGCCTTACGCTTTTTCCAAAAATCTTCACCCTTGACAATTATGCGGTCATTTTTAGTGATCCTAGTTGGTACAACGGTTACCTCAACTCGATGACGTATGTGGCCATGAACGTGGTCATTACGTTGCTGGTGGCTCTGCCGGCGGCTTACGCATTCAGCCGCTACAAGTTCCTGGGCGACAAGCATCTGTTTTTCTGGTTGCTGAGCAACCGGATGGCGCCGCCGGCGGTATTTCTGTTGCCATTCTTCCAGCTGTATTCGTCAATTGGTCTGTTTGATACACACATTGCCGTTGCACTTGCGCACTGTTTGTTCACCGTACCCCTGGCGGTGTGGATTCTGGAAGGCTTTATGAAAGGTGTACCTCGTGAATACGACGAGATGGCCTTTATTGACGGTTACAGCTTTCCAAAATTCTTTATCAAAGTGTTCCTGCCGATGATTCGTTCTGGTATCGGCGTGACCGCATTCTTTACCTTTATGTTTTCGTGGGTAGAACTCTTGCTTGCCCGCACCCTGACATCTGTGGACGCTCAGCCTATTGGCGCCATCATGACGCGGACCGTAGGCGCCAGCGGTATTGACTGGGGTGTGCTGTCGGCAGCGGGTGTTCTGACGATTATTCCCGGCATGTTGGTGATTTGGTTCGTTCGTAACCATGTGGCCAAAGGCTTCGCTCTCGGACGCGTATAAGGAGAACACTGATGATTGACTGGATGAACTGGACCCCCACGGTCGTAATCTTTTTTGCGGTGATCGCTTCGATTCTTGCGTTTATGACCGTTTACGAAATTGTTTCGCCCTGTCGTGAGCGCAAAGGATTTTTGCCTATCGAAACCACTCGCGGCGACCGGTTGTTTATTAGCTTGTTGTCGACTGCTTATATTCACCTGACTTTTCTGGCAATAAGCGATGTCAGCTTATGGGTTGCGTTGGCGGTGTCTGTGGCCTGGGCGGCGGTGTTGTTACGTTGGGGCTAATGAGACGAGAGCATGACCCGATGTGAAATAGTGAAAATTGTGGACCAAAAAGGTTGTAAAGGATTCGAAAACGAACTAAATTTGAGTTAATGATCGAAAGCGATCATTAGGCGGTTCTCGAATATAACGTTTAATGACTCGAGTGCTGTAAGTGATGTTGATGTAAAATCGGAGTGCGGACTGGTCCCGCTCCATCCATAAAAAGTAAATGAGGTTGGGTATGTTCAAAAATAACAAACATCCTAAAACTCTTATACTCAGTGTCGCTATTGCCGCTGCCAGTATGAGTTTGAGCCTGCAAGCTTACGCCGATCAATATTCGGACGCAGCTGAAAAGTGGGTAAGTGAGTCATTCAAGAAGTCGACTCTCAGCAAAGAAGAGCAGATGAAGGAAATGGCTTGGTTTACCCAGGCTGCGGAAGAGTTCCGCGGAATGGAAATCAACGTGGTCTCAGAAACCCTTGCCACTCACGAGTATGAATCCAACGTTCTGGCTAAAGCATTCTCGGAAATTACCGGCATCAAGCTTACTCATGTCCTGCTCCAGGAAGGCGACGTTATCGAGAAGCTGCAGACCCAGATGCAGTCTGGCCGTAACATCTATGACGCGTATGTAAACGATTCAGACCTCATCGGTACGCATTTCCGCTACGGAAAAGTGGAGTCCATTGACGCAATCATGAATGGCGCGGGTAAAGACCTTACTCTGCCGACTCTGGATCTTGAAGACTTTATTGGCCTGGACTTTACCACAGGGCCTGATGGCGTGCTTTATCAGCTTCCGACCCAACAGTTTGCAAACCTTTACTGGTTCCGTGCGGACTGGTTTGAACGTGAAGATTTGAAAAAGCAGTTCAAAGAAATTTACGGATATGATCTTGGTGTTCCGGTGAACTGGTCTGCGTACGAAGACATCGCGGAGTTCTTTTCGGTTCACGTTAAAGAGATCGATGGCAAGAAAGTATACGGCCACATGGATTACGGCAAGAAAGACCCTTCTCTGGGCTGGCGCTTCACTGATGCCTGGTTCTCTATGGCCGGTGCTGGCGACAAAGGCCTGCCTAACGGCCTGCCGGTAGATGAGTGGGGTATTCGGGTTGAAGACTGTCATCCGGTCGGGTCTAACATGTCCCGCGGCGGTGCAACTAACAGCCCGGCAGCGGTCTACGCGACCACCAAGTATGTTGAATGGATGGAGAAGTATGCGCCGCCCGAAGCAACGGGTATGACCTTCTCTGAATCTGGCCCCGTGCCTGCCCAGGGCGAAATCGCCCAGCAGATTTTCTGGTACACGGCCTTCACCGCCAGCATGATTGAAGATGGACTGCCGGTTGTAAATGAAGACGGTTCTCCGAAATGGCGTATGGCGCCTTCGCCCCGCGGTCCTTACTGGGAAGAGGGAATGAAGTTGGGCTATCAGGACGTAGGTTCCTGGACGTTCATGAAGTCCACTCCTGAGAAGCGCCGCCTGGCAGCGTGGTTGTACGCCCAGTTCACGGTTTCCAAGACTGTGTCCCTGGAAAAAACCGTCGCTGGCCTGACGCCGATTCGCGATTCTGACCTTAACTCTGACGTAATGTCGAAAATGGCGCCGAAGCTTGGTGGTTTGGTTGAGTTCTATCGCAGCCCGGCACGGGTTCAATGGACGCCGACTGGCACCAACGTTCCTGATTACCCGAAGTTGGCCCAGCTTTGGTGGCAGTACGTTTCCCAAGCAGCCAGTGGTGAAGCAACGCCGCAGGAAGCTTTGGATGGCCTGGCCGATGCTCAAGATCGCGTATTGGAGCGCCTGGAACGTGCCAACGTACTGGCAACCTGTGGTCCTAAGCTGAACGAGCCGCGTGACCCGCAGTACTGGCTTGATCAGCCGGGCGCACCTAAGCCCAAGCTGGCCAACGAAAAGGTACAAGGCGTAACCGTACCTTACAATGAACTGCTCAAAACTTGGGAAGACGCTCGTAAGAGCTAATTTCTGAAGACCGATGCCTGCTGCAGTTGAACCTCTCGATTGCAGCAGGCAACTCACCGTTACTATGGTGAGTCCGGTTGATTTCTTATCTTCCCCCGATTACATTAATTCAAACGAACTCTTCTGGCCTACGTGTTTTCCTGTCGGCCTTTCCTGCTCTTTTGCTCAGTTCATTTTGGGCTAGTGGTGAGAGTACAAAAACATGAATAAAATCTCGGTTATTCACCGGCTCTACGCTGGCTTTGCGATTCTTTGTTTAATCATTGTCTGCTGGGGCGTATTTAATAGTCGCATTATGTCGTCTTTCTCGGGTACCACCTATGAGCTGACATCAGACTACTTTCCCCTCGCTGCACAAATCCAGCAAATTGACACTTACCGGGCTGAAGCCGGAAAACAGGCGCTTTCTATAATGGCGGCAGAAGACCCCGATATACTGGCTGCCAGGCTGTCTGCGCTTGAAACAACCGTTAAGACATTAAACACCTTGGCGAGTGGCATTTCTTCTTTAGACAACATAGAGAAATTTCCTGTGGTGCAAACTCGAAACCAACGTGTTGCACAAAATGTTATGGCGCTGAAATTATCCGTTGATCAACTGGGCGAATACAATCGTTCGGTGTTGGAAGTTTCCGAAATAGTTACTGAAGGTTTGTCAGCATTTCTGGCTAATAACGCAGAAATGAAACGGCTATTAGTGAGAGAGGGTACGGAACCCGCCGGTGACGATATTTATATTCGGGACTTGTTTACTACGATTATGGAAAACCTGGCGTACATTGAGCTGCTCATTATGCAAATGGTGAGTACTGACGATGCCGATAAATTGGCTAGCGTCATCGAGAATCTGCGGGTTAATACCCAGATTATTGAACCGGATATTAATGCGTTAGTGTCGGAAGTTCCACGACTGGAAGGACTTCCAATATTGATAAGCAGTTTTATGGCGGCGGTAAATCAGGACGCCGGCATCATTAACCAGTATCTGGGCTACCGTCAGAATCGCCTTAAGTTGGCTAAAGTCGGGCGAGAAGTGGATAGCCACTTGGGTGATCTTGCGGATAATCTCGACGGGATGAGAGTGGCGGTTTCAGACCGGATAACCCAAACGGTCGCGGCGCTTGACGAGTCTGCCAGGCGGTCGGAACAGCTGGTTTACTGGTTGTTATCGCTGGTTGTTTTGTTCGCTTTGGGCACCTCGGTGTGGCTTGCCAGAATGATCAGTCTGCCGCTTAGGGCCACACTTTCGCACTTGGCCAGCATGGCAAAGGGTGATTATTCGCGCCGGCTGGAGTTTAACGCCAAGGGTGAGTTTATTGACCTCAAAGCTTCCGTGAACCAGTTGTCGGATGCCATGGCGACTGTTCTGGGCAGTTTGCAGCAGGCGGGTGGTGACATTGCCGTTATTGCAACAGGCAATGCCCGGTTTGCCCGGGACTTCAATGAACGGGTGCGCGGACAGTCTGAAGAACTCGGTGCCATAGCGGCGGCGATGACCCAGATGGAGGCGTCTGCTCGTGAGGTAGCGGGTTCAGTACGGGGAACTCACGATCTGGTGGGTGAGATAAACCAGCAGGTTGCCGAGAACCTGTCCGATGCAGAACGTGGAAGCCTTTGTGTGGCAGAGCTCGAAACCCAATCCGGGCATACAGCGGCCAAGCTCCATGAACTTGAAAAAGCGTCTCAGGACATCGGCCGAATTACCGAAGTGATCGATGGTATCGCCAATCAGACGAATCTACTGGCATTGAATGCCGCGATTGAATCTGCTCGGGCGGGAGAGGCCGGGCGCGGCTTTGCGGTCGTCGCCGACGAGGTTCGGGGTCTGGCCCGGAAAACCACGGAAAGCACCGAGACCATCCGCACGTTGGTAGAGCGTCTTCAGGGAGAAGCGTCGGAATCTGTCCGTTCAATGAACAACAACTTTTCGCAACTGGCGGCGGTCAGAACGCTGATGGCCAGTGTTTCCGAAGGCGCCGAAAAGATTCGCAGTGCCATGGCGCGAATTTACCAGGGAGCCGATCAAACCCGTCTGGGGATGGATGAACAGGAAAGCGTAAGTAAGTCGGTTGCTCGCCAGGTAAACGAAATCAGCAGTTCCGCTAACGCCAGCCTGGAGGAAATTGACGAACTCGTTGCAACCTGCGAGCGCCTTGAGGCCTCTGTGGGCAATATCGAAGCGCTGGCGGGGCGATTCCGCGTTAATTAATTTGTCCGGAGGTGATTGATTTTTCGTTTCTTTATCGAAAATTCGGTTTCCCTCTGGCTTTCTTTTACTTGATTATGTTCGTTTTCAAACATTGTCATCAACATTTGTGTTCGAAAAAAATGATGTATTCATAAACAAAAACAACTGAAAGGAAGGCTACTATGGAAAAGATAACTCACATTACGGCCCGTGAAATTTTGGATTCCCGCGGTTTTCCCACAGTGGAAGTGGATGTTCTGCTGGATAACGGCGTGGTCGGTTGCGGACGCGTGCCGTCTGGAGCGTCTACCGGCTCCCGCGAAGCGTTGGAAAAACGCGACCTTGATAGCCCGCGTTACAACGGCAAGGGCGTGTTGCAAGCGGTCAACGCTGTTAATACACGCATCGCGCCGGCTCTTGTGGGACACGTGGTGTTTGAACAGTCGCAAATTGATCGCTTGATGTGCGAATTGGATGGTACGCCGAACAAGGCCGAATTTGGTGCCAACGCAATTCTTGCCGTGTCACTGGGTGTAGCGGATGCTGCGGCCAAGGCCCGCAAACTGCCGCTTTTTCGATATCTTGCCGAGTTGTACGGTTGTGCGTCGCCCAGCGTGCTGCCGGTGCCAATGATGAACATCATCAACGGTGGTGCCCATGCGGATAACAACGTGGATATTCAGGAGTTCATGATCCAGCCGGTGGGAGCTCCCAGCTACAGCGACGCATTGCGTATGGGGGTTGAGACCTTTCATGCCTTAAAAGCACTGCTGAAAGAAAAAGGATTGTCTACCGCCGTAGGTGATGAAGGCGGGTTTGCGCCCAATTTGCAGTCCAGCGAAGAGGCTCTTGACCTGATTCTTGCGGCGATTGAGAAAGCCGGTTACCGCCCGGGCTCCGATATTGTTTTGGCGTTGGATTGTGCTGCCTCTGAGTTTTACTCTGATGGCTGCTACAACCTTAAGGGCGCCGGGAAAAAGTACAGTTCGGAAGAGTTTGCCGATTATTTGGTGTCTCTGGCCACAGTCTATCCCATTGCGTCCATTGAAGATGGCATGGATGAAAACGACTGGGCAGGCTGGAAGTTGCTGACCGAAAAAGTCGGTGAGCGGGTTCAGTTGGTGGGTGATGATTTGTTTGTCACCAACACCGAGCTGGTTTCCGAAGGTATCCAAAAAGGCATTGCCAATTCCGTGCTGATCAAGTTCAACCAGATTGGCACGCTGACTGAAACTCTTGAGGCCATTGCCATGGCACAAGGCGCTGGCTACACCGCGGTGATTTCACACCGCAGTGGAGAAACCGAAGACACCTTCATTGCCGATCTGGCCGTTGCCACCCGCGCCGGACAGATCAAAACCGGTTCGTTGTGCCGCTCAGACCGAGTGGCCAAATACAACCGTTTGTTGTGGATAGAACAGGAACTGGGTGCGCACGCTTTTTATCCCGGTATTGGTGCCATTCGCTGCGCGCTTGATAACTGATTGCATCCTTGTTGGGAGAATACCCATGAGAAAGCCGATTTTGATTGGAAACTGGAAAATGAACGGCAGTCTGCAGTCTAACCAGGCTCTGATTACCCGATTATTACCGCGGCTCAGACCGATGCGCAAAGTGGTTGATATAGCGGTTTGTCCGCCTCTGCCTTACTTGTTTCAGGTACGCGATTTGCTGGGTTATACCGGCATTACTCTGGGCGCTCAGAATGCGTCCGGGTTTGTATCCGGCGCCCATACCGGTGAATCCAGTGCCACCATGCTCAAGGAGATGGGTTGCTGCTACGTGCTGGTGGGGCATTCAGAAAGGCGCAGCCTGTACGGTGAAACCGATAACGACATTGCCGCGCGCTTTGCGGCGGTTCGTGGCCTGGGTATGACACCGGTGCTGTGTGTGGGCGAGTCGCTCGAGGATCGTGAGTCAGGTCGCACTGCCGAGGTTGTTCAGGCGCAGATTCAGGCGGTGATTAATGAAGTCGGGCTGGCTGGCCTTGCTGAGGGCGTATTGGCCTATGAGCCGGTCTGGGCTATTGGCACTGGCAAGACTGCCACGCCCGAGCAAGTGGTAGAGACGCATTTTGGTATTCGTCAGTTCATTGCTGGCTGTGGCGCGCCCAAGGCCAAGGTGATCAGCCAGGCATTGAGGATTCTGTACGGCGGTAGCGTCAAGCCGGCGAACGCGGTTGCGATTTTTAGCCTGAAAGATGTCGACGGTGGGTTGATTGGCGGCGCGTCATTGCATGCTGATGACTTCGCCGCCATCGCCGAGGCCCTCGGGGCCACGTGTCCTGAGGTGGTAGGCGAGAGTGAATCTCCCTAACGAAAAATTATAAAGATTGTTGGAGACTGTCATGCAAAAAAAAACAAAATCCGGTTCTGAAATAAGCACTGAATCTGCAAATTGGAGCGCTAACGACTTTTTTCCAGACATCGAGAGTGTTCCGGAGAAGTTTCGCCAGAAGGGCGGAGTGTCCATCACCGAAACCCTGGTTAATGGCCAGCTGAAACCTTGGCCAGGCCCTTTTGCAGAGGTGCGCAGCCCGATCTGTTTGCGTGTCACGGGCACAGAAGAACCCCAGCCACTGGTGATTGGCAGAACGCCGCTGATGGATGGCCATGCCGCGCTTGAAGCTCTGGACTCAGCCGTTGAAGCATATGGACAGGGCCGTGGAATCTGGCCCAGCCTGTCGGTTGCCCAGCGGATTGAGCACGTTGAACAGTTTTTGGTGGAAATGCGCAGCCACCGTGAAGCGGTGGTGGAGCTGCTGATGTGGGAGATTGGTAAAACCTACGCCGACGCCTGCAAAGAATTTGACCGAACCGCAGACTACATTCAAGACACCATTCACGAGTTGAAAGTACTAGACCGCCGCTCGTCGCGTTTTGAAACCGTCGGCGGTGTGGTCGCCCAAACTCGCAGGTTACCCGTGGGGGTGGCTCTGTGCATGGGCCCTTACAATTACCCGTTGAATGAAACCTTCACCACGCTTATTCCGGCTCTGATCATGGGTAACACCGTGGTTTTCAAGCCGGCAAAATACGGCGTGCTGCTGATTGGCCCACTGTTGGAGGCTTTCCAGAAAGCGTTCCCCGCCGGTGTGATCAATATTATTTTTGGCCGCGGCCGCGATACCATCGGCCCACTGATGAAGAGCGGCAAGGTTGATATGTTCGCGTTCATTGGCACCCACAGCGGTGCGTCGGCGCTGAAACAGATGCACCCCAAACCGCATCGCCTGAAAGCTGTACTGGGCCTTGATGCCAACAACCCGGCCATTGTATTGGCAGACGCCGACATGGATCTGGCCGTGAGTGAGTGTGTGGCCGGGGCCCTGTCGTTTAACGGTCAGCGTTGCACCGCCTTAAAACTGCTGCTGGTACACGAGTCGCTGGCAGAAGAGTTTGTGGCGCGTGTGTCCAAGGCAGTAGATAATCTGGTTGCAGGCATGCCGTGGCAGCCCAATGTGTCGTTAACGCCGCTGCCCGAACCCGGCAAGATCGACTATCTGAAAGCGTTGGTCAGCGACGCCGAGGCTCTGGGCGCGCGCGTTATGAACACCGGAGGTGGCCATGCAAACGGCACTTATTTCCACCCTGCAGTTCTGTACCCGGTGACCACCAAGATGCGCGCTTACCAGGAAGAGCAATTTGGACCGGTCATTCCGGTGGTGGCGTTCAGTGATGAGTCCGAGGTGATTCGTTACGTCCGGGAATCCGAATTTGGCCAGCAACTGAACATATTTGGCAGTGACCCTGCTGCCATTGGTGGGTTGATCGATGTTCTGGCTAATCAGGTGGGGCGTATCAATTTGAACAGCCAGTGCCAGCGTGGGCCCGATACGCTGCCGTTCAACGGTCGCAAAAATTCGGCGGAAGGAACACTGTCGGTATCGGATGCGCTGCGGGTGTTTTCAATTCGCACCACGATCGCCGCCAAATCCAGTGAATCCAACCGCGACCTGGTCACCAGCATTGTGCGAGAGCGTCATTCCAGAACTTTGACCACGGATTATATATTCTGATTACGTGGCGGCCGAATTTTGCGCCATACTGCGTTTCTATGCTGGTGTAAGAAGAAGAGGTCGCTATGTCATCATCTCAGGTCACAGAGCACATCACCTGGCAATCCGCGCAATGCTATCTGGGCCAGGTGCTTGTAGCCTGCAGTGACAAGGGTGTGTGCGCTCTGCTGACCGGGCAGACATTGCCACCGCTAATGGAACGATTGCGCAGTCGCTTCCCACGTGCTCAATTATGCCAGGCAGAGAGTGCTTGCCCGAGCTGGCTGGGCAAAGTGAAAGCCCAGCTGACAGACGGCCGCAGCGCGGAACCCCTGGCTCTGGATTTGCGCGGCACTGAGTTTCAGCAGCAAGTCTGGCAAGCGTTACAAAGCATCCCCAGTGGTGAAGTCATCAGCTACGCCGAGCTGGCGCGGCGGGCAGGGCGCCCAAAGGCTGTGCGCGCCGCCGCCAGCGCCTGCGGAGCCAACCCGGTGGCCGTGCTGGTGCCCTGCCATCGGGTATTGCGCAGCAATGGCGACCTGGGTGGCTATAATGGCGGTGTTGCTATCAAAAAAGCGCTGCTGGCCCATGAGCAGACGCTGTCTGACCGCTAGTTTCGTTTTTTTGGCTTTCGGCGTCTGTAAATAAGCAAATGGCGTTACGGCCGGCGCGTTTGGCCGTATACATGGCCGCATCGGCCCGTTCCAGCAGCTGCCGGGCGGTGTCGACCTCGTTCGAACACAGGCTTATGCCTACGCTGGCGCCGGCACTCAGGGTATGGCCATCAATGTGATAGTCCTCGCGGTGCTTGTCCAGCAAGCGCTGCGCAATCATTTTTGCTGCTTCGGGACCGTTCAATTCTGGCAGTATCACCACAAACTCATCGCCGCCAAGGCGAGCTAATGTGTCGCCCTCGCGAAGGCAGGTCTGTGCTCTTTCGGTGAACTGAAGTAGCAAAGAATCGCCTACGTGATGCCCCAGAGTGTCGTTAATCTGTTTGAAATGATCCAGGTCGATGAACAGCACGGCTAGCACCAGTCGGTTGCGGTGGGTCTGGCGGATGGCGTGTTCCAGGCGGTCTTCCATCAGCCGGCGGTTGGGAATGCCGGTGAGTGCATCGTAATAGGCCAGCTGGCGAATGCGCTCCTCGTTGCGGCGGTTCTGGGTGATGTCGGTAAACAGGGCAGCGTAGTGGGTTATGATGTCGTTATCATCGGTTACCGCAGTAATGGTCAGCAATTCCAGATACAACTCGCCGGTTTTACGCCGGTTCCAGATTTCGCCGCGCCATACGCCTTCCCGCGCCAGGGCTTGCCACATCTGGTCGTAAAAGGCTTTGTCATGGCGACCAGATGAAAACAGCGCCGGCGTTTTACCGATTACCTCGTCCGCGTTGTAACCGGTCAGTTGGGTAAACATGGGGTTAGTGAATTCTATGCGCGATTTGGCATCGGTAATCATGATGCCTTCCAGTGAAGAGGCAATCACCCGCTCAGCCAGTTGTAGGGTTCGCCGCGACTGGGCCAGGGCCGAATCCCGCCGCTCCAGCGCGGCGCGCAAATCCTTCATATACAGCTGGTCCACACCGGCAAGCATCTGACCGTAGCCCACCAGGCCGATCACCTGGTTATTGTCATTGACCACCGCCAAGTTACGGATGCGCAGGTTCAGAAGGCGATCACGGGCGTGAATAAGCGGCTCTTCCTCGTGCACGGTTATCAATGGGCGGCTGGCCAGGGGGCCGACCACTTCATTACCGGTATTGCGGCTGATAAGACGGACTATGTCGCGCTCGGTAAGAATCCCCAATCCCAGTTTTTCACAATCAATAATCGCCGCATGAGCGTGGTTTTTGTACATGCTGGCCGCAGCTTCCGCCAGGGTCTTATCACCGTCTATAGACAGTGGCATTGTGGGGGTGGCGGAGCGCACGTCACGCAAACGCAGATAGGGTTCAATACCCTGGTTTATCGCCATGTCGGTTTGCGAGAGAATACCGGCCGCCTTGCCGTCGGCGTCGACCACCAGAAAGTGACGTTTGCCGGTTTCGCGGAATTTAACCGCGGCTTCCTGCATGGGCATGTAGGTGGGCACGGAGATAACCGGCGAGCTCATTACCGAACTGACCGGCTGGGCAAAGATAGAAGATGATGTAAAATCAATGGCCAGGGCATCGCGCTCTGTCCAAATGCCCAACACGTCGTCATTGCGAATAACCAGAATGGAACTGACACTTCGCTCCGCCATCATCGCGGCGGCAGTGGCTATAGTGGTATCAGGATCGCAATGCAGAAGGACACCGCTGTGCATCAGTCGGGAAACAAGAAGTTGCGGTACCATACGAATAGAATCCTGTTTGCGGTGCCATGCTGAAGGCATGAATTTACAGAAGAATTTGATCGATTATGCCTCAATACGGGTTGATCTACCAATAGCACCTGTCGCTATTTGTGTTGTGTATGGAGTGTTTGGTTTTACATCGGTGTCTTAACAAAATGGAACAGATGATATGAGTAATCAGCCATTGTCAGTGGCGCAGCCGGAAGGTTTGCCGCGGAGTCAGGTGATCGGGTTGGTGGTCGGTTTGGCGGGCTTTTTGGCGTGCCTTATTATACCGCCGCCTGGTGGAATGTCGGTCCAAGCATGGGCTGCTGGGGGCATGATGTGGTTGATGGCCACCTGGTGGTCTACCGAGGCGATTCCGATTCCTGCCACGGCGCTTTTGCCGATTTTGTTGGTTCCGGCATTAGGCTTGGGCAGTATTGGCCAGGCGACAGCGCCGTACGCCAACCCCATCATCTTCCTGTTTCTGGGCGGTTTTACCCTGGGCCTGGCGATGCAGCGCTGGAATTTACACCGGCGCATTGCTCTGTTAACGCTGAGGGCCATGGGTGTTAAACCAAAAAATCAGATTGCCGGTTTCATGATGGCCACTGCGTTTCTGAGCATGTGGGTGAGCAACACGGCAACGGCGGTAATGATGTTGCCCATCGGCCTGTCTATCATCGCCATGACCCAGAGCGACAATGAAGAGGGCCTGCGCCGCTACGGCACAGCGCTGCTTTTAGCGATTGCCTACTCCGCCAGTATTGGTGGTATTGCGACCTTGATTGGTACGCCTCCCAACGCTCTGCTGGCGGCTTATCTGCTGGAAACCCAGGGCATTGAAGTCGGCTTTGCCCAGTGGATGCTGTTGGGACTGCCGGTTTCGGTGGTGATGTTGTTGCTGGTGTGGTGGTGGCTGACCCGGATAGATTTTGGTATTGGTCGCGCTGACGACAGCGGCGAAATGATCCGCCGCGAGCTGGAGGCCCTTGGGCCACTTGGGCGCGGTGAAAAACTGGTCGGACTGGTGTTTTTACTAACAGCCAGCGCCTGGATATTTCGCCCGTTACTGTCGGCGAACCTGGCGCCTTGGCTGAGTGATACCGGTATTGCCATTGCCGCCGCGTTGGCGCTGTTCCTGATTCCGGTGGACACCCGAGAGCGTAAATTTCTGCTGGACTGGGAGAGCGCGGAAAAACTGCCTTGGGGTGTGTTGCTGCTGTTCGGTGGTGGCTTGGCCATGGCTGGCGTCATTAGCAGCTCTGGCCTGGCGAGTTGGATAGCCGAAGCTATGGGTGCAGCAACCCTGTTGCCGGCATTGTTGATGGTCGCGCTGGTCACCCTGGTGATTATTTTCCTGACCGAAGTCACCAGCAACACGGCCACCGCTGCCGCCTTTTTGCCTCTGCTGGGCGCTTTGGCAGTGGCGCAGGATATTTCTCCGTTGTTGTTGACGGTTCCCGCGGCCATTGCCGCCAGCTGTGCCTTCATGATGCCGGTGGCCACACCGCCAAACGCCATTGTATTCTCCAGCGGCCATATGCGGATCGGCGATATGTTGCGTGCCGGTTTCGCCCTGAACCTGATGGGTGTGGTGGTGGTTACCGTAGCCAGCTATTGGTTAATGAGCTGGGTGTTTGGCTTGTGATGTCTAGATAATAATTGTGGCCGCCCTCAGGTGTTCAATCTTCTGGTCGGGATAAGTTCAGCCAGGGTTGGGAAAACCAGTAAAAGCGCCCGTCGCCTGCGGGGTAGGTGCAGTTATAGCGAAAGCGGCGGCTGTTAAATGCAGCGGGCGCCTGAACATTCGCCTGCTGCGCGTTGGCGGTTACCTTTATTCGGCCCTGGCCGGAGCCGAAGCAGGTCAGTTTGCCTGGCGTGAATCCGCTGGGCAGGGTCATCCGCAGGTGCGGTGGGTTGGTGCTGACAATGCCGTCCGGAAGATCCTCGCCCGACACCGGTAAAGCCTTACTCAACAACTTGTTTTCCAGGCCTTGTAGCTGCCCATAGGCGTTAGCCATGGGGAATCGTGGCAGGCGGGTGCGGCTTGAGGTTGCACCGACGGGGCCGGATTGCTGCCCGAACGCCAGCCAGCCGCGCTGGTTCATTTGCTGTTCCAGAGCTGCATCAAACTCGCCATAAGGGTAGGCGAACATTGGCGGTGCTTTGCCAAACTCTTTTTCAAGCAACGTTTGCGCGCTATCAAGGCTTTGATTAATGCGCTCTTGCCACTGCTTTGCTTCCTCGTTGGGTGTCTTGGCCAGGTGCCCGTGCCCGGCACTGTGGTTGGCGATGGTTGCCAGGCCCGTAGACGCCAGTTCCTGCAGCTGCTGTAACGTCATAAAACCGCTGTTGCCGATGGTGTCGGCGTTCACAAACAGAGTGTAGGGATAGTTAAGTCGCGCCAATATGGGTGCCGCATTGGAATACACGGAACTGTAGGCGTCATCAAAACTCAGAGCGACGGCATCGCCGCCATTACCCGCCAGGGCTTTTTGTGTTGCTTCGTACAGTGGCTCAACTGCCAGCCCGAGTTGTTCAATCAGTTGTAGTTGGGCTTGAAACAGTGCCGGCGACGTACTGGTGGCGTCCGGCGTGCTATCGCTGATGTGGTGGTATTGCAATATGGCCAGATCTGCGCTGGCGCCCGCAGGCAATACCAGTGCGATAGCCAGCGTGGCGGCTACAAAACCCTGTCGGTTCATGTAAAATTCCTTCATTTTAGAGGGTTGCCTTCACGTTGCTTACAGCCGCACTTAGTAGCGCCCGCGATAGTGGTTTCTGATGACGGCAAAGGCTGCGTTAAGTTTCTGGATTTGCTGAGTGCTGCCGCCTCTGTCGGGGTGCGCCTGCATAACGGCGCGGCGAAAGCGCTGTTTTACCTCGTGAAAACGGTCCGGCAAACGCCTGTCGCTATAGCCCAGACAGTTCGCTGCTGCGCCAACTTCCGATGTGTCGTGATGATCATTGGCACCCCGATGGCCGGCGTAGAAGTTGTCAAGCATGGCGTGAATCTGCGCCGTGGATAGCCGATATTGGTTCAGGTCCAGATAAAATGCCCGCAAGGAATCGGCCTGGGCCGGCAGGCTTTTGCCAGATAATCTCGGGCCAGACAGCTGTTGGCTCGACACTTCGGGGCGCTTTTCAAGCCGGGTCAGCAAGGCTGATATCGCCAGGGTTTCACCGTCTTCGGCCAATTGATCGCGCAGCGTATACAGGGTGTGAAACAGCAAGAAGTGAACCTGGTATAACAGCTCGGGTTGATCAAAGCGCACATCACCCAAGAGTTGCCAAGGTGGCTGCTGCAGCTTTTTGATCAGGGCGTATTCACTCAGCCCCCCAGGTGCTTGGCGCAGCTCGTGCTCCAGAGCAACTTGCAGGTGGGCTATGTGGCTTTGTAGAGCTTGATGGGGACTGGAATCGCCAGAGTGGGTAATGGCGCCGGGCTGGTTGAGTGTTGATGTGTTGGTCATGAGCCTATGGTAGAGCACTCACGGGTCGCCCTGCCAGTCTGATGGCAACGTATGTGGGCTGGTTCAGTGTTAACAGCGGAATGCGACGGGTATAATCGCGCTTTACATTTTTTAACGTTGAAATCGCTATGCACCCAGTAACTGATCCGCAAAAACCCGATGCGCGGCGCGAGCAACAAAAACTGCAGAAGCGCCTGCAACGGGAAGCCGGGCAAGCAATTGCGGACTTCTCGATGATCGAGGCCGGCGACAAGATTATGTGTTGCCTCAGCGGCGGGAAAGATTCCTATGCGATGCTGGACATTCTGCTGAGCTTGCAGAAAAAAGCTCCGGTGCGTTTTGAGGTGATTGCGGTCAATCTGGATCAGGAACAACCAGGTTTCCCGCAGCATGTTTTACCGCAATACCTGCAGAATCTGGGCATTGAATACCATATTATCGAGCGAGATACTTACAGCGTCGTTAAAGATAAAATTCCCGCCGGTAAAACCACCTGTGGTTTGTGCTCACGACTGCGGCGGGGGATTTTGTATGCCTTCGCCGAGGCCAATGGGGTGACCAAAATTGCTCTTGGCCATCATCGTGACGACCTGCTGGAAACCCTGTTTCTAAATATGTTCTACGCTGGCAAGCTCAAGTCTATGCCACCTCTGCTGCACAGTGACGACGGCCGAAATACGGTCATCCGACCGTTGGCCTATTGCCGTGAGAAGGACCTTGAACGCTTCGCCGAACTGCGGGGCTATCCGGTTATTCCCTGTAACTTGTGTGGCTCTCAGGAAAATCTGCAACGCCAGGTGATAAAAGACATGTTCAAGGTCTGGGATGAACAGCACCCCGGGCGCCTGGAAACCATGTTTAGTGCCTTGTGTAACGTAGAACCATCGCACCTGGCAGACCCGCAGTTATATAATTTTCCGGAAAATTCCAGAAGCTGGGCACCGCGTTCTGTTGCTCCGAATGGCGACGCAAAGCCGGGCGTTACAGTGGTTTCAGGCAAGGCTAGGGAAGAGTTCGGGCGCCTTGACGTTCTGAACCTGTAACCTTGAAGGTTTTGGTCAGTGCATGCCGCCGGCGCCCATCAGGGCCATCAGAGGCAGGGTCCAAAACCCGAACACAACCAGCATCACGCCGCTGAATTTACGGAATAACCGGTGGCTTTGCAGCCCGCGTACCCAGCGCGCGGCGTAACCGGTGGCCAACATAGAGGGCAAGGTGCCCAGACCAAAGAACAACATGGTCAGTGCCGCTGATGGCACGGTAGGCTGCAGTGCTGCCCATCCCAGAGTGCTGTATACAAGACCGCAAGGCAGCCAGCCCCAAAGAGCACCCAACGCAAGAGCTTGCATAGGGTTGTGCACTGGCAGCAGTTTGCGGGTTAGCGGCGACAGTTTTTTCCACACCGGCGCACCCAGCTTTTCCACATAACGGATACCCTGCCACCACTGCCCCATGGACAATCCCATAAAAATCAGCAGTAGCCCTGCCAGAGTTCGTAATGCCAGCCCCATGGACGCCCATTGGCTTGCCGCCGAGGTGCTCAGTAATGCCACCAAGGCGGCAATCAGCGCATAGCTGCCAATGCGGCCCCCGTTGAACGCCAGCAGGGTGAGTGTCTGGCGCAGGCGAAAACCCTTGCCTACTGGCATTGCCATAGATAGTGACGCACTGATTCCACCACACATGCCCAGGCAATGAGTGCTGCCGAGGATGCCAATCAGAAACGCGCTGGAATAGCTGAGGTAAAGTTCGCCCGCCATCAGTTGCTGCTGCTGCCAGGCTTGCTCGCCGCTTCATCGGCTTTTAACGTGCCAGTGTCAGTGTCGGTTTGTGGCTCATCTTGTGGGTCGCTGGCACTACGCCGGGTTTTTTCCAACCCGGTGATGGCGTCTTCCGGAATTCGGTCTTTGTCGTCGTCATACAGAATGCGGTGGGCGGGCCCTTCCAGGTCGTCATACTGGCCGTTTTTGACCGCCCAGTTGAACAGAACAATGCCACCAGTGACCAGCATCAGCATTAACGGTACAAGCACCACAACAATTTCCACAATGCACTCCCGGGATTTGGGGTTTAAAGTCCAGCTTTGAAAACGGATTCATGAAATTCAGGCTATCAGCGCAGCGCCATACTGCCAACTAACGGCTGTGACTTGCGGGCTGGCGTTGGCATTTTGCCCAGGCGCAGCGCGTTTAATACCACCACCAGAGAACTGGCGGACATACCGATGGCGGCCAACCAAGGTGGCACCAGGCCTGCCGCCGCCAAAGGCAGCGCGGCCAGATTGTAAATCAATGCCCACCACAAATTCTGGCGAATAACCTTGCGGGTCTGGCGACTTGTGGCCAGCGCTTCTACCAGTTGCATTAGCTGGCCATTGAGCAGTACGGCGTCGGCTTTAAGCTGGGTCAGGTCTGCGGCTGAGCCCATGGCCACAGACACGCTGGCTCCGGCCATAGACGGCAAATCGTTCAGGCCGTCGCCCACCATCATGATCTTGCAGCCCTCGGCATTGAGCTTTTGTAACACCGCCAGTTTGTCTTCCGGCGAAGCCTGGCCAATGGCTTCATTAATACCCAGTTGGCGGGCAATCTGTTGCACGTGTCCAGAGCGGTCACCGCTGAGCAGTAGGGTGCGAATGCCAAGGTCGTGTAACGCTGCAATGGCGTTGGCTGCGTCGGCACGGGGCTGGTCGTCAAGCTGAAAGCGGGCCAACCATTGTTGGTCTGAGGCCAGCCAAATGGCGATACCTGTACATTCAGGCGCCTCTGGCAAGGCCAAGCCGCTGTGCTCGGCGACAAATTGTGGATGGCCAATGTACAAAGTCTGTTCGCCCCAGTGGCCAGACAACCCGCCGCCCAAGTAATTTTTGACGTTGCTGATCAGGGCTTTTGGCAAATCGTGAAACACTCTGGCAATGGGGTGTTCAGAAAACGCTTCCAGGCCAGCGGCCAGGCGAAGGCACTGGTCAGCATCGAGAGTGCCCGCGCTGTGCTGGTTCACTAGGCTGAGCTCACCACGGGTGAGGGTGCCTGTTTTATCAAACACCACGGTGTCGACATCGTTCATGGACTCAAGGGTATGGCCACGGGTGGGCAGCAGGCCAAGTTTGCGCAGCTTTACCGTGGCCGCTGTAATGGCAGTAGGAGTGGCCAACGACAACGCGCAGGGGCAGGTAACCACCAGCACTGAAAGAGTAATATCAAACGCGTTATCGGCGCCGTACCACCACCAACCCAACCACACTATAGGCGCCAGAATCAGCACTCGGCCGACAAATTTGCCAGCCATCCGATCGGCCATGCGGGCTACTTTTGGTTTTTCCGACTGCACCCGATCGAGCACCCGCAGAATGCTCGACAGACGGGTTTGCGCGCCTGCACTCACCACTGTGATGTCCAGCGCGTTTTCGCCGTTAACGCTGCCGGCGTGCACGGTATCTCCGGGTATTCGGGTTTCTGGAAGATACTCACCGGTTAACGCGGCTTCGTTGAGGGTAGACTGGCCGCGGAGTATTTCGCCGTCTACTGGCAGGGTTTCACCCGGGCGGATGCGCACCACATCGCCGGCTTTCAAGCTGTGGGCGGCAACAACATTGGTTTCGCTGTTGCTGCCGGTCACAAGCGTGGCCACCCTGGGCTGAAAACCCACCAGGGCGTTGCCGGACAGGCCGGCACGATAACGCGCCTGCACTTCAATATAACGGCCCAGCAACAGGAAAAAAGTGAACATGCACACCGATTCAAAATAGACTTCGTCGCCGCCCATCACCGTTACCCAGGCGCTGGCGCCGTAGGCCAGGCCAATAGCAATGGCGACCGGCACGTCCATAGTCAGGTGGCGGCTACGAAGGTCGCGGCTGGCGTTCCGGAAAAACGGTTTGGCACTGTAAAACACCACCGGGGTGGCCACCAGCAGGCTGAACCAGCGGAAGAAGCTGACAAAATCTGACGATAGATCGTTCACCATTCCAAAATACATGGGAAACGCCAGCATCATGCTCTGGAACGAGCCAATGCCTGCCACGGCCAGGCGGATCAGCATAGAGCGATGTTCTACTTTCAGTGCGTTTTCTACTTCATCAGCGTGGTAGGGCCGGGCGGTATAGCCCAGCTGGTGCACCGCTATCAGCAAGTCGCTGAGCTGAACCTGGTCTGAGGCCCACTCCAGTCGCGCGCGCTGGGTGGTGTGGTTGACGGTAAACGACAGCACTCCGGTCTGTCTCTGCAGGTGGTTTTCAAGCAGCCAGATGCAGGCCGCACAGGTAATGCCGCCAATCAGAATCTGGGCTTCCTGGCCGGCTTTTACCGGGCTGACAAACGACTGCTGTACCAAAGGATGGTCAAGCTCGCGCAGGCGGCCAAGCTCTGCGCCGGTAAGCTGTCGCGGAGTGATAGCAGGCTCTGTGCGGAAATCGTAGAACCCAGCCAAGCCCTCCCGGCGGATGGTTTCACAAACGGCTTTGCAGCCCTGGCAGCAAAAGTGCCTTTGTTTGTCATCCAAAAGCAGGGTAATAGCCGGCTCGCCGTTTGCCGGCTCGCCGCAGTGGAAGCAATTCAAGGGGATCACCCTTTAACTAGGCCCGCTTTCAGCTTGAGTCCGTTCTCTGCTGGCAGCCAGGCTTCGCCTTTCAGTCGCCAGTCGTTGGTAGGACCGCGTAAATCGTAGTACCAGCGGCCGTCGATGTCTTCATTCATTAGCGCTGTGTAGTGGCCCAAGCTCTCGCGGCGGAACTGTACCACCCGATCGTACTTGTCCAGGGTTGGGTGGAACAAGTCCAGTATCAGATACGGGAAATCTTCGGTAGAGGCCAGGTCCAGGGACAGTTGGCGGCCATCAAACTGGATGTCGGCTACCAGTTCCAGTTCGGCGGCCCTGACGTCACGGGCTATTTCAAGGTTGATACCCCGACCTTCCTTCGAATAGTCGTCTGACACCATGCTGTCTTCCATGTTAATGGCAACGACCAGCATGGTCATACTCCACGTAATCGCTGCCAGTGGAGCGATGGTCAAAAACCAGAACCAGGGCTGGCGGTACCAGGGTGCAACGGGTGTTTCAGCAGTCATAAAGTTATGTCTCGATTTTACGTTCAAGCTTTATTCAAGCGTCGTGCTTTGCGGCTCAACCGCCGTTAGCGCGTTGGACCGACAAATCGGCTTTCAGTTTCAAGCGTCAGAACAATTTCGTCATCGGATTCGGCCTTGAAGACAATATCGTTGTTGCTCTGGCTAATGGATTCTGGCGGAACGTCCACCACGGTCGGTAGCGAGTATTTTTCGCCGCTTGTAACGGTGATCTGGGTCGGCGTCAGAATCTGGATGTCGTCCATGCCACTGACGCTCAGTGTGTAGGTTTGCGTTGCTTCAGACATATTGGCCAACTTCAGGGTGTAGGAATTTTCGATCCGGCCCTGGCCGTTAAAGCTGAACAGTGCGCCACGATCGCGCAGTACATCCAATTGCGCTGGA
The DNA here is from genome assembly GCF_023311895.1 of Marinobacter sp. M3C. Lineage (GTDB taxonomy): Bacteria > Pseudomonadota > Gammaproteobacteria > Pseudomonadales > Oleiphilaceae > Marinobacter. The sequence goes on from NZ_CP092284.1 coordinate 4,626,513, forward strand.
ACCCGGCTGGCTACCGTGTAGCCAATAGCGCCGATCATCAGCGCCAGCATAAAGCCGTAACCGAAGGTGCGCGGGCGCAGCAGTTTAGAGGTTCTTCCTTCCAGCTCGTTTTCGGTAGTGTAGCGAATCAGGCCGCGCGGGTAGTTCATCTTGTCCATGATGTCGTCGCAGGCATCAATACACAGGGCGCAGCCGATACACTCGTATTGCAGGCCGTCACGAATGTCGATGCCGGTCGGGCACACCTGAACGCATTGGCCGCAGTCGATGCAGTCACCCAGGCCGACTTCATCAGGTTTGACTTCTTTCTTACGGCCGCCACGGGGTTCGCCGCGGTTAGGGTCGTAGGACACAATACGGGTATTGGGGTCAAACATAACCGATTGGAAGCGGGCGTACGGGCACATGTACAGGCACACCTGCTCGCGCATCCAGCCGGCGTTAAGATAAGTGGCAACGGTGAAAAAGGCGACCCAGAAGTAAGCCCAGCCATTGGCATGCAGGGTAAAGAGATCGACAATCAGCTCACGAATTGGATAAAAATAGCCAACGAAGGTCAAACCCGTTGCCAGCGAAATTAGCAGCCAAATGACATGTTTGGCGGTTTTCTTTGCGACTTTTGAGCGGGAATTGGGCGCTTTGTCGAGCTTCATACGCTTGTTGCGACCACCCTCGATGCGTTCTTCCACCCACATAAAGATGAAGGTCCATACCGTTTGCGGGCAGGTGTAACCGCACCATACGCGACCAAAAAGGGTGGTGATAAAAAACAGACCGAAAGCACTGATGATCAGCATGCCTGACAGTAGAAAGAAATCTTTCGGGAAGAAGGTAGCACCGTACATGTGGAATTCGCGGGCTGGCAGATCAAAGTGAATCAACGGCTCGCCGTTCAGCGTTAGCCAGGCGAACAAAAAATACATGCCCATCAACGCCAGCAGGCTGAATGTGCGAATACGCTGGAAAAAGCCCTTTATTTCTTTGACATAAATCTTTTTGCGACTGGCGTAAAGGTCAACAGATTGAGACCCCTTCCTCTTGTCTGAAGGCTCGTTGGCCGGGTCAATTTGTTGTACCGGAATCTTGGTGCTCATCGATTTCTCCGATGAAAATAAACAGGGGCAGGGCGCGGAGGGTCCTGGAAGTGAATGCTTGATCTGTGTCAGGTGGATCACCTGTTTGATCACTTCAAGTCTGTCCCCGCCAGAGGCAGACGCAGAGTTGAAAGGACCAGGCCGGAGCGAACTCCGGCCGGTTTTTTCAGTTCGACATGCTGTAAACGTAGGCGGCGAGAATCTGAATCTGATCTTGAGACAAGCGACCGCTTTGTGAAGGCATTTGGTTCTGCCGACCGTGGATGACCGTTTGACGGATCCAGTCGAAGGTAGAACCATACAGCCATACGTTGTCAGTCAAGTTAGGCGCACCCAAGGCTTGCATGCCCTTACCGTCGACACCGTGACACGCCGTGCAGGCCTGCATGAACACGGCCTTTCCAGCTTCAACAGATTCTGGATCTTTGGCACGGTTACTAAAGCTCAACACGTAGTTGACCACCTGATCGACTTGGGTATCGGTCATGTTGGGCATCACGCCTTTGGCCGGCATAACGCCCATGCGACCGTTGTTCAATGTGTGCAGAATAGCTTCCGGTGAACCACCGTATAGCCAGTCAGTGTCGGTCAGGTTGGGAAAGCCCACTTGGCCGCGTGCGGCAGAACCGTGGCACACTGCGCAGTTGTTGGCGAACAGACGTTGACCAAGCTTCTTGGCGTCGTCTACCTTGGCAAGCTCCGGTACCGCTGTTTTGCCGTACTGTGCGTAGATCGGGCCGTAAAGCGCATCGGCCTCGGCAACTTCTGCTTCCCACTGGTTGACAGACGTCCAGCCCAGCAGGCCCTTGAAGTTACCAAGGCCCGGGTAGAGCGCCAGATAGCCCAGCGCGAATACAATGGTGGACATGAACAGATAGAACCACCACTTCGGCAGCGGATTGTCATATTCTTCGATGCCATCGAAGGAATGACCCATAGTACGGTCGGTTTCCACATCGGAGGTCTGGCTTTTGCGAGTCGAAAGCAGCAGCCAGGTACAACCGAAAATAGTACCGAGCACGATCACAGTGACCCAGATGCTCCAAAAGGTAGTCATTGTTTTTTCTCCGTTTTTTCCCGTTCAAGGGTACGCTGTGCGACCTCGTCGTCATCAAACGGCAGGTGCGATGCTTCTTCGTTCGCCTTCTTGCGATGGGCGCTGAACGCCCACCAGATAATGCCGATAAACATCGCCATTATAATAAGGGTGTGAACACCGCGTAAGTCGTTAGCATCCATCAAATCACCGTTTGTTCGGAAGGATGGTACCCAGCTGCTGCAGGTATGCAAGCAGAGCTTCGATCTCAAACTTGCCCTCTAATGCGGCTGGAGCGTTTGCGATCTGCTCGTCGGTGTAGGGAACACCCAGGGTTTGCATAGCCGTCAATTTGGCTGCGGTACCGTTATGATTGACGCGATCTTCGAACAGCCAGGGGAATGCTGGCATGTTGGATTCGGGAACCACACTGCGCGGGTTATACAGATGCTGGCGCTGCCAGGCATCGGAATAACGGCCGCCAACGCGGGCCAGATCCGGACCGGTACGTTTGGAACCCCACAGGAACGGGCGGTCGTAAACGAACTCGCCCGCAACGGAGTAGTGGCCATAGCGCTCGGTTTCCGCACGGAACGGGCGGATCTGTTGGGTGTGGCATACATGACAACCTTCGCGGATGTAGATGTCACGACCTTCCAGTTCAAGCGCTGCCAGAGGTTCAAGACCTTCGATGGGTGTGTTGACGCTCTTCAAAAAGAATAGCGGAACGACTTCCACCAAAAAACCGCCACTGATGGTCAGAATGATCAGTACGATCATCAAGCCAAGGTTCTTTTCTACTGTTTCATGATTCATCTGATTTCTCTCCGTTACACGGCCTGGACAGCGGCGTTATTCTCGGCAACGGCTTCTTTCTGACGAATAGTCACGAAGACGTTGTACGCCATAAACAGCATACCGCTCAGGAAGAGCACGCCACCCAGGAAGCGGACAAAGTAGCCGGGGTAAGAGGCTTCCAGAGCTTCCACAAAGCTGTATGTCAGGCTGCCGTCTTCGTTAACCGCACGCCACATCAGGCCCTGCATAATGCCGTTAACCCACATGGAGACGATGTACAATACGGTGCCCACTGTGGCAAGCCAGAAATGGACGTTGATCAGGTTGGTACTGTGCATCTCTTTCAAGCCCCAGAGTTTTGGAACCAGGTGATAGATAGCACCAATGCTGATCATGGCAACCCAGCCCAGAGCACCGGAATGCACGTGGCCAATGGTCCAGTCTGTGTTGTGCGACAAGGCGTTAACGGTCTTGATTGACATCATCGGGCCTTCAAAGGTGGACATGCCGTAGAACGACAGGGAAACCACCAGGAAGCGCAGGATAGGATCGGTACGCAGTTTGTGCCATGCGCCGGACAACGTCATCATGCCGTTGATCATGCCACCCCAGGATGGAGCAAGCAGAATCAGAGACATAACCATGCTGGCGGTTTGGGCCCAGTCTGGCAGGGCAGAGTAGTGCAGGTGGTGACCACCGGCCCATACGTAGGTGGCAATCAGCGCCCAGAAGTGAACGATAGACAAGCGATAAGAATAAACCGGACGGCCAGCCTGCTTGGGAACGAAGTAGTACATCATGCCCAGGAAGCCTGCCGTCAGGAAGAAACCTACGGCGTTGTGACCATACCACCACTGCATCATCGCATCGGTCACACCGGCATAGGCCGAGTAGGACTTGAACGCACTAACCGGAAGCGCCAGATTATTACCGATATGCAGAACCGCGATGGTAATAATGAAAGCACCGTAAAACCAGTTAGCCACATAAATGTGCGGCATGCTGCGCTTGGTAATGGTGCCAAAAAAGACGACCGCATAAGTGATCCACACTATCGCAATTGCGATGTCGATCGGCCACTCAAGTTCGGCATATTCTTTTGTGGACGTCAGGCCCATGGGAAGAGTGATGGCTGCGGAGATGATAATGGCTGTCCAGCCCCAGAACGTGAAGGCAGCAAGCTTGTCGGAAAACAAGCGTGCTTGACAGGTACGCTGCACGACGTAGTACGACGTTGCAAACAACGCACTTCCACCAAAGCCAAAGATAACAGCGTTGGTGTGTAGCGGCCGCAAACGGCCGAAGTGGGTAAACGGAAGGTCGAAATTGAGGGCCGGCCAAACCAGCTGTGCTGCAATCAGCACACCCAGAGCCATGCCAACAATTCCCCATACGACCGTCATGATGGCGAACTGCCTTACCACCTTGTAGTTGTATGTCAGGTTCGGATTCAATGTGCTCATAGCCTTACCATTGGGTTAAAAAGGGGTTTATGCGGGCGTAATTATGAGGAAAGCATTAGGCCTTTGCAATGATTCAGGTCAACTCCTGGCATGCATCAAAAGTAGCGGAAATGGATGTGCGGCAAGGAGTTAAGTAAGTGGGATGCAATCTGGTTGGACTCTTTTCGTATTGTGCTTATGCCATTTAACGTGACTCTCCTGGGAGAAACATGAACGAAAATACATGGTTGCCTAGTGTTGGTTTTTACAATACCCCTAAGATTGCTATGGTTATTGCCCACGGTGCCGGAGCGCCGGCGGATTCTGACTATATGGAACAACTGGTTATCGCACTGAGTGACGTAGGTGTTTCTAGCGTGAGATTCGAGTTCCCTTTCATGCAACAGCACCGCTTTGACGGACGTAAACGCCCGCCCGGTCGGCAACCGGGCTTGCTAGACAGCTTCGTTCAGGCGCTCAAGCGTGCAAAAGACGAGCTGCCGCAGGATTGCTTTGTGATGGCAGGTGGAAAATCCATGGGCGGGCGTATGGCCAGCTTACTGGCTCAACCTGCCAATATAAGTAAAAGTTCGGACTCGAGTTTTAATAGCAACCTTTTAGCGAGCAACTTGATGGATGCGGTGGTCTGTTACGGCTACCCGTTTCATCCGCCGGGCAAGCTTGACCGCTGGCGCACTGAGCACTTGGCGCACATTACCTGTCCGCTGCTAATTGTTCAGGGTACCCGCGACCCGTTCGGCAAACCGGCAGAGCTTGTAATTCAAAGCGCCGCTCTGGCCAACTGCGAGTTGCGTTGGCTGGAGGGTGGCAATCATGACTTCCAGCCCTTCGCGCGCCAGCCAGAAACCCAGAACGATTTAATTCGCCAGGCTGCGCAATTGACTCGGCAATTCGCAAACAGGATCATCGCTGAACGCTGACTCTTGCCGGGTAATCAGGATCCGCCCTGCTCGAGTATGGTGATTATTTCTTCACGATCCATAATCGGCATCAATTCCGCCATTAGCTCTTTGCGCTCTTTCGATCGGTACCACCGGTCCCAGTGACTGACCGAGCGCCAATTCGAAAGTATAAAGCGGTTGTTCGGATCGTTTCGATTGCTTAAGGCTTCACCGGATATAAAGCCCGGGGCCGCAACCGCGTTTTGCAACACCTTGCGCGAGCGGGTTTCGTAAGCTGCCTCCAGGGATTCGGCGATGTGCCGTTCAATTAATACTCGGATCATGGCGTGCCTCGGTTGTTGTGGTTCGAATTCTGGTGTCCAATAAGCAGCAAGTTTACAGATTTATAGGTTGAATCGACCCATTCTCAGGAGCTAAACCGTGGAAAATCCAGAATTTGATGCAGAACTCGATGCCCGGGGCCTATATTGCCCGGAACCGGTAATGATGCTGCACAGCCGTATTTTGGACGTGCCGGCGGGCGGCATTCTTCGGGTAACGGCAACAGACCCCTCCACTGTGCGTGACATTCCCCGGTTTTGTCAGTTTCTCGGCCACGAACTTCTAGCCCAGAACCAACCCGATGGCGAGTTCCATTTTATGATTCGTCGCGGCGGTTGAAGGTTTAACGTGTCAGTCGCGAATATTAACGCCGCTCAGGTGCTGTAGAAATTCGCTGCGGTTCATCTCTCCCAGAATACGTTGGTTACCGATTTCCTGACCACTCAAGTTGTAAAACAAGATACCCGGCGGTCCGAAAAGACCGAGCTCGTCTAGCAGGGCCTGCTGCTGTGGCGTGTTGGCCGTCATATCAAGCTGTATCAGACTGTAAGGTGCCAGTGCCTGAATTACCTGGGCGTCGCTGAATACATTGCGCTCCATAACCTTGCAGGCAATGCACCAGTCGGCGTACAAATCCAGTAACGCGGGTTTACCGGCTGCTTGTGCCTGTTGCAAAAGCTGGCGTATCTGCTGCGGTTCACTGGTGCGCTGGAAGTTGGCGTGGCTGGCCGCACTGCCGGCGCCGCTGCCCACGCTACCCGCCGTAAACGGTGCCAGCGGCCGCAGCGGATCGCTGGCACCCGCCAGTGCACCCGCCAGCAGCGCCATACCCCAAGCAAAGGCCACTAGCCCAAGCCCCTTGCGGGTGCGTTGCAAGCCGGCTTTGGCGGCGTCGAAGGCGCCCAACTGAACACCCACCACGGCAACCAGCAAGCCCCACAGCGTTAGAGTAAGCCAAGGCGCAAGCATCCGTTCCAGCAGCCAGATGGCGACGGCCAGCAGCATAATGCCGTAGCCGTGTTTGATCGTCGACATCCAGGCGCCCGAGGTCGGCAGAATTTTGCGCCCACCCACCGCCACAGCAATCAGCGGTACGCCCATACCAAGGCCCATGGCCAGCAGCGCCAGACCGCCGATGACCGCGTCCTGGGTTGCGGAAATGTACAACAGGCTGCCTGCCAGCGGCGCCGACACGCAAGGCGATACCACCAGCGCCGACAGCGCACCTATTCCAAACAAGCTGGCAATGCGCCCGCCGGACAGGTTTTGGCTGGCATTGCTGAGAGGGTTGCGGATAAACGCCGGTAGTTGTAATTCAAAAACGTCAAACATGGCCAGCGCAAATACGGTGAACAGCGCTGCGAATACGCCCAGTACCACGGGCGACTGCAGTTGTGCTTGCAGGTTAAAGCTGGCCCCCAGCAAACCGGTCACCACGCCGGCTGCGGCGTAGGTCAGCGCCATGCCCAGCACGTAACTAGACGCAAGCACCAGAGCATGGGCGCTGGAGCGGGTATTCTGGCCAGACACCAGCGAGGAAATGATGGGTATCATGGGTAGCACGCAGGGAGTAAAAGTCAGCCCCAGGCCCAACAGGAAAAATACGCCAACGATCAGCCAGGTTGGCTGTTGGCTCATAAAGCCGGCAAGTCCACTGGCGCTGCGAGTATCGGACACAGCGTCCGCTGGGTTAGGGCGGCTGTTGCTGCTGGCAGACGTGGCATTGGAATTGATCGCCTCGCCGGGCGCAGCACTGCTTAAGCCATTACTGTTGGCATAAAACAGCAGGTCGCGGGTTTGCGGCGGGTAGCACAAACCGGCACTGGCGCAGCCCTGATAGCTGACCTGAAGCTCGGCTTCGGTGACCCCGGGGGGCAGTTGAATCGGTTGTCGAGCCTGGATTGGATCGTAAAACACCGCCATCTCGCCAAAAAACTCGTCGTTGGTGATAATGCCCAGGCGTTCGAAGCTAAGCTCTCCCAAGCTGATGTCCGCGCTGACCGGGGTTACTGAAATACGGCTCTTATAAAGATAGTGCTCTGGCGCAATGTCCCACTCGAGTATTAGCGCGTCACCGTCGGTGCGGTAACTAAAAGGCAGCGCCTGATCGACAGGAAGAAAATTCCCTTGGCTGGCGGAGCTGCCGCCAAACCAGCTTGAGAATGTGGCATCCTGTTGCGCGAACGCGGTGTTGTGCGCCAGCAAAAACACCATCAATGCGACCAGCGCGCTTAGCTGGCAAAAAGCCCGAGGCCGTTGCCGGGCTGTGGCAGTAACAATCATGTTGAGCCTTAATTGCAAACGAATGAATGGAAACCGACTGCGGTGTAGAGGGTAAATGTTGCGCCAAGTTCCCCAAGTGTGCGTCGACGTTTTCCGGCGCAGCACTTTATGCCTTGACGCAGGCCCAAGATCGCGCTGGCATTGAGGCTGTTAAAGTCGCACAATAGCTCCCCAATGATGCACTGCTCAAACGATCTTATCATGCTATTTAATGGTTTGTTCCGTCAGCCTCGCCAGACTATTTTGGTGCGTGGCGACGACGAACCGGAATATTTGCCTGCTGGCTCAGGTCCGGCACAAGTGGTTTTTGCTCACGGCTATTTTTCCAGTGCCTTGCACGAAGTCAGCCATTGGTGCATTGCCGGTGAATACCGCCGTACGCTGCAAGATTACGGCTATTGGTATTGCCCTGACGGCCGCAGCCGCGAGCAGCAGTGCGCTTTCGAGCAGGTTGAGGTAAAACCCCAGGCTTTGGAATGGTTGTTTGCCTTGGCTTGTGGCTGGCGTTTTCATATCAGCGTCGACAATCTGGCGGGGCAGGGCGCAGCCAATCCGCAACTGTTTGCCAACCAGGTTGTTTGCCAGGCAACAGAGTATCTTGCACAGGATGATCCTGATGCCGGTGCGGGCGAATTTAAGAACACACCCCTGAGCGGCTTCTATAACAACATACCCTGCCGCGCAGCGGATTTTTTACACGCGCTAATGCGTTTTTATGGAACCGAGGGCTCGCTGACAGAGGCCTTGCAAAAAGATGCACGGCGAGTTGCGCCATTATGGGCGGCTGTCGGTTCTGACTCCCGGAATACCAAGGACACCGAAACTGTATGACCATTGATAATAATTCTACTGACAGCAACCCGACGTCTACTGCTGATAACGACATCTCCAGTGCTAGTGACAGTCCCGTTATTGACAGCCCTACTACCGATCGCAGCCACACCTCTGATTTGCGCTTTAGTGATCTGAATCTGGATCACCGCCTGCAGCAGGCCATTGCCGCCATAGGCTTTGAATACTGCACTCCGATACAGGCCGAAACCCTGCCTTGGACCCTGGCCTGCCAGGATCTGATCGGCCAGGCCCAGACCGGCACCGGCAAAACCGCAGCGTTTCTGATTACCGCGATCCAGACCATGCTGGAAACCCCGATTGAAGACAGCAAGCGCTTTGCCTCGGAGCCGCGGGTTCTGGCGCTGGCGCCCACCCGCGAGTTGGCGATGCAGATCGCCAAAGACGCCGAGCAGTTGTGTGCCCATACCGGCCATAAAGTTGTGACCGTGGTTGGCGGAATGCACTATGACAAGCAGCGTGATCAGTTACAGAACGAAGTCGTGGATATTCTGGTGGCAACGCCAGGCCGGCTGATCGATTTTCTGGGCTCTCAGGACGTGTTTCTCGACCAGATCGATATTTTGATTCTTGACGAAGCCGACCGCATGCTCGACATGGGTTTTATTCCGGATGTTAAACGCATTATCCGCAAGTGCACGCCGAAGGAAGATCGCCAAACGCTGCTGTTTAGCGCGACGTTCAACCAGGATGTACTGAATCTTGCGTCTATGTGGACCCAAAGCGCCGAGTTTGTGGAAATTGAGCCGGAGCAAAAAACCGCCGAGCGGGTTGAGCAGACCGTGTACCTGGTCGGCGATGATGAAAAACTGCAGGTGCTGGTGAATTATCTGAAGCGCCCGGAAGTGGACAAGGCACTGGTGTTCGCCAATCGCCGTGACCAGTGCCGTGATTTGGAAGAAGACCTGCGCAACCAGGGGGTGTCTGTTTCGCTGATGTCTGGCGAGATTGCCCAGGCTAAACGCCTGAAAACCCTTGAGCAGTTCAAAGCCGGCAGCATTCAAGTGTTAGTGGCAACAGACGTTGCAGGCCGTGGTATTCACGTTAACGGCGTAACTCATGTGTTCAACTATAATCTGCCCGATAACGCCGAAGATTACGTACACCGTATCGGTCGCACCGGTCGTGCCGGCAGCACCGGCGTGTCTATCAGCTTTGCCGGCGAAGACGATTCCTTCGCCCTGCCGGCGATTGAAAAGTACATCGGTCAGAAGCTTGCCAACGAGGTGCCGGACGAAGCGTTGATGGTGCCGATGGATAACGCCCCTATCGCCCGCAAGCGCGGTCGTCGGCCACAGGGCACGCGCCCGACTGGTAACCGTAGCAGTGGCAACCGCAGCGGCAATAGCCGGCCGCGCAGAAGCTGATTCAGGCGACCTTTTAAATAGACCTGAAGACAGTTTGAATAGAGACGTTGGGCACAAAAGCTTAGAGATGACGTTTTAGGCACATACCAGTTTAGATAAAAAGGCGGACGACCGGCATGTTGATTGTTGCAGACGAAAACATTCCGTTACTGGACTCGTTTTTTTCCGATTTTGGTGACATCCGCCGGGTCAGCGGCCGAGAGCTCAGCCCGGACCAGGTGCGCGACGCCGATGTGTTGCTGGTGCGTTCGGTTACCCGGGTCAATCGCGACTTGCTGGAAGGCAGCCGGGTGCGTTTTGTGGGCACCACCACCATTGGCACCGACCATGTTGACCGGTTCTGGTTAGAATCCCAGGGCATCCATTTTTGCGCCGCCCCCGGCTGCAATGCCAACAGTGTGGTTGAGTACGTGCTGGCCGTGGCTTCGTTGCATGCATCCAGACGCGGGCTCAGCAACTGGGCACGGCAGAGTGTTGGTATTGTGGGGGCCGGCAACGTTGGCGGGTTATTGGCGCAAAGGCTGGAGCGCTTGGGCTTTACCGTTGTTCTGTGCGATCCGCCAAGGCAGCAGGCCCAATATGGCGGGCAGGATGAGCCAAGTTCGACGGAATTCTCCGGTCTTGAGCAGGCGCTTGAGTGTGACTTGGTAACGTTGCACACCCCACTAACCCGCGATGGCGAGCACCCAACCTATCACTTGTTGGGAGCTCAAGAGCTGGCGACACTAAAATCTGGTCAATTATTGATCAATAGCGGGCGAGGTGAAGTAATCGATAACGCCGCTTTGCTTGCCCGTCTGCACCAGCCAGATGCGCCAACAGTCGTGTTAGACGTGTGGGAAAACGAACCGAAAATAGACCCGCAGTTGCTGCAGCAGGTTTGGTTGGGCACCCCGCACATCGCCGGGTACAGTCTGGAAGGCAAAGTGCATGGCACTGAAACCATATACCGGGCGCTGTCTCGCTTTCTTGGCCTGCCCGTGCGCAAACAGGCTGGTCAGTATTTGCCCCAGCCTCCTCTAAGCAAGCTGGCATTCACCAGCAGCGCCGGCGACGATGCGGTACAGCTTGCTTTGCATAATTGCTACGATCCTCGCCGTGACGACGCGCGCTTGCGGCTGAGCATGGCGGGCGACGAACAGCAGCGCGCCCATGCCTTTGATCGGCTTCGCAAGGAATATCCGGTGCGCCGTGAATGTTCCAGCTTGAAAGTCCAGCTTAAGGGCAGCAGCAAATCCATGGGAGAGCAATTCCGCTCGCTGGGATTCAAAGTCAATATCTGACGTCCGCTTTACCGCTCATAACCAGAACAGGCCCGTTAGGGCCTTTTTGTGTTTCTTTAGAGTCGAATCCTGCAGGCCAATCCCGACGGCCGCTGTTTAAAAGCGGCGCCTTAGTGCCCGGAAGCCAGAGGCTCGGCGAGCACTTCTCCTTTAGCCAGAATTTCGCCGTTAGCCGCCCCAGATACTTCGAATACGTGGTAGGCTTCTGCGCCCAAAATGTCGATAGCGGTGTCCACATAGTTGTAGCGGATGGGTACCGGGTCTCCTGAAAACGTCACAACGAATTGCCGCACTACCGTAGCAATGTCAACATTCAACGGCTGTTCAACCCACAGATACACGCACTTGTCGGGCACTACGTACTCGCAGCGCACCGCTCTGTAGCCCTCCCGCAGTTTCAGGGTGTTGATAACCTTGCTGCCTTCAAGCCGAAACTTATGGATCGTTTTCATGACAGTTACCCCTTATGTGGCATAGAGTTTGATATTACCGCGGCCGCGGCTCAGAAAAATAGAGTTTTTCCTTATGGGTCAGGTTTTCTGTCGTACCAGCCAGTAACAGATCCCCAGAGCCAGCGCAGTAATGCCGATGCCAACAATCTGTTCAGCGCTGACCAGGGTCAGGTCCAGCACAATAACCTTTCGGGCAATGGCCATTAGTGCAGTGGCGATAACCAACTGTACCGGAATCACGTTTGAGCCCAGATAAAGCCGAATGTTGATAAAAATTTCGATGGCGATCAGCACCGCCATAAAGGCACCAAACACCTGAAGAATGTCTTCCACATCCATCAACATAAAGGGTGGGGACTGCAATCTTTCGTAAATTACATAAATGACGTCGGCGACGCTCCAGTAAATCACCATCACCATCAGGACTGCGAGTATACGCACCGCAAAGCGGATTGACTTGTGCAGTATGTTCAGAAGCGGGTCGTCGCTGTCTGCCGGTATCTCGTCGTGCTTCATCAGCTGTTCCTTCGTGCTTTTACTGTCCACGTCCCGCTTATTGAGCATAGAAAGTATTTATACCTTTTTTTAAAGTTTGGCCTGCTGTAACGCCTGGATACGTTGCTCCTGGCGGGAAAATGGCGACTTCAGGCATGCCAATACCGGCGTTTTTGGCCAGCTCCGCTACGGTTTCCAGCAACCAGCGCTCCACCGGTGTGCGCGGTGTGTTGATCACCCGGGCTTTGGTGCTCCATTTCGCCATCGGTTTTGAAATCAGCAGCGATATAAGGGAACCGGCAAAGCCGAATACAGCCGCAAAAATCAGCAGAGAGCCGTAATCAATACCGTTCTGGGCCAGATAGCTGTCTACGCCCAGTAGTCTCAAAGTGAAACTGGCTACCAGGATTACCGCCAGGTTGGTGGCCAGAAACAGCAGTATTCTCATAGTTTCCTTCTCTTGTGAATGTAAAAATGTTTACGAATGCGCATTAAAGGGCGGTTGTAAATTCGGCCAATCAGACGATGTGACAGTCTTACTGCTTGTATTGTTCCAGGAATCGCTCCAAGCGACCCACGGCATCGGCCAGAGTGTCTTTGCGCGGCAGGAAAACAACCCGCAGATGTTGCCTGTCTTTTACATTAAAAGCGGAACCCTGAACCAGCAGTATCTTTTCCTGAATCAGCAGGTCCAGTACCAGTTTCTCATCGTTAACGATGGGGTAGCGCTTGGGGTCCAGCTTGGGGAACAAATAGAGCGCACCCTGTGGCTTTACGCAGCTGACGCCGGGGATGTCGTTGAGCAATTCCCACGCGGTTTGGCGCTGTTCGAACAGGCGGCCGCCCGGAGTCACCAGGTCGTTGATGGACTGGTAGCCACCCAACGCCGTCTGGATAGCCAACTGGGCTGGTACGTTGGCGCACAGGCGCATGTTCGAGAGCATTTCGATGCCCTCAATCAGGTCGGTGGCTTTGTGTTTGGCGCCGCTGATGATCATCCAGCCGGATCGATAGCCTGCAGCACGATAATTTTTCGACAGGCCGTTGTAGGTGAAAAAGAGCACGTCATCGGCGAGGGACGCGGTAGAAACATGCGTTACGCCATCGTAAAGAATCTTGTCGTAAATCTCGTCAGATAAAATGATCAGGTTGTGGGCCCTCGCCAGCTCAATCACCTGATGCAGCAGCTCGGTGGAATAAACCGCGCCTGTGGGGTTGTTGGGGTTAATCAGCACAATCGCCCGGGTGCGTTTGGTGATTTTGCGGCGGATGTCATCAATATCCGGAAACCAGCCCTGCTGTTCATCGCAGTGATAGTGCACGGGTTTGCCGCTGGAAAGCGCTACCGCGGCGGTCCATAGCGGGTAGTCAGGCGCGGGAATCAACACTTCGTCGCCAGTATTGAGCATGGCCTGCATAGACATTACGATCAGTTCGCTGACCCCGTTACCCAGGTAAATGTCATCAATGTCGACTTTGTCGATGCCGCGCTGCTGGCAATAGTGCATCACCGCCTTGCGCGCGGAAAACAGGCCCTTGGATTCCACATAGCCTTGGGCCAGGTGCATGTTGTAGATGACGTCTTGCTGAATTTCTTCCGGTACATCGAGCTCAAAGCTGGCCGGATTGCCGATATTCAGTTTCAGTATGCGATGGCCTTCTTCTTCCAGGCGCTTCGCTTCACGCAGAACCACGCCGCGTATCTCGTAGCACACATTGTCCAGTTTGGTGGATTTGTGATAATTCTGCATGCCCGGTCGATCCTCTATGGCGTATGTTGCGGCGAATAAAAAAATCAGGAAGTCGCTTTCCATTCTAATGGAGCAGGTGTCCTGAACAACAGTTGAATTATGATGAATAGTGTTAAGTTACAGCAGATTCCGCCGTTGCATGTGAAATACTAATCTGCACGCAGGCTGGCAACGAGTGCTAAGCTTGGCGTTCGACCAGGTTCCACAGCATTTCTCCTTATTTTAGAAAGCGCTCCAACGTGTTTCAGACAACATTCCAACGTATTTCAGATAAAAGGAACAGCGCGATGGCCGGTATATATGATTTTGAGGTAAAAGACATTAGCGGTAACGCCCAAAGCATGGCTGTTTATCAGGGCAAAGTCTTGCTGATCGTAAACACCGCCAGCAAATGCGGTTTCACACCACAATTTGAGGGGTTACAGACACTTTACAGTGACCTGACTGATCGGGGGCTGGAAGTGTTGGGTTTTCCCTGCAATCAGTTTATGAATCAGGACCCGGGCAGCAACGACAGCATCGGCCAATTTTGTTCGCTGAACTACGGCGTCAGCTTTCCGATGTTTTCGAAAGTTGAGGTAAACGGCGACAACACACATCCGCTTTACCGCTATCTAAAGCACGAAGCCTCGGGGCTGCTGGGGTCTGAGCAAGTGAAGTGGAACTTTACCAAGTTTCTGGTGAATCGCGACGGCGAGGTGCTCAAGCGCTACCCTCCCACCACCAAACCTGCCGACATTCGTGCTGACATCGAAAAAGCGCTGGGTTAGTACCCTTTTAATCGTCGTAGTTGGTTTTTTTCTTCCAGCTGTCGTCTTCCAAAAGGGTATCCCACTCTTTATCGTGCTTGCGGTGAGCGTCAAGGCTTACGCTGTCGGTCTCTGTGCCGGTCAGCGCCTCCAGTTCCTTGATGCGTGTGCGGAAGCTTTTCACGGCTTTCATGGCCACGGGGTTATCCGCAGATTTGCCCATCTCGGTGCTGGCCAGATGGTATGCGTGAATGGCTTTACGTATTTCGTTCTGGTGCACATAATCCCGGGCTTGGAAAACATGCAGATCGGTGTGGGTTTTGTGCACCAGAAACAGCACGTATTTCAGGTTCTTCCGCGCTGTGGCGGTGTCCAGCCGGCCGGCCTTGTGCATCGTCTCTAACAGGGCGAACAGGCTCTGCAGTAAATCTTTGACCGCGGTGGCTTTTTGCGGTGAATCTATGCGCATCTGCATTGTTTTGTCTGCACCGTCGCGTATCTGCTGCTTCAGATGGCCCAGCGCATCGCGTCGTTTATCAATTGGCAAGGCTGTGTTCAGGGTTGCCAAGCCATTGCAGCTGTGTTCCATTTGTTTAATAAGGACCAGCTTCAAATCACCGGTCACATACTGGCCCGGCAGTTCCGTTAAAAGCCGATTGGCGAGTTTGTAGCTCTCTTCCAGCATAGCAATGCGGCGGATGCGCTGAATGCGGGCCTTTTCACGCAGGTGGCTGATGGTGACCACGGTAATCGCAATGGCAACCACGGCGGCTAATAGCAGAACAAGTGTTGAAGTTTCCATGACTTACGACAAGACTCCGTAGGCAAGCTGGCGCAGCTTTAGTAGTTATAAAAAGGGTATCAGAAATAGCGCCTTAACAATGTTTTTAAATGTGAAGGCTTGAGAATGTTGTTAAATGTGAAGGAGAGCAGGCCTTGGATATTTCCCGCGTAGACCTGAATTTACTGGTGTATCTGGACGTGCTGCTGCGTGAGTGTAATGTAACCAAGGCAGCCAACCATCTGGGCATTACCCAGCCCGCCATGAGTAACGGCTTGCGACGGTTGCGCGAGTTGTTCGGTGACCCCTTGCTGGTGCGCACCAGCGAAGGCATGACCGCCACTGAAAGAGCCCGGGAGCTGCAGCCAGTGGTGCGTTCGATTGTGTCCAGCATCGAGCAGGTGATGCAGGATAAAACCCCGTTTTCTGCGATTAATAGCCAGCGCGTGTTTCGTATTATGGCCAGTGACTACGCTGAGTCCTGCCTGATGCCGCGGGTACTGCGGCGTATACGCCAAGAAGCTCCGAAGGTGACTTTGGATGTATTGACCCCTAGCGACGTCAGTTTTTTGGATGTGGAGCAGGGCAGGCTGGATATGGCCATCAACCGCTTCGACAAGATTCCCCAGTCGTTTCACCAGAAAACCCTGTGGAGCGAATATTTTGCTTGCCTGATGAACGCTGAAAACCCGATTTTGCAACAATCGTTTACCCTGGAAAGCTATCTTCAGGCTAGCCACATCTGGGTCAGCAAGACCGGGTTTGGGGTGGGGGTAGGGGTGAATCCTAAAGACGTGCAGCGCCTGGGCTGGGTTGATGAAGCCCTGGCCAAGATTGGCCATAAACGGCAGATTTCAGTATTTACCCGCCACTATCAGGTGGCCATGCTGCTGGCCGAGCAACACGACCTGATTGCCACGCTGCCATCACGGGCGGCCTGGCTCCAGCGTGACAACCCGCACCTGGTGTTCAAAGTGCCGCCCTTCGACATTCCGCCGTTCGATTTGAAAATGGCCTGGAGCCCGCTGCTGCAACACAACGCCGACCACCAATGGTTGCGCCGGCTGATCGCTGAGGTGGCTGAAGAGGTAGACGCAGAGTTTGCCGAATTTGGCACACCCTTCGAACGCAGCTGATTTAAAGAGAAAGCACTCGTAGCTCTGCAGAGCGCTGGCCGGTGTTCCACATTTGCAAGAAACGCTCTTCCAGGCGCTTTACCCGCCCGCCGTCGGCAAAATTGGCAAATCCCTGGCTACCGCCAAACTCATGGCGGTAAATCACACCTTGGCGGTCGGCCAGCATAAAGGGTTCTTTTTCTGGTGGGGTTGTATCGCTTAACAGTCGAAGTTCGATGCGGCTGGGCAACCGCCGCATTAACTCAGCCAGCCCGTGCTGGCGTTGAGTCAGCGCTTTGTCGTCTTGAATCAGTAGGCGGACATCGCTAAGCCTATGGCGCCTTGCCATTTGCGACACCAACTCGCAAAAGCGCGGTTGACCGTAAAGGTCGAAGTCCAGCGTGTTGTCGTACAGCCATAATCGCTGCCGGGCCTGTCCCGCCAGGCTGTGCATCAGCTCTACCAGTTGCTGCTGCCGCTCGAACAGCCAACTGCGCGAATCGTCGCCAAGGTTCATTGGAAATTTGCGAATGCCAGGCCGCTTCCCGGCCGGTTCTGCCGCCAGCTCTTCGGCCAGCACAGAAGGCGCCAGGCAACGCATATCAAAATGCGCTATGCCGGCGTCGTCATATTGGTCTGAACACAGGTGAAATCCGGCACGCTGGTAAAACTCAACGGCGTGCTGCTGCGCCGATAGCTGCAGCTGGGAGTAGTGTACCGCACCTTGGCAAATCAGATGCTGCAACAGAGCCTGGCCAATCTGTTGGCCGCGGAATTGCGGCAGCACCGCCATGCGCCCGATGAAACCAGTGGCACCTGGAATGCCATACAGGCGCGCCGTGGCGGCGGCTATATTGCCATCTACCACTACCAGAAAGTGTTCGGCGCTCTGGTCGATGAGGTCCCATTCCAGTTCCTCCGGCACCTTCTGCTCCTCAACAAATACCCGCTGGCGAATGCCCCGGATTTGCGGCGGCGCGCTGTGCCAGTTGTATTTCCGAATGCGCATATTCATCGGAGCCCCGTGCGGCCGTTTATTCGAAGTAGATAGAACCCTGATTGTACAGATTGGTGAGCAGCCCAAGTATCGCTTCGTCTTCGGCAAACGCTGCCAAAGCCTTTGCGTTAACCCGGGCACCAGCGCACAGCAGCGGCGCAAATGGGCGAGCATCGCCGCGCAGTAGGTATTGCTCGCCGTCTACAAACAGTGCGGTTTCGTTGTCCAGTTCATAAAAGGCAAATCGAGAGCCTTCGTTCCAGCGAACCTGTTCACCGGCCTGTATCGCTGCTTGAAGGTCTTCGCTTGCGGCAGGTTCATCGGCGGGCACCACGGTTTCAGCGCTTTTTGGAGCAGTGGTAAACTGGCCGAACCACAGTGACAGGTTGCGCCGGTCGCCTATTTTTTCCTGTATCAAGGCTTCCAGGCGGTCAATCACCACCGGTGCGATGGCGCCGGGATTGTCCTGCAGCGCCAGATCCGGATCATTCATGTGCTCGGCCGCATTGGGCTGGTTGCACAGGAAGTCGGTAAAGCCGGTGAGCAAATCGTCGACTGTGGGCGCGCGGAAGCCTACTGACAGAGTAATACAGTCTTCTTCGGCTATGCCATGGTGGCCTATGGCGGGCGGCAGGTACAGCATGTCGCCCGGCTCTAGAATCACGGTTTCCTCGCCCTGCCAGTCACTTAGAATACGCAGCGGTGTGCCTTTCAGGCGGGGCGAAGCAGAGCCGCATTCACCGCCGAACGTCCAGCGACGGTTACCCTGGGCCTGCAAAAGAAACACGTCATACTGATCGTAATGGGGGCCTACGCTACCGCCTTTCGGCGCGTAGCTGGCCATAATGTCGTCCAGCCGCCAGTTGGGTACAAAGCGGAAGTGCTCCAGCAAATCGGCGACTTCCGGCACCCAGTGGTCAAGGCCCTGCACTAGCAGGGTCCAGTTTTGCTCTGGCAGCTTGCTGAAACGCTCTTCGCTGAATGGGCCGTTATGAACTTGCCAGGGCTTGCCGGCGTCGTCTTCAATTACGATGCGCGATTCTACGGTTTCTTCACAGGCCAACCCGGCCAGTTCGTCGGCGCTCACCGGGCTCTCAAAGCCGGGAAACGCCTGGCGGATAACCAGGGGCTTTTTCTGCCAGTAGTCGCGTAAAAACTCTGCAGGGGTTATTCCGCCAAGCATGTCCATGGTGTTACTCCGGTATTCAGATGTTGCGGGCTTGGTCTATGGCGTTGCCAATGTAGCTGCCGGGCGTCATCGCCATCAGTTCGGCTTTAGCCTGTTCGGGAATGTCCAGGCTGCTGACAAAGCTTTGGATAACCTCGGCGCTCATGGCTTTTCCGCGGGTTAAGGCTTTCAGCTTTTCGTAAGGTTTTTCAATATTGTAACGGCGCATCACGGTCTGAATCGGTTCCGCTAAAACTTCCCAGGCCTGGTTCAGGTCGGCGTCCAGGCGCGCCGCGTTCAGCTCCAATTTGCTCAGGCCTTTCAGGGTAGATTCATAGGCAATAAGGCTGTGGGCGAACCCCACGCCCAGGTTGCGCAGCACCGTGGAGTCGGTCAGATCGCGCTGCCAGCGCGAGATCGGCAGCTTGGCTGACAAATGGTTTAGTAAGGCGTTGGCAATGCCCAGATTGCCTTCGGAGTTTTCGAAGTCAATGGGATTAACTTTGTGTGGCATGGTGGACGAACCCACTTCGCCTTCGACGGTTTTCTGTTTGAAATAACCCAGAGAAACATAGCCCCAGATGTCGCGATCCAAGTCGATCAAAATGGTGTTGAAGCGGGCAACCGCGTCGTACAGTTCGGCGATGTAATCGTGGGGTTCAATCTGGGTCGTGTACGGGTTGAAATTCAGCCCCAGGCTTTCGATAAACGTTTTGGCGGTTTCGGCCCAGTCAATGTCTGGGTAGGCAGAAATGTGGGCGTTGTAGTTGCCCACCGCGCCGTTGATCTTTCCCAGCAGTTCGACGTTTT
This sequence comes from Marinobacter sp. M3C, assembly GCF_023311895.1. Lineage (GTDB taxonomy): Bacteria > Pseudomonadota > Gammaproteobacteria > Pseudomonadales > Oleiphilaceae > Marinobacter. The sequence continues at coordinate 4,646,230 of NZ_CP092284.1, forward strand.
TTATCTGCGCTAGCTGGCGCCGCAGACGGTGCACAACGTTGGCCAGTTCTTTGCCCACGGTGGTCGGCGAGGCGGTTTGGCCGTGCGTACGCGATAGCATGGGCTGGGCTGCGTGGTCGTGTGCCAGCATGGCGACCTGGTCTATGACTTTTGTCATCGCCGGCAGCATGCCGCTGTCCAGGCCTTCTCGCAGCATCAATGCGTGGGACACGTTGTTGACGTCTTCTGAGGTGCAGGCAAAGTGAACAAATTCGGTGACCGCGTGAAGTTCGGCGTTATCGGCGATTTTCTCTTTGATGAAGTACTCCACCGCTTTCACATCGTGATTGGTGGTGCGCTCAATATCTTTTATGCGCTGGGCATCGGCCAGACCGAATTCGCTGACGAGGGCGTTCAGAGCGGTCTCTGCTTCAGCAGAAAACGTCGGAACTTCTTGAATTTGCGGATGAGCCGCCAGTTTTTGCAGCCAGCGGATTTCGACGGTTACGCGGTTTCTGATTAGGCCATATTCACTGAAAATGTCGCGAAAAACGCTAACTTTGCTGCCGTAGCGTCCGTCCACCGGGGAAATAGCGGTCAGGGCGGTGAGTTCCATCGAAAACCTCTCAAAATGTTTGAAGCGGGGCGGTAAAAGTCAGGGCGATATAATACACCAGCGGCCAGTCGGAATCAGCTCAGCAGGTTTGCGAATCAGCCAAATGGGGTACTAGCCGGTTTTCAGCAATTCGCGGGCGTGGGCAATTACTTTTTTGCGGGTAAAGATCAGTTGCCAGCGGCGCCCGCCGGTCTGCCGCCAGAGCACCGCAGAGCGGATGCCGGCTAACAGCAACGCCCGTATTTTAGCGGCGTTTTCTTCCCGCTGCAGAATAGCTGGCGTGCCGCCGACTTGAATGCGCTGGCGGTAGGTGCTGATGGTGTCGGTATACACTGACGCCAGATTGCCAATCAGATTGCTGTGTACATAACCGAAATGGCTGGCAGTGTGACGCGCCTGCTCAATCCGGCTGCCCAGCACGGACATCATGTCGTTGCTGCTGTTGAGCTTGGACTCCAGTTGGATTAAATTCAGCACGTAGCGCAGTATTTCGATGTCGGTAGGCTTGCTTTGCTCGCTGAGCACACGAATCAACGTATTTAGCCCCAGGCTCAAGTCGCGCAGTTCTCCACCGTAAACGTCCAGCGTGGTCGCCGGGTCAGTGGCGAACAGTGAGCGTAGGCAGGTTTCCAGGTCGGTTGCGTCGCAAATGCCGTCATGGGCAATCTGGGTAACCAGATTCGCGGCCTGAAAAACGCCGGCCAGGGCCAGGGTTTGGTCGTGCAGTGTGCGGCTCATGACTGCACTCCTGACTTCAATCCGTTAGTTGACTCAGTGGTCAGGCGCGCTGGCAGTGATTCGCCATGGCGCCAGGTGTGTTCAATGACGCCGCCGCCCAGGCAAATCTCGCCATCGTAAAATACCACCGATTGGCCCGGCGTTACTGCGCGCTGGGCGTCGTCGAACACCACTTTGACGCCGCCATCGATGACGGTTACCTCGCACAGTTGATCGGGCTGGCGATAGCGGGTTTTGGCCATGCAGCGAAACTGCGCGCTCGGAGCCTCAGCAGCAACCCAGTCGACGGGGCCAGATACCAGGCCACGGGAAAACAGCAGCGGATGGTTTTTACCCTGAGCTGCAATCAATACGTTACGCGTCAGGTCTTTTTCCGCTACGTACCAGGGCTCATCGCTATAACCGTTCAATCCGCCAATACCAAGGCCTTGGCGTTGGCCAATGGTGTGGTACATCAGCCCCTGATGGCGGCCAATAACATGACCTTCCGGCGTTTCGATAGTGCCGGGCTGGGCCGGCAGGTACTGCTTCAGGAAGTCAGTGAACTTGCGCTCGCCAATAAAGCAGATACCGGTAGAGTCTTTTTTGTCGTGGGTAATAAACCCTTGCGCTTCGGCAATACGGCGCACTTCCGGCTTCTCAAGTTCGCCCACTGGAAACAGGGTGCGGGCAATACGATCGCCAGATACTGCATGCAGGAAATAGCTTTGATCTTTATTGCCGTCGAGGCCTTTGAGTAACTGAGCCCGGCCGGAACCGTCATCAAGCGGGCATTGGCGGGTGTAGTGTCCGGTGGCAATGTAGTCGGCGCCCAGTGTTATCGCGTAATCCAGAAAAGCGCGAAATTTCACCTCCTTGTTGCATAAAATGTCTGGGTTTGGGGTGCGTCCGGCTTTGTATTCGCTGAGAAAATGCTCGAATACCCGGTCCCAGTACTCCGCCGCAAAGCTGGCGGTATGTAGCTTTATATCGATGTGATCGGCCACCGCCTGAGCATCGGCCAGGTCGGTCATGGCGGTGCAGTATTCGGTGCCGTCGTCTTCATCCCAGTTCTTCATGAACAGGCCTTCTACCTGATAACCCTGTTCTTTCAGTAGCCAGGCGGCAACGGAGGAATCGACACCGCCAGACATGCCGACGATAACGCGGCTGGTGTTTGGGCTAGTGCCAGGGGCAGTATTTGCGGCTGTGTGGAACTCGGTCATAACGGCTCTGTGTCAGTAAAAGCGGATGATTTTATCAGCTTGCGGTCGTCACGTCTGTGGGTCGTGAATCAGATCCAGCGGCAAACGCCTACCACTTTGGTAATCTTCCATACACTGAAGTACCAGCGGGCTGCGCAGCTTATCACCCAGACCGGCTATTTGTTCCGGTGAGGGCGGTGGCCGCGGTTTGCTTTTGGTGTTTGCCGGCTGCCAGTGGGTTTACGATGCGGCGTTGCAGTCGTGGTTATATTTACGGTTGTTGAACTGAACTGGCCGGGTTCAAGTAAGTTAAGGCTCCAGTCACCAATGCGATAGCGGATCAGCCGTAGCGTAGGAAAACCCAGCGCCGCGGTCATGCGTCTTACCTGGCGATTACGGCCTTCACAGATGGTCAGTTCCAGCCAGCTGGTGGGGATGTTCTGGCGAAAACGTACAGGGGGATTGCGTGACCAAACCGCCGGTTCGTCCATGGTACGGGCAAGGGCCGGGCTCGTCAGGCCGTCTTTTAGTTGAACCCCCTGTGCCAGTTGGCGCAGGCCTTGCTCGCTAATCGTGCCTTCAACCTGCACCCAGTAAGTTTTTTCCATCTTACCCTGGGGCGAGGCGATGCGATGCTGTAGTTGGCCGTCTGAGGTCAGTAATAGCAGGCCTTCGGAGTCATAATCCAAGCGGCCGGCAGGGTATATGCCCGGCTGGTTGATCCAGTCAGCCAGGGTGGCTCGTCGGGGCTTGTCGGTTGACTGCCGTTCATCAGTAAACTGGCTGAGTACCTGGAACGGCTTGTTGAAAAGGATTAATTCGGCCATAGATAGTCTGTGTTGCTAGTAGGGCTAGACGCAGAGACTACCCCAGATACAGGATTTCGCAACCGTCCAGTACCCGTGGATGCACAGAAATTCGGCAGTTTTATCGTTCAGCCAGACGGGACGATGTGATTTGTTTGCAGCAGCGGAATAATGTCGACGGCGTGGACACCGTCATCCACCGGTTTTTTCTCGAAACTGACCGCCTGCCCGGCTTTCAGAGTTTTATAGCCATCCATTTGAATGGCCGAAAAATGAGCAAACAGGTCGTCGCTGCAGCCGTCTTCAATGATAAAACCGTAACCTTTGGCGTTGTTGAACCATTTCACTTTGCCGCTGGGCATGTTGAACTCCCCTGTACTTATGCTGTCAGTGATTATTATTGTTGAATTCCGGAGTTTGGTAACATTTTTTTACATTGCAATGAACTTTGGTTCAATACGGAGTTGCAGTCAACTGCTCGCTATAGAGGTTTTGGGTGGTTGAAGGCAGTCCGGAACCGGTATCATGTTCGTACTTATATAGGCAAAGGATCGCGGCTTGGTGTCCCACTGACAGGCATACTTAAGTCAGACGGAACATAAGCCTGCTTGAAAAAGCGGGGGCCAATACCCACATTACTAGCAAGGCACCGGCAACTTCGGTAAAGAATGATGCGTATGATTGAAAATTCTCAACTAATATGGAATCAGGGAGATGAAAGTGAGCCGGGTCGCCACGACCAGCTCAGTGTGGCGCTGGAAAAGCCAGCTCTGAAGCGGCCCGCGCGGTTCCGGGTGATTCTTTTAAACGACGACTACACTCCCATGGACTTTGTGGTGGAGGTGTTAACGACTTTCTTCGCGATGAATGAAGAAAAGGCAACACAGGTAATGCTTCTCGTCCATACGCAAGGCAAAGCTGTATGCGGCGTGTATTCCCGGGATATCGCAGAAACCAAAGCAGCCCAGGTGAATCAGTATTCGTCAGAATGTGATCACCCGCTGTTGTGCGAAATTGAACGTGCAGATTGATAGCAGTTGGAGTAGCCCATGCTGAGCAAAGATCTTGAACTTACATTGAATTCGGCCTTCAAGAATGCCCGTGACAAACGTCACGAATTCATGACAGTAGAGCATTTGCTGTTGGCCCTTTTGGACAACGATTCGGCAGTGGGAGTTCTGAAAGCGTGTGGCGCAGAGTTGGGCCAGCTGGAACAGGAACTGCTTGAATTTGTTGATTCCACAACGCCAATCATCCCGGATTCTGACGGCGATCGCGAAACCCAGCCAACCTTGGGCTTTCAGCGTGTGCTTCAGCGCGCGGTTTTCCACGTGCAGTCTTCCGGCAAAAAAGAGGTAACCGGCGCCAACGTGCTGGTGGCGATCTTCAGTGAGCAGGAAAGTCAGGCGGTTTACTTGCTGAAAAAGCAGAATGTAGCGCGCATTGACGTGGTCAATTTTGTTTCTCACGGCATTTCCCGAGTGCAGGGTGCGGAGGATCAAGAAGGCCGCGAGGCTGCTCAGGAAGAGAGCGGCGAGGAAGCGACGCAGTCTACACCCCTGGAAAATTACACCACCAACCTGAATGAACAAGCCCGCCTAGGGCGTATAGACCCGCTGATCGGGCGCGAACACGAAGTCGAGCGTGTGGTGCAGATTCTGGTGCGCCGTCGCAAAAACAATCCCTTGCTGGTCGGCGAAGCCGGCGTTGGTAAAACCGCCATCGCTGAAGGTCTGGCCAAGCGCATTGTAGATGCTCAGGTGCCGCAAGTGATCGCTGATGCGGTGGTTTACTCGCTGGATTTGGGAGCGCTGCTGGCAGGTACCAAGTACCGCGGTGATTTTGAAAAGCGTCTGAAAGGCCTGTTGTCGGATCTGAAAAAGCAGGAACACGCTATCTTGTTTATCGATGAAATCCACACCATTATTGGCGCCGGTTCGGCATCAGGTGGCGTGATGGATGCGTCGAACCTACTCAAACCCATGCTCAGCTCGGGTGAGCTGCGTTGCATTGGTTCGACCACCTATCAAGAATTTCGCGGTATATTCGAGAAGGATGCTGCCCTGGCTCGCAGGTTCCAGAAAATTGATGTTAACGAACCCAGCGTCGAAGACACGTATCTGATTCTGAAAGGTCTGAAGCCAAATTTCGAGAAACATCACGATTTAACCTACACCGATCAGGCCCTGCGCGTGGCTGCTGAGCTGTCTGAACGCTACATCAATGACAGGCACCTGCCTGACAAGGCCATAGATGTGATCGACGAGGCGGGTGCCCATCAGCGCCTGATGAGTGAAGACAAACGCAAGAAAGTGATCGACGTCGCAGAAATTGAGGAAGTCGTGGCCAATATTGCACGTATTCCACCCAAGAGCGTGTCCACCAGTGACAAAGATGTGCTGCGTAATATGGAGCGGGATCTGAAAATGGTGGTGTTCGGGCAAGACTTGGCCATCCAATCCTTGTCTACGGCTATTAAGCTCGCTCGCGCCGGGCTGAAATCACCTGAAAAACCGGAAGGTGCGTTTCTGTTTGCCGGCCCCACCGGTGTCGGTAAAACCGAAGTCACCAAGCAGTTGGCCAAGGTGTTGGGTATCGAGCTGGTGCGCTTTGATATGTCTGAGTATATGGAGCGCCATACTGTGTCGCGCCTGATTGGTGCGCCGCCGGGCTATGTCGGTTTTGACCAGGGCGGTCTGCTAACCGAAGCGGTGAACAAACATCCGCACTGCGTACTGCTGCTGGATGAAATTGAAAAGGCTCACCCAGAGGTGTTCAATCTGCTACTGCAGGTAATGGACCATGGCACGCTGACGGACAACAACGGCCGCAAAGCTGACTTCCGTCACGTAATTTTGGTGATGACCACCAACGCCGGCGCCGAAACCATGGCCCGTCGCTCCATTGGCTTCAGTGAGCAAAATCACCGCAGCGATGGTATGGAAATCATCAGCAAGACCTTCACGCCGGAATTCCGCAACCGTTTGGATGGCATCATTCAGTTTGCGGATCTGGAGCGCCAGACCATCACTCACGTGGTGGATAAGTTCCTCACCGAACTGCAGGCGCAGCTGGACGACAAACGCGTGGTATTGCACGTAGACGAGCCTTCCAAGCTGTGGTTAGCAGACAAAGGCTACGACGTGGCCATGGGTGCAAGGCCGATGTCACGGTTGATTCAGGACAAAATCAAGCGGCCCCTGGCTGAGCAGATCCTGTTTGGTCGATTGGCCGAGAAGGGCGGCGAAGTGTTTGTGCACCTCGAAAACGACGAACTGGTGTTCGAGTACGAGCCGGAACCCGCAGAAGCGGTTTGACCTGTTTGCTCAGCCTGGTCCACCTGGACCAGGCTGAGCAAGTGCCATTTTAATATCTCCCTTCTTTCCTTCTTCCCTTTTTTATTGCATTGATTGGTCTTCGATTTCGAGCGTTAAGGTCCCTGTCAGGTTGGCGTGTTTCGATGCATGTTATGCCAAACCGGCATGTCACCTGAACACGACAAGGAAATCTGCCATGAAGATTCGTTATATTGCCGCCGCTACCGCCGCTCTGCTGTTCACCGGAGCCGCTGTCGCTGGCCCCCAATGCACCGACGCCCCGCAATCCGAATGGATGTCTCAGGACACCATGAAACAGAACCTCGCCGATCAAGGCTACACGATCAAAAAGTTCAATGTTACCAGTGGCAACTGCTACGAGATCTACGGTATGGATAAGGGCGGCGTGAAGGTCGAGATCTATTTCAACCCGGTCAGTGGCGATGTGATCAAGGAAGAGCGCGATGACTGATACCCTGAAAGCGAGCACCGTGAGCCAGGATGGCCGTGTCAAGGTCTGGGATCTGGCGGTGCGAATCTTTCATTGGGGTCTGGTGGCGGCGTTTTTCGTGGCTTATTTCACTGCCGACGACTACCGGGACATCCACGAATGGTTGGGCTATGTGGTCTTGGGGTTGATAGCTTGCCGTTTGGTCTGGGGTGTGTTCGGCAGTCGTTATGCGCGTTTTAGTGATTTTGTGCCGAAGCCTAAGCGACTGACCGATTATATACGTCTTATGCTGAAGGGGCGGGAGCCACGCCATCTAGGTCATAATCCGGCAGCGGCGATCATGATCCTGTTTTTGTTGCTGGCGAACGGTGTGATTGGCATCAGCGGCTGGCTACTTACAACTGATTGGGGTTGGGGCAGCGGGATGCTCGAAAAAGTGCACGAGATATCAGTGAACATTACGCTTGTCGCAATCGCATTGCACGTGGGTGCGGCGATCTATGAGAGCTTCCATCACAAGGAAAACCTTATCCGTTCGATGTTCACTGGCTACAAACGGCGTTAGCCGCTTACGTCAATCAGCGATTTTGCAGAAGCAACCGAATTCTGGACACGGTGTGCGAAGCTCGCGGTGTCTATGAAACTTAAAAGCAGAGATATAAAGGCTATTCAGGGAGATGGCCTTTGGCAAATTAGTACACGGCGATACGCCAGTTTCGAGAAGTGCAAAAAGAAGAGCTCGCCAAGGCGAGCTCTTCTTTTATGACATTTTAAGGTACGCGGGTTACGACGATACTATTTACAAAAAGCTGACAGCGTGACCGCCAAACATTAACGCGCGCGGTAAACGATGCGGCCTTTGCTTAGGTCGTATGGGGTCAGTTCCACTTTGACTTTATCGCCGGTCAGAATGCGGATGTAGTTCTTGCGCATCTTTCCGGAGATGTGTGCGGTCACAACGTGGCCGTTGCTCAGCTCTACACGGAACATGGTGTTTGGTAGCGTATCAATAATAACGCCTTCCATTTCAATGACATCTGTCTTCGCCATTCAGTAAAAACCTCGTTTTGGAATACTTTCCGTAATTTTAAATTGCGTAATACTGCCTGATTTTGAGCCGTTTAGCAAAAGTCAGTTGCTATCGAGTGCTTGCCAGCGGTTATCCGTGAACTGCTCGATGGGTTTAAAGCGGCTTTTGTAGTTCATTTTGCGACATTCCAGAATCCAGTACCCCAGATACACATGGCTGAGCTGCTGGCGCCGGGCCTCTTCAATTTGCCAGAGTACCGCGAAGGTGCCCAGGCTGCGATGATCCAGGTCTGGTTCGAACACGGTATAGATGGCCGACAGGCCGTCGTCCAGACGGTCAACCGCCGCCAATCCGACGAGCTTACCGTGCAGGGTCATTTCGAGAAACCAGGAATCGGTCTGGCCTTCCACCAGAAACGCCATGAACTGCTCTCGTGATGGCGGGTACATGTCGCCGTCTTTGTGGCGCAGTTCAATGTAGCGGGCGTAAAGCCGGTACCATTGTTCCGAATAGGCTGCCGGCACCAGCGCACAGGCCAGATCACTATTCTTATTCCACACCCGGCGTTGGTTGCGGTCGGGGCTAAACTCTGCGACGGGTACCCTGACCGGAATGCAGGCCTGGCAGTTTTCACAGTGGGGGCGATAATAATGCGAGCCGCTGCGGCGAAAGCCAAGAGCTGTCAGCTGGCTGTAAAGCGTGCGGTTAACCTCTGCTTTAGGATCTACAAACATGGTGGTGGACTGGCGATCTGGCAGATAGCTGCAGTCGTGAGCGGGCGTTGCAAAGAACACCAGTGTTCTCAAATTGCTCATTCACCCTCCGGGCTCGGCCAGCGCCATTGAAACTGCCAATCTTCCACCGCCGGTGGTTGTTTTGTATAGCGGCCAAGCAGGACCAGAAATTCCGTTCGCGGTAATGTTTGTGCGCCCATGCTCAACAGGTGATCGCTGGCTACCTGGCAGTCAATGATCCGGTATCCCCACTGCCGCAGCTGGTTGGCAAGGTGCACCATTAATACCTTGGACGCGTTGGTTTCCAGCGAGAACATAGACTCGCCAAAAAAACAGCTGCCCAGCGCTATACCGTACATGCCTCCCGCCAATTCGCCGTGCGGGTTCCAGGCTTCAATAGAGTGGGCAACGCCCTCTCGGTGCAGCTTGTTGTAGGCCTGAAGCATGTTTTCGGTAATCCAGGTGCCCTCAGCACGGGTAGATCCACACAGGCGCATAATCCGGCTGAAGGCTCGGTCTGCGGTTACCGAGAAATAGTCTTTGTTGAGGCTCCGGCGCAGGCTGCGTGAAACGTGGATATTTTCCGGAAAAATGACGCAGCGCGGATCGGGTGACCACCAGAGTATGGGCTGGTCATCGCTGTACCAGGGGAAAATACCGTTTTCATAGGCCAGCACCAGGCGCTTGCTGCTCAGATCGCCGCCGGCAGCCAGCAGGCCGTCGGGTTCCACCAGCGCGCTCTCGGGCGAGGGGAACCACAGCGCATGTTCAGGCAACCAGGGCAAAGACGTCATAGTGTGTTCACTGTTCAGCTCGGCTTTGTTGGTTTAGCTTAGCTCAGTTGGTCCAAATAGCGCTCGGCGTCCAGCGCCGCCATACAACCAAAACCGGACGAAGTCACTGCTTGGCGATACACGTGATCGGCAACATCACCGGCGGCAAACACGCCGGGCACGGTTGTCTGGGTCGCCATTCCGTCCAATCCGGAGCGGATGTGCAGGTAACCATTTGTCATTTCCAGCTGGCCTTCGAACAGGCTGGTGTTGGGTTTGTGGCCAATGGCGATAAACACGCCGGAAAGCTCCATGTCCTGCTTGGAGTCGTCTTTCATGCTGCGGATGCGCATACCGGTTACGCCGGTGCCGTCACCCAGCACTTCGTCCAAGGTGTGATCCCAGATGATTCGCACATTGCCGTTGGCAGCTTTCTCAAACAATTTGTCCTGCAGAATTTTCTCTGCACGCAGGCTGTCGCGGCGGTGCACCAGCGTCACTTCGGCGGCGATGTTGGACAGGTACAGGGCTTCTTCAACGGCAGTGTTGCCGCCGCCGATAACCGCTACTTTCTGGTTGCGATAGAAAAAGCCGTCACAGGTTGCACAGGCCGACACACCCTGGCCCTTGAATTTTTCTTCCGACTCAAGCCCGAGATACATGGCCGAGGCGCCGGTGGAAATGATCAGCGCATCGCAGGTGTGCTCGCCGCTGTCGCCCTTCAGGCGAAACGGACGCTGGTTCAAATCGACTTCATTAACCGTGTCATAAATGATTTTAGTTTCAAAGCGTTCCGCATGTTTCAACATACGTTGCATTAATTCTGGCCCTTGCACGCCATCGTTGTCACCGGGCCAATTATCGACGTCTGTGGTGGTGGTCAGCTGGCCACCCACTTCAATACCGGTGATCAATGTTGGCTTCAGGTTGGCGCGGGCTGCGTAAACGGCAGCGGTATAGCCGGCAGGGCCGGAACCTAGAATAATCAGGCGGGAGTGTGTGCTGGTGCTCATGCTGTTCTCACTTAATACGAGTGTATTCACTGTGTCCGCAGCTCGTTATGGCAGCGGCACGAAATTTAAAAAGTTTAGAACGTTTAGAAAATTTAGAAAGTTCAATAGGAAGATACAAAGGCTATCATGAATAGCCGGTGTGCTTGCCAGTTGTTTTGGCCAATTCTACCGATACGCCTGCTCTATGGGTTCAGTCGCCAAGCACCGATACGCCGGCCAGCAAGCGCTGCACCCGCTCCCGACTTTTGCCGCTTTCGCCCTGTTCCAGGCGATGCTCTGCCACCGCCGCAAACACCGCCTGTACGTCGTCTGGTAACACGTGTTCACGGCCCTGCATCAGCGCCCAGGCTTTCGCTGCGCGCAGCAGGCCCAAACCGGCCCGCGGCGACAGGCCGTAAAGCAGGCCCGGAATGTTGCGGCTGGCTTCCAGCAAGCGTTGTACGTAATCCAGCAGCGCCGGGCTGGTGTTAACCCGCAGCACCGTTTGTTGAATGCGCTCCAATTGTTCTTCAGCTAACAGGGTGGGCAGGCGCTGGGTCAGGCTGCGGCGGTCTTCGCCTTCCAGTAATTGACGTTCTGCCTGGGGGTCAGGGTAGCCGAGATGCAGGCGCATCAAAAACCGGTCTAACTGGCTTTCTGGCAGCGCAAAGGTACCGCCTTGTTCGATGGGGTTTTGGGTGGCAATCACAAAAAATGGATGGGGAAGGGGGCGGGTTTCGCCTTCAATCGACACCTGCCGTTCTTCCATTGCCTCCAGCAGAGCGCTCTGGGTACGCGGCGATGCGCGGTTTATTTCGTCGGCCAGAATCAGCTGGGCAAAAATCGGCCCTGGATGAAAAACAAGGCTGCCGGCAGCCTTGTCGTAAATCGAATAGCCCAGCACGTCCGCCGGCAACAAATCGTTGGTAAATTGAATGCGTTGATAGCGCAGGCCTATTATGTGTGCCAGAGCGTGGGCAAGCGTGGTTTTACCCATGCCGGGAATGTCTTCAATCAGCAAATGCCCGCCGGCGAACAGGCTGCAAAGCGCCAGGCGCACTTGCCGGTCTTTGCCCAGCAAAATGCCATTGAGTTGGTCGACAATCTGATTTATCGCTTTGTGCATATTTTGATCAATCTCTTGCCCGTTTGAAATGTCTGCGTAAAAGGCAATACGCCGGTTGCTCAGGAAAGAACAGTTGCGGCGCTATCTGGTTATTACGCCCGCAGGCAATTGCATCGTCACGCAGTGCAGGCTGCCACCTTGCTGAAGCAGCGGGCGACAGGGTATGGCTATGATTTCGCGGTCTGGGAACAGATTCTGCAATGTGGCAATCGCTGCGGCATCTTGTGGTACATCGTATACCGGCAGCAACACCGCGCCGTTGATGATCAGAAAGTTGGCGTAAGTGGCCGGCAGGCGCTGGCCTTTTTCATCAAGGATAGCGTCTGGCCAGGGCAGGGGCGTCAGACGGTAAGGCGCACCATTGGCTTGGCGGAATTCGCGCAGGCCTTCGGCCATGGCGCTAAGAGCGCCGTAGTGCTCGTCGCTTTCATCAGGGCAGGCGACATAACAGATGTGGTCGGGTGCGCAAAACCGCGCCAGAGTATCTATATGGCTGTCGGTATCGTCGCCGGCCAGGTAACCGTGATTAACCCAGAGCACCCGGCGAATGCCCAGCAACTGGCCAAAAAGTTTCTCCATGGCGCTGCGGCTGTAATCGGGGTTGCGGCTGGGGCTTAGCAGGCATTCGCTGGTGGTCAGCAGAGTGCCTTCGCCATCGGTGTCGATGGCGCCGCCTTCCAGGATGAATTCGACGCTTTTCAAGGTGCTGCCGTCAAACGCACCGGCCGTGAGCAGCCTGTTGTTCAGGGCGTTGTCTTTGTCCCACGAAAACTTATTGCCCCATGCGTTAAAACCGAAATCGACCAGCCTCGAGCCTTGGTGAGTGAACACCGTTAAAGGGCCGTGGTCGCGTGCCCAGCTGTGGTCTGACGGCGCAATCAGAACCCGAGCGCGGAATGCCACGCCAGAGGTTTCTATATACTGGTTTAGCTGTTCCTGCAGTCGCTGCGCCTGCTCTGGGTCTTCGCAGCTGATCAATGCGGATTCGAAGCGCAAAACCGCGCGCGCAATCGCCATAAATACCGGCTCTGTCTGTGCCAGACTGCTGGCCCATGCGCTTTTCCGATGGGGCCAGGTCAGCATCACCGCACTCTGCGGCGCCCACTCTGCGGGTAATAACGGCTTCGATTTCACTGGGCCAGTACCTTTTTCCTATTGAAAAAAACCATTCTAACGGACAGGCGCCGGCACGTCAGGATCTACTGGCGAAACTTTGCGGCCTTTTCTGTGTCTGTGTCAGGGCGTGTGCTTTATAACCGCGCGAATAACCCGATCGCTCTCGAAATACACCACAAAAGCCGGGTAGTGCCACTGGCTGATGGGCGGCTGGCCTACCGGGCCGCGGGTAGATTCGGGTGAGCCCCAGCGCTCGCGCACGCGCTCGGCCTTCATACCGGTTTGTGGCAATGAGTTGGCATCGCGGTCGCCCTGTTGGCCAAGTGGAACAACCAGTTCCTGAGTGCTGGCAGGCATCACCGACAAGGTCGCCGCCAGAACGGCGGACAACAGGCCGGCTCGCAGCAATGAGCGCCAAAAGCGATGGGTCTTCATAGTCAGGGTGACTCCGCAGGAGAAATGGATAAAACGTAATTTAGTCTGCGCTTTGGTCATTCGCCTCGGCAGTTCCGGCATTCGGTTGCTGGCGCTGGCGAATTTGCCAGCGCATGATATGGCGCGCCAGTTGTTGACGATCACTGTCTTCCAAGCGCACAAAGCGGGTGTGAATCCGTGTGCCGCCGCAGTCTTCGGTGTTAACGCCGACTACTTCGCCAACGGCTCGGGGCTGAAACAGTTCCGGCGGCAGAGTCAGGCGTATGGCAATATGGTCGCCCACCTGCAAGCTGTCATCGTTGCTAACAAAGGCAACGCCACCCTCGCTGAGCGTGGCTTGGTGCCAATGCTCCGGTTGCAACGGATTTTGCTCAAAGGCCATAATGCGCGCCAGAATATCCAGCTTGGAGTTGAACGCTTTTAACAGGCTTTGCAGCGCCCGGTCGCGCTCGCTTAAGCCGGCAAGTTGGGTTTTAATGTCTTGGTCAAGGCGTCTGAATTCGGCCTGTAAGCTGGTGAACGGGGTATTTCCGAAGGCACTGAAATCGTCTTGGGTACTGGTGGGCAGTTTGTGTACCTCCAATCCAATCCGGTCGTTGATTCTAAAGTAATCCCGCCGTTCGCGTTGTGTCTTCGCATTGGCGCTGTCATCGTTGCGCTGGGTCATTAGGACTCCGATACGGATGTTCATTTGTAGGGTGAAGTTTAGCAGTTCCCGGCGAGGCATTAACACGACCGGGTTCAATCAATCACGAATTAGTCGCAGCCAGCAGCAGGCAAGGCTTTATGTTTAAACCTTTATCATTTTATATCGGCTTGCGCTATACCGCTGCCAAACGCCGCAATCACTTTATTTCGTTTATTTCACTCACCTCTATGATCGGCTTGATGCTGGGCGTTGCGGTGCTGATTATCGTGTTGTCAGTCATGAACGGTTTCGATCGCGAGCTAAAACAGCGCATTCTGGGTATGGTGCCCCACGCTATTATCGAGGGCGCTGGCCCGCTTGAAAACTGGGAAGCGGTAGACGCAGCAGTCGAGAAACACCCGCGAGTGTTGGCGGCGGCGCCGTTTATTCAGGGCCAGGCCATGGTCACCGGCGGCGGAGTGGTGCGCGGCGTGCTGTTGAACGGCATTTTGCCAGACCAGGAGCGAACCGTATCGATTATTGAAGACCACATGGAGCAGGGCAGCCTGGACGATCTGAAGTCTGGCGAATTCGGCATCATTATCGGGCGCTTTTTGGCGTCCAGCCTGCGCCTGCAGCTGGGTGACAAAATAACCGTGGTGCTGCCTGAGGCGTCGGTAACGCCGGCTGGCGTATTGCCGCGATTGAAGCGCTTTACCGTAAAGGGCGTGTTCAGCGTGGGTGCCGAACTAGACGGCAGTTACACTCTGATTCACATGGACGACGCCGCCAAACTGATGCGCACAGACGGTAAAGCCCAGGGTATCCGTTTGTTGGTAGACGACCTGTTCGCCGCGCCGCGGGTGGCAGAGCAGGCGGCGCAGCTGCTTACCGGGCGCTATTACGTATCCGACTGGACCCGCACCCACGGCAATCTATTCCAGGCTATACGAATGGAAAAAACCATGATTGGCCTGTTGCTGATGTTCATTGTGGCGGTGGCGGCATTCAATATTGTGTCCACTCTTGTCATGGTGGTCACCGACAAAACCGCAGACATTGCCATTTTACGCACCATGGGCGCGACACCCGCGCGTATCATGCGCATCTTTATTGTGCAGGGCGCGGTCATCGGCGTTTTCGGAACCCTGGTGGGCACTGTGCTTGGTATTCTGGGTGCACTCAACATCAGCGCGTTCATCAGTTGGCTGGAGGGCGCACTGGGCCATCAGTTCCTCAGTGCCGACGTCTATTTTATCAGTTACTTGCCGTCCCAGCTGCTGTGGGAAGACGTCATGATCATCAGCGGTAGTGGCCTGGCCATGAGTCTGCTGGCCACTATTTACCCGGCCTGGCGTGCGTCTCGTATCGACCCGGCAGACGCGCTTAGATATGAATAGAGCCAACCTATGAGCAAAAGTATAAAAGACGTAACGACCAACACCGCGAACTGGGTTATTGATTGCAATCAAGTGACCCGCACCTATAGCCAGGGCCCGGAAAAGCTGACGATTTTTTCCGACATCTCGTTGCAAGTCACCGCCGGTGAAACAATCGCCATTGTCGGTAGCAGCGGCTCCGGAAAAACCACGCTGTTGAACTTGCTAGGCGGGCTAGACCGCCCGTCAACGGGCCATATCGAAATTTGCGGTAAGGAAATTTACAAACTGTCAGAAGCTGCGCGGGCGCGCTTTCGCAACAAGCATCTTGGGTTTGTGTACCAGTTTCACCATTTGTTGCCGGAGTTCTCTGCGCTTGAGAACGTGATGATGCCCTGCGTGTTGGGCGGTATCAGCGTGGCGTTAGCGCGCAAGAAGGCCGCTGTTCTGCTGAACAGTGTGGGGTTGGGCGCACGCCTGGAACACAAGCCGGGCGAGCTGTCTGGCGGTGAGCGTCAACGCGTGGCCATAGCCCGGGCCCTGGTGAACGAGCCCGACTGTGTTTTGATGGACGAACCCACCGGTAATCTTGATGAACACACCGGTGCCGGTGTGCGCGCATTGATCGAATCGCTGCGTGACCAGTTTGGCATGGCGTTTGTGATGGTGACCCACGATATGTCGATGGCACGAAGTCTGGGGCGAGTGATGCGGCTGGAGCAGGGGCGTTTGGTGCACGAAGGTTAGTGGCGGCGTTGCCCCCGACGCAGACGCCAGTTGGCGCGGACTCTTCTGCGCCATAACAACTGAATGATCAAATAAGCGAAACAGGCAGACACCGTCGCCACAACCAGCGAGCCCAGATAAAGCGGTATGCCAATATCCAACAGACGTTCACTGATCCACGCCAGTGACGGCGAGAATTCAAAATCCAGCAGTGGCCTGTTCAGCATCCAGGCCCCCAGCTTGTAGTTGAAGTAGAAAATCGGGGGCATGGTAATCGGGTTGCTGATCCACACTAGTGCCACCGCCAGCGGCAGGTTGGCGTTGAACCAAACCGCGAACAGCGCCGATGCAAACATCTGGAAAGGCATCGGAATAAAGCAGAACCACACGCCTATCAAAAACGCACGGGCCACACTGTGGCGGTTAATATGCCACAGATTGGGTTCCTGTATAATATCGCCTAGAAAACTCAGCGATTTCATTTGCCTCACCTTTTCCGGAGACGGCAAATAGCGTTTCATGAACCTCTTCGGCATAAGAAGTTGTTCTGCCTATAGACGTGTAAACGACCGGTGTTAAGGACAGTGCCGGTGCCATAATTCAGGAGGACAAGGAATGTCCGGCGATTTTTTCAGTGGCAGCTCAAACCGCTCGCTGTCTCGCAGCCTGCGAGGCCTTGTTGTCGGGCCTTTGCTAATCGCGTTCTGTTGCGGCGTTATCTTACTGTATCGGTTGTCGGTGTTGCCAGCATGGCAATTGCTGTTTGCAGCTATGGCTGGTTGCGGCGTGCTGGCGCTGTTGCTTCCTGACCGCTGGGGCCGCACGGCTTTTATTCTACTTGCGGCGTTGTTAGCGGGCACCGCCTGGGCTTCATGGCACTCCAGTCAGCGCCTGCATGAGCGCCTGCCGGCGGCATGGGAAAGGGTGCCGTTGGAGGTGTCCGGTTATGTCTGCAGTCTTCCCGCTCGGGGCAGTTTTAACAGTTTAAAGTTCGATTTCTGCCTAGTGGAAAACGCTTACCAACATAGCGTGCAAGCGCCATCACCGGCGCACCCTTTACCCTCCCGCTTACGCCTGGCCTGGTACGGCGACCATCCAGACCAGTTACCCGGTCACACCCTGACGATAACGGTTGTGCTTAAACGCCCCCACGGTGGCTTGAACCTGACCGGTTTCCGCTATGAAGACTGGCTGTTCCGTCACGGTTACCGTGCCACCGGAAGTGTGCGCACGGTGGTGCCGGATGCCAGCATTGAATGCGGCCTGCACTGCCGTTACCGTTACCAGCACCGGCGCCTGCTGAACTGGGTGACGGCAAAGTTTGGCGAAGCCACGCATTTCCCGTTGTTGGCGTCTTTGCTAATTGGCTATCGCGGCGCCATGACCCCCGCCCATTGGGACACTCTGAAAGCCACCGGCACCATTCACCTGGTGGCGATTTCGGGTCTGCATCTGGGCCTAGTGGCTCTGGGCATTGGATGTGTGGCGCGTCGGTGTGCGGTGCGAGTACCCGAATCCATTCTGTCTGAACGTGCCAGGCGGCGCCTGGTGTTTGGCGTGGTGATGATTGGCTGCCTGGCCTACGCGTTGATGTCCGGCTTTACCGTGCCCACCCGGCGCGCGCTGTTAATGATCGCTGTACTGGGCTGGTCGCTGCTGCAAGGCTGGCACATACCGCCCTGGCGCAGCCTGCTGCTGGCGCTGACAGTGGTGTTGATTGCCGATCCGTTTTCGCCGCTGGACGCTGGCTTCTGGCTGTCATTTTGTGCGGTGGCGGTTTTGATACTGGTGTTCTCCGGGCGCCTTGGCGCGGTTCAGGGCGTGCTGGCGCTGGTGCTGGCGCAGACTGCCATGTTCGCCGGATTATGGCCGGGGCTGCTGTTACTGGGCCAGAATCAGCCGCTGGCGGGGTTTGTGGCCAATCTGTTTGCCATTCCGTGGGTGTCGATGGTGGTTATGCCGCTGCTGTTGTGCGGCGCCTTGCTAGTGGCGCTTGTACCCGCCAGCAGCGTGTGGGTGACGCTGCTTCTGGACACCGTGTTGGGGGTTTTATGGCAAGGATTGCAGTGGCTTGCGGGCTGGAACAGCCCGACAATTCAGCTGGGTGTGGCCGCTGCCATCGGGTTGGCGGCGGTCGTGCTGTTGGCTTTGTGGTATCCGCAGCGGGGCTTTCGTCTGGCGCTGGCGGTGTGCTTGGGGCTTTGGTTAGTGTCGCACGTGTGGTTTCAGGCGCCGGTGGATAACCGCCCCGTACCTATGCCGCAGGTGATCGTATGGGATGTGGGCCAGGGCCTGTCGGTTCTGGTGCGTCATCAAAAGCAGGCATTGCTCTACGACACCGGTCCAGCCATTCCCGGTGTGTTCTCGGCGGTAGAGTCGGTGATACTTCCCAACCTTCGGGCGCTGGGGGTGCAGCGCTTGGATACGCTGGTGGTGAGCCATGCCGATGGCGACCACAGCGGTGGTCTGGAGCAGCTTGTCACCGAATTGCCGTTAGCGCGCTTGATCGGCGGCGAAGCGGCCGAAACAGCCGGTCGCCTGGGGCAGGCCGGGCTGGTCAGAAAAGTGACAGACTGCAGGCGGCAAACCCTGATGCTGGGGCGACTGGAGCTGAATTTCTGGCGCTCAGATCGCGCCAAAGAGGGTAACGGGGCGTCCTGCGTGCTACGCATTCGTGACCCAGACTCGGCGACCGAGTGGCTATTAACCGGTGATATTACCGTCAGGGAAGAAGCCGAATACTTGAGCTATCTAAATGATCAGTCTGCGCAAAAAACGCAAAAGGCGCGTAACGCCATTAATCGAGTGCTGTTGGCGCCCCACCACGGCAGCAAAACGTCGTCGTCCGACGTTCTAATTCAGGCTCTATCGCCCGATACCGTTATTTACACCGCCGGTTACCGCCATCGTTACGGCCACCCGCACCCGCAGGTTACCCGCCGTTATGAATTGGCCGGTAGCCATCAGATCAATACCGCTTGCGCTGGAGCCGTGATTATGGGGGTAAAATCTGACGGGCTGGTAATCCGTCAGGTGCAACAAAGCGCGCCATTTTGGATCAGTGGCCCCGGTCTGGCACGCGCGCGGTGTCTGGAACGGTTGCGCAACGTCACACAATAGTCGCTATGCAAAAAATACCGACAGCTATGCTAAAGTAGCGCGGCTTGTAATTGACCAGGAGACCGAGCGTGTTCGAGCTTTTAAAAGCCGGTGGCATTTTGATGGTGCCCATACTATTTTGTTCTGTGCTGGCATTGGCCATCATCCTTGAACGTTTCTGGAGCCTTCGTGACAGCCGGATCGCGCCGCCAGAGGTGCTGAATGAGCTGTGGCGTTGGATCAAGAAAAAAGAGCTGAACGGCAAACGCCTGAAAACCCTGCAGGCGTCGTCACCCATGGGGCGTGTGCTTGCCAGCGGTTTGCTGAACGCCAAGCACGGCCGTGAGGTAATGAAAGAAAGCATCGAGCACGAAGCCAGTCAGGTGGTTCATCAGCTCGAGCGGTTTCTGAACCCACTGGGCACCGTTGCAACCATAACGCCGTTGCTGGGCCTTTTGGGCACGGTCATCGGCATGATCAAAGTGTTTGCGGAAATTCAGTTGGCCGGCGTAGGCAATGCTGGCAATCTGGCTGGCGGTATTTCCGAAGCCCTGATAACAACAGCCTCTGGCCTCAGTGTGGCTATTCCCGCGTTGATTGCCCATCGCTACTTTATCCGCCGGGTAGATGCCCTGGTAGTAAACATGGAGCAAGAGGCCATCAAACTGGTGGAAGTGGTACACGGCGACCGCGAAATTGACGTAAAAGGAGCCTGAACCCAGTGAAGTTCAAGCGCCAGCGCAGCCAGCACGTGGCTATGGACCTGACACCGCTGATCGACGTGGTGTTTTTGTTGTTGATTTTTTTTATGGTATCGACAACGTTCACCCGGGAAAGTCATCTTCAGGTGGAATTGCCGCAAGCAAGCGGTAACCCGGCGCCGCCGGCAGAAGTCGAACAGATTGATGTGGTGATTAGCGCCGATGGCCAATACCTGCTGAACGACAAACCGCTGGTGAACAATCGCCGCGAAACGCTGGAACGAGGCATTCGGGAGTTGGCCGACGCAGACACATCATTGCCGTTCATTATCACCGCCGATGCCCGTACACCCCACGAGTTTGTGGTGCGGGCGATGGATGCGGCCGGTCGCTTGGGTTTCGCGAAACTCAGCATCACCACCGAACGTGAGGCCCAATCCCAGTGAGTGCAGCAAGGTCACCAGGCCCGACAAACCCCAAAAGCCCCAAAAGCTCCGCAGACCCAGAGCTTAAAAACCCGGGTAAGATGCCAGAAGGCAGTTGGCACACCTACAAGCGCCTTTTACGCTATGTGAAACCCTTTTGGATAGCGTTTACCCTGGCGATAATCGGCAACGTAATTTATGCCGCGGCGTCGACCGGCATGGCGGCGGCCATGGAATACGTCATCAAGGCCATTGAAAATCCGACCGAGCAGAATCGGCTGATTTTAACCCTGCTGATTGTCGGGGTGTTCGCGTTTCGTGGCCTGGGCACCTTCTTGAGCCAATATTTCATCAGCTACGTGGGTCGTAACGTCATCAATGCCCTGCGCACCGATGTATTTGACCGTATGCTTACCTTGCCGTCGCGCTACTTTGATGACAACGCGGCCGGCCGACTGGTGTCGAAGCTGACCTTTAACGTGGAACAAGTGGCTGAAGCCGCAACCGACGCTATCACCATTACCTTTCGCGAAGGCCTGACCATCGTCGGGCTGCTGGGCTACATGCTTTACACCAACTGGAAACTCACGCTGGTATTTCTGGCGGTAGGGCCGCTGATCGGAGCGGTGGTCAGCTACGCCAGCAAGCGCTTCCGCAAAATCAGCAAACGCATTCAGGGCTCCATGGGCGACATTACCCACGTTGCGTCGGAATCAATCAGCGGTTATCGAGTGGTGCGCACCTTTGGCGGTGAAGACTTCGAACGAAAGCGTTTTCAGAAGGTCAGCGAAGGCAATCTGAAGCAAAGCTTGAAAATGTCGTCTACCCAGGCCATTAGCGTGCCTGTGATTCAGGTTCTGGTGGCCATTGCGATTGCGGCGCTGGTGTGGACTATGTTGTCGCCGACCATTCGCGGCGAAATGAGTACCGGTCAATTAGTCGCCTTTATTACCGCAGCAACAACTATGGCCAAGCCTATTCGCCAAGTGACTTCCGTGCATTCAAAAATCCAGAAGGGCCTTGCGGCAGCCTACGACGTGTTTGAAACCCTGGACGAACGCCCGGAGCCGGATTTCGGCACCTTTGCCCCGCAGCGGGTTAAAGGCGACATCGAATTTCGTAACGTGGGCTTCAGCTATCGCGACCAGCTCGACAAAGTGTTGGACAACATCTCGCTGACAGTTCCGGCGGGGCAGAGCGTTGCCCTGGTCGGCCGCAGTGGCAGTGGCAAATCCACGCTGGTGAGCCTGTTGCCGCGATTTTACGATTACACCGACGGCGAAATCCGTATTGACGGCCATTTGCTGGAAGACTTTACGCTGCAGGCCCTGCGCGCTCAGATAGCGTTGGTTACTCAGAGCGTCGTCTTGTTTAACGATACGATTGCAGCGAACATTGCCTACGGGGCGCTGCGCGATTGCAGCCCCGAGGCCATTCGCGAAGCCGCTGGCAAAGCGCACGCTCTGGAATTTATCGACCGCATGCCTGAGGGTCTGAATACTATGATTGGCGACAACGGCGTTATGCTTTCCGGGGGCCAGCGCCAGCGCCTGGCCATTGCCAGGGCGCTGCTGAAAGACGCACCCATTCTAATTCTGGACGAAGCCACATCGGCGCTGGATACCGAATCTGAGCGCTACATCCAGAACGCTATGGAAACGGTGATGAAAGGCCGCACCACCTTGGTGATTGCTCACCGCCTGTCGACCATTGAAAACGCCGATCGCATACTGGTGATGGACAATGGCCGCATAGTGGAATCTGGCCGCCATCAGGAGTTGCTGGACCAGGGCGGCGCCTATGCCCAATTGCATCAAATGCAATTCAGCGAGCACGCATGACCAACGGTAAGCGGGTATGAGTTCGCTGGTCGATCGGTTGTGGTATAGCCAAAATCGCCCGCTGGGATTCCTGGCGCCACTGGCCTGGCTTTACCGGCGCATTGCTGAATCGCGCAGGCGCAAAGCGTTGAAAAATCGGGCCCCGTCGTTAACGGCTCCGGTGGTGGTGGTGGGTAATATTACCGCCGGTGGCACCGGTAAATCGCCGCTTACGGCCTGGCTGGTAACGCAATTGCGCAACGCGGGCTGGACGCCGGTGATTCTCAGCCGCGGCTACGGTGGCAAGTCCTCGCAATACCCGCTTTTTGTGAGTGCCGATAGCAACGCCAGTATCGCCGGTGATGAACCCGTTATGCTGGCACGGGCCACTGGCTGCCCGGTGGTGGTAGATCCGCAACGGCTGCGCGCAGCGCACTACGCCATTGATCAGAGATTGGGCGATGTTCTGGTGTGCGACGACGGTCTTCAGCACTACGCTCTGCCCCGTGACATAGAACTGGCCGTATTCGACGCCAGCCGCGGCTTGGGCAATGGCGCCAGCATTCCTGTGGGGCCGCTGCGGGAGCCGGCAGAACGGTTGAACTCGGTCGATTATATTATTCTTAACGGCTCTACCGGAGCGCGCGTTCGTCGCCACAGCCAATTTGCCGGCGTGCAACACAAGGCAATCTACACCATGAATCTTAGCCCGATGCATCTTCTGCACCTGGCCAGCGGTGCGCAGGTACCGCTGACAAAGCTGGCGGGACAAAATCTGCTGGCGGTGGCGGGTATCGGGAACCCGGCGCGATTTTTTGCCACCCTCAGCGCCTTGGGCGCAGAGGTAAGGCCGCGGGCTTTTGCCGACCATCACCGTTTTAAACCGGGCGATCTGAAAACCGACAGTGGTGAATGGCTGGTAATGACTGCCAAAGACGCGGTGAAGTGCCAGGATTTTGCACCTGACAACGCTTACGCTCTGATGATTGAAGCCCAGCTGCCTGCCGAATTTGGCCGCCGGCTGTTGAGCCAGTTGGCCCGTTGGCGCCAGCTGCACCCGAATAAAAGCGGCCCGCTGGCGGCTGCTTCCGTTGCAACAGAACGAGACCATCATCATGGATAAAAAACTGCTGGCACTGCTGGCGTGCCCGGTGTGTAAAGGCGAGCTCAAGCTCAACGACGAAAAAACCGAACTGTTGTGCTATCAGGACGCCATGGCGTTTCCCTTGCGCGAAGGTATTCCGGTGATGCTGGCCACCGAAGCCCGCACCCTGAGCACCGATGAACGCCTGCACAAAAGCTGAGCGAGGAGCCATTCATGTCCTTTACCGTCGTGATTCCCGCGCGCTTCGGCTCAAGCCGCTTGCCAGGCAAACCCCTGGCAGACATTGGCGGCCAGCCGATGATTCAACATGTGTGGCAGCGGGCGCAGGAAAGCCGCGCCGGGCGAGTGGTGATTGCCACCGACGACGCGCGGGTACAGCAAGCCTGCGAGCGCTTTGGTGCCGAAGTCGTCATGACCTCGGCTGGCCATGTCAGCGGTACCGACCGTCTGGCTGAAGTGGCACAGGCCTTGAATTTGGACGAAGACCACCGGGTAATAAATGTACAAGGGGATGAACCACTGATCCCCAGCGTGTTGATCAACCAGGTGGCAGACAATCTGGAATTGCACCCCGAAGCGGCCATTGCCACTCTGTGTGAGCGCCTTCACGATACTGAGTCGGTGTTTAATCCCAACGTGGTGAAAGTGGTTTTCGACCAGCAGGGGATGGCACATTATTTCAGCCGCGCGCCCATACCCTGGTATCGCGATGGCTGGGCCACGGCGGTCGGTACAGGCAACACTGTAAATCGGGATCTGCCAGACAATTTTGGTTATTTTCGCCATATCGGCATTTATGGCTATCGCGCCGGCGTACTGGCGGATTTTGTGCGCTGGCCAGCGGCGCCCGCCGAACAGGTTGAAGCGTTGGAACAGCTGCGTGCGCTTTATAACGGTGCTCGCATTCATGTCGATTTGGCGGCCGTCAGCCCGCCAGCCGGGGTAGACACCGAGGCGGATCTGCAACGGGTAAGGGCTTTTTTGAACAAGCAGGAGACAACGTAATGGCAGCCTCTGTTAGCGTTTTATTTGTGTGTCTGGGTAACATTTGCCGCTCACCCACCGCCGAAGGCGTGTTTCGCAAACAGGTAGCGGCCGCCGGCCTTGAACCGCAGGTACGTATTGATTCTTGCGGTACCGGTGACTGGCACATTGGCAAAGGCCCGGATGAGCGCGCAGTAACCGCGGCTGGTCGAATCGGTATTGATATCAGCGGCCTGAGAGCGCGTCAGTTCGAGGTCGAAGACCTGGACAGTTTTGACTATGTATTGGTGATGGACCGCCAGAATCTGGCAGACGTGAAAGAAATCTGGCATCAGAACGGGGGCACAGTGCCACGGCTGTTCCTGGACTTTGCTGATTTTGATGACCAGGAAGTGCCAGATCCGTACTTCGGTGCAGACGATGGTTTTCAACACGTGCTCGAATTGATCCATCAAGCCGGTGAAGGTCTGCTGAATGACATTCGCGGGAAGCTAGGGTGAACACCCGGCCAGAAATACGGGAAAGGGTAGATTTAACGCCCCATAACTCCCTGGCTATTGCGGCCAGTGCCCGCTATTTCGCTCGCATTACCCATCGTGAACAGGTTGGTGCCACGCTGGCCTGGGCTGATGAAAAAAATTTGCCGGTGCTGATTGTCGGCGGTGGCAGTAATCTAGTGTTCCGCGCCGACATTGATGGCCTGGTTGTGCACATGGCCTTGGCCGGACGGCACTGGCACGATATCAGTGCCGAGGCGGCCACGCTGGTGTTGGGCGCCGGTGAAAACTGGCATGACGCGGTTTTGTACGCCGCCCGCAGTGGCTATCGCGGCATCGAAAACCTAGCGCTGATTCCCGGCACCTGCGGTGCCGCACCGGTACAAAACATTGGCGCTTACGGCGTGGAGCTGGCAGACACGCTGGTGTGTGTCACCGCTCTGGATCGTAGCAGCGGAAAGCCAGTTACCCTAAGCGCAGAAACGTGCAATTTTGCCTACCGTGACAGCCTGTTTAAACAGCAGCCCGAACGGTATCTGATTCTGGATGTGCATCTGCGCCTGTCGCGCAGCCGGCCTTTCCAGTTGGGTTACGGCGAGCTGGCGGCGTACTTTGGCGACACGCCCGTGGCAAAATTAAACGCTGAAGACGTGGCCGAAGCAGTGATGGCCGTTCGCCGCCGCAAACTGCCAGATCCGCAGCGCCTGCCAAACGCCGGCAGCTTTTTTAAAAACCCGGTGGTCAGCCAAAAGGTGTTTGAACAGCTGCAAAGCCGTTTTTCAGATCTGGTGGCCTACCCACTGCCACACGGTCAGGGCGTGAAACTAGCGGCGGGCTGGCTGATTGAGCAGTGCGGTTGGAAAGGCTATCGCAATAAATGGGTTGGCGTGCACAACCGCCAGGCTTTGGTGTTAATCAACCACGGCGGCGGTAACGGAGCACAGTTGCTGGCGCTGGCTCAGGAAATACGTGAGTCGGTCCAGGCGCGCTTTGGCGTTGAACTGGAGCAGGAACCGCTAACACAGCCTGCCATTGATTAGCCTGGCTGATCGGTTACTCCTAAAAAAACCCTGGTGCGTTTCGGCGGTCAGGGTTTTTTCATGAGGCGCTTCTGTTGCTGTTTAAAATGTTATAGCGGTGAAACACTCTTCAGAAAGGGAATTGCATCCGCCAGGGCAATGTCCTGTTTATTGGCATCGCGACGGCCCTTGTATTCCAGAGTGCCGGCTTCCAGCCCGCGGTCAGACACCACAAAGCGATGGGGGATACCCGTCAGCTCCATATCCGCGAATTTCACCCCGGGCCGCTCGTTGCGGTCGTCTAGCAGCACATCGTAACCGGCTTCTTGCAGCTGTTGGTAAAGCTTTTCTCCGGCTTCGGCCACCGTTGGCAATTTATGGCCGTTTAGCAGCACCACGGCAACCCGGAAGGGCGCGATGGCGT
The DNA here is from genome assembly GCF_023311895.1 of Marinobacter sp. M3C. GTDB lineage: Bacteria > Pseudomonadota > Gammaproteobacteria > Pseudomonadales > Oleiphilaceae > Marinobacter. Next base: position 4,672,334 of record NZ_CP092284.1, read on the forward strand.
CGGGCCATATAATGCCGCGGTCATCGTGATTTTGCTCGATTGACGCCGCCACAATCCGCGACACGCCAATGCCGTAGCAGCCCATGTCCATAGTGGCGGTTTTGCCATTTTCGTCCAGCACCGTGGCGTTAAGCGCCTTGCTGTATTTGTTGCCCAGCTTGAAAATATGGCCTACTTCAATACCGCGGCGAATGACCAGGGTGCCCTGGCCACAAGGACTGGCATCGCCTTCCAGCACGTTGCGCAGGTCTTCCACCCGGCCCAATGGTAGGTCGCGTTGCCAGTTTACGCCGGTCAGGTGCACGTCATTCTTGTTGGCCCCGCAGACAAAGTCCGCCAAGTGCGCTGCGCTGCGGTCGACAATCACCGGCACCGAAAGATTCACCGGTCCGATCGAGCCAGGTTCGCATCCGGTGGCGCGCTGGATTTCCTCATCCGTGGCCATAGCCAATGGGTCGGCTACGCCGACCAAATTTTCCGCCTTGATCTCGTTCAGGGTGTGGTCGCCGCGCAGAACCAGTGCCAGCAATCCCGGGTCACTGCCTTCTTCGGCACCGGCTGCCGCTTCGGCTTTCACCAGCAGCGTTTTCACGGTTTGGGAGGCGTCTCCTTTCAGGAACTGGGTAATGTCGGCAATGGTGCGTTGGCCCGGCGTCGCCACTTCGGTCATCGCTTGGGAGGGCGCGGGGCGCTCGCCGACGGGTGCGACAGCCTCAGCTTTCTCTATATTCGCCGCGTAGTCGCTGTCAGTGCTGAACACAATGGCGTCTTCACCAGAAGAGGCCAGCACGTGAAATTCCTGGGAGCCACTGCCGCCAATGGCGCCAGAGTCTGCCTGCACGGGGCGGTAATCCAGGCCCAGGCGATCAAATATAGCGCAGTAGGTGCGGTGCATCAGCTGATAAGTCTCTTCCAGGGATTCCGCACTGATGTGAAATGAATAGGCGTCTTTCATGATGAACTCCCGTGCGCGCATCACGCCAAAACGGGGGCGGCGCTCGTCACGGAATTTTGTCTGAATCTGAAAGAAGTTGGCCGGCAGCTGCTTATAGCTTTTCAGCTCGTTGCGGATCAGGTCGGTAATCACTTCTTCGTGGGTAGGGCCAAAGCAAAACTCGCGGCCGTGGCGATCGTTCATGCGCAGCAGTTCGCCGCCGTATTCGTCCCAACGGCCGGATTCCCGCCACAGTTCCGCCGGCTGCACCGCTGGCATCAGCAGTTCTTGCGCGCCGCTGCGGTCCATTTCCTCGCGCACAATGCGCTCAACTTTGCGCAGGGTACGCAGGCCCATGGGTAGCCAGGTATAAAGCCCGGCGGCTAGCTTGCGGACCAAACCGGCACGCAGCATCAGCTGGTGGCTGATAATCTCCGCGTCGGCGGGTGTTTCTTTCTGGGTGGCAATCAGATAACGGCTGGCTCGCATTTTGGGTTCCGTCAGGAGTGATTCATGGAGAGGCCGAAGCCTCAAAAATAATGGGTTCTATTGTACGGAGCCACAACAGGCAGGTACAGACACCGGCCGGGCATTTCACGACAAGTAACCTAAGGGCAGGGCCGTGTTATCCAGAACTCGGCGCAGCACAAAGCTTGAATGCACGCCGCTCACCCCGGCAATACGGGTTATCTGGTTCAGCAGAAAGTGATGGTAATGGTCCATATCCGGCACCACCACTTTGAGCATGTAGTCCGCATCGTGGCCGGTAATCAGGTAGCACTCCAGCACCTCCGGATAGGCGCTGACGGCCTCCTCAAACGCCGCAAAACGTTCCGGTGTGTGCCGGTCCATGCCGATCAGAATAATGGCGGTGAGCGCCAGCCCCAGTTTTTTATGATTAAGAATGGTGGCTGTGCGCACGATCACGCCGCTTTGCTCCAGCGCACGCACCCGGCGCAGGCAGGGCGACGGCGATAGCCCGACTTTGTCGGCCAGTTGTTGGTTAGTGAGCGAGCCGTCTTTTTGCAGGTGGTCCAGAATTTTTCGGTCGGTTTTGTCCAGCGCGATCAGGGTTTCGGATCTATTAAGCATATTCTGCCACTAACCTCAGTTTTCTCAATATTTAATAGCTTTATAGTCCGGTTTATAACCTTCATTAGCAATCACCTGCGGCGACTTTTTGTGTAATATTGTGTTCTGTAATCGGCAGTCTGCATCCGCAAAAGGAAACCATTGTATGGCTTTTGATCATCGTAAGTACGCCTCCTTCAAGCCCATTGCCAAAACCAACCGGCGCTGGCCCGATCGTGTGATTGAGCGCGCGCCCACCTGGTGCGCGGTTGATTTGCGGGATGGCAACCAGGCTCTGGTCAAACCTATGTCGGTCAGCCAGAAACAGCGGATGTTTGATTTGCTGGTAAAGCTGGGCTTCAAGGAAATCGAGATCGGTTTTCCCGCAGCCAGTCAGCCGGACTTTGATTTCTGCCGCAAGCTGATCGAAGAAGGGCGTATTCCTGACGATGTAAAGATTCAGGTGCTGACCCAGGCGCGGCCGACGCTGATCAAGCGCACTTACGAAGCACTGGAAGGCGCCAAAAAAGCCATTGTGCACGTTTATAACTCCACTTCCACCGTGCAGCGTCAGCAGGTGTTCGGATTAGACCGTGATGGCATCCGTGATATTGCAGTAGAAGGCGCGCGTTTGGTGAAGGAGCTGGCCGCCGGTTACCCGAACACCGAATGGACCTTTCAGTATTCGCCGGAGAGCTTTACCGGCACCGAGCTGGATTTTGCCGCTGAAGTCATCGATGCAGTGACCGAAGTGTGGCGCCCGGACCAAGGTCAGCCGGTCATTATTAACCTGCCTGCCACGGTAGAGATGGCCACGCCCAACGTATTTGCCGATCAGATTGAGTGGATTTGCGATACTATCCAGCGCCGCGAGCATCTGAGCATCAGCGTGCACACGCACAATGACCGGGGTTGTGGCGTCGCCGCAGCCGAACTGGCGGTCATGGCGGGCGCTGATCGGGTGGAAGGAACGCTGATGGGGAACGGCGAACGCACCGGTAATATGGATCTGGTGACCATGGCGATGAACCTGTATTCGCAGGGGATTGACCCAACCCTGGATTTGTCCGGCATGGCTGACATTACCGAGGTGGTTGAAGCCTGCACCGAAATTTCGACCCATCCACGCCATCCCTACGCCGGCGAGCTGGTATTCACCGCGTTTTCTGGCAGCCATCAGGACGCTATCCGCAAATGTCTGGCCCAGCGTAAAGAAGGTGATGTCTGGAATGTGGCCTATCTGCCGATTGATCCGTTCGACCTGGGCCGTCGCTATGACGAGGTGGTGCGCATCAATAGCCAGTCTGGCAAGGGCGGCGTGGCTTTTGTGCTGGAGCGGGATTACAACATCAGCTTGCCCCGTTGGCTGCAAATTGAATTCAGCAAAGTGGTGCAGCGTGAAGCGGAAAACAACGGCGGCGAGATCGATTCGATGAGCATTCACCGCCTGTTTGAAGCTCGCTACCTTGCCGTGCCGGCAGACTGGGCATTGCGCACTTACGATCTTCATCGCAACGAAGAGGGCGTGCGCGCAGATTTGGTAATAGGCAATGAAAATAAACCGGTAACGTTACAAGGCTATGGGTCCGGGGCGGTGGAAGCCGTGGCAGCGGCGCTGGCCCAGCGTTTTTCCATTACCCTGGCGGTAGAGGCTTACGACGAGTTCGCCTTGGGTGCAGGCACTTCGGCCAATGCCATGGCGTGTATTCGTTTGCAGGCTAACGGCCAGACGTGCAGCGCAGCAGCCCTGGCGGAAGACACCACGTCGGCGACCTTGCAGGCGTTATTGAATGCGGTGGCCCAAGTTGTGCCCGGTGTTCACGCTAGCGCAAAAGCGGCCGATAAGGCGTTAAGCGTCTGATCTTAACATTAGCCATAAAAAACGGGCCGGTGAATCATCGGCCCGTTTTTCTGACTGGTCACGTTTCATCAGCGACAGCCCATATCAAACAGGCGTTACGTTCTCTGCCTGCGGGCCTTTAGGGCCGTCGGTTACAGTAAACTGTACTTTCTGGCCTTCAGCCAGGGTGCGAAAACCGTCTGCGTTGATGGCGCTGAAGTGAACGAATACGTCACTGCCGTCTTCCTGGGCGATAAAGCCAAAGCCTTTTGCTTCGTTGAACCACTTCACGTGGCCCGTTGTGGTCTCAGACATCGATCTTTCCTGTATTTCACATGAGCTCCTATACACGGAGCTTTTTCTGATTTTCCCCGGTAGGGGTTTTGGTACTGCCATTGCAGTATAGACCCGACGAAGGCGCCGTCAACGCCCTTTCGGGCGCTGTTTTGGAATATTTACCGAGGCCGGAACTGGTCGCTGATTTCTTCCAGAATGGACGGGTCATCGATGGTGCTTGGCACACTGTAGGCTTCGCCGTCTGCAATCTGTCGTATAACTCGGCGCAGAATCTTGCCAGAGCGTGTTTTTGGCAAACGTTCAACCACCATAGCTCGCTTAAAACAGGCAATGGCACCAATTTTTTCACGCATCATTTCTACCAGTTCATCTTCCAGTTCGTCATGGTCAATGGTGGCGCCGTCTTTAATCAGCACCAGCCCGATCGGAATCTGGCCTTTCATTTCGTCATGAACACCTACCACGCAGCATTCGGCCACAGCTGGATGAGACGACACCACTTCTTCCATTTCACCGGTAGATAGCCGGTGGCCGGCTACGTTAATCACGTCGTCGGTGCGGCCCATAACGAAAATATAACCGTCTTCATCTTCAAAACCGCCATCACCGGTGCTGTAAAAGCCGGGAATAGCGTCGAGATAACTCTCACGGAAACGCTTGTCATCACCCCAAACGGTTTGCAGACAGCCCGGTGGCAGTGGCAGTTTTATCGCGATCTGGCCCTGTTCACCCGCCGGCATTTGGTTCCCGCGTAAATCGACAATCTGAACATCGTAGCCGGGGGACGGCATAGTGGCGGAACCGGGCTTAGTGGTCATCATTTCAATCCCGGCGGGGTTGCCACAAATGGCCCAACCGGTCTCGGTTTGCCACCAGTGGTCGAGCACGGGCAAATGAGTGTGCTCACGCAGCCAGTCGTAAGTGGCCGGGTCCAGGCGCTCGCCGGCCAGATAGATCCGCTTCAGCGAGCTGATGTCGTATTTCGTTAAAAAATTTGCCTCCGGATCTTCTTTGCGCACCGCGCGGAAAGCGGTTGGGGCGGTAAATAGAATATTGACCTTGTGATCCTGGATCACGCGCCAGAAACCGCCTGCGTCGGGGGTGCGAACCGGTTTGCCTTCATACAGTACGGTTGTGCAGCCGGCAAACAGGGGCGCGTAAACAATGTAGCTGTGACCCACCACCCAGCCCACATCCGATGCGGTCCAGAACACATCACCGGGGCTGGCGTCGTAGACCAGCTTCATGCTGTATTTAAGGGCCACGGCGTGGCCGCCGTTGTCTCGCACCACACCTTTGGGTTTACCGGTGGTGCCGGAGGTGTAAAGAATGTACAGCGGATCGGTCGATTTGACGGCGACCGGGGCAGCTGGCTCGGCATCGCGAACAAGTTCGTTCCAATCCACATCTCTCGGGCTTTGCAGGCTGGCCAGTGCTTCCGGGCGCTGATACACAACACACAGCTCAGGTTTATGTTTAGCCTGTTCCAAAGCCTTATCCACCAACGGTTTGTAGGCAATCACCTTGCTGACTTCGATGCCGCAAGACGCGGTAATGAGTGCCTTGGGCGTTGCATCGTCAATGCGAACGGCCAGCTCGTGGGCCGCAAAACCGCCAAACACCACCGAATGAACCGCGCCAATACGAGCACAGCCCAGCATCGCAATCACCGCCTGAGGGATCATCGGCATGTAAATAACGACGCGATCGCCTTTTTCGATGCCGCGGGCCTTCAGAGCGCCGGCAAAACGCGCGACTTCATCTGTCAGCTGATTGTAGGTATAGCTTTGCTGGGTGTTGGTTACCGGTGAGTCGTAAATCAGTGCGGTTTGTTCACCACGGCCAGCGCGAAGGTTGGCGTCCAGAGCAATGTCACTGGTGTTCAGCTCGCCATCGGTAAACCAGTCACCGTGGCCATTGTCTTTAGCCTGCCAGATGGTGTGCGGAAATTTAATCCATTCGATGTCGGCGGCTTTTTCACGCCAGAAATCGTCCGGTTTGCTGATCGAGCGTGTAAATTCTGCGTTGTAAATCATTAACTCCACCTCACCGTGTCAGTGTTTATTCTTAGTGTGCTTGTAAACCACTTTAGGCCGTTTCGGTTACGCAACCAGTAGACCATGGGCGTAGATTCGCTGACGCGGGTTTGAATAAAGCAATCACATGACGAAATGAGGTGTTTTTGAGCAGTGTTTTTAATCATTGCCAGGGGCTGTTAACAATTGCTCGTAAGCCTTTGAAAGATAAAAGCTGGTTTGTATAATGAAGTTCCAAAACAGCAATCATACGAGCCTGCAATGCCCAGATACATGCTCACAGAGGAGCTGTGGTCCAAGTTGAAAGAAATATTGCTTCAATTCAGCCTCTATGACAAGGCAGGCCTGCGCAGGACAGTCGAAGGTATTCTGTTCAGAATACGCACTGGCATACCATGGAGAAATCTGCCAGAGCATTTCGGCAAGTGGAATTCCATCTACAAGGCGTTCAATCACTGGTCGAAAAAAGGCATCTGGAAAAAGCTCTTTAGTGGGCTGACAACCGACTCGGACCTGAAGTGGGTCTTCATTGATGGCCGCTATGTACGTCTCTTGCGGGTTGTTGGCCAGGTGGGGACAGGCATCGTCCTGTTCCAGTCCGAAAGGACCACGTTTCAGCCAGTCTACCAGGGGCGGGTCGTCCAGCACTATTGGCAATAACCCGGCCCCGATAGCCAGGGTAGCACCGGCCACTACCCAGCCCCAGGGACCCAAGCCCAGCAGTATGGGAGCGATTCCCGCTTCGGTCATTTTGGCCATCATCAGACCGCCCATTAGCATCATGCCGCCACCGACGGCTGAGGTCCCGTAAGCTGCGGCGGCGTCCATATCACCGGTATCCCACTCATGGGCCATGTCCTTTCTCATCAGACAAATTTTGGATCACGCCATCGTCGCTTCATTCAGGTTGGGCACGCTATACTGCATCTGGTCTTCCAATGACCCCCACGGGAAGTTGCGAATTTTTTCCATGTGGGCGGGATAGCCTTGTTTTTCCCACCATTCCAGATCCAGCGTCGCCCAGTAATCGGCGGGGCGTTCGCGTTTACCTGCGGCATCGTACTCGGCTGTGGTGGGGTCGATGTGGCGATAAGGTTCGAGAGCCGGAATATCCGGCAGGGGCTGGGTGACATCCATGTAGCGTTGAAGCTCGTCCCATTCAGCGTAGAGCTCTGCCCGATTCGAACTTCCCACGGTCGCTACCACTGTCTGTTTCCCCGTATAACGGTGGCGCAGCTGTAGCTTATAACTCACCGGGCCTTTGGGCTGAATATGGTAAGAAATGTAGGGGTCGAATTCAATAAATGGGGCTTTGAACGTCTCCTCTCGCCAGGTGCGGAATTTGATCATGCCGGTGGTGCGGAAATAGCCGCAGCCTAAGTCTGTGATGATGAAATCGAGATTGCGTTCGAGAACCCAGGTGAAGGGGTAGCGGAAGAAAAAATGGAGCAACAATATGACAGCGGCAATGTTGAATGTGTCGATAAATCCGTTTAAACCGAATCTGAATGATACGATTATCGCTGTTAACGCGACCAGCAAGATCATCCACTTAAGCATTCCATAGTCAGCAAAAGATCCCGCCAGCAACAAAAGTAATTGCCAACGGGTTTTTATCAAATCTTTGGGACTGACACTATGCGTCCACGCCGGACCAGCGAGTTTTTTGGGGCCTTTACCCGCTGCTCGCTCCTTAAAGGTTTCCACAGAGCTCGGGCCCAGGCTGTTATCCAATCCCGAGTAAGCCGCCCACGGCAACCGCTCAATAAGGTCACCACCCTCCAGCGCTTTAATAGCGCCCCCCGGATCTTCCAGAGGCTTCTGACGCGGGATATCCGTCGAGCGAAAGGCCGAGCTCGAATATTCGCTAATTGTTTCTGACTGACTAGCGTTGCCACTCAACGTCCAGATCCTCCATTTTATGCTCGACTTCCTGTGACTCGTAGCTTTGCGTATCGCGCTGCCAGACATCGACGGTGAAGTTCAGGGAAAGACTTTTCACTTTGTAGTGGGTTTCCACGAGCTCATTAAAACCTTGGGGCATCATCTCCGCTAACTGTGACTGGCCGATCATGAAATCGATAGCATGACGCTTGTCGTCGAAATCTTCTTGAATTCCCTTAAGCAGTGTTCCCGACTTCGCACCGATAAACTCTTTTCGCAACTCCCCTGCGGGGTTCCGTCCGAACACGCGATAACGCGCCTGACGCCAGGACAGCTCCAGTTTAGTCACCGAAGGCTCACCTGTGATCGCCAGCGCTGGGCTGGCGAATGTGAGAACGCTCTCGGCTTCATCCTTCCAACTCTTTAGACCGCGACTATCGAGTCACTTCATCATGTCATTGTCTGAGATACGCTTGAACGACACTGGCGTCATCGCTTTAACCAATGCAATGTAGGCTTCCGATTCGGAGTTAAGCTTCGCTGTTTGCTTGTCCCGATCACCAGAGAATGGACCTGCCCGGAGCCACTCGCTAACCGCATCGTCCATCATTCGGTAATAGGCCGCTTCACCAACCACGTAAATGGCAAAACCCAGAGCCGTTACCCAGCCGGAAGCAACCGTCCCTGCCCAGCCGGCGGCAGCCGGGATGATCCGTCCGAGAGCTACCTGCGCCGCCTGGACAGACGTTCGCTCAACAACGCGACGAGTGGTAGGTGTCAATAAACGCGCTGCGATAATATCAGAGCTGACCATGGTCGCCACGCCACTGGCCTTGGTAAGTTGGGCAAAGCCGGTGCCCCATCGTCCATTGACGAAAGAGACAACAGAATCATTGACCATCAGGGCGGTCGTGAACATACCAGCGACCCAGCCCAACGCCTGAAGTTTGTTGCGAACAATTTCTTTTGCCATTTCCTCAGCCACGTTGACCTTGTTTGTCATTGCAGTAAACCACTTGGCTTCCTCCTTTCCTTTGGCAATCCAAGGGACGAGCCATCCGGGATGCTTAGGCAACAACGTTACAAGTTGGGCTGAGCTAATGCCCAAATCTGCAAAAGCACTAATAAACCTGGCAACACTTTTTATTTCGAGTCGAAGAGCCTGTGCTTGAACACAAAAATTCCAAAAATCGAACACTACCAATAACGCCGGCAATCCATCCGGCCGAACCGTGGCCTGATGTAGCAAACTCTTAACCGACGGGTGTTTCACCACCCCATTAAACGCATCGGCATCGGCCACTTTCAGACTGGCCGCTACTACCGCCCCAGACGTCAGCGTATTGCCCTGCTCATCGAGTACGTCGAGCACAATGTAAGTACGCCCCTCGTCGGCACCTTCCAACTGCAGGGTAGTTTTGCCGGGGATTGCGGTTTCGGAAAAGCCTTCAAACGCACCTTTTATACGGTTGATGTCAGCCGTAAACACGGCGCCACGTTGTGTCAGTTCAGTTTGAATCCTCGTCAGCCACCACTGGGAAATTTCACCGGCGACACTGGAGAAGGCGTATGCCGCAGAGCGTGCCTGCATTGTTCTCGCCTCGCTGTCCGGTGCCCGAATCTGTTCCTGATGATCCGCCATGCTGCGTAGCACATTGGGTTCCAACACGCGCATGTCCTGGCTGCGGTCTTCCAGTGCTTCAACCATAAATTTCAGATTAGACACGGTCGCACTGCCAACCCGGCATTCGCTCGCGGTGTTTTGGAACGGCAATAGCATCGCACCCAGGGGATGTTCGCCTTTGGCAATCATCAATGCCATTGCAGCCGCTTCGTCATCACCGTTTGCATGAGAGTCCTGCTGCAGCATCAGTGGGTCGGCGCGATACTGGCACGAGGCATGGACCGATCTCGTTTTCTTTCTCATTCGACCACTTTTAGATCAAGCCATCGTCGCTTCATTCAAATTCGGCACGCTGTACTGCATCTGGTCTTCCAGCGAGTCCCACGGGAAGTTGCGGATCTTTTCTATGTGGGCGGGGTAGCCTTCTTTTTCCCACCACTCCAGATCCAGCGTGGCCCAATAGTCAGCCGGGCGTTCGCGTTTGCCTGCGGCGTCGTACGCGGCTGTTGTCGGATCGAGATGACGATAAGGTTCTAGGGCCGGGATATCCGGCAAGGGTTGGTTGACGTCCATGTATCGCTGCAACTCATCCCAGTGGGCGTAGAGTTCTACTTTCTGCGTGCTGTGCACCTCGGCCACTGCCGTTTGCCAGCCGCTGTATCGGTGGCGAAGTTGTAACTTGTAACTGAAGGGGCCCTTGGGCTGAACGTGATAGGAAATATAAGGGTCAAACTCGATAAACGGCGCTTCAAAGGTTTCTTCGCGCCAGGTGCGGAATTTGACCATGCCGGTGGGACGGAAGAAGCCGCAGCCCAGGTCTTTGACGATGAAGTCGGGGTTACGCTCGAGGAACCAGGTGAAGGGGTAGCGGCAGAAGAGATGGAGTCCAACCATCCAAGCGCCTACTTCAAAGAATGAAGCGAACGCAGTCCAACCATCCAAAAATCCAACGATCATCGCTGCCAAAAAATTGCACGCGAAAAAAAAGCCAAAAATCGAGTAATCCGCGAAAGCTCCAGCAAGCATTAATAGAAGCTGCCAACGTGTTTTAATTAGATCTTTAGGTTTTTTCTTGTGGGTCCACGCACGACCCTCTGGCAATCGACTGCCGCTTTGAGTTTGATGAGCCTCTGCATATTTAGGGCGCTCGTGTATATTTAACTTGCTGTAGCGCCCCCAAGCCAACCTTTCTATCAGGTCGCTCCCTTCAAGCAACTTCACAAAGCCATCTGGGCTCTCCAAAGCATGTTGTTTCGGAATATTAGCTGAACGAAAAGCCGTTTCACGGTATTCGCTCATCATATCTAACTGATTATCGCTGCCACTCAACGTCCAGATGCTCCATTATGTGAGTCACTTCCTGGCCCTCGTATTGCTCTGCGTCTCGCTGCCATACATCAACCGTAAAAGTCAGCGAAAGACTTTTCACCCGGTAACGGGTTTTGACACGCTCGTAGTCCGATTGCGGCGTAAAGTCTGACAACTGCGACTTGCCAATCATGAAGTTGATTGACTGGCGTTGCTCGTCGTAGTCATTTTCAATGCCCTGACGGATGGTGCCCGATTTTCTGGCAATGGTTTCAGTACGCCAGCCTCCGGCCGGGCTCGGGCTTCCGCTTGAACGATACCGGCGTCATGGTCTTCACTCGCGCAAATTCTTAAAATAAATCTGCCCCGGTTTTTTCGAATTGCGAGTGGAACCTGGAAGGTGACCGGGCCTTGCAGTTCCGGCGCGGGGAACACCAGGTTGCGATCGATGTGGCCGCTGGGTAGGGGCTGGACTAGCGCCATGAGTGATTGGCCAGGTCGGTCCGGTTTTCGCGTTTGAAAGCTTCGTAGTCATCTTCGCTCATATTTCGCCAGTATAAGGGATCTCGCCCCTTCTTCTCGTCCTGGGCGCGGGTGGTGAGGTCCAAGTGGCGGTAGGCTTCGAACAGGGGAATATCCGGCAGCGACTTGGTTACGTCCATGTACTGGCGAATCAGGTCCCAGTAGGCCAACACGTCTTCGCGGTTGGTGGTGGCGGCGAGAAGTTGGTTCATGGGCAAGGCCCATTCCTGAGTCTTGTGGACCAGCACCAGCCGGTACCAGATATTGCCCTGATGATCCGGCAGGCTCAGCAGGTAGCCGTCCCATTCATGGAAAGGGGCCTGCGCCCGGATTTCTCCGGACTGACCTTCTTTTCCCGGGTTTTTGAACAAGGTCACCATGCCGGTGCGGCGGTTGAGTTCCCAGAGAGGGCCTTTGGGTTCCTGGTAGACCACTTTTGGGTATTTTTTCTCGAGGAAGCGGCCGATACCCCAGCAGAGAAGCATGGGTAGGAAAAAATAAGTCACGAAAGGGAAAATGCCATCCCAGAAATACATTTGAAAATTCATGTATTTTGGCACTTGGGTCCAACCGAATACGATTACCAGTAAAAAAATCGGAAATAACCAAGTAAACAGTATACGTCCACCATGCTGCATCCACAGCAGCGCCCAGCTTATCTTGGGCAGGGTGGCGTAGCGCAGGCATTCTTCATCCAGGCGACCATGATAGGTGTGCCGCTCCTCCAGTTCAGTGATGCCCTTTCGCTTTTCGATTTCTTCAGATTCTCTTAAGTGCTGAGGGTCCCAAGTGTTTAGAAATCCAGGAGGAATCAGGCCGGACAACTTTCCCTCGGACAAGGGCGATCCCATGGTCCAACTTTTGCGGAACAACGTGCTCTGCTGGCTGGTCTCTGCCAGCTTCGAGGCTTTGCGGTTGCTGCGATAGGCCGTGGGCGCGTAGCCGGAATCATCCAAGACGGCAGTCATGTGCCTTCCTCCGCTTTATGGGTCTGCTCATCCGCCCAGAAAAGCTGGCCGGTCTCAGTGAAATCTGGTTCGCCGTGTGCGGCCAGATCGAAGGTGGCCGGGTCGTGCAGTTCCGGCGCGGGGAACACCAGGTTGCGATCGATGTGGCCGCTGGGTAGGGGCTGAACTAACGCCATGAGTGATTGCCCAGATCGGTCCGGTTTTTACGCTTGAAGGCGTCGTAGTCTTCTTCGTTCATATTTCGCCAATATAAGGGATCTCGCCCCTTCTTTTCGTCTTGGGCGCAGGTGGTGAGGTCCAAGTGGCGGTAGGCTTCGAACAGGGGAATATCCGGCAGCGACTTGGTTACGTCCATGTACTGGCGAATCAGGTCCGAGTAGGCCAGTACGTCTTCTCGGTTGGTGGTGGCAGCGAGAAGTTGGTTCATGGGCAGGGCCCATTCCTGAGTCTTGTGGACCAGCACCAGCCGGTACCAGATATTGCCCTGATGATCCGGCAGGCTCAGCAGGTAGCCGTCCCATTCATGAAAAGGGGCCTGCGCCCGGATTTCTCCGGACTGGCCGTCTTTTTCCGGATTTTCGAACAAGGTCACCATGCCGGTGCGGCGGTTGAGCTCCCAGAGAGGGCCTTTGAGTTCCTGGTAGACCACTTTGGGGTATTTTTTCTCGAGGAAGCGGCCGATACCCCAGCAGAGGAGCATGGGTAGGAAAACATAGGCCAAAAACGGAAAAATTCCGTCCCAGAAGAACTCATGAAAAGTCACATGATCCGGTTCTTGAGTCCAACCAAAGGCGATGACCAGCAAAAAAATTGGAAACAACCAGGTGAACAGCAACCGCCCCCCATGCTGCATCCACAGAAGTGCCCAGCTTATCTTGGGCAGGGTGGCGTAGCGCAGGCATTCTTCATCCAGGCGACCATGATAGGTGTGCCGCTCCTCCAGTTCAGTGATGCCCTTTCGCTTTTCGATTTCTTCATATTCTCTTAAGCGCTGAGGGTGCCAAGTGTCTAGAAATCCAGGAGGAATCAGGCCGGACAACTTTCCCTCGGACAAGGGCGGCCCCATAGTCCAGCTCTTGCGGAACAACGTGCTCTGTTGGCTGGTCTCTGTCGGTTCCGGGGCTTTGCGGTTGCTGCGGTAGGCCGTGGGGGCATAGCCGGTCGGGTCGAGGGTGGCGGTCATTTGGCCGCCTCCGCTTTATGGGTCTGTTCATCCGCCCAGAAAAGCTGGCCGATCTCAGTGAAATCTGGCTCGCCGTGTGCGGCCAGATCGAAGGTGGCCGGGTCGTGCAGTTCCGGCGCGGGGAACACCAGGTTGCGATCGATGTGGCCGCTGGGTAGGGGCTGAACTAACGCCATGAGTGATTGCCCAGATCGGTCCGGTTTTTACGCTTGAAGGCGTCGTAGTCTTCTTCGTTCATATTTCGCCAGTATAAGGGATCTCGCCCCTTCTTTTCGTCTTGGGCGCAGGTGGTGAGGTCAAGCTGACGATGGGCTTCGAACAGGGGGATATCCGGCAGCGACTTGGTCACGTCCATGTATTGGCGGATCAGGTCCCAGTAGGCCAGCACGTCTTCGCGGTTGGTGGTGGCGGCGAGAAGCTGGTTCATGGGCAGGGCCCATTCCTGAGTCTTGTGGACCAGCACCAGCCGGTACCAGATATTACCCTGATGATCCGGCAGGCTCAGCAGGTAGCCGTCCCATTCATGAAAAGGGGCCTGCGCCCGGATTTCTCCGGACTGACCTTCTTTTTCCGGGTTTTTGAACAAGGTCACCATGCCGGTGCGGCGGTTGAGTTTCCAGAGAGGGCCTTTGGGTTCCTGGTAGACCACTTTGGGGTATTTTTTCTCGAGGAAGCGGCCGATGCCCCAGCAAAGGAGCATGGGTAGGAAAACATAGGCCAAAAACGGAAAAATTCCGTCCCAGAAGAACTCATGAAAAGTCACATGATCCGGTTCTTGAGTCCAACCAAAGGCGATGACCAGCAAAAAAATTGGAAACAACCAGGTGAACAGCAACCGTCCCCCATGCTGCATCCACAGCAGCGCCCAGCTAACGTTGGGAAGGGTAGCGTAGCGTATGCTGTCGCCATTGATCCATCCAACTGGGTTAAACGGCTCTCCCCCGGCCTCTGCCTCAGCTTTGAAGCAATGAAGGCTCTCCTCATCTTCCCTGACCTCCTTGGGTCCCCAAGTCTTGAGAAAATTCGGGGGGTACACGCCGGACAGCTTTCCCTTGGGCAACGGCGACCCCATGGTCCAGCTTTTGCGGAACAATGTGCTCTGTTGGCTGGGCTCTGCCGGTTCCGGGGTTTTGCGGTTGCTGCGGTAGGCCGTGGGGGCGTAGCCGGTCGGGTCGAGGGTGGCGGTCATTTGGCCTCCTCCGATTGATGGGTCTGTTCATCCGCCCAGAAAAGCTGGCCGGTCTCAGTGAAATCTGGCTCGCCGTGTGCGGCCAGATCGAAGGTGGTCGGGTCGTGCAGTTCCGGCGCGGGAAACACCAGGTTGCGTGAGGCTTGACCGTAATCCCAACTGCCGCGCCATTGGGCCCGAACCAGCACTTCGCTGGTTTTTAGGCCCTCCTGACCCCAGAAATTCTTGAAGATCTCCCGAGGCGGTAGGGCGAGGTAGTAGGCCTTGCCGTTAAGTAGGGGCTGTTCCAGCACCACCTTCGGCGGTTCCTGCAGGGTTTCCCGTTGGGTCTTCAAGCCACGTCGCGAGGGCTTGCGGGTGATCTGCACCGGGCGCATGGCAACGGTCAGGCAGGCCTCGTTTAGAATGGCGGTCACATTGTTTTCCACTTTTACCACTGTGTTGATTTTTGCAAACTCTCTGTCCTGCCGGGGATCTATGTTGTACCCCTGACCCGCCAGTTTGGCCGACATGTTATGAGCCGTCTCGATGGTAATACGAGACCTGGCTAACAAATCCACCAGCCGGTAGTACGTTTCTTGCGGGTTGTTGGCCAGGTGGGGATAAGCGTCGTCCTGTTCCGGTCCGAAAGGTCCACGCTTCAACCAGTCCACCAGGGGCGGGTCGTCCAGCACTACGGCCAGTAGCCCGGCCCCGATAGCCAGGGTGGCACCGGCCACTACCCAGCCCCAGGGACCCAATCCCAGCAGTATGGGAGCAATACCCGCTTCGGTCATTTTGGCCATCATCAGGCCGCCCATCAGCATCATGCCGCCACCGACGGCTGAGGCCCCGTAGGCTGCAGCGGCCTCCATATCACCGGTGTCCCACTCATGGGCCATGTCCAATAGCGACACCGTAATGGTGATCCCGGCGGTGACGATGCCCCCGAGTAGTCGACGGCTCACTATGCCGGGCAAGGCATTTGCCAGCCTTGTAGATGCTTTTCCGACAACTTCAGAGTTGATGGTAAAGGCAGTTTTGCTAAGTTTTTTGCTTGCGTTTTTCCAGATTTCAAGATCCATACTTAGCCGCTCTGCGGCGATTGTGCCCGCGAATATCAGATCAGCAGCGGCGCTAACGCCGCCTGAAAATGCCCTAAAACGACCTTTCTGTGCCAGGGTTTTACTGAATAAGTCTCGCTCTCTCCAAATATTATGCCCCTCAAACACCAGCACCAAATAAGGCACTCGTATCCGGCTAAAAAGTTCATCCCACCGTTTAAGCCGGCGCATATCCCGCTGGGCCCGGACCACCTCAGAAGTCTCAGGGGCGGCGTAAACCTGCATCCGCCGGGCCTCGGCCGTGTCAGCCAGATCAGGCATAGTGGATTTACGAGTACCGGCCAGGGGCTGGCCGTCAGCGTCCAAAAACTCGCCGTAGAAGCGCCGGTGGCCATTGGCTTTGTGGGTGTATTCCCGGTCTGCTTCTGTTAACCCCATGTCCAGGCCGGAAGCCGGGTCGCGCAACCCCAGGATAATCCAGCCCTGTGGGACGGCGTTGCGGGCGACCATCTGGACGCCGCCCAGTAGCGAAGGATCGCGCGCCTTGGCCATTCTTAGCAGGGGGCCGTAAAGTCGGCTGTCGAGTCTGTAAGTCTGGGATTGCAGTCGGTTGGCCAGAGCCCGGACATGCTTGTCGATTCCGTCCAAGATGGCGCCAACGGCGGCCATCCATCGCTTGGATTCTGAGGACAGATCGATGGCATCGGTTTTTACCAGACCTGCCAGTGCTGCAGCGGTGAGGGTTTGCACTTCGTCCGATTGCGGTGGCTGGTCGGGTAACTGCTCCAGGTCAGCCGGCCGGCAACGACCATCGCCACACTCTGCCCGGTTCCCGCTCTCGGTGGCTGTGCTGCCCACTTCATCTAGTTGCTCCGCCGGGAACAGCATGGCGTGCAAGGGCTGATCACTGCCGTCTCCAACAATTTTCAGGACCAGATCGTTGGCGTCCCGCACCTGGGCCTCGCTGGTAGGGGCCGAGCGCGCGAGGTGATCGACACTGTTGGGGTCTATGGCCAGGACATGGAACAGATCCTGCGTGAGGGCGAAACCCTCGAGATAGTCGGCACCGGAGAGACTGAACAGGTCCGCCATGGCGACTTGATTATCGGTTTGCCGGACCAGGTCCGCCAATTGTTTCTGGGATTCGGCCAGCGCTGCCCTCGCAAGCTGGCGTTGCGCCGTCAGCAGATGGGTGTGCAAAGGGCTGAAGCGGCTAGTATCAATCTCTTCGAGGTAACGGTGCAGGGGGTTGGCCTGGCCCCCCAGTCGTTCGGGCGCCATTAACCGGTAGACTACCTGGGCGCTGTCGCTGTGGGGCTTCTGGCCGATTGCTTCAAGCAGGCTGGTCAAAAACCCATGGGCTTCCAGTGCTTCGGTCAGGCAGTGCCGTAGGCGGAACAGGCGGTCTTCCAAAATAATGCCGCTATAGCCCTTCTCCCGCGGGGCGGCAAGGGTGTCCTCACTGGATTCCAGTGTTTGCCAGAGGGACTTTTCTTCAGTGCCGGATGTTTCATCTATAAAGGCCGCCGCTCGCGCTGCAGGCGCTCGTCTCAAGAGGGCGCCTCGGTAATGCGCGGCTTCCCAGGCTTCCTCTGCGGATTCCTTGTCCGCAGCGAAAGCCTGCGCTTCTTCACGTGCCTGTCCGTAAAGGTTTTTTGCATATTGGCCGCGTAAATCATAAACGCTGCTCCACGGCTTCGGCAGAAGCTGTTCCAGGTAAGGCTCCCGAAGCCTCATTTCAGGAAGTTGTAACAAAGAAATCAGGTGACCCGGCGTCTGCCGGTCGCGTAGTTGCGAGGCGACCTCCGGCGCTGGCTCCGGCCCTTTTAACCCCTGACACCTTTCGGCCCGAGCCGAATCAGAAGCCTCAAGATAAGCAACACGCCGCGAGGACCACTGTACTTCAGAGAACGCCATCTGGAATTCGGCAAGAACAGAGCGGTTCATTTCGCTGACTGGCATCCAGATGGCCTGTTGGGGCTTCCCTATGGCTGGTCGCCGATCTTCCGTCAGGTCAGATTTCTCGCTGTCCCGGTAATCCGTCAGACGAATATCCAGAAACTCCATGGTTCGCGAGTCAGAGTAGCGAACTTCCAGTTCCCGCCAGAGGTGCCCCTTCCTGAATACGTAAATAAAACCTGGGCGCACAGGGACCAAATGTTCGTTCGGGTGACCGGGCTCAGGCTCGGGATCGTGAATGAGTGTCAGGGGAACCAGCGGCAGGATACGATTCCACTGTTTTTCCATTTGCCTTTCGGTGGCGGAAACCGCTTCGAACAGCGGCACCCTTATAGAAGCGCCCTCATCTGCATCAATATCCAGCCAAATATTCCTTGCAGGCTGGGCCTTCCAGGGCCAGACATGAAGCTGGCTGTTGCCGTGTTCCTCCCGTGAAACCTGATTCTCCAGCCACTCCTGCTGTTCGTTATCACTCTCGTCAAAGATCTGGAACGAATGACCCTCTGCGGAACGTTGCCCCATCACCTCAATGATCAACGATTCGCCTTCGCAGGCCGGGCCACAGCTTCCTGCTGTTTGGGTAGACGTGGTTTCAGACATCCTTGTGATTCCTTTCCCTTAAAACAATAAATTCATGATCCGGCGCTGGCGTCATTCAGTGCCAGCCACTGTTGCTCGTTCAGTGTCGGCATTGGTGACATGGCAATCGGCTCCGGGTTTTCATCCATTACCCAGCGCTGTTGGCCGGGCTTGCCGTACCAGTATATTGCGCGATCAATGATCTCAGCGTCCGGCATTGATTGTACCGCCAGACTGCGCCAGATCTTTGGGTCGTAGAGCCGCAAAAGTCCTTTCCGATTGCCGTCAAAACACACGGTCAGCCGGGCTCTTAACCAACTGACTACAGCATCCAGATCCTGTGTAGACTCTAAAATCAAACCACTCAAACTTTCGTCTTCGAGGCCCATCAGTGCCCAGCGATATTCTGCGCTGTTCTGTACCGTTTCCAACAGAATCGGGCTTTCATCCAGGTAGTCTTGCCACTCGCTGTCCGCGAACAGATAGGCCCATTGAGGATTATCGGAGATATCGTAGAGCGCCTGAAGTAACGTCTTTTTCTGCCTTGACTCCAGCACCAGATAGCGCGTGTCGGTTGAACTGACCATGGTGTACGACATCTCCATTTATACCGGCTGCGCTTTACCACACGGGCAATTGCTCAAGGGGCAAGAGCCGTCTGGCCGTTCCTGACAACGCTCCACCACCGCAGACCTGTTTATTCTTGCTTGCTTTAATCGATGGGCAACGATTGGTTTTGGTTTGGCATTCGCCCGCTGTCCAACCTCCGCCAACTCAACAGGCGCCACGGCCCCACCGTTCTTCTCCACCAACCCCGGCATCTCCGGCACCTGAACCTTTTGCCCACTTCCCCCACCCGCCGCGCCACCGGCGTTCATTTTGATCGCGGCGCCACCCAGGGACACGCCGCTGGGGTCGATCTTCACAAAGCTGCCGCCGGCTTTGAGGGTGATCTCTGCGCCCGCTTCTACCACTACCTTTTGACCCGCTTTGATGTGCAACTCTGTACCGGCCTCGTTGAGCCAGGCGGTTCCGGCTTTGAGGTGCAGTGTGCCGGTGACGCTGAAGCTGTGGTCTTTGCCTGTGCGCTCTCGTTTTCCTCCGCCTATGGTTTCGTGTTCGCTGGCTTTGACGTGGCTTATCCGGGTTTTTTCTACGGTCAGATGGCTGTCATTGTTGATGACTTCGGTTCGGTTGTTTTCGGTGAGCAGGTCCAGGTTTTTCTGAGCGTGAATATACACCTGTTGTTTTTCTGCTTCGTCTTCAAAGCGCACTTCGTTGCTGCCCTCGCCCTTGTGAGTCTGGGTTTTCAGGACGGTGCGGGTTTTGTATTGCGGCAGCGCGTAGGGCGGCATGCTGGTGACGTTGTAGGTGCAGCCGGTGATGATGGGCTGATCCGGGTCGCCGTCCAGGAAGGAGACGATGACTTCATTTCCAATTCTGGGCAAGGCCATAAAACCATATTGACCACCGGCCCAACCCTGGCTAACCCGGAGCCAGGCACTGCTGTGTTGGTTATTCGCGCTGCTTTCGGCATTGCCGGATAGCGGCCGCCGGTCCCAGGGGAAGTGGACTTTTACCCGGCCGTGTTCGTCGCAGTGGATTTCTTCGCCCTCGGGGCCTGTGACGATGGCCACTTGTGGCCCGTCCATCACAGGTCGGGGAAGCGAGCGAGATTGGGGACGGATTTGAAATCCGTCCCCCTCGGGCAGATCGGAGACAGGTCGGGGACGGATTTCAAATCCGTCCCCTTGGGGTAAATCGGGGCGCCAGGTTTTATTGGCGGGTATGGCATTGAACGTGTTGTGATAGGTGATGGCTTCGGCGCCAGCTTCTTGCTCCAATGCCTGAGGCTGTTTGCCGGTATGGTTGACGCTGGTTAGCAGCCAGTCGCGGTTCATGCTCTCGTGATTGTGATTGGTGAGCTTAACTTTCGCACCACAGGTGAAATCTGGCCGGTTGCTGGCACCCGTGGCGGTGTTGGCGTCATTTCGAAGCGCATGCAGGCGCGCCTGGGTAAAGCGTTTGCCGCTGGCGTCGGCTTTGAATCGGCCGGGGTAGTCGAAGTGTTGGTAATCCTGGCGTTGGTTTTCGAGGGCCGCATGGTGTTCATGCATCATGGCGTAAGCCGGATTTTTGAAGGTGTAGTCTTTCATCACCACGGCCGAGGCTTTTACGCGTTCTTCGGAGCACAAGCGAAATACGGCGGGTTGCTGGCTGCTACCACCCGCTTTGGCGTTGTATTCTGCGGCGTCCAATCTTGGGCCGTCACCGTGATGGTCGGCAAAAATAACCATTGGCTGCTGGCTGGCATCGATGCTGCCGTGACCGTAGCGGTAATGCCAACCTTCTTCCGCCGCCAAGCGCTGAATAAAGGCCAGATCACTCTCCCGGTGCTGAACGCAGTATTCCCGAACGTCGCCACGGCACTTCAGTTGAAACGCTACGGCGGGTATTCCGCGTTCTTGCAGAAGCGCGCTGGCAATGGATTCTGTGGTCTGGCCCTGAAAAATACGACTGTTGTACATCAGCTCAAGACGCCACAGGGGCGATTGCAGCACGATTTCATAACGGGTGCGGTGATGGCCGCTGTCACAAATGACAAAGTCGCTGACCACGCCGGTAAAGCGCCGCAGTGGCTCGCTGTTTTGCCATATTACCAGGTCAACCGATTGTTCCAGAACATCGCTGGCATCGATATCAGAATCGGTGCTGGCCAATTGCAGGCGGCCGCAGAACACCTGTGACAGGCCTTCTTTTAGATCGAAGCTAACGACGGAGAATACTTCAGAGGGAAACTCACCGACTTGTGCGGTGAACTGCAATCCATTTGCCTTGGGCATATCTTCAATCCTTGAAGGTATGTGTTTGAGTGATGATACTCTATTTTGGTTAGGCTGCGCTGTGGAGCGTGTCGCAAATCATGTACATGGGGACGGATTTGAAATCCGTCCCCGGGGCGTGGGTTACTTGCCTGGCTTCATAGGTCTCGCTCAGAACCGAACACACGGGGATAAACAGTACGAGGCCCACGCCAAGAAGAATGAGTAGTGCTTCCAAGTGCCTTTGCCCTTAAGAAATCCGATGCTCTGGATGTCTTGTATGGCCACTTTCTTCTGCGGCATTGGAATGAGTTTACCGATGCCGGCCAGAATACCTTTATCAGCGAGGTGTATACAAAGCTGCAGGATAACGAAGACTTGATGACACCTGATATGAGCAGAACAACGCGGCATATGGTTTCTCACGACTGGTTCGGGTCGTACCGCAATCTAAATGCGCTGGATAGAGTGGCTGCGCGCATCCGGTTTCAGAACTCATTTGCCGGAATCATTAACGAAATACGACCTTTACACTCAGAGCTTGAAGAAAATTTGTCATCAATTTTCCCCTTGTTTACAGAGTGTTGCAGGAGGAATTGAATAAATTTTCTTGTCTTTTCACCACTCGCTAAGCCGCTCATTTTCCCAACTGCAGCGCTGGGAGAAACAGCGCCTAAAAGCGACGCGTCGGTTCTGAGATCTTGGGCTTTGTAGCATTGGTCATGATGAACGACACAGGCCTGAGGCTTAAAGCGTGACTGGATACCGGCGCCAAAACCTCATCGCTGCACGCGGTGAACGTAGAAGAGTTTAAAAAAGACGATCAGAAATGGGTCAAATTCCAGATTCCGCCCTCCATCATCACCATTGTGTATGCCGCTACTGCCCAGATATCCGTAGGCAAAATGTTTGCTGCCGGGATAGTGCCAGGGATGGTGCTATCCGGGCTTTACGTAAGCTACGTGGTTATCCGCACCATGCTCAAACCCAGCCTTGCGCCCACTCCGGAACACATCGAAGTGAGCTGGTTTGAAATGTTCGGCTCCTTGAAATCGTTGTTTTTACCCACCCTGATTGTGTTCAGTGTTCTGGGCAGTATTTACGCCGAGATCGCCACGCCTACGGAAGCCGCTGCGGTTGGGGTAGTGGGGGCGATGTTGTCCGCGATGCTGCAGGGCCAGTTTACGATCGGAAATCTCAGTGATGCGGCCATGGATACGCTGCGCGTTACCACCATGATCATGTGGATCACCATAGGCGCCAAAATCTTTGTTTCGATCTTTACCGGGATCGGAGGTGCCGATTCGCTGCTGATGTTCATTGAAAACCTTGAGCTCAACCGTTGGCTGGTGCTGCTGGCGATGATGGGCCTTCTCGTTCTATTGGGCCTGTTCCTGGATGAAATCGGCATCATTCTGCTGTGTGTACCGGTGTTCATGCCAATCATCAGTTCGTTTGGTTTCGATCCAGTGTGGTTTGGTGTGTTGTTTCTGATTACCGCACAAATAGCATACATCACGCCGCCATTCGGCTACACGCTTTTTTATATCAAAGGGGTATTGCCGCCAGGAATTGGAATGGAGACTGTCTATCGGGCAATCCTCCCATTCCTCGTACTGCAAATTCTGGCGCTGATTCTGTTCATGTTGTTCCCGGACCTGGTCACCTGGCTGCCCAATCAGCTATCCCAGCGCCTGGTTTCCTGATTCTTTAATGGCGGAGATTGATTACATGTCTACCCAAAATTCTCGTATTTCCGGTTTTCACAACCTTTCCATGCACGAGCACCTGGAGAAAGTCATCGAAGTGGCTGGCCTGGCCCCAGACGTTGCAGACCACATGGGCAACACGGGCAATCTGGACGCAGAGATCGCAGACTCAATGATTGAGAACGCCATCGGGACCATGAACATTCCCATTGGCGTTGCGACCAACATGATGGTGGATCAGCAGGATACGTTGATTCCGATGGCCACAGAGGAGTCTTCAGTCGTCGCGGCGGTATGCAACGCTGCGCGCCAATGTCGGGACTCCGGAGGTTTTATCACCTCCATGTCGGGCTCACTGATGATTGCCCAGATTCAGTTGGTTGATGTGCCCAACCCGGAGTTTGCCCGTTTGCAGATCCTGGAGCACAAAGCAGAAATCAAGCAGGTTTGCGACGAAATCGACCCGGTGCTGCTCAAGCATGGTGGCGGATTCCGCGACGTGGAAGTTCGTGTTCTGGAGGGCCGCAAGACGGGCACCATGGTGATCACACATCTTATTGTGGACACCCGGGATGCCATGGGAGCCAACGCCGTGAATTCCATGGCGGAAGCCGTTGCACCGCTGATTGCAGAATGGACAAGAGGACGAACTTACCGGCGTATTCTGTCGAATCTTGCTGATCGCAGGCTGGCGAGAGCACGTGCAACCTGGACGCTGGATGCGATCGGGGGCGAATCAGTACGTGACGGTATCCTGGCCGCCTACGAGTTCGCCGACATCGACCCATACCGTGCTGCCACTCACAACAAAGGCATTATGAACGGCGTCAGTGCGGTAGTGCTCGCCACAGGCAATGACACCCGTGCGGTTGAAGCCGGTGCTCACGCTTACGCAGCACAAACCGGCCGCTATCGTTCGTTGAGCCACTGGGAGGCAGACCGTGATGGCAACCTGACCGGCATGATCGAAATACCCATGCCCGTGGGGTTAATAGGAGGGGCAACCAAATCCCATCCTACCGCACGCATTGCCCTGGATATCATGGCCGTTACAAGTGCGGAGTAATTAGCGCGCACCATTGCTGCCGTTGGGTTGGCACAGAATTTTTCCGCCTTGAAAGCCCTGGCGACCACCGGAATCCAGAAAGGCCACATGGCACTGCACGCCAAGAACATAGCGTTGATGGCAGGTGCGCTCGGTGCAGAGATCGAAGCCGTGGCGAAAGATCTGGTCAGATTGGGGAAGGTGAGGGTGGATATTGCTGAAGAGCTGCTGAGTAAGCTTCGGGGATAGCTGTATATTTTTTATTCTATTTGCTAGTGTGCTAATAAGGTTGCTACCAAATGGGTGAGGTGAAACGTTGGGTGATGTCGAGAACCTGGGAAGCGCGCTTAGTGCTGAAGAGTTTGTGCTAAGTCTGAAGCGCTATATCACACAAGTGCGGCGTGATCGCAGATTGTCGGGACCGAATGTGCGAACGACTACCGTACACAGCCGACAGCTCTGCGGCAGCCGGCTGACACTCGACGCGATAATTGAAGAAAACCGGATCAAAAAGCTTGGCTACCAAGTTAGGGCCTGCTCACTGGGGCAGGCAACAACCGCGATCGTTTATGAACGTGCACCAGGAATGACAGCGGAAAAGCTTCAGTCCGTTCAGAGTCAGCTGGAGCAGATTTTAAAAAATGATGTCCCACCTCAAAACGCTTTGATCTGGCCTGAGTTAGCGATTTTTCAACACGCGGCATTCATGCCGTCCCGGCATGACTCTGCATTATTACCCTTCAGGGCACTACAGGAAATTTTTTCAAAGGAGAGACACGGCGAGTCCTAATAAAAACGATATTTAAGAGGCATCTATATCCCTCAAGGAGATATAACATGGTTCAGAACATCATCGTGGTTGGCGGGGGTATTGGCGGCACAATGACCGCAAATAACCTGGTCGCAAAACTCTACCCGGAGATAGTCAGGGGCAAGGCACGCGTTACCCTGATATCAAACAGTCCATGGCACTATTACAAGCCCGCCTTTATGTACGTCGCATTCGGTGCATTCTACAAAAACGAGCTGCGCCGCCCACAGGCCTCGTTAC
Organism: Marinobacter sp. M3C; assembly: GCF_023311895.1. GTDB lineage: Bacteria > Pseudomonadota > Gammaproteobacteria > Pseudomonadales > Oleiphilaceae > Marinobacter. The sequence goes on from NZ_CP092284.1 coordinate 4,697,398, forward strand.
TGCGCCCGGAAATCGACTTCGTTCTTGACGAGGTTGAAGGCTTTGAGTTTAAGGACAGTCGCCTGAGAATGGCTTCGGGTAAGAGTTATGATTATGACTACCTTGTTGTGTCGACTGGCTGCATTCCCTCACCAGAGCGCATAAGCGGTCTTAAAGAAGCTGGCGATCATTTCTATCAGCACGATCCTGCACGAGAACTGTACAAGAAAATTTCGACCATCGAAAAAGGCCGTATATTTATCGGCGTTACCTTTCCGACGACGCCTAACGTTCCACACCAGTGTGGCATTGCGCCGATGGAAACCACCCTGATGCTCGATGAATTTCTGCGCAAGCGAGGTGTAAGAGATCAGATAGAGATCGTTTACACGTATCCGACTGTTTCACAACTTGTCCGTAACTGTTTGTTCTTGCAGAAAGATACAGGTGCAGTTCTGCCGTCTATTTTCGATTCAAAAAACATCAAACACAAACGCGGTTTTACCCTTGCAAGCGTTGACCCCGAGCGTAAGGTGGCGATTTCCGAGGAAGGAGACGAAGAAGATTTCGATATTCTGATGCAGACCCCGCCCATTCGAGCCGTAGATGCGGTTATTAATTCGGGTGCCTCTCAGGCTCCCAACAACGAAGGATGGTTGCCGACAGATCGCCATTCGCTGCAACTTGAAGGCTATGAAAACGTGTTCGTAATGGGCGACACGGTCGATCTGCCTATCAGTAAGGCAGGTGGAAGTTGCCATAACCAGTCGCCGGTAATCTGCAACAACATTGCTGGCCTGATGCGGTTTGGTGAAACCCCGGCTGAATACGATGGAAGGGTACAGGCCATCGCCCAAATGGGTATGGAAGTCGGCATGCCGCTTTGGTACGACTACGATGTAGATGTCATACCGACGCCACCAACCAAAATCGGCGGGTTAATGCGTAAGGGATTTAACCGAGGCATTTATTGGTCTGTCGCCCGTGGGCTGGTCTGACAAGGAGAGCAAAATGAACAACGAATCCACAACAGTTTCAGCGCCTCATTCGCTTGAGCAATTACTGAAAACGTCGCCGGAATTGCAGGACCAGGCAACACTGGACGGTCTATCGGATCTGATCACGAAAGCAGCGCCGATAATACAGGGGCGGCGGCTGCACAACATAATTGATTTGCTCGCAGCGACCTCCGACGTTATCGAAATGGCGGATGATAATATGGTGCAAAAGTTGATGGCACTCTATGAAGAGGGCATTGGCGGTGCCTGGGCTATCAGCAACGCTCTGAGATATGCAGCAGTCCAGGCTGCTCATGACGAAACCCCGCCGACAATCTGGCAAAGCCTGCGGCGGTTAAGCAAAGACGAAGACGCCCGCCGAGGCTTAAGTATGGCTATAAACCTGGCTGCTGAGCTCGGAAGACAGGCCAAGGCTGCTAACGGGCCGATGCCGGAGGATTGAATGTTTCTGCTCGTCGACGAGCTTGAGTGTATTTTTATGTAGCGCCTAACGCTATGATATTAATGAAATAATAAACGCGTAGACTCTTTCCCGCAATGACACTCAATGGGATGGGTTTACATGACGCGTTTGTTTTTTCGTGTCCATGATTGCTGCCAGCGTCTTGCCGCTGGCAGCATGTTTTGATGGTTCTGGCTCATCAGGCAATGGCGCGGCGGCGGGTAACCCGGAAGCACCCGAGTTATGTCAGCATAACGACAGAATGGAATGTCTTTGTGAATAGCCGTTAACCACCGATCCAAGGCATCTTTCAGAATCCGGTTTGCAAGAACCGGAGACGGTGGGGCACCTTATGACAGCATCGTGTCTCTGGCTTGCGCGTTTCTACGGCTACCGATGTGAATTGTCAGCAGCCCCTAGGCTCCATCAAAATGAGTCGCGCTGCATCAAGATTCATTGCAACTCGTCACTTGGGCGTGAACGGTGCCGCTGGCCACTCGGGCGCTGATGGCTTGGCCGGCTTCAAGCTGCCCGGCATGCCGCACAATCTTGCCCTGGTCGTCTTTTACAATGGCGTAGCCCCGCCCCAGAGTGGCCAGCGGGCTGACCAGATTCAGGGTTTGCGCTGTGTAATCCAGTTGCTCACGGCGGCTTTTAAGCGCTTGCTGAATGGCCAGATTCAAGCCTGTTGTTGCCCGCAACACACGTTCGCTGGCGCTGGCCAGTTGCCTGTTAGGTGATTGCATGGTCAGGCGCTGTTGCAAATGGTCGGTACGCATATGCAAGCGCTGGGTTATCTGAGCCATTGCGCGGCTCAGGCGCACATCCAGCCCATCCAGGCGCTGTGCTTTTTCCTGCAGGCTGCGGCGCGGATCTTTTAATCGCGTGGAAAGCTGCAGCAGTCTGTTTTCAAGCGCCGTGTGTTGGCGCCCCACTGCAGCCTGCAGGCGTTCGCTGATGGCCTGTAATTGGCGTAACCAGATGCTCTGGTCTGGCGATATTTTTTCCGCCGCTGCTGACGGTGTCGGCGCCCGCAAATCCGCTACGTAATCGGCAATGGTGGTGTCCACCTCGTGCCCCACGGCGCTGACGGTGGCAATAGGGCAGGCGGCAATGGCGCGGGCTACGGCTTCTTCGTTAAAGCACCACAAATCTTCCAACGAACCGCCGCCGCGGCCAATAATCAGCACGTCCGCGCGATTGTGGGCGACAGCCCGGCCGATGGCAGCGACTATGTCTGCGGTTGCCGCCTGGCCTTGCACCGCGGTTGGGTAAAGTGTGACTGGAATGCCCGGGCAACGCCGAGCCAGCACTGTGAGTATGTCGTGAATCGCAGCACCCGTTGGGGAGGTAACCACGCCAATATGTCGGGGCAGGGCGGGTATGGGTTTTTTGCGCTCGGTGCTAAACAGGCCCTCGTTAAAGAGCTTTAACTTTAACGCTTCAAACGCTTGCTGTAGGGCGCCCGCGCCGGCTGGCTCCAAGTGCTCGACAATAATCTGGAAGTCGCCGCGGTTCTCGTACAAGGTCACTTTGCCGCGAATTCGTACCAGTTCGCCTTCTTTTGGCGCCGGGCGAACCCGCTGATTGGCGCCGCGGAACATGGCACAACGAATCTGGCAGTTACGATCCTTCAAAGAAAAGTACCAGTGCCCGGAAGAAGGGCGTGAAAACCCCGACAATTCGCCTTCAACCCAAACCTGCATGAAGCTGGTTTCCAGCAGGTGACGGGCCTGATGATTCAGCTCACCAACGCTGAGCGCCCGCGACCGGGTGTCCTGAAAGGCATCATTCACCAAAAAATCCCCATATTTTTATACGCAATAGCCGAATAAATTGAATGTAAACTGATTAAAATTCAGATACATGCAACCTTTGGTGAGAAACTGTGCGGTTTACTGGGCTGCAACAGATCTTTATAATAACGCGATTAAGAATTCTACTTTGCAGCGGCACTTTTCTATGCCCTTGCCAAGGTTTAAATTTAGCACGTTCAAAAGGCCGATCCCAATGCTGCGAATTGCCGAAGAAGCTCTCACATTTGATGACGTACTGTTGGTGCCCGGTTACTCCGAGGTTCTGCCCCACGAAGCCGACCTTCGCACACGCCTGACACGAACCATCACACTGAATGTCCCGCTGGTGTCGGCGGCCATGGATACAGTGACAGACGCAGAGCTGGCGATTGCCATGGCCCAAGAAGGCGGCATCGGCATTATGCACAAAAATATGAGCCCGGAGCAGCAGGCCGCCGCAGTGCGTAAGGTGAAGAAGTTTGAAAGCGGCGTGGTAAAAGACCCTATTACGGTCAAACCCGAGAACACCGTACGTGAGTTGGTCGAAATTACCATGGCCAATAATATTTCCGGCCTGCCGGTAGTAGACGGCAGCGAGCTAGTGGGCATTGTTACGGGTCGCGATATCCGCTTTGAGAGCAGCATGGACACGCTTGTGCGTGACATCATGACGCCCAAAGAAAAGCTGGTTACGGTGAAAGAAGGCGCCGATCTGGAATCGGTGAAAGAACTCCTGCACCGCCACCGCATCGAGAAAATCCTGGTGGTAAACGATAATTTCCAGCTACGCGGCTTGGTTACAGCAAAAGACATTCAGAAGTCCAAAGACTACCCGCTGGCGAGTAAAGACGACCAGGGCCGCCTGCGTGTTGGCGCGGCCGTCGGCACCGGCGGCGACACCGAAGCCCGCGTGATAGCTCTGGCGGAAGCCGGTGTTGACGTAATTGTGGTGGATACGGCTCACGGCCATTCCCGCGGTGTGCTTGATCGTGTGCGCTGGATTAAGGAACATTACCCCGAACTGCAGGTGATTGGCGGCAATATCGCCACAGCTGAGGCTGCCCTTGCCCTGGTTGACGCCGGAGCAGATGCGGTGAAGGTGGGTATCGGCCCGGGTTCCATCTGTACCACCCGCATTGTAGCCGGTGTGGGCGTGCCGCAGATTTCAGCGGTGTCCAGCGTGGCTGAGGCCCTGAAAAACAGTGACGTTCCGCTGATTGCCGACGGTGGTTTGCGCTTCTCCGGTGATATCGCCAAGGCTATTGCGGCCGGCGCCCACTGTGTGATGATCGGCAGCCTGCTGGCCGGCACCGACGAAGCCCCGGGTGAAATCGAGCTGTTCCAGGGCCGCAGTTATAAGGCCTATCGGGGCATGGGTTCAATCGGCGCCATGGGCCAGGGTTCCAGCGACCGTTATTTTCAGGATGCCAGCAAAGGCATAGAAAAGCTGGTTCCGGAAGGTATTGAAGGCCGCGTCGCTTGTAAGGGCCCGATGCGCAACATTATTCATCAGCTGATGGGCGGCCTGCGCGCTGCGATGGGTTACACCGGCAGTGCCACCATAACCGATATGCGCAACAAGCCTCGGTTTGTGCGCATCACCGGTGCCGGTATGCGCGAGAGTCACGTTCACGATGTGACCATCACCAAAGAAGCACCGAACTACCGCGTGAGCTGATCACAGGTTTTTTTATGCGGCCCCATTGTTGGGGCCGCATTGCTAATTTCCCCGAGGATTCCATGGCCCACGACATTCACGATCACCGCATCCTGATTCTAGATTTCGGTTCCCAGTACACCCAGCTGATTGCCCGCCGGGTTCGGGACATCGGCGTTTATTGCGAAGTGCGCGCTTTTGACATCAGTACTGAAGAGCTTGAAGCCTTCAATCCCAAGGGCATTCTGCTGGCCGGTGGTCCTGAGTCGGTCACCGAGCTGAGTGGCCCGCGCGCGCCTGACGGCCTGTTTGATCGTGGTATTCCTGTATTGGGTATTTGCTACGGCATGCAAACCATGGCCGAGCAGTTGGGCGGCCGGGTGGCGAGTTCGGAAAAGCGCGAGTTTGGCTACGCCCAAGTAAAAGTGCGCGCTAAAGGCCCGTTGCTGCAAGACATCACCGACCACTTGACTGTGACCGGCGAATCGCTGCTGGACGTGTGGATGAGCCACGGCGACAAAGTGGTTGCCATGCCCGAAGGTTTCGAACTTCTGGCATCCACCGAAAGCGCACCTATTGCAGCCATGCAAGATCTGTCGCGCCATCTTTACGGCCTGCAGTTCCATCCGGAAGTGACTCATACCTTGCAGGGTAAGCGCATTCTGGAACACTTCGTGATGAACATCTGCGGCTGCGAAGCGTTATGGACTCCGGCCAAAATTGTCGACGACGCCGTGCAAAAAATTCGCGAACAGGTCGGCACCGACAAAGTGCTGCTGGGCCTGTCTGGCGGCGTAGATTCCTCGGTGACCGCCGCGCTGCTGCACAAAGCCATTGGCGATCAGCTAACCTGCGTGTTTGTTGATAACGGCCTGCTGCGCCTGAATGAAGGCGACCAGGTGATGGACATGTTCGGCAGCAGCATGGGCGTAAAAGTCATTCGCGCCGACGCCGAGGAACGCTTCCTGACTAACCTCAAAGGCGTCAGTGACCCCGAACAAAAGCGTAAAGTGATCGGTAACACATTCATCGACGTGTTCGATGAAGAAGCTACCCGCATTCAGAATGTGCACTGGCTGGCCCAAGGCACTATTTATCCGGACGTGATCGAATCGGCTGCGTCCAAAACAGGCAAGTCCCACGTGATCAAATCTCACCACAATGTGGGTGGCTTGCCGGAAACCATGAAACTGAAGTTGGTAGAGCCGTTGCGCGAACTGTTCAAAGACGAAGTGCGTCGCATCGGTCTTGAACTTGGCCTGCCTTACGATATGGTGTATCGCCATCCGTTCCCGGGCCCGGGCCTGGGTGTGCGCATTCTCGGCGAAGTGAAAAAAGACTACGCCGACATCTTGCGCCGCGCCGATGCCATCTTCCTGGAAGAGCTGCACCGCGCCGATTATTACCACAAAACCAGCCAGGCCTTTGCGGTCTTTCTGCCGGTGAAATCGGTAGGCGTAGTAGGCGACGCCCGCCGATACGAATGGGTGATCGCGCTGCGCGCTGTAGAAACCATCGATTTCATGACCGCACGTTGGGCGCATTTGCCGTACGAACTGCTGGAAACTGTGTCTAACCGTATTATTAATGAAATCAGCGGCGTATCACGGGTAACTTACGATGTGTCGTCGAAGCCGCCGGCGACCATCGAATGGGAGTAGGTGGACGACCGGCTTTGATCGATACAAATAAATAGTAAAAGCCACCAAGCTCAGCATTACGCTGGGCTTGGTGGCTTTTACAGAGCTCAAAATTCGCCAGTAGTGCTGGAATCGATTAGAGTATTCAAATCGAACGATATTGAGGCAGCAACGATGGATGCACTTTCGGCCAATGAGGCAAAAACTCACTTTGGCGATCTTCTTTTAAAAGCTCAGCGGTCGCCGGTTCAAATCAACAAGAACGGTAAGCCGGTAGCAGTGATTATCTCAGTAGAGGAGTATGAGGGTATCGAAGCGCTCAAGTTACGATTTTTGCAAGGCAGAGTGGAACAGGCCGAAGCAGATATTGATGCAGATAAGCTGGTTGATGGTGAGTCGTTTTTCGACGAATTGGATGCAGGCCATTTCGATTGATGACAGGTTATCGCTTAACCCTGGATGCGAGATCGGACTTGGTTCAAATACGCACGTACACACTAAAGCAATGGGGAAAGGCTCAATCCCAAAAATACTTCGCACAACTGCGCAAAACCATACGCATGCTTTCTGACAATCATGCCATGGGCAAGCGTCAACAAGATGTTGGGCTGAATGTTTTGAGTTTTCCTTATAGCAGTCACGTCATCTATTACGTTGTAAGTAGGCAGCAGTTGGTAGTATTTGCGGTACTTCATAAGCGCATGGTCCCGCTCAATCATATAGGCGAGCGCGAGATGACGCAGTCGGATACTTGAGGTGGCGGTTCCCAGAGCTTAGACCCTCGGCGCGACGAATGGGTGACCGCCCTGTGTAAGCTGGAAGCCGCTCCAATTGAGTGATAATTGAGAGTGCCCACGCTGCGGACTATCGAGGCAGCACTCTTTGCCCTCGCCACATTTACTTTCAATGCCGCAACTGCTTCTTCGAGATGACCCCCGCGTTTTCAGATAGTTAAGTGTTTTTTCTTAAGTCGCCGCTGCACCAAATTTTCTATGGCGACATGAACGGTACAATGGTTTGAAAACCTGAGATGGGGGTTTTATTTTGTCGATAATTGAATTGCAAAAAGAAGACTTGGCTGCTTTGTCCGATACACTGCTTGAAGAGCTTGTCGCACGTTTATGTGAAGCCGAACTCGCTACACGCAGCGGTAAGCTCAGGGACGTTATGTGGTCAGGTTCGATCAAAGCACCTGATGGCGGTGTCGACGTTCGAGTCACGATTTCAAGCGGGGAATTCGATGGTGATTTTGTGCCCCGTCTCGATACCGTCTTTCAGGCCAAGGCAAAGTCTATGCAGCCTGCTGAGATACGCGACGAAATGCTAGAAAATGGCACACCATCTCCCATTGTGAAGGAACTTGTCGAAGCTGGAGGAGCTTACATAATAGCTTCAACAGAGGATTGCTCCCCTCCGACCTATGCTAGACGCATTGAAGCAATGCGCAGAGCTGTTGAGTCACTGCCAGAGGCCGGTTCACTTCAACTTGATTTCTATGACCGGTCACGACTTCATCGCTGGTTGCGTCAGTATCCGTCAGTTCACGTTTGGCTGAGGGGGGCTCTCGGACGGCCCTTATCTGGTTGGCATGCCTTCGGCAGGTGGAGTGCCACGCCGACTGATGCCGATGACACTTTGATATTGGAAGAAGGTGTAACAGTCAACGTACCTTCAACTGGGAAAAATGGTCTTACTCTAGAAGAAGCTCTTCCTGTAGTTCGGCACCTTATTTCGTCGTCTGGGAAGCCGATTAGAATTACAGGCCTGTCTGGCGTAGGTAAGTCGCGGTTTGTCCAAGCGTTATTTGAAGAAGGTGTTGGCGAAGGTGCACTAGATCGAACCTCGGTAATCTATACTGACATCGGGGATCAACCGGAACCATCGGCTCGTGCCATGATTGATACGCTTCTTGCGCAGGACTCGTCGCTTACGGTCGTTTTGGACAATTGCGCATCCGACCTTCATAACTCACTTTCTGCCCGTCTTCGCGCAAAAACAAATTCCGTGAAGCTCATTACGGTCGAATATGACATCCGCGAAGACAAATCGCAGACGACCGAAGTTGTACAAATTGAAGCGCATGGGCCGAAGATCGCTGAAACACTGCTCCTGCGGCGTCACCCCGAACTGGGACAATTTAACGCTGCAAAAATTGCCGAATTCTCGGAAGGCAATGCTCGGCTAGCGCTAGCAATCGCTGAGTCCGCGCCGGTTGACGGTACATTGTCGAAGCTCACTGACGAACAACTGTTCAATCGTTTGTTTTTCCAGCGACACGATCTTGACGCAGGACTCAAGGAACGGGCGGAAGCGCTATCACTTGTTTATTCATTTTCGGTTAATAGTGATGAGGAAGGAGTGGACGAACTCAGCCTTCTGGGTGAACTCTGCGAACATAGCCGGCTGCGCATGCACAGAGCGGCCCAGACACTCGTTGAACGCCAAGTGGCGCAACAAAGATCTCGTTGGAGAGCCGTTTTACCTCACGCGGTTGCGAACCGCTTAGCGACTGAGGCGCTCAATAAGATACCGGTCGAACTTCTCGTAGACGTATTTGAGCGCCGCGCCAGTTCACGCCTTCTCAAGTCCTTTGGGCGGCGATTGGGTTTTCTACACGAACACCCAGTTGCAATCGAAATTGTGACCCGCTGGGTGTCCGAAGGCGGGCTGTTGTCCGACCTGATGCGGCTCAATGAACATGGTCAGAAGTTGTTCTTGCATATTGCGCCGGTAGTCCCAGAGCGCACGTTGGATTTAATAGAACGCAGTTTGACGGGTACCGAAGTCCTCACCGACCTCAAGCCTACGAATTTTTTTAGGTCAGTCGTCCTCAATCTGCTAGTCGGGATAGCCTATTACCCTGATCACTTTGAACGGGCCGTGGAAGTTTTATTGAAAATTGCCGAACATGAAGACCCAAAAAACAACTATGACAGCGTACGCGGGAAGCTTGAAGGATTGTTTCAGATCCACCTATCCGGGACCCACGCAACGTTGAAGCAGCGCGCCTCGATCGTCGAGGATTGTTTCAGTGCCAATAGTCATTTACGGCAGGAAATTGGCCTTAAGCTGTTAGGCTCGGCATTGGAGGCGTGCCGATGGACTGGCCTCAACACCTTCGAATTTGGTGCGCGCCCTAGAGACTTCGGATATAACCCGAATTTCACTGAGCGTCTCGAATGGTTAAAGCGCTTTCTGGGGATCGCGTTCAAAGCCGCCAGCTCTGGACGGCCAAAATTGGAAAGCTCGGCTCGTCACCTCATTGCTAGCAAGTTTCGCAGTCTTTGGCGGTACCCTGATCTTCGTTCCGACCTCTCTGAACACGCAGCAGAAATAAACAACGGTTTGCCATGGTTGGAAGGTTGGCGCGCCGTTCGTTCAACGCTCTATTTTGACTATAGAGACCCCATAGATACGCCAGATCGGCGAACGGCGAAAACGCATCTTGAACAACTGGAAGCCGATCTCGCCCCTCGAGACCTTATTTCTGAGATTGAAGCGCTAGTGGTCAATCCTGGTCATGATATCCGGTTATTTGAGGAAAAATTCGATAATTCGAGTCTTGAAAAACGCGAAGAAGCTTGCCTGAGACTAGAAAGCAGAGCATTTAAATACGGTGAAACCATCGGGGCAACACCGGCCCTGCTGGACGGTTTTGTTGCGAGGCTGTTCGAACAAAATTATGCGCCTTACCAAATGGCTTTTGGCCGCGGCTTAATGAGCGGTTCGGTAAAGCCGCGCGAAACTTGGTTGATGCTTTTGGGTGCATTACGCGCCCTCGACATAAAAACATTCAACTACGGAGTCTTGTCAGGGGCGCTCGAAGAGCTTTCAAAATCTGATAGGCCGCTCGTCGACAGTTTGCTGGACGAGGCTGCGTCAGACAACCTGCTAATATGCAGGATTACTTGCGTTTTCGCGCATTTGAAGGCAGGTCACACTCGAAGAACCCGCTTGAAGACGTCAGCCCAGTGGATTTGGTCAATTGGTGCCGCAATGCAGGCGACGAAAGGGCGTGGGCGCTGGTCTCCAATGCGATTGCTCCATTTGGATCTTGCCATAAAGGTGGAACGGTAGAGCTATCCGAGCAAGCAGTGGCTATTCTTCGAAATGCGCCTGAACCGCTGGATGTCCTCAAGATTTATATTGAAGCGGTTAGCCCGATGAGAGGGTCTGACAGCAGAGCCGACATTATGGCGGGGCGCATTGCGGCTTTAGCTTCTTTAGATATCCCGCACTCAAATAACGTGAAAGCGCTTTTAAAAGCCGAGCTCCCACGCCTCCAAAAAATTGAGAGAGAAGAGCGTAAACAGGAAACCAATCGAGATCGCGAAAGTGAGCAGGGTTTCGTGCAGTCTAGTAAACTCCTGCAAGACCGGGCAGCGTCGCTGTGACACACTCACTCAGGCTGTTAGGCCAAAGCTCGGAAGACTGTCAGAGCGAAATAGAACTCGAGGGAACTGCATATGAAGAAACTCAAAATTATCCTGATCGGGTGTTGCCTGATCGTTATGGGCCTGGCCCTGCATTATGTGTTGCCGCGGGTTTCCGTTGTCGAGGTGGTCGGCGTTGAGGTTAAACGTACCGATGTCGAGGTTGGAACCCGAGATGTTTACATGATTCAAACCCGGGTGATCGGCGGCGACAAAGTCCGCGTGTTCCGCAACGAAGACTCATGGCTTTACTTTAAGCTCAACTCCGCGAATCTTCAGACGCAAGCGGCTGTCTTTGCCCGCGAAGAGAAGGGCACGGCAGTTGCTATTCGTTATTACGGCTGGCGTCTCCCGCTTCTGTCGATGTTCCCGAATGCGACGTCAGTCTGGCCTGTAGAGCCCGGTTACCGTCATATCCCGATTTTCAACATAGTTATATTGGTGTTCCTTTTCGGCTTGGCGTTTATAGTGCGCCGCGCATTTAAGCGAGCGTCCGGTAAGCTTACAGAACTGCGTGCCCGGCATGCGCCCGGGCGTGCGGACAATGTTCCCTCGTCTTCGTCCTCATCATCCTCAAAATCATCCCCGGCAAGCGATGCTGGTCACGATGAATGGCTGCAGAGCGACCAGCAAACGTCGAACCGGTCTGATAAGTCGGGGAGGGACGACTGAACGGATGCAAAAAACACCGGTTATCACGCGACATCCTCTGAACACAGGGGTTCTTGAGCTGCGGACCAGCGCAGCGCCGACAGACGGCGAATTATTCCGGATTGCGGAGCGTATCAACCCTAAGCGCAGCTTTCTTTTCGTATCCACCGTACTCGGGCGCCATATCCCCGTCAGACCGCGGGACCATTTTGATGCGGTTAACGGAATCGTCGATCAGATTCCCGATGCGCTGCTTGGCGGCCCTCTTTTGGTGATGGGTTACGCGGAGACGGCGGTGGGGATTGGAGCGGCTGCGGCTCGGCGCATCCGGGAGCGGCGGCCCGAAGCGGACCTGCTCTACCTGTCGACGACCCGGCACCCGGTTGCGGGTCGGGAATGGGTCAGCTTTTCGGAAGGGCACAGTCACGCTACCGCACATCATGTGATGGCGCCAACGTCGTGCGAGCTGTTAAGCGGGCCTGCAAGAACGCTTGTTCTTGTGGATGACGAAACAACCACCGGAAACACCTTTGCGGCTTTGTTCAAGGCGGTTCATGACGGCGGGGTAGACGTTAAACGTGTTCTACTTCTGACCCTGACCGACTGGTCTAACGGACGAGCCGCCCAAGCAATCGCGGAGCTCTGCCCTGGCATCCCGGTGGACGCGTTCTCTTTGGTTCGAGGGGAATGGCGGTGGGAGCAGGACGCGAAAGCAACGCTTCCGGCTGTTCCGGTGTGGGCCGGGGAAGCGACACTTCCAGCCTGGGTCCCGAGCTCGAACCTGAACTCTGTGCCGAATCCGCTGTCCAATGCTCCGCGGCTCGGGCTTCAGATGGAGCCGGCTGTCGAACCGATTGTTGAATCGAGAAGCAAACAGACAGCGCCCTTGATTCCGGCCGCTCTGCCGATGGTGGCCGCAGGCGACTCCGTTCTTGTGATCGGGACCGGCGAGCACGTTTGGGGCCCGATGCTGCTGGCGGAACGCCTTGAGCAGGAAGGGGCGGATGTAAAGTTCGTCGCAACGACTCGCTCGCCAATCCTCAACGGAGAGGTTATCCGGCATAAAGTGACGTTTCCAGACCATTACCGGGTGGGCGTACCGATGTATCTTCACAATGTCCCCGAACGCCCCAGCGCTCGAGTCATTATCATGACCGAAACAGGCGATGACGGAATCTGCCCCACGCTCCGGGCCTATCTCGGACGCGGACACATCATTAACGGAGCCGGCCAAGTGACGGAGTTCGAGACGTAATGGGCCAATGTATCTACTTGACGGATCTTGACGACACTCTTTTTCGATCATTTCACAAACACCCCCAGGGCGAGGCGTTAACGCGGGTAACCACCGCGACCAACGGCCACCATGGCCATATGAACCCGGCGCAGCAGGGCCTACTCTCGGCGCTGAGGGCAACCGGGGCGGTGATTCCGGTGACTGCCCGTAGCACCGACGCCTTCTCCCGAGTTCATCTCGATTTTGGCACCCGGCGCGCTATTCTGGCCAACGGGGCGGTGATTTTGAACGCCGAGGGCATTGCAGACCCTGACTGGCTCGCGCACACGGCGCACATTGGGCGCAGCGCAGAAACGTTGCTGCGCGACATGTCTGCGCTTATTGGCGCGGAGCTTGGGTCAGCGGCCCGCAACTGGATCGTCGAAGAGTACGGCGCGCCGGTCTATTTCTGCGTCAAGATGAACGCGACCGCCGGGGCGGAAGACGTTCGGAACGGTATCACCGCCGCAGCGGAGCTCCTCGCAAGCCGGTTCGACTTGTCCGGTCTGCAGCAGCACGCAAATGGCAATAATCTCTCGTTCACGCCAACAGGCATCTCAAAGCGGGAAGCCTGTCGGCATCTGATAGACGGCATCAGAGACGGCAGCGGGGCGCCGCTGATCGGCATTGGAGACAGCCTGACGGACCTTCCGTTCATGGGTCTCTGCGATTTCATCATGACCCCATCCGGGTCGCAGATTACAGACCTCATGGCGCGAATGTCCGATCGGGGCCTAACACCTTGAGCCGCCCATTGACTGATACCGAAAAGCGCCCTTTTTCAGGCAGCTATCTACCGGAAGACGTGGAATTTTTGTTGAAGCCGGTCGCGCTTGAACCCACCCCGGTGGAGGAGAAAGAGCGCCGAATTCAGGCCGGCGTGACCCATTACTCGGAAATGATCTCCGAGGAGCGGCGCCCAGATGCCCGTTACCTGTCGCTGTTCGAGGAGTCTTGTCGGCTTGGAGTGCCGCGGCTCGCCCGAGACATCCGTTCCCTGGCAGGGCAAATTCTTGATCTGGTCCAGCAGGGCCGGTCGAACCAGGAAATCACCTTGTGCAGCCTTGTTCGGGCCGGAGTACCTTACGGGGTTCTGCTTAAGCGCGATTTAGCCCGATTGGGCGCCGACGTCACCCATTTCGGAATCTCGATCATCCGCGATCGGGGCCTTGACGAGGCGGCCATGGGGGAAGTTCTTGCGCGGCGCCCTGTTGACGGGGTGATCTTCGTTGACGGGTGGACCGGCAAAGGGGCCATCACGGCGGAGTTGGCGGAGTCCTGGCGTGCGCTCACTGACCGGGAGCCAATGCTCGCTGTGATCGCCGACCCTTGCGGCCGTGCAAACCTCTGCGGATCCCGCGAGGACTGGCTGATCCCCTCCGGCATTCTTGGCGGTAACGTGTCCGGTCTTATCTCCCGCTCCATCCTCCGGTCTGACCTGATAGGGCCAGGGGACTATCACGGCTGCATCCTGCTGGATCACCTCGCTGATATTGACTTGTCGCGCTCGTTTGTCGATCGGGTGGATGTGGCGTTGTCGACGCTGGAAGCTCGGGTTGAGTTGGACCCAGAGGCGGACTCGTCCGCGGCTGCCCGGTTCCGCACAGAGGCGGACCGCACCGTTGCGGCGGTTGCCACGCGGTTCGGAGTGCAGAACCGCAACCGCATCAAGCCAGGCATTGCGGAGGCTACAAGGGCGGTTCTGCGGCGCCGGCCAGAATGCGTCCTGGTTCGATCGCTCAGCGAAGACCCAGACCTTGCAGCGCTCATTCATCTTTGCCGTCAGGACGGGGTCAATCTGATTGAGGCGCCTGACCTCACCGGCCCTTACCGGGCGATTACGCTCATCAGGGAAACTAAATGACTGACTTTGGGTCTCATATGTTTGCGGCTTATAAACTGGGGGCTACTCTCTACATGCCCGCCATACATCCGAAGGTGCCTGACATAGTGTCAGGGTTGGCACTGTCGCCAGCCTCATCGATTGTTCTTTGCCTGGAGGACGCGCTGCGTGAGGAGGACATTGAGAAAGGCATCCGAACCCTGACGGAACTGCTAAAGACCCGTCTTGGTAACATTGACAGCCGGCCGCAGGTTTTCATCCGGCCCCGGTCTTACGATATGGCGTGTCGGCTTCGGGCCATTGACGGCATTACCCAGATTGACGGTTTTGTTCTGCCGAAGGCGCGGCCTGAAACCGCCCCGGATTGGATTTCGCTGCTGTCAGGAACCACCCTGAAACTCATGCCAACGCTTGAGACACCGGAATTTTTCGATCCGGCCCGGCTGATTCAGTTTCGGGACCTACTGCTGAGTGCCGGACCTGACAGGATCGCCGCGGTCCGGATTGGTGGGAACGATCTTCTGGGTTCGATGGCGCTGCGCCGGGTGCGTGGCATGACGGCCTACGAGGGGCCGCTTGGCTGGTTTTTATCGATGGCGGCATCGATTCTGATCCCGGCCGGGATTCCCGTTTCCGCCCCGGTCTTTGACATCATTGAAGACACGGAGACGTTGCGCCGTGAGGTGGAACGCGATGTGCAAATGGGATTCGTCTCAAAAACAGCCATCCATCCGGCTCAGGTCCCGATCATTGAAGGTGCGTTCTCCGTATCGGAAGAGGACCTTCGTGCAGCCAGAGCAATCCTTGATCGGGACGCAAGTGCCGTGTTTCAGATTGGTGGCGTTATGTGCGAGCCTGCAACCCATGCTGCGTGGGCACGCCGCACATTAGCGCGGGCGGATCGGTTCGGGTGTCACTCGTTTGGGCAGGGCAGTTATAAGCGAGAGACTGGTACCGGCTGAAAATGTAAATTAGGATTCATTAAGGAATGGAAAATGCATTGCACAACAGATGCAGAAAATTGTACTGTTTTTCAAAGCCATAAAAGGAATTAAGAAATGAGTATTTCTCTATCGAAAGGCCAGGCGATAAGTCTGTCAAAAGATAATCCGGGACTGACCCGTGTTTTCATGGGGCTGGGCTGGGATCCGGTGAAAAGCAGCGGCGGCTTCCTGTCGAAGCTGTTTGGCGGTGGCGCCTCATCCATTGATCTGGACGCAAGCGTGCTCGTGTTTGACAGCGCGAAGAACGAAATTGACAGAGTCTGTTTCACCAAACTCAAATCATCAAACGGCGCAATCACCCATGACGGCGACAACCTGACCGGTGAGGGCGATGGCGATGACGAAGTGATTCGGGTCGATCTGTCCCGTCTGGACGCAAAAGCTGCGCACCTGGTTTTCACCGTGAACAGCTTTCGCGGTCAAACTTTTAATGAAGTCGATAACGCAGTCGCCCGACTGGTCGACGACACCAATCAAAAAGAAATCTGCACTTACACTTTGCGCGAGCAAGGCGCACATACAGGCGTTGTTATGGCGTCTTTGTCAAAAGGCAGCGACGGGTGGAGCATGACGGCCCACGGAGTTCAAGCCACCGGCCGCACTGTCGACGACCTGGTAGGCGTTTCGAAATCTGTCATCTAACAGGAGATTAACTATGTTGAACTGGTTAAAAGACAAAAGTAATGAAGCCCGCACCCGCCTGACTGCGGAAGTGTCGAAGTTCCGCAATCGCACCTTTATGGAGGCCGTTGTTGCCTCCTGTGCCCTGGTGGCGGCGGCGGATGGAACCGTATCCTCTGATGAGAAACAGAAGATGGCGGGGTACATGCGCAACTCGGATGAGCTCAAGCACTTCGCGATGACCGACGTGATTGCCTACTTTGAGAAGGTCGTCGGGAATTTTGATTTCGACGCGGCGATCGGTAAAGCCGAGGCGCTCAAAGTGGTCGGTCGCCTTCGTGATAACGAGGAACAAGCTCGCGTTATGGTTCGTGTTGCCTGCGCGATCGGTGCGTCAGATGGAACCTTTGATGACGATGAAAAGGCCGTAGTGCGCGAGATCTGTCTGGAGCTCGGGTTGAAACCCGCCGATTTCGATCTTTAATAGAGAATTCAACGAGGGCGGCTCATGCTGCCCTCAATTTTTTAAATAAACGGAATCATAAATGGACGGATTAACCACCTATCAGCTCGCTGTTATTGCGCTGGGTGCTATTTTTTTCGGGGTATGGCTTCTTGTTAAAGGGGGTGATATCACGATTGACTCAGCGGTACGCATTGCTGAAAGGTCTGGCCTTTCGAAGATGTTCATTGCGGCGACCATCGTTGCGTTTGGTACTTCGGCGCCGGAACTGTTTACATCGGTGAACGCAAACATCAGCGGCTTTTCAGGCATCGCGGTCGGAAACGTAATCGGGTCCAACATCGCTAACGTGTTGATGGTGGTTGGTATTTCGGCAATGATCGCCCCGGTCGTGTTTGACCGTAAAAAAGCTCGGGTCGACACCCTGGTGATGATTTTCGCCACCGGGGCTATGGCCGTTGCAGTCTGGGCCGAGCTTCTGCCCCGCTGGGCAGGTTTGGCAATGGTTTTCGCTATTGTTGCCTATGTAACCTATCAGTACAAAGCCAGTAAAATCGAAGTCGACGAAGACGACGAGGGCGAAGATGGGGTTCCCGGGAATCCTTTTGTTATGGTCACGATCGGAATTGTAACCCTTGTGATCGGGTCGGAAGTGCTCGTTCAGGGGGCGGTTGCCGGCGGATTCGCGCTGGGCGTTCCCGAAGCGGTAATCGGGATGACCGTGATTGCATTCGGCACCTCCCTGCCTGAGCTAACAGCCTGCGTGGCGGCGGCTCGTAAGGGTCAGTCGGATATGATCATTGGCGGAATTGTTGGATCGAATATTTTCAACATCCTGTCGGTGATGGCGATTACGGCAGTAGTGAAGCCGCTGGTGATCGATCCGCGGTTCGGCCAGTTTGACCTGTTGATCGTTCTTGCCGTAACGTTTGTGTTCGCGCTCTTCCTGCTGTTTGTCGGCCGAATTGGTCGGATTGCCGGTGGGGTTATGGCGGTCTCTTATCTGCTGTTCACCGTCGCTCAGTACAGCGGAGTGGCTGACGCATTCGTTGGGGTCGCGACCCCTTAATGTATAACTACGTATAACGATGCACAACGAGTTTGGTAGCAACCTGTAATATTTACCCGTCTGATTCGGGCGGGTTACAACTTACATTTCGCAAAGGAAAACGACATGGCAATTTCTCTTAGTAAAGGTGGCAACGTTTCGCTTTCTAAAGAGGCTCCGGGTCTCACTTCCATCCTGGTTGGTCTTGGCTGGGACCCGCGCGTTACTGACGGCACAGAATTTGACCTGGACGCGTCAGTATTTATCTGCGGTGAAAACGGCAAGGTGCGTTCCGACGAGGATTTCATTTTCTACAGAAATCTGAGCGGGCTTGGCGGCGCTGTTGAGCACCTTGGTGACAACCGCACCGGCGAAGGTGAAGGTGACGACGAGCAAGTCAAGATCGACCTGTCAAAAATCCCGGCGGACGTGAAAAAGCTGGTTTTCGTGGTGACGATTCACGAAGCCGAAAAGAAAAATCAGAACTTTGGCCAGGTTAGCAATGCGTTTATGCGCATTCTTAACCAGAACGGAGGCGCTGAACTTGCGAAGTACGACCTCTCCGAAGACTACTCAACCGAGACTGCTATGATTTTTGGTGAGATCTATCGGCATAACGAAGAGTGGAAAATGAAGGCAATTGGCGCCGGCTTCGCAGGCGGTCTAGGACCATTGGCCACGGCACACGGCGTGAACATCGGCTAGTTCGGGGGCGGGCCGCCATTTTGGTGGCCCGCACCGGTTTATTAAGGAGTTCCTGATGACTGTCCTGGGCCCTGGCGCAAACGCGCCCCTTACCTCGAATGACCTAACCGTTCTGATCCGCCATGGCACCATACCGGGTGCGGATATCGACGTGTCCGCTTTTTTGGTTACTGCGTCGGGCAAAGTTCGGTCAGATGCGGATATGTGTTTTTACGGGCAGCCGTCGGTTGCCGGCGGCGCTGTGGCGCTGTCGGGCTCCGAAAACGGAGAGGCCCGGTTTGCTTTGGGGCTTGGCCAAGTTCCAGCCGAGATAGAAAAGGTGGTGTTTACGGCCACGATTCACGAGAATCGGGCATCGTTCTCGAAAGTCCCGGAGATTACACTGGATGCGGGCGGAATACAGGGTGCCATTCCCTGCGCCGGCATGACAGAAACGGCGCTTATTCTGGCCGAACTTTATCAGCGCAACGGAGCCTGGAAATTCAGGGTCGTTGGGCAAGGGTTTAATGGAGGGCTGGCCGCGTTGGCGAAACACCTTGGCGTCGAAATTGCCGAGCCGGCTCCGCCTGTTCCGACTCCAACCCCGGCGCCTGCTCCCATTTCAACTCCGGCTCCCATTTCAACGCCGACTCCTATTTCAACTCCGGCTCCAAGCCCGACTCCCTCGCCGTCAACAAGTTCGGTCAACCTCTCGAAAGTGAGTCTGACCAAGCAGAACAACACGGTCTCTTTGAAGAAAGAGGGCGGCCGTTTTGGAAAAATGCAGATCAACTTGAATTGGAACCAGAGCCAAACCCAGAAAAAAACCGGGTTTTTCTCGAAAGGCTCGGTCGCGATCGACCTTGACCTGGGCGCGTTCGTAGAAACGCGAGACGGTAAAAGACATGTGGTTCAGGCGCTTGGCAACGGCTTCGGTGACTTCCAGCAGGCGCCCTTTGTGCGACTGCTCGGGGATGATCGTACCGGCTCCGTCTCAGACGGAGAATGGCTTGAGATAAACGGGGACCGATGGGCCGACATCAAGCGCGTTCTTGTTTACGCATTCATTTACGAAGGGGTTCCGAACTGGAAGGAAACCGACGGAATTGTTCGAGTACTGGTTCCGGGGCAGCCAGAAGTCGAAATCCGGATGAACGAGTTCGAACAGGACGGCAGCATGTGCGCGGTGGTTGGCATAGACAATCACAACGGTCAGGTGCGCGTCTCCCGGCAGGTCACTTTCCACAGTGGCCATAAGGCTCTGGACAAACAGTACGACTGGGGATTTCGCTGGACCGCCGGTCGCAAATAATCGGCCGTTCGCTTAAACCCCCCAGAACAGTTCGCGTCGCCCCGCACATACCTCTCCAATGACCCGTGCCGGACAATCCGGTACGGGGCCATCCAATGCATTAAGCAAAAGTGCAGGCAGGTTGACGTTTGTCAGCCCTGTCATTCCGATGCCGCCGGAAGCGCGGGTATTCACTTCCATTAGCCTCTGCGTTCCGCTGGCATCTTCAATTGTTTGTAGGTTCAAGACTCCCGTCAACTTAAATGTCTGCGCGATCAGTCCGGCGAGCTCCTCCCCGTAGGAGTCGTGAAAGAGCATCTGCGAGGTCTTGGCTTTGACTCGGGTCACCGTTCCAAGTAAGTGTCCTTCATAACAGGAAAAATCAACACTTCGTTCCGGTCCCTCAAGGAACGGCATCAGCATCATCGGCTCTGGCTGCGATACAGTCGCGAGCAGGGCACGGAAGGCAACGTCGGACAAATCCAGCGTGGATAAGCCGGAGAGTGGGGTGTCGGGGGGCAGTTCATCATGGAGAATGCGAAATCCCGCCCCGTATATGCCAGCAGCGGGTTTCACGCAGAGGAGGCCTGGGTGATCGGGGAAGAGCCGGCCTTCTGCGCGTAGGCGCGCGTATCCTTCAGCACCCTCAAAGAGCCGGAATGGGGTGGTCGGTATTTCAGCCAACTGCATTCTTGCCAGAAGTGATGGTTTGTCTTCAATGAGTCTTATTGTGTGTGAGTCCGCGACAGTCAGAAGCCGAACCCCTTGGGCTTTGAACATGCCCTGGAATTCAGCCAGTTCATCGCGTCGTCGGTAAGGCACCACCAATTCTGCACCCTCCGCGAGCGCGATCTGAAGCAGCCAATTTGCATAAGCGTCAGGACTCATCAATCGGGCCTCGAACGGCTCTGGCAACAGCCGGTTCGCCGCGAGTGCGATCGGAGTATCTCGCCGCTCATGGGTCGCGATAACGTAGAGATCTGGCCGAGCGCGCCGCATCAGGTCAATGAGATCAGCCGTGCCGGAGATGTTGTGATTGAAGAGGATTCGCAAGAGGGCTTCCTATCTTTTAATGAGCGTCCAATACTGGCCCGAATTATGGGCGAGCATTATACCTAGGGGGTTGCGAGTAAGTCTTCCATCACAGGTTCAAGCTGGCTTTTCAAGCGCGACGATCAGGGTTACTTTCCGCTTCATGTCGTGTTTTATGCCATCTGCGTTAATCGCAGAATCTGAGTTATCATAATTCGCGATGATAATGTTTGAGCGGCGCAGTCTGGCAAACGGAGTCAATTTTGCCGAGTCACTGAATTTTTGAGCAACAAAAGCGTTCCAGGATAGTCAGAGGGCAGTCAAATGAGTGACGGCGATGCCAGTTGGAATACCTCCCCCGAAGATAAGGCCAAGAAAGAGTCCGATGACCAAGAATCTCGTGCCAGGGCTCAGGGTCGTGAGACTCGAGAACGAACACCTACCTCGAGCGAAAAGTCATTAGGTCCGAAAGAACGTGACTCAGTGGCCGAAAATCGAAAGTTGTCGTCGCTGGCTATTTATTCCGTCATCTGGCGTGAGGGTGAGGAAGAGTTACACCGTCCGAAAATATCGCTCTGGTGGTCCGGCGTAGCAGCGGGTATTGGAATTTCAACCTCGGTGTTGGCCGAAGGAATTATTCGCGCCAACATGGGTTCCGACCACCCCTACTTGACGTTATTTGAAAGCTTGGGCTACGCGTTCGGGTTTGTACTGGTCATTCTTTGTCGGCTTCAACTGTTCACCGAAAACACCATTACGGTGGTGTTACCGGTTTTGGCTGACCCCACTCGCAATCAGTTTTATAGCGCTGCAAGGCTCTGGGCAATCGTGCTGTCAGCCAACGTGTGTGGCACATTTCTAACCGCCGCTATAGCGGTCTACGGGAGCATCCTCACCGACGACACCCTCTTTGCAATACTAGAGATCTCGCGCCACTTGACGACGTTGACCCCCATGGAGACGTTTTTGCGCGGCATTCCCTCAGGCTTTTTCATAGCGGCCCTGGTGTGGATGCTGCCTTCTGCGAAGGGGTCGAGTGTATTGGTTATTATTATGTTCACCTGGCTAATTGGGGCGGGTGGCTTTACCCACGTAATTGCCGGATCGAATGAAATATTCACTCTGGTGCTCAATGGCGAAATGAATATCTTTACCGCTTTTACTCACCACATTGTACCGGTACTCATCGGTAACATTCTGGGAGGCACAGGTTTGTTTGCGATGCTGGCCTATGGCCAGGTACAAGAAGAAATGTGATACGGCGCAAGAAATAAGTGCTCGTTGAATAAGAGTCGCACTATTGGGCGGCGTGGATAGATGTAGGTGTAGGAGTTAAAAAGGAAGTACTGAATTCTTGTTGAACGGAATTTTTCGGATTCCCACCAGGAGAATGTCATAAACACGATGGACATTAAATCTACCTCACGCACCTCGAACCTTCCGTTTAATGACCAGGATATGGAGTTGTTACGAGCGGAACTGTTTAGTGTCGAACAGCTAAAGCGCCACGCGGTTACACTGGTCGCGCAGCATGGAATCGATTCGCGCCGGGGGCCGGACAAACTGCTGCCCAGATTAGCGGACAATGCGCGTGTACTTTTTCTGGCTTACGACGTCGTGACCAAGGCCGTTATGCCCGGACACAGAACGGTACCGTCGGAAGCCTGGCTGCTCGACAATTTCTACCTCATCGAACAGCAGATTAATCTGGTGCGCCGGCATCTTCCCCGTGGTTACAGCCGGCAGTTACCGCGGCTGGCGGAGGGTCTTTCTGCCGGTTTTCCGCGCATTTATGATCTGGCCCTCGAACTGATTTCGCACATGGACGGCCGGGTGGATCTTGACAACACCACCCAGTTCGCCGCTGCCTACCAGACCGAGGAACATCTGCAACTTGGCGAACTGTGGGCATTCCCGATCATGTTGCAGTTGGCGCTGCTGGAAAATCTTCGCCGTGTGGCGGTACGTATAGCGCGTCGGCGTGAAGATCTCGATGCGGCCATCACCTGGGCAGATCGTATGCTCGCAGTCGCTGAAAACGAACCCGCGCGCCTGGTGCATTTGCTGGCAGAGTTTGCCGAGGCCGACGTTCCGCTTACTGCCCCTTTCGTAGAAGAGTTCTACGCCAGACTGCAGATTCAGGGGCCGGCGCTGGCATTTGTACAGGCCTGGGTTGAGCAAAAGTTACACGAACAGGGTGTAACGGCAAGCCAGTTGTCGCAATCCGCGAGCCGAACAGCCGCCGCCAATCAGGTCAGCATCGCCAACAGCATCGGCAGTTTGCGTTTTATTGGTGCGACAGACTGGAACGATTTTGTCGAATCACTCAGCGTTGTCGAAAAGAGTTTGCGAGAAGATCCCTCAGCGACATACGCTGATCAGGATTTTGCTACCCGCGATCGTTATCGACACGTTATCGAGGACATCGCGAGAGTGAGCCCCCACAGCGAGTGGGAAGTGGCACGCGAAGCGATTGCTTTTGCTGAGCGGGCTGCAAAGCGATTCGGTACGGGTGATCGCAGCGCTCACGTTGGTTACTATCTGATTGATCACGGTCGCGACAGTCTTGAGCAGTCCGTTGGCTGTTGTTTGACCTGGAAAACACGGATCAGCCGGATGAGTCGGCGCCACCGCCTGTCGCTGTACCTCAGCCCAATTCTGCTGATTACCTTCGTGATGACAGTCATAACGCTACTTCCGTTTAATGAATTCGAACCCGGAAACTGGCGTTACTGGCTATTTGTTGCACTGGGCTTGATCGGCGGCTCAGCTATGGCCGTTGGTCTGGTAAATCGCGTGGTGACGACGTTCCTGCCGCCACGAGCATTACCACGTCTGGATTTTTCCAAGGGCATACCGGAAAGCGAACGCACCATGGTGGTCGTTCCTACGCTGATTAACCGAACGCAGGACGTTGATAATCTGCGTGACGCACTGGAAATCCGTTATCTTGGCAATCGAGATCGCAATCTATTTTTTGCATTACTGACGGATTTTCACGATTCGTCCTCGTGCACGTCGCCGAATGATGAACCGCTGCTTGAATACGCACGTTCTGCGATCAATACGCTCAATGCAACTTACAACGACGATCGTCCATGTATTTTCTATTTGTTTCATCGGCCTCGTGTGTGGAACTCGATCGAACAGATTTGGATGGGGCATGAACGCAAGCGCGGCAAACTGGAACAGTTTAATGCTTTGTTGCGGGGAGAAGGGCAAACGGCATTTTCGGAAATAATCGGTGATTCGTCGATCCTGGAGTCAATCAAGTATGTCATTACCCTTGATACAGACACCCAGCTGCCACGTGACACCGCACGCGCACTGATTGGTAATATGGCGCACCCGCTCAACCGGCCGGTCTACGATGCCGGCAAAGGGCGCGTTGTAGAGGGCTATGCGATTTTGCAGCCGCGTGCCTCAATCAACTTCACCAGTGCAGGTCAGTCAAGATTTACCAAACTGTTTGCCGGCGAAGCGGGCATCGATCCCTACACCCGTGAAGTATCGGATGTTTATCAGGATATCTACGGCGAAGGATCTTTCGTCGGTAAAGGCATTTACGACGTGGATGCGTTTCGCCAGGCCGTTGATGGTCGGTTTCCAAACAATCTGATACTTAGCCACGACCTGCTGGAGGGCGGTTACGCGCGTTCGGCGTTGGTAACAGATGTCGATCTTATTGAAGAGCATCCGGCCGGTTATGCCCAGGAAACCAGCCGCAGGCACCGGTGGATACGTGGTGACTGGCAGCTTGCAGGTTGGTTGCTGCCGCACGTGCCCGGTCCGGGAACACAGCGGCAGCCAAACCCGCTTTCCACTTTATCGAAGTGGAAGATCGTCGACAATCTGCGCCGCAGCCTCGTGTCGCCGGCGTTGTTGGGGTTGCTGGCGGGTGGCTGGTGGCTGGGGCCGGGACCTGCGTGGTTTTGGTTTTCGCTGGTCGCCGGCATCGTCTTTATTCCCACGCTTTTGGGGATTTTGACTGAATTAATTCGTAAACCTGGCGAGCGTAACGGGCGGCATCATCTGATCCTGACCAGTCAATCTGCGCTGCGACCTTTAACAGTGTCCACTATGGTCTGGGTTTTATTGCCCTACGAAACCTTAATTCACCTTGACGCGATACTGCGTTCGGGGATTCGCATGCTGTTTACCCAGCGCGGTTTATTACTTTGGCAGTTGCAATCCTACGCGATTCGTAATGCGCGCAAAACTCTGGACGGTTATTTCAAGGAGATGTGGGTCGCGCCAACCCTAGCGGTTTTGTTGGCGATTGCACTGTGGCAGGTCCGCCCTGCAGAGTGGTTGTACTGGTTGCCCACACTCTTGTTATGGCTATCGTCGCCCGGCGTCGCGTGGTGGATCAGTAAGCCGCTGGTGACCCCAGAGCCGAAGTTGACAAGTGCCCAGCGCGTTTTTCTACGCACATCGGCTCGCCGAACTTGGCGTTTTTTCACCGACTTCGTCTCACCGCTGGACAATTGGCTTCCCCCCGATAACTTTCAAGAATATCCAGCGCCGGTTATTGCCCCCCGTACTTCGCCCACCAATATGGGCATGGCGCTGCTGGCCGACCTGGCAGCGTACGATTTTGGCTACATCAACGCGGGTGAATGTTTGCGTCTGATCGAAAACACGCTGGCAACGATGGAAAAGATGGAGCGCTACCGTGGCCACTTTTACAACTGGTACGACACCCGCACGCTGGAACCGTTGAAACCGCAGTATGTGTCTTCGGTGGACAGCGGTAACCTGGCAGGCAGTTTGCTCACGTTACAGGCGGGGCTGGCGGAGTTGAAAGACGCGCCCATACTGTCAAAAAATGCGTTTCAGGGGTTACAGGATACCTTGAACGTGTTTAAGGAACATATACCTGCGGCACTCAGCCAAGAGCTTAGTGGCAAGATCCGACTGCTTCATAACACTTTGTATGCGCTTACTCTTGATTTACAGCCACAGACGCTGATTGCCGCTGACGAAGCACTAAACCGGCTTCATCGTATTACAGGGGGGCTGGTTGCCTGTTTGCCGCTTAATTCCGATATGGATGGTGAACTCTATTACTGGGCACGGACTTTTGATCAGCAGTCCCTCGCGTTGCAAGACGATCTTCGCGGCATGGCTCATGAACCTGAACGTTTTGATACCATCCCGACGCTATCAACCCTGGCAAAGGCAGGAGGCCCGGGTTACAAGGGCGCTGTGGAGCGCCTTCAAAGTATCAATGACCTTTCCGTTCGGTGCCGTGAACTGGCCATGATGGATTTTGAATTCCTCTACGATACCACCCGCAGCCTATTGGCGATTGGCTTCGATGTGGGCGAACGACGTCGCGACCCGGCGTGTTACGACTTGCTGGCGTCCGAGGCGCGCCTGGCCAGTTTTTTGCTCGTAGCGCAGGGTCAGGTACCACAGCAGCACTGGTTCGCACTTGGCAGGCCGTTGACCAGTCGTGGCGGCGATGTGAGCCTTATTTCTTGGAGCGGCTCGATGTTCGAGTACCTTATGCCGCAGTTGATCATGCCAAGTTATGACAGCACTTTGTTAGATCAGACCTGCAAATCAGCGGTATCGCGCCAGATCGAATACGGCCGGCAGCGTGCGGTACCCTGGGGTATTTCTGAGTCGTGTTATAACGCCACTGATATGAACCAGGTTTATCAGTATCGGGCGTTTGGTGTGCCCGGAATGGGTTTGAAGCGCGGCCTTGGAGACGACTTGGTCATTGCGCCTTACGCCAGTGCGTTGGCGCTGATGGTAATACCGTTGGCGGCCTGTCGTAATCTGCAGTTATTAGCGGAAAACGGCTTTCTTGGTAATTACGGATTTTACGAGGCGATTGATTACACGCCGTCGCGGGTGCCGCGGGGCAAACAGCACGCTATCGTGCGTACTTTTATGGCGCATCACCAGGGCATGAGCCTTCTCGCATTCGGGCATCTGTTGCTTGATCAGCCTATGCAGCGTCGGTTTATGTCTGACCCGCTGGCGCGGGCGACGCAATTACTGCTACAGGAACGGGTGCCGAAACAGAGTGCCATGTTGCAGCCCCACGCTTCAGAAGTCAGTGCTTTCGCTCAGGCTCCCGCAGCGGAAACCGGGGCCGTTATGCGCGTATTCACCCATCTGAATACACCGCTACCCGAAGTTCATCTGTTGTCCAATGGCAGATACCACGTCATGGCGACCCATGCGGGTGGCGGTTACAGCCGCTGGAAAGATCTGGCTGTCACTCGCTGGCGCGAGGACGCCACGGCCGACAACTGGGGCACCTTTATTTACCTGCGCGATCGCGACACGGGGCGGTACTGGTCGACGGCGTATCAGCCGACCCTGCGTAAGGCTGATCATTACGAAGCCATATTTGTCCAGGCGCGCGCTGAATATCGCCGTCTTGATGAGGCAATCGAGGCGCACACCGAAGTCAGCGTATCGCCCGAAGACGATGTCGAAATCCGTCGAATCACACTGACTAATCAATCCTCCAAAACTCGCCACATTGAGGTGACAAGTTACGCGGAAGTCGTGTTAGCGCCATTGAACGCTGACCTGGCGCACCGGGCCTTCAGTAATTTGTTTGTCCAGACCGAAATCCTGCCTGACCAGCAGGCCATTCTCTGCACACGTCGCCCGCGTACACCGGGTGAAAAAGTACCCTGGATGTTCCACCTTTTTGCCGCACCCGGCACGAATGCCGACGAACCGTCGTATGAAACCGACCGCAGCCAGTTCATCGGGCGGGGTCGAACCGCTGCAAATCCTTTGATGCTGGACAGCAGCCAAGCCAAGCACACGAAAAAATTTGCAGGTGAGACCACAAAAGGCGGACAACGGCTGTCGAATACGGAAGGTCCGGTGCTCGATCCCATTGTGGCGATCCGCAGTACCGTTACTCTGGCGCCTGACGAAACGGCTGCGGTACAGCTCATTTCTGGCGTCGCGGACACGCGAGAAGCGGCCATTGCGCTGCTCGAGAAATATTGCGACAGGCACTTCATCGAGCGCGCCTTTGAAATGGCGTGGTGCCAAAGCCAAGAAGTGCTGCACTTTATCAATACAACGGAGGCGGATGCGCAGGTTTATGCCCGGCTGGCCAGTTCGGTAATTTACGCACATACGTTGCGTCGTTCAGCGCCCAGCGTTATTGCCCGAAACCAGTTGGGCCAGTCTGGGCTGTGGCGCTTCGCCATATCGGGAGACCTGCCGATCGTTCTGTTGCGAATAGGTGATCTGAATCGCATCGATCTGGTGAAGCAGATGCTGCAAGCCCATGCCTATTGGCGGATGAAGGGCCTGAGTGCGGACCTGGTAATTCTGAACGAAGACTTTTCTGGCTACCGTGCGGTTCTGCAGGATCGGATCATGGGCTTAATCAACGCCGGCGTCGACGCGGAGACTATCGACAAACCGGGTGGGGTTTTCGTGCGGCGCGCCGATGAGCTTTCCGAGGAGGATCGAGTCCTGTTTATGACCGTTGCTCGCGTGGTAATCACAGATACGGCTGAGACCTTGGCGGAACAGGTGGGGCGTATGGCGTTCGTAGAGCGTGTGCCGGATCGTCCACTGCCTTTGGCGCAAACGGTTATTGAAACGTTTTCTGAAAAAAAGGATGAACAGACAACTGAACGTGCCGACACTTCTCCGGCTAATAATATTATATTTTTCAATGGTTTGGGTGGATTCACATCTGACGGACGTGAATATGTTATTAACCTCGAGCCAGGGCAAACGACACCGGCGCCATGGGTTAACGTTATCGCCAGTCCGCACATTGGCACGGTTGTCAGCGAGAGTGGAGGTGCTTACACCTGGGTTGAAAACGCCCACGAATTCCGCCTTACCACCTGGCATAATGATCCTTTGAGCGACACCAGCGGCGAGGCGCTGTATATCCGCGACGAGGACACCGGTGCGTTCTGGTCACCGACGCCACTGCCGGCGCCAACAATGAACCAGCATCGCGCACGCTATGTTTGCCGTCACGGGTTTGGGTACAGCGTATTTAAGCACGACGAGGCCGGTATCGCCTCGGAACTGGTCACCTATGTTGCTATGGATGCACCGGTGAAGTTCCTGGTTATTAAACTGAACAACCATTCGGGCAGAACGCGGCGTATATCGCTTACCGGATATTGGGAACTGGTGCTCGGCGAGTGGCGCCACTCCAATCAGATGCACATCGTAACTGAGAAAGATCCGCACAGCGGGGCACTGTTTGCACGCAATGCCTATGGCCGTGAATGCGCCAATCGGGTTGTCTTCGCCAACGTTGCCCATGACGCTCTTGGCGAACAGGCGCAGACACTGACGGGTAACCGCAGTGAGTTCATTGGTCGCAACGGTTCTCTGGCCAGCCCAGCGGCACTTCACCGCACCCGCCTGTCGGGTAGAGTCGGCGCAGGTCTGGACCCCTGCGCTGCGCTGCAAACGCAGATTGAACTGGCTGACGGGCAAGAGCGTGAAATTGTGTTTGTGTTCGGCGCGGCCAGCAATACGGATGAAGCACAACACCTTATTCAGCGCTTCGGCGGGTCTGCGGGCGCCCGGCGAGCTTTGGAGTCGGTCGGAGAATACTGGCACCACACTTTGAATGCGGTGCAGGTTGAGACGCCAGATCCCGCGATGGATGTGTTGGTTAACGGTTGGCTGCTTTACCAGACCCTGTCATGCCGGCTCTGGGGTAGAAGTGGCTATTATCAGTCTGGAGGCGCCTACGGTTTCCGGGATCAGTTGCAGGATACGCTGGCCTTGATTTATGCCGAACCGGGGCTTGCCCGTGAGCAGCTAATCCGTTGCGCCGGGCGCCAGTTTGCCAAGGGCGACGTGCAACACTGGTGGCATCCGCCCAGGGGGCAGGGTGTTCGAACCCATTTTTCGGATGATTATCTTTGGCTACCCTATGCCACCTGCCGTTACGTGCTGGCGACCGGCGATACGGACGTTCTTGATGAACCCGTGCATTTCCTGGAGGGACGCGAGCTGTATGCGAACGAAGAGGCCTATTACGATCAGCCTCAGCGTTCGGCTGAGTCGGCCAGCCTTTACGAGCATTGTGTCCGCTGTATCAAGCACGGCCTGCGCTTCGGTGACCATCAGTTACCATTGATGGGATGCGGAGATTGGAACGATGGAATGAACTTGGTCGGCCAACACGGCAGAGGTGAAAGCGTCTGGTTAGCCTGGTTTCTGTACCAGAATCTGCAACAGTTTGCCGCTTTGGCACATGGCCGGGGCGACACGGTCTTCGCCGAATTGTGCAGCGCTCAGGCCTCGCAGCTTAGTGAACACATCGAAACGAATGCCTGGGACGGCGATTGGTATCGGCGCGCCTGGTTTGATGACGGTACGCCGCTGGGTTCCTCCGAAAACGAGGAATGCCAGATTGATTCCATCAGTCAAAGTTGGGCGATTATTTCAGGCGGTGGCGATCCCCAGCGCGCTCGTCAGGCGATGATGGCGGTCGATCAGCGGTTGGTGCGCCGCGATGCCCGGTTAATCCAGCTGCTTGATCCTCCCTTCGACAAATCCGCTCTTGAACCCGGTTATATCAAAGGTTATGTCCCGGGTGTGCGCGAAAACGGTGGCCAGTATACCCATGCTGCAATTTGGGCCACGATGGCGTTCGCCGAGCTGGGCGACCGGGAACGTGCGTGGGAGCTTTTCGTCATGCTAAACCCTGTCAACCACGGCAGTGAGCCGGATTCGATGCAACACTACAGGGTTGAACCCTATGTTATGTGCGCGGATGTCTACGGCGCACCGCCGCATACAGGCCGGGGTGGCTGGACCTGGTACACCGGAGCGGCGGGCTGGATGTATCGGCTGGCTTTGGAAAACCTTCTGGGCCTGATGCTGGAAAAAGATCATCTGATCATTTCTCCCTGCGTCCCTGCACATTGGGGTACATACACAATCCACTATCGCTATCGCGAGACGGTTTACCACATCAACGTCAGTTGCAACGGAGAACAAGCGGAGCAAATGGGCCACGTGACACTGGATGGAGGCGAAGTTACTGGCACAAGCGTAGACCGCGCAGGGCGTTTGCGCGGCGTGATTCCCCTGGTAAATGACGAACGGGATCATTACGTTGCAGTGGATTTTCCGGCGCGGTCTAAAACACTCTATTCATTAGGCTATGAAACCGAGAGTTTATGATCGGGAAGGTCTCAGGCATCATAATAGATTGATGTTTTTAATGAAGAATTATTAGTTTTACACAACGGAAAAGCTAATAATAAAATCGTAGTGATGCAATAATATTTTCTCAATTGTTTCAATGCTATCTTTGCTGTGGAAAGAACTATCGTCAGGAAACGCGTGTTAATGAATGAATCGCAGACCTCTCCGCCCGCGAACGACGAACATTGGATGAACCGGGCTCTGGCGCTGGCGGCACAGGCCGCCGCTCTGGGCGAGGTGCCGGTGGGGGCGGTCGTGGTGGTTGACGGCCAGGAAGTGGGAGCGGGTTTTAACAAGCCAATCAGCAGCTGCGACCCGACTGCCCACGCCGAAATCTGTGCCTTGCGCCAGGCCGCGGCCTACCTGAACAATTACCGGTTAAGCGGCGCCACGCTTTACGTTACACTGGAACCGTGCACCATGTGCGTGGGCGCGATTGTTCACAGCCGCATCAGCCGAGTGGTGTACGGCGCTACCGAGCCCAAAGCCGGCGCGGTGGAATCGGCCCGGCGTACCTTTGACGAACCTCACCTTAACTGGCGTGTTGAAACCCGTGGCGGTTTGTTGGCAGAGCCTTGCAGCCGTATTATCAGTGAGTTTTTCAGTCGTCGGCGCGAACTTAGGCGCCAGTTAGCCAAAACGGAGTAAATGAACATGAAAGTTCTCGTTACCGGCGGTGCCGGCTACATTGGCAGCCACGTCGTGCGCCAACTGGCTGCTGCAGGCCACGACATTGTGGTGTTCGACAATCTGTCCACCGGCTATCGCTGGGCCGTTACCGCCGGCAAACTGGTGGTGGGCGACCTGGCAGACCCGGAGGCCATTGACGCCGTATTCAGCCAACATCAGTTTGAAGCGGTACTGCACTTTGCAGCCAACATTGTGGTGCCGGAATCGGTCAGCAATCCCCTGAAGTACTACGCCAACAACACACGCAACACCCTGAATTTATTGCAGGCGGTTGAGCTCCATCAAACGCCTTACATGGTGTTTTCGTCCACCGCTGCAGTCTACGGTACGCCAGAGCAGACCGTGCTCACTGAAGACCTGCCGTTAGTACCCATCAATCCGTATGGCGCCTCTAAAATGATGAGCGAGCGGATGATTATGGATCTGGCCGCGGCATCGTCCCTGAATTACGTTATTTTGCGCTACTTCAACGTTGCCGGTGCCAACTCCGATGGCCTGCTGGGCCAGGCCACGCCGGAAGCCACCCACCTGATCAAAGTCGCCTGCGAATGTGCGACCGGCCAGCGCGAGGGCATGAGCGTATTCGGCACCGACTACGACACCCGAGATGGCACCTGCGTACGCGATTATATTCATGTGGAAGACCTGGCCAAGGCCCACGTGATGGCGCTGGACTACATGGCCCGTGGTGGTCAGTCTCAGGTGATGAACTGCGGCTACGGCCGCGGTTTTACCGTTGATGAAGTCATCAGCGTGGTCAAGCGCCTTTCGGGCGTAGACTTCCCGGTTGAGCGCAGTGTCCGCCGTGCGGGCGACCCGGCGGCGCTGATGGCCGATAACCAGCTGATCAAGCACACCTTGGGCTGGCAGCCGGATTACGACAATTTGGACACCATTGTGGGTACTGCCCTGGCGTGGGAAGGTATCTGGCAAACCCGCAAGCGCGAGCAATAGAACCGGCTCCGCAAGAATTCACAGTTACCCTTAATTTGCTTAGAACAGCAGGAAACGATTCATGAATATAACGATTTTTGGCACCGGTTACGTAGGATTGGTAACGGGCGCGTGCCTGGCAGATGTCGGTCATAACGTGCTGTGCATGGATGTGGATCAGGCCAAGATCGCAAAGCTGGAAAACGGTCAGATTCCCATCTACGAGCCCGGTCTGGAAAATATTGTGCGGCACACAGTGGAAGCCGGGCGCCTGTCCTTTACCATCGACGCTGAAAAAGCGGTAAAGCACAGCAATCTGCAGTTTATCGCTGTAGGTACGCCGCCAGACGAAGATGGCTCCGCCGACCTGCAATACGTCACCGCGGTAGCCCGCTCCATCGGCCAGTATATGGACGATTACACGGTGGTGGTTGATAAATCGACCGTACCGGTCGGCACGGCCGATAAGGTCAAAGCTGCAGTGCGTGCGCAACTAGATAGCCGCGGCCTGACGTTGGAATTCGATGTGGTGTCGAATCCGGAATTCCTCAAAGAAGGCGCGGCGATTAACGATTTCATGAAGCCGGATCGAATCATCATCGGCTGCGACAGCGATCGTGCTGCGAAGCTGCTGCAGGAAGTGTATTACCCGTTTAACCGTAATCACGACCGCATGGTGTACATGGACATCCGTTCCGCCGAGCTGACCAAGTACGCCGCCAACGCGCTACTGGCCACCAAAATCAGCTTCATGAACGAAATTGCCAACCTGGCAGAGCGCCTGGGCGCCGACATCGAAGCCGTGCGCCGCGGTATTGGTTCAGATCCCCGTATCGGTTACCACTTTATTTACCCCGGCTGCGGTTACGGCGGTTCCTGCTTCCCCAAAGACGTGCAGGCCCTGGCCCGCACCGCCGAAAGCATTGGTTACGAGGCCAAGCTTCTGAACGCGGTGGAATCCGTCAACTACGCCCAGAAGCACGTGCTGTTTGACAAAATCAGCCACTATTTCCGTGGCGATCTGAAGGGCAAGGTTGTGGGCCTTTGGGGCCTGGCGTTCAAGCCCAACACCGACGACATGCGCGAAGCCTCGGCCCGCACCCTGATGGAAGACCTGTGGAAAGCCGGCGCAACCGTGCAAGCGTTTGACCCTGAAGCCATGGAAGAAACCCAGCGCATCTACGGTGACGAAGCGCGCCTGACCCTATGCGGAACCAAAGAGCAGGCCATTAAAGGCGCCGACGTGCTGGCGATCTGTACCGAATGGAAAGAATTCCGCTCGCCAGATTTCAAGGCCATTGCCGGAACCATCAAGCATCCCGTTGTATTTGACGGCCGCAACCTCTATGAGCCGGAAATGCTGGAACGCCACGGCCTGGTGTATTACGCCATCGGCCGCGGCCGCAACCAGTTCCACAGTGAATAGCAGGAAGCGGCATGGCAAACATTAACGACTTTAGCCTCCACCGGCGCCTGGAAGCTGACACACACAGTCTGGGCCAAAGCCGTTTGTGCGAGCTGCGACTGATGAACGACAGCACCTGGCCCTGGGTGATACTGGTGCCCATGCGCGGAAGCACTCGCGAGATTTATGAGCTTGAAGAAGCTGATCAGCAGCGTTTGTTGTGGGAGTCGTCAGAGATCAGCCGTGCCATGATGGAACTGTTCGACGGCGATAAAATGAACATCGCTGCACTGGGCAACATGGTACCGCAGCTTCATTTGCACCATATCGTACGTTACCAAGACGACCCGGCCTGGCCTGGCCCGGTGTGGGGTACGCAGCCTCCAGTGGCCTATGGTGAAGCGGAACTCGCCCGCGTACGCGAGCTGCTAGAGTCGGTTTTGGCGAGGCTGTTTTAAAGCTTGTCACAGCCTTTGGCGCCCATTTCCTGGGCGCCTAACAACACCATCCGCAGCTCAATCTTCAGTTTAACTTTCAGCTGTTCCTGAATCTCCGCACTGGCATCCAGCGCTTCCGCTCCTTGGCTGAAAACCAGCGCCACCATAGCCTCGGCCACCAACTTGGGCTCCGCCAGAGGGTGGCCTTCTGCGGCGGCAAAGCGGCGCAAATCCACCGCCAGTTCCGTTGCCACATGATCAATCTCGGCTTTAATCGCGGTCCGAAAATGCTCCGACAGCCCGGTGCGCTCCCGCAGCATCAAGCGGAACAGGTTGGCGTTGCCCTGCAAATATTCCATAAAGGTATCAATAGAGGTCGCGATAGCGCTGCCATCATCGCCGTTGCGAACAATGCGCCGGCGGGCTTGACGCATCAGCTGGCGCAACGCCACGCCGCCTTCGTCCACCAGAGTCATGCCCAGCTCGTCCAGATCCGCGAAATGGCGATAGAATGACGTAGGTGCAAGCCCAGCCTGGCGCGTCACTTCACGCAGGCTAAGGCTGCCAAAACTGCGGTCGGCGCTTAACTGGGCAAGGGCAGCATCCATTAAGGCGCGGCGGGTACGGCTTTTCTGCTCAGCACGGGACGACAAAATAGTGACTCCAAAAACGGCTTAGAGCGCATATTCTAGTCAGCTAACAAGGCTGCGTCACTTAGCGTTAAGGCCGTTATGATGACAGGCCTCAAACTGGCCTGATTTTCACACCCATTCTGTTTATAATATGGCGCCATTACAGTATTGTTCGCGGAAATTAGCGGGTCAGAATCAACTTAACGGCGCTCGCTCGCTTTCCCGACGTTAAAACGCGAACGCCGTAAAAATATTTTAGTATTCAAACATCAGACACCACACAGAACGGGAACCGGTATGCGCAGTCATTATTGCGGTGAGATCAACGAATCTCACATTGATCAGGAAGTTACACTTTGCGGATGGGTACATCGCCGCCGTGACCACGGTGGGGTTATCTTCCTGGATCTGCGCGATCGGGACGGACTCTCACAGGTAGTGGTAGACCCAGATGTTCCCGAAAGTTTTGCGCTGGCGGAAAAAGTCCGCAGCGAATACGTGGTGAAAATTACCGGCCGTGTACGTCGTCGTCCTGCCGGCACCGAAAACGGCAACATGGCCACCGGCCAGGTTGAACTGTTGGGCAAAGAAGTGACCATTCTGAACGCCGCGGCCACGCCGCCTTTCCCGCTGGACCAACACGTTGATGTGGGCGAAGACGTACGCCTGCGCTACCGCTTTATAGATCTGCGCCGCCCGGAAATGCTGAATCGCCTGCGCTTTCGCTCGCGGGTCACCAGCTATATCCGCAATTATTTAGACAGCAACGGCTTTATGGATGTGGAAACTCCCATCCTGACCCGTGCGACCCCGGAAGGCGCCCGCGACTATCTGGTGCCTAGCCGTACCCACGAAGGCTCCTTCTTCGCGCTGCCGCAGTCGCCGCAGCTGTTCAAGCAGATGCTGATGGTGTCCGGTGTCGACCGTTACTACCAGATCGCCAAATGCTTCCGCGATGAAGACCTGCGCGCTGACCGCCAGCCGGAATTTACACAGATAGACGTCGAAGCGTCGTTTGTGAATGAAGAAGACCTGATGAATCTGAACGAGGGCATGATTCGCGCCCTGTTCAAAGATGTCATGGAAGTAGAACTGCCAGACTTCCCGCGTATGCCGTATTCCGAAGCTATGGACCGCTATGGCAGCGACAAGCCGGATCTGCGTATTCCGCTGGAACTGCAAAGCGTAGACGACCTGGTTGCCAATGTAGACTTCAAAGTGTTCGCCGGCCCTGCCAGCGATGCCAATGGCCGTGTTGCTGCACTGCGTGTGCCCAACGGTGGCTCACTCAGCCGCAAACAGATTGACGAATACACCAAGTACGTCGGCATTTACGGTGCCCGCGGGCTGGCTTACATCAAAATCAACGAGCTGGCCAAAGGCGCTGAAGGGCTGCAGTCGCCCATCGTTAAGTTTTTGGGCGCCGATGTTGCGCTGTCGATTATTGAACGCGTTGGCGGCCAAGACGGCGACATCGTGTTCTTTGGTGCCGATAAAACCAATGTGGTGAATGAAGCCTTGGGTGCGCTGCGCATCAAAGTCGGCCACGATCTGAATCTGCTGACCTGTCAATGGGCGCCGATCTGGGTAGTGGATTTCCCCATGTTCGAAGAGTTGCCTGATGGCGGCCTGACCGCTATTCACCATCCGTTCACCGCGCCTTCGTGTTCGCCGGAAGAGCTGGCGGCCAACCCGGCCACTGCGCTGTCCCGCGCTTACGACATGGTTCTGAACGGCACCGAATTAGGCGGCGGTTCCATCCGTATTCACAGCCAGCAAATGCAGCAGGAAGTGTTCCGCATTCTGGGTATTAGTGAAGAAGAATCCCGCGCCAAATTTGGCTTCCTACTGGACGCACTGAAGTTTGGTTGCCCACCCCACGGTGGCCTGGCCTTTGGCCTGGACCGCCTGGTGATGCTGATGACCGGTTCCAGTTCCATTCGCGACGTGATTGCGTTTCCGAAAACCCAAAGCGCCACCTGCCTGATGACCCAGGCGCCCGGCGCGGTCGACGAAAAGCAGCTGCTCGAGCTGCACATTCGCCTGCGTAAATCGGCTAAAGATGTCGAAGGCAATATTGCGGGTACTGATCGTATCGTCGACAATAGCGACGTCGACGGTAACGCCTGATCCGTGCCCATAATCCTCGGCGTTGATCCCGGCTCGCGCATTACCGGCTACGGTATTATCCGCGTCGAGGGCAGGCACACTGAATACATCGACAGTGGCTGCATCCGCGTGGGTGAAAAGCTCATGGCGGAGCGGCTACGAGTGATTTTTCAAAGCCTGGTCACGCTGATTGCGGAATTTCGCCCCGAGGAATTTGCCATAGAGCAAGTGTTTATGGCTCGCAATCCGGACTCTGCCCTGAAGCTGGGGCAGGCCCGCGGTGCGGCTATTGTAGCCGCAGCCACCAGCGGTCTGGAAGTGCACGAATACTCGGCGCGCCAAGTAAAGCAGGCGGTGGTGGGGTCAGGCGCCGCCGAAAAAGCCCAGGTGCAGCATATGGTGCAGGTGCTTTTGAGCCTCTCGCGCAAGCCTCAAGAGGATGCCGCCGATGCCCTTGCCATAGCGCTTTGCCACGCTCACATGAATCAGAGCCTGTTGCGTGTAGCCGGGCAGGGCGGTAAGGCCCGCAGCGGGCGAATGCGGCAGCAATAACCGACATCCAACCGGCACCCGTGCCAGGAGCCTTGATGTGATTGGTCGTATCCGCGGCATTTTGCTGGAAAAAAAGCCGGCCCAGGCGATTGTTGAATGCCAGGGACTGGGTTATGAGATTGATATCCCCCTTTCTACCTTCCTTAACTTGCCCGATCCGGGGCAGGAACTCACATTACACACTCATTTTGTCGTTCGCGAAGACGCTCAAAGCCTGTTTGGTTTTTCCTCCAGGCTGGATCGCGACCTGTTTCGCCTGCTGATAAAAGTGAATGGTGTGGGTCCCAAGCTGGCCGTGGGCATTCTGTCCGGGTTGAACGCCGGCCAGTTTATTCGCAGCGTGCAGGCGCGAGACACCAGCGCCCTGGTAAAACTGCCCGGTGTGGGCAAAAAAACCGCCGAACGCCTGCTGATCGAGATGACAGACAGGATAGGTCAGCTGGAAGGGCAATTTGAACTGACGGCCGCGTCCGCTTCTGGTGTAACGCTGCCCGCTAACGGCACGCCGGCGGCGAACGACCCCCGCGAAGAAGCCGAAGCAGCCCTGATAGTGCTGGGTTACAAACCCCAGGAAGCCGCCAAGGCCATCAGCCGTATTGCCGAAGATGGCATGACTAATGAACAGCTGATTCGCATGGCGCTGCGCAATATGATACCAACGGTGTGACATGGCTTTAATGTGCAGAGCACTGGCGCCGAACCTTGCGTCAGCGTAACGTGACAGCCTGCACAACCTTTGTACAATTGCCACGTTTTCAAACAGTCCTGATAAAAGAGCCGCTTACACAATGATCGAATCTGATCGCCTGATTTCGGCCAAGACCGCCGACTACGAAGACGTTCAGGACCGCGCTATTCGCCCTAAATTGCTGGCGGACTACGTAGGTCAGCCGTCGGTCCGCGAGCAGATGGATATTTTTATTTCTGCGGCCCGCAACCGTCAGGAAGCGCTGGATCACGTGTTGATATTTGGTCCGCCCGGGTTGGGTAAAACCACTCTGGCCAATATTATTGCCAATGAAATGGGTGTGGCGATCAAAACCACCTCGGGTCCGGTATTGGAAAAAGCCGGTGATCTGGCGGCCATGTTGACCAACCTTGAAGCTGGCGACGTGTTGTTTATCGATGAAATCCATCGTTTGAGCGCAGCGGTTGAAGAAATTCTTTATCCGGCGATGGAAGACTATCAGCTGGACATTATGATTGGCGAAGGCCCGGCGGCGCGCTCGATCAAGCTCGATTTGCCACCGTTTACCTTGATAGGCGCCACCACTCGGGCAGGCTTGCTGACGTCGCCCTTGCGGGATCGTTTTGGCATTGTGCAGCGTCTGGAGTTTTACAACAACGCCGACCTGACCCGTATTATTCTGCGTTCGGCGCGGCTGTCGTCGGTACATATTGACGAGGCCGGTGCGTTTGAAATGGCGCGCCGTTCCCGCGGCACACCGCGTATCGCCAACCGCCTGTTGCGCAGGGTTCGGGATTACGCCGAAGTGCGCGCAGATGGCCGTATTACGGCCGATATCGCCGACTTGGCGCTGAACATGCTGAAAGTGGACGATCAGGGATTTGATCACATGGACCGGCGTCTGTTACTGGCGATGATCGAAAAGTTTGACGGTGGCCCGGTGGGCGTCGAAAGCCTGGCCGCTGCCATCAGCGAAGAGCGCGGCACGATTGAAGACGTGCTGGAACCGTTTTTGATTCAGCAGGGTTTTATGCTGCGGACCCCTCGCGGGCGCATGGTCACCAACCACGCCTACCAGCATTTTGGCGTAGTGCGTGGAGCAGCAAACGGAGAAGGCGCGCCGCCGCCGGCAAATGGAGCGGTTGCTGATGACTGAACTCATCAGCAACCGTTTTGTTTTACCGGTACGGGTTTACATTGAAGACACCGACGCCGGCGGCATTGTTTTTCACGCCAACTATCTGAACTACATGGAGCGTGCCCGTACCGAGTGGCTCCGCAGCCATGGCATTGGCCTGCGTGCCGGCCTGGCCGACAACGTCAGTTATGTTGTGCAGCGTATGGAACTGTATTACCGCGCCCCTGCAAAGCTTGATGACATGCTGGAAGTTCGCGCTGTACCAATTTCCTTTGGTAGGGTGTGGATGAAGTTTCGCGAACAAGTCGTGCGCCAGTGCGATCAGAAGCTGTTGTGCGAGGCCAGCGTTACGGTCGCTTGCGTAACCATGGACACTGGTCGGCCCCAGCGTTTACCCGCTAATATGACCAGCCTGCTTGAGCAGCAGGTGCAATGGGGCGAGTCGCTACAGAGCGCAAAGCTGCTTTAGAAAAGTTTGAAGATTTGTTAAAAAAGTGATTTGAAATGCCGTCCAAAAAATGGATTAAAGAATTTTCTGAAGAATCATCAAAATAACCGGGAGTAGAAGGTGGAATCTGAAATTTCGGTCTGGTATCTGATTTCCAACGCCGGTGTGCTAGTGCAGTTGGTGATGCTGTTATTACTGCTGGCGTCGGTAGCGTCTTGGGCGCTGATCCTGCAACGCGTTCAGGTATTTCGTAAAGCCCAGCAGTCACGGCTGGCATTTGAAGAGCGGTTCTGGTCAGGCATGGACCTGGGCCAGCTGTACCGTGAGGTAGCCGCCGAGCCCACGCCGTTTTCCGGTATGGAGTCTATTTTTCGCGCTGGCTTCCGCGAGTTTTCCCGCCTGCGCCAGCAAAGCCAAGACGCAGGCGCGGTAATGGACGGCGCCCAGCGCGCCATGCGAGTCGCCTTTTCCCGCGAGCAGGAACGGTTGGAAGCCAGCCTGCCATTTCTGGCAACGGTGGGTTCTACCAGCCCTTACGTGGGTCTGTTTGGCACGGTGTGGGGCATTATGAACTCCTTTCGCGGGCTGGCACAGGTGCAGCAGGCAACGCTGGCCACAGTGGCGCCCGGTATTTCCGAGGCCTTGATTGCCACCGCTATGGGCTTGTTCGCCGCCATTCCTGCGGTTATAGCCTATAACCGTTTTGCTGCGCGCTCCGATGCTCTGCTGAAAAACTACGAAACCTTTGCTGAAGAGTTCTCCAGCATATTGCACCGCCGGGTCCACAGCGGCGACAGAGCTGCATCGTGAATCTCAATTCGCTGAAGGCAAGGGTGTAACCTTATGAAAGGTATGGGGATGATGCCGGAAAGCCGGCGCAAACCAATGTCTGAAATCAACGTGGTGCCCTACATCGACGTAATGTTGGTGTTGTTGGTCATTTTCATGGTGACCGCGCCCATGCTGACCCAAGGCGTTAAAGTGGATTTACCGCAAACCAGTTCCGACCCGATCCAGGCCGAGAAAGATGTGGAAGCGATTATCGTGTCGGTAGACAGCAACGGCGCCTATTATGTGGAAGTGGGTGATCGCGGCAGTGACCCAATGGCGCTGGAAGAGTTGCAGTCAGAAATTGCCAAAATTTTGTCCCAGCGCAGCAACAGCGAAGTATTGGTGCGTGGCGATGAACAGGTACGTTATGGCACGGTGGTACGCTTGATGTCGGCGCTGCAGTCGGCTGGCGCGGCCAATATCGGGCTGATTACCGAAGCGCCTCTGGACAAACCATGACGGCAGTGCAGGCGGGTTTGCGGTGAGCGGACGGGAGCGCGAGCAGAATAATGCTGGAACGCCAGCCTGGAAGTCGCCTGTGGCGGTTTCCGTTGGCTTGCACCTATTGATTTTGGTGATCGCCATTAGCGGTTGGAGCTTGAGCAACTCTAACTACGAACCACCACCGCGCAGCATTTCTGCCCGGCTGATCAGCCCTGAGCCG
The DNA here is from genome assembly GCF_023311895.1 of Marinobacter sp. M3C. GTDB lineage: Bacteria > Pseudomonadota > Gammaproteobacteria > Pseudomonadales > Oleiphilaceae > Marinobacter. The sequence continues at coordinate 4,738,992 of NZ_CP092284.1, forward strand.
CGGCCGGCACCGGCCGTAACCGAGGTGGACCAGCCTGATGAAGCCGAACAGCGCCTGGTAGAAGATCGCAAGTTGCTCGAACAACAGCGTGAGGCGGAACAGCAACGCAAAGCCGAAGAGCAAAAGAAAAAACAGGAAGCAGACGCCCGCTCGCAACAGCAGGCGGAACAGAAACGCGAGGAACAGGCCCAAGATAAAGCCCGTGTACAGGCTGAAAAGCAGAAGCAGGCGCAGGCAACAGAGGCGGCAAAGCTGAAAGCCGACGCCGAAGCCAAAGAGCGGGCCAGGCAGAAAGCGGAACAGCAGGCCGAACGTCAGCGCCAGGAAGCAGAGCGCAAAGCCGAAGAGCAGAAGCAGCTGGAAGAACAGCGCAAAAAGGCAGAGGCAGAACGCCAGAAGCGCGAAAAGCAAGCCGAGCAGGAACGCGTAGAAGCCGAGCGTAAACGCCAGGAGGCAGAGCGCAGGCTGCGTGAGCAGAATTTGAAAGCACTGGCGCAACAGGCGACAGACGCAGAAGCTGACCAGGCGCGCAAATCACAACAGGCCGCGGCAGCCAGGGCGCAAGAAGCGCAAATGCTGACCGATGCAGAAAAGTACCAGGCGTTGATTCGCGAAAGCTTGAGCCGGGCCTGGTACCCGCCGTCGTCAGCTACCGAAGAGATGACAGCACGATTACAGATTTCCCTGCTGCCAACCGGTGAGTTGGTGAACGTAACGCTGGTGCGCGGTAGTGGTAATACAGCGTTTGATAACTCGGCCTTGAGTGCGGTGCGTTCATTGAACCGCTACCCTGTGCCTAAAGACCGGGACACGTTTGACAGCTACTTTCGCCAGTTTACCATTGAGTTCAACCCCAGTCGGTTGCGCTAGAATACGAGTAACAATATGACACAGGCTCTGAACATGACGTCGTTAACGACCCTGACAACCTCGATAACTTTGGCTAAAACCACCGTGCGCGCGGCGCTGATGTTGGTTTTGCTGCTAGCGACCAGCTTCCCGCTGCGCGCCGAGCTGCTGATCCGCATCACCGAAGGCGTCGATTCGGCGTTGCCTATCGCCGTCGTTCCGTTTGCCGAAAGTGGCGCTATCCCGCCGGGCGATACCCTGGCCGACATTGTGCAATCCGATCTGACCATGAGCAGCGAATTTCGCACTTTGCCAGCGGAAAAAATGCTCAGCCTGCCATCGCAGCGCTCCGAGGTGCACTTCCGTGATTGGCGGCTGCTGGGCCAGCGGTATGTGTTGGTCGGCCAGCTGACCCGCCAGGGTGAACGTCTCGAAGCCCGTTATGAGCTGTTTGATGTGAATCGCGAGGAGCGCATTTTGGGTGAGAGCGCGGGAGCGGCTCTGGGCGATCTTCGGACCTTGGCGCACCACGTCAGTGACCGGGTTTATGAGGCCATTACCGGCGAGCCGGGTGCTTTTTCAACGCAACTGGCGTATATAACCCGGGAAAACGTCGGCGATAAAGTTCGCTATCGTCTGCAGGTTAGCGATATTGATGGCAAACGGTCGCGGGTGCGTCTTGAAAGCGCTGAACCGATACTGTCGCCAGCTTGGTCACCGGATGGCAGTCGCTTGGCGTATGTGTCGTTTGAAACCGGCAAGCCGGCGATTTACGTGCACGAATTGTCCAGCGGAAAACGCACAAAAATTGCCGACTTTCGTGGTTTGAACTCGGCCCCGGCCTGGTCTCCTGACGGAAAATCCCTATTGATGACATTGTCTAAAGACGGCAATGCTGACATTTACCAGATGGATCTGGCCAGCCGTGATCTAACCAAACTCACCGACCACTGGGCCATTGAAACCGAAGGCAGTTACAGTGCCGGCGGAGACGAAATCTTCTTTACCTCTGACCGCTCTGGTGGCCCGCAAATCTACCGTCAGAAAGGTAAGGGCGAGCCGCGCAGGATAACCTTTGGTAGCCGCTACAACGCGCGCCCGAGGCCAGACCAAAAAGGCGAATTTGTGTATTACGTGCACCAGCGCAATAGCGGGTTTCACATTGCGCGCACCAATCTTGAAAGCGGGGAAGAAACCGTGCTTACCCGCACCGAATCCGATGAATCACCCAGTGTCTCCCCCAACGGACGCATGCTGATCTACGCTACCCGTCAGGGTGGTGCCAGCGTGCTGACGGTTATCTCGGCGGATGGCGGTGCAGCTTATAGCTTGCCCGCTACCGAAGGCGATGTCCGTGAGCCAGCGTGGGGCCCGCTGCCTCGGTAACTGGCTGGCCCAAAAAGGCCGGCGGGTGAGTGACGACGTAAACGCAGTTTTTGAATAATCGATGACCGTGTTTTAACCCATTGACGACAAATTTTTAACCTATTAATCACAAGGAAATGCTCATGAATTTTTCAGTTCAGTCCAAAGCCATTGCCATGCTGTTCTCGGTTGGCCTCATTGCCGGTTGTAGCTCTACTGGTGATCCGATGGAAGACGCCGATTACGGTTCCGATGTGTCAGCGGTAGACCAGCAGGGTGGCTCCACCGTGTACAGCGATGGCAGCCGTGACGGTGTATCGTCTTCACAGCTGAGCGAAGAAGAGCGTATGGCTGCACAGCAGCAGTCGCAACAGATGGCGCTGCGTGACGTTACCGTTTTCTACTTTGATTTTGACACCGCTGAAATCAACGCAGAATCCCGTGACGCGCTGGTTGCCCATGCCCGCTACCTGTCTACTAACCCGTCAATGAACGCCCGCCTGGAAGGCCATGCGGACGATCGTGGCACCAAAGAATACAACCTGGCCCTGGGCGAGCGCCGTGCTAACGCAGTGCAGCGCTTCCTGATCGTAAATGGCGCGTCACGTGGCCAGCTTGAAACCATCAGCTATGGTGAAGAAAAGCCAGCGGTACAGGGCATGAGCGACAGCGCCCGGTCCCAGAACCGTCGGGTAGAACTGATTTTTCGTTAACCGTTGCTGTTAGTATCAACAGGAACTTTTAGCATCCAACAGGTACGCCCATGACTATAAAGCTCATGGCGGCTGCCACCCTCCTGTTTGCGGTAACGCAGGCAGGAGTGGTGCTGGCACAGTCGTCGACACCGGCATTCCAGAATAATACGTCTGAGGCCAGCCGTCAGGCCGGCAATAATCAAGCGAGCGCAGAGTTGTTTTACATGCTGCAGCAGTTGCAGGGAGATTTACGGCGCCTGCAGGGTGAGATGGAAGAACAGCGCCATCTGGTAGAGCGCCTGGAACAACAGGGCCGCGATCGCTACATTGATCTTGACCAGCGTATTCTGAAGCTGACTGCAGCACAGCAGCAGGCTCAGGTGGCCGCCAGTGCCGCACCTGTGCCCGCAACGCCCGAAACTGCCAGCGTGCAAACCAAAGACTATCGTCAGCCCTCTGCTGAAGAAAGCAAAGCTTACAACAGCATTGTTGATCTGATCCGTAACCAGAAAAAATACGATCAGGCGATCACCCAAATTTATGAGTTTCTGGACACGTATCCCGAAGGTGACCTAACCGTGAACGCCTATTACTGGCTCGGCGAAGTCTATCTGGTAAAACCTCAGCTAGAGCAGGCCAAACAGGCCTTCAGTATTGTTGCCACGCGCTTTGCCGACCACCGCAAAGCCGCAGATTCAACTTACAAGCTTGGGGTTACTCTGGACAGGCTGGGCGAAAAGGAAGAGGCCGGACGGCGAATGCAAACGGTGGTAAAAAACTACCCGGACACCAGCGCGGCGAAGCTGGCTCAGAGCTATCTTGACGGCCAAAGCAGCGGCGGTTGAGGTTCGGCGTTTGGGAAAAATGAAAAAAACGGGCGCAAGGGGTTGATCACGCCTGAAAAATCATTAATATGTGCGCCTCGCTCAGGGTCGTTAGCTCAGTTGGTAGAGCAGTTGGCTTTTAACCAATTGGTCGATGGTTCGAATCCATCACGACCCACCAAACACCCGTCAGGGTCTTGCTAACGCAGTGTGTTAGCACAGATTGCTGTTATAGTGATCCGACGGTAAGCACTGAAGCGTTGCAGTGCTGCGGTGTTAAAGCAGTTTCAACGCGCAAGCACGCCGACCAACAGGCTGTTTGTTATTCAGTGAGCAATTTAGGGTCGTTAGCTCAGTTGGTAGAGCAGTTGGCTTTTAACCAATTGGTCGATGGTTCGAATCCATCACGACCCACCATTATTCAAGGTCTGCTGCAAAGCAGACCTTTTTTTTGTCTTTTTTTTTACCTTTGACTCATCGCTCCCGACGTTCCCACTTGTTCTCCGTCGCTTTTGCTCTGCTGCCAGGCGGTACACCGGAGTTTGAGATGATATACTCGTTCACAGAATGTCACTGCCAGAAAGCAATTGAGAGAAGCTTTAAATGACGAAAGCCGACGACCGTATCCTTGTTCAGGAATACCTGGCCCACGCCGCGGAGCCAAAGCCCCTTAGCGCTGAAGAAAAGGCGCGGCTTGAAGCTCGCATCAAGGCTGCTCTGAAGGAAAAAAACGCTGTTCTGGTGGCGCACTATTACGTCGACCCAGACATTCAGCGCCTGGCTGAAGAAAGCGGTGGCTGTGTCGCCGACTCCCTGGAAATGGCCCGATTTGGCAATCAACATCCCGCGTCTACCGTGGTGGTGGCCGGCGTTCGTTTTATGGGCGAAACCGCTAAAATCCTGAATCCGGAAAAAACCGTTCTAATGCCTACCCTGGAGGCCACCTGCTCGCTAGATGTAGGTTGCCCGGTGGATGAGTTTTCAGCTTTCTGCGACGAACATCCAGACCGCACTGTGGTGGTGTACGCCAACACCTCGGCGGCAGTTAAAGCTCGCGCTGATTGGGTAGTCACCTCAAGCTGCGCCCAGGCCATTGTGGAATCGCTGGACGCCCGCGGTGAAAAGATCCTGTGGGCGCCAGACAAACATCTGGGCCATTGGGTGCAGAAAACCACCGGCGCCGATATGTTGCTGTGGAATGGCTCCTGCATTGTGCACGAAGAGTTCAAACACCGTGGCCTGGAAGATCTGAAAGCGCTTTACCCGGATGCTGCCGTATTGGTACACCCGGAATCACCGGATGCGGTCGTGGAACTGGCCGACGTTGTAGGGTCTACCTCACAGTTGATCAACGCCGTACAAACCCTGCCGAACGAACGCTTTATTGTGGCGACCGACAACGGCATTTTTTATAAAATGCAGCAGCTGGCGCCCAACAAGACCCTGATTGAAGCGCCTACCGCCGGTAACGGTGCGACCTGCCGCAGCTGCGCCCAGTGTCCGTGGATGGCTATGAATGGGCTGGAAAACCTGCTGGCCGTGCTGGAAGCGCCAAAGGGCCAGGCCAGCAATCAGGAAGTGCTGGTAGACGAAGCCCTGCGTAAAGACGCTCTGCGGCCTTTACAGCGCATGCTGGATTTTACCGCCAACATGAGTCTGAAGGCGGCCGGCAACGCCTGAAACGTTTAACCATTGCGCCGAACGTTAAGCTCGGCGGTAATGGCGTTCAAACGCTCGGTTACAATCTGGCGCATGGGTGAGCCGACCGTCAGTTTTTCCTGGGCCTGGCGTAATTGGCGCTGGGCCGATTCCAGGTCGCCCATCAATACATCGTATTCTGCCCTTGCCCTGTGCACTCCCACAATATTGCGTGCCATACCTTCGGCTTCTGCCAGTTGGAACCACAAGTGCTCCTGTTGCGGTTTGTTGCGAGCCAGCTGCGACAGCAGCTCCGCCGCCGCTGCTCCGTTATCCGAGGCCAGCTCCAGCTGTGCCAGCGTGTGGGTAATCGGATAGTTGTCCGGGTTGCGGGCCAGCGCCCGCACCAGCAGCGCCCGCGCTTCGGTCAGGCGTTTGGCGGCAATCAGGCTTTGTGCCAGGGTCACCTGAAACGTAATGCGCCCTGGATTGGCCAACAACAGCTGGTTAAGCAGGGTCTCAGCTTCAGCGTATTGGCCGTCTTCTATATAAGCTACTGCCAGCCCATAACGAATCGCTGTATTGCTGGTATCGTTGCTAGAGCCTGTGCCGGTATTTTTTAATTCATTGAGCGCCGCCCGAAAATTGTCGATGGCAGCGGTCGCAGAAGCCGCGTAATGCACTTGCAGGCGGGCCCGTATCAGATGGTATTCCGGGCTGTCTTCGATGCGCTCTACCGGGTATTGCTCGGCGCGGTTCTGGGTGTCGGCAACCCGGCTCTGGGTTAGCGGGTGGGTAGACAAGTACTCTGGTACGCGGTTGCCCTGCAAGCGGTTTTGTCGCGTCATAATTTCAAACATTTCCGGCATGCCCCGCGGGTCTAGCCCGGCATTGGCAAGAATGTCCAGCCCGACCCGGTCCGCTTCCTGCTCATTCGCGCGGCTGTATTCCAGCATATTCTGAATGGCCAGGGCCTGAGTACCGGCAATGGCGGCAATACCGATGTCAGACTGGGTAACGGCTGTTAGCACAATACCGGCAATCAGGCCGGCGATGGTCAGCGGAGTGCTGGTTTGCTGCTGCTCCAGGCGGCGGGCAAAATGGCGTTGGCTAAGGTGAGCCAGCTCGTGAGCCAGCACCGATGCAAACTGCTGCTCGGTGCGGGCAAACAGAAACAGACCGCCGTTTACCCCTACAATGCCGCCGGGCACCGCAAAAGCATTGATGGCAGGGTCGTCAATCAGCGCTAGCGTCAGGTCACGGTTTTGCAGGGGCGCCGCTGGCACCAGGCTGTAAAGAATGGCACCCAGGTAGTCATATACCAAAGGATCAGTAATCTGCGGAGCGGAGCGCCGCAGCGATACCAGCACCTCGCGGCCGATATCGGCTTCCTGCTGGCCGGCAATCAGGCCGCCACCGGTGCCGCCGATGGTGGGTAGCGTGCTACCCTGAATTTGGGCGGCGGCGCCTGTACTGACACCCATCGTCATTAACGGCAGCGCGAGCAGCGCACAGAGCAGGGTATTGAAGCGAAAGTGGCCATTCAGGCTGTTCATGTTCTGGGTCTATCCTGTGTCGGAATATCCTGAGCGTCACATAACCAATGATTGTGATGCAATACAATAACACTGGCGGCATAATGCCGGCTCATTAATCAAACGCTGTTACGGGTTAACGTTTAACATGGCTGATCGAACACTGGATGCATCGGGCCTGCAATGCCCGATGCCTTTGTTGAAAACCAAACTCGAACTGAACACCATGGCCCCCGGCGAACAGCTGGAAGTGGTTGCTACAGATCCTGGCTCAGCCCGCGACATTCCGGCGTTTATCGCCTTGTCTGCTCATCACCTGGTGGAGTCTGCCGTTAACGGCAGCCAGTACCGTTTTATTATTCGCTGCGGCGATTCAGTGCGGCGGAGCTATTAATGGTTAGAATATTACGCGGATTCGCCCACAAATACTTTTCAGATGAAGAAGCCGTCATCCTTGGGCTGATGCTGATTATCGGCACCATGTTCGTCATCTGGTTCGGCGCCATGCTGGCCCCGGCCATTGCTTCGCTGATCGTTGCTTTTATTCTGCAGGGCCTGGTTACCAAAATGTTGGCCTGGAAAGTGCCGGAATCGCTGGCGATCCTGATTGTGTTTTTACTGTTCCTCGGCATTTTGGCCGGTGCCATTTTTGGGCTGCTGCCACTGGTGTGGACCCAGCTGTCTAATCTGGCTCGGGAAACACCGCGTATTATTGGCGAATTACAGTCGTATATGGAACTTTTGCCCGAGCGCTACCCGCAGCTGGTGTCGTTGGATGCAATCGCCACGATTTACCAGCAGGTGTCTAGCGAAGTGGGGCAGGCCACCCAATGGCTGGTGTCTGCGTCGCTGTCCAGCATTCCGGACCTGTTGGCACTGCTGATATACGCTGTTCTGGTGCCGATACTGGTATTTTTCTTCCTGAAAGACCGCGATGTTCTGTTGGGTTCTATTGCCCGCATGTTGCCGCCGCAGCGTGCAACCATGCGTAAAATCTGGCACGAAGTGAATCTCCAGTGCGCCAACTACGTGCGTGGCAAAGCCCTGGAGATCCTGATTGTTGGAACCACCACGTATATAACCTTCAAACTTTTGGGTATGCCTTACGCAGCCTTGCTGTCCTTGCTAGTGGGTCTGAGCGTGGTGATTCCTTATATTGGCGCCGCAGTTGTCACTGTGCCAGTGGCTATCATCGGCTTGTTTGCCTTTGGCTGGGGCAGCCAGTTTATCTGGATAATGGTGGCCTACGGCGTCATTCAGGCTTTAGACGGCAACGTGTTGGTGCCGGTGCTGTTTTCTGAAGTCAACAACCTGCATCCGGTCGCCATAATTGTCGCGGTTCTGTTTTTCGGTGGTATCTGGGGGCTCTGGGGCGTGTTTTTTGCCATCCCTCTGGCCACAATGCTGAAAGCGGTGGTGGCCGCCTGGCCGGTGCGTGAATTACCCCCGGCACCGACCAACCGCGAAAGGCAGATAACGACTATAGTGCTTTGACTGCAGCGAGAACCTCATCAACGTGGCCCGGCACTTTTACGCCGCGCCATTCCTGACGAAGAACGCCTTTGGCGTCGATTAGAAAGGTGCTGCGGTCAATGCCCATGTATTCTTTGCCGTAGAGTTTTTTCAGTTTGATGACGTCGAACAAAGCGCAGAGCTTTTCGTCTTTGTCGGAAATCAGGTGAAACGGCAGTTCGAACTTGCCACGGAAATTGTCGTGGGATTTCAGGCCATCGCGGGACACACCAAAAATCTCGGTGTCATGTTCGGTAAAGGCTTGCATGTTGTCGCGAAAGTCTTGGCTCTCGGTGGTACAGCCGGGTGTATTGTCTTTCGGGTAAAAATAGATCACCACATTGCGGCCGCGTAAATCGGCCAGGCGAACCGTCTGGTCGCCGGTAGCAGTCGCTTCAAAGTCAGGTATGGTTTTGTTCAGTTCTACGGATGGCATGACATCTCCTTTAATTCCCTTGTGTCAGTTCGTGCCCAACATTACCATAACGGTTTTAATCGGACGGAGCTTTTATGATTACGGGTAGCCTTGTCGCACTGGTCACACCTATGCACCCAAATGGAGACATTCATTGGGAGCACCTGGACAAACTGGTGGACTTTCACATTGAAAATGGCACTCATGGCATCGTTGCCGTGGGCACAACCGGCGAGTCTGCGACTCTGGACCCGGAAGAGCACTGTAAAACCATCGGCCACATCATCAAACGTGTGAATGGTCGCATTCCGGTGATCGCCGGAACCGGTGGCAACAGTACCCGCGAAGCCATTGCACTCACGTCCGCGGCCCACAAGCTAGGAGCCGATGCCTGCCTGCTAGTGGTGCCTTATTACAATAAGCCGACCCAAGAAGGCCTGTACCAGCATTTCCGCACCATCGCCGAAGCCGTTCCAATGATGAAGCAAATGCTTTACAACGTGCCTGGCCGCACTGCCTGCGACATGCTGAACGAAACCGTGGTTCGTCTGGCCGATATTCCCAATATCATCGCCATTAAAGACGCCACCGGCAATATTCCCCGCGGCGCCGAGTTAATTCAAGCGGTAAAAGGCCGTTTGGACGTCTATTCGGGTGATGACGCAACGGCCATGGAACTGATGCTGGCCGGCGCCAAAGGCAACGTATCGGTAACGGCCAACGTCGCCCCCCGGGCCATGGCCGATTTGTGCACGGCGGCTGTTGCCGGCAGTCGCGAAGAAGCCGAACGCCTGAACGAACTGCTGATGCCCCTGAACCGCAAACTGTTCCTGGAAGCCAATCCGATTCCGGTAAAATGGGCATTGCAACGCATGGGTATGATCGGTGATGGCTTGCGCCTGCCATTGACGGTACTCAGCGAACAATTCCATGGCGAAGTGGAAGAGGCCCTGAAAGCTTCAGGCGTACTCTGAACGTGCTGAATCTGTTCCAATACCGGAGTAAGTCCATGCAGGTTCTCTCCAGAACCCGTTACTTAAGATGCACATCGCCTTTTAAGGCGCTGACCTTAAAAGCCCAAGCCCTCAAAATCCAAGCCTTTCCATTCTCGGCCGGTAAACCCCTGGCCATCGCCACCGGCTTTGCGCTGGTGGCGGGCTTAGGCGGCTGCAGCTTGGTTTCGGATCGTTCCGCGGATTACGTCAGTGCGCCCGAAGGCAAGGCCATTGAACTGCCCGCAGGCGCCGACGAATCCCGCTTCCGACAAGTTATGCCTGTGCGTGATATTAACCTGGCCAATGCGGGTAAACTTTACCCGGACGGCATTCCAACACCGCCAGACATGACCTCTGAAATTCTGGACCAGAATTATGTGGTAGAAGAGCTAGACGGCCGCGCCTGGCTGTTGGTGAATGACGTTCCGGGTCGCTTGTGGCCTGCAGTCACCGCGTATATGTCGGACCGCCGCCTGGGCGTTGCGTTCGACAGTCCGCAGCTTGGCTTGCAGCAAAGCGAGCTGGTGAACTTCAGCCTGCGCGCCCGTGAACTGGTGCAGCTTGAGGGCGAGGCCAGCGCAAGCGAACCCAAAGTGCTAATACAGGTACGCATTGCACCCGGTGTTCGCCGTAAATCCACGGAAATTCAAGTGCGTAACATAGTGGTAGCCGATCAGCCCGAGGCTCTGCTGAGTTGGGACACCACCCTCGCCCCAGGCTCCGCTGACTTGGAGCTGCAAAAACGCGTTCTGGCCGACATGGGCGAGTTTTTGAAAGCCGGGGAAGAGAACAAGTCCTTCTCCCGCGCGGCTTCGGGTATGGCCAGCAAACCCTTGGTAAAACTGATATCCGAAAACGAGCAGGCCAGTGCCATCGAAATGCAGCTCGATTACGGCCGTGCTTGGGCGGAAGTCAGCCGCGCGCTGAACGAAGCGGATATGACCGTTATAGACCTGAACCGCAGTGAAGGCTGGTTCCAGGTGGACTATCGCAGCACCGACGAGCGCGAATCGGGCTGGTTCAGTTGGTTTAGCGATAACGAAGCTCCGCGCCACACCCATACGGTGAACGTTACCCGCGGCGAACAGAAGGTACAGGTCAGCGCGGAAACCGCCGTTAACTATAGCGGTGAACAAACACCTTCCACGCTTCTTAACCGCCTGTTTGCCTATCTTTATTAACCGCTGGCTTTACTGATGATAACCGGGATGGCTTACGCCGGCCCGTTTTTGGAGAATCCCATGGAAAAGCGCAAAGAACTTTACGCCGGCAAGGCCAAATCGGTGCACACCACTGACGACCCTGAGCGTTTTGTACTGGTATTCCGCGACGACACCTCGGCCTTTGACGGCGAGAGAATAGAGCAGCTGAACCGCAAAGGCATGGTGAACAACAAGTTCAACGCCTTCATTATGGAAAAGCTGGAAGCTGCAGGCATTCCTACCCACTTCGAAGGCTTGCTGTCAGACGTTGAATGCCTGGTGAAAAAGCTCGACATGATTCCGGTCGAGTGCGTGATTCGTAACATTTCCGCCGGCAGCCTGTGCCGCCGTATTGGTGTAGAAGAAGGACTGGAACTGAATCCACCCACTTTCGAACTGTTCCTGAAAAACGATGCGCTGCATGACCCCATGGTCAACGAATCACTGGCGATCAGCCTGGGCTGGGCCAACGCCGACGAGCTGGCACAAATGAAGGTGCTGACGTATAAAGTGAATGACGTGCTCAAAAACCTGTTTGCAGACGCCGGAATGCTGCTGGTGGACTACAAACTGGAATTTGGCCGCAGCCATGGCCAGATTTTGCTGGGCGACGAGTTCAGCCCCGATGGGTGCCGCATATGGGATGCCAAAACCCGCAATAAAATGGACAAAGACCGCTTCCGCCAGGGCCTTGGTAGCGTGATTGAAACCTACGAAGAAGTAGGCCGCCGCCTGGGTATGTCGTTCGACTGATACGGATTTAAAATACGGAGCATCAACTATGCGCAGATTATTCATGATTTTGGCCGGATCAGCCGTTCTAGCAGCGCCAATGGCGCAAGCAGACGTGCTGGGGCTTGGCGCTCAGGTGGGTTACTGGAATTCAGAGCTGTCTGGTGACGTTGCAGCCAATGGTGGCTCGGTGGACGTCAAAGACGAGCTTAATCTGGACGGTGAAAGCAGCAATCAGCTGAGTTTGTACCTGGAACACCCGGTCCCTCTGCTGCCCAATGTGCGTGTGGCTTATATCAATATTGACCAGACTGCCCGTGGCCAGTTGAGCGGTAGCTTCGATGGTATTAGCGCCGGCTCAGACGTACGCTCTGATCTGGAACTGGAACAGCTGGATTTAACCCTGTATTACGAAGTACTGGACAACTGGGTTAATCTGGACGTAGGCCTGACGGTCCGCGATTTCTCCGGCGAGTTGCTGGTGCAGGGTAACGGCCAAAGTAGTCGGACGACAGCCGATGCGGTTGTGCCCATGGGCTATCTGGCAGCGCGTTTTGATCTGCCGTTCAGCGGTGCCAGTGTTGGCATTGAAGGCAATGCCATTGCCTACAGCGGTGACTCCCTGCACGATTTCAACGTGTACGGCCAGTATCAGTTGTCACTACTGCAGTTGCGCGCCGGCTATCGCCAGATGGCAGTGGATTACGAAGACGGTGACGACCGCTTCGATGTAAAAATCGATGGCCCGTTTGTCAGCGCCGGTGTGGTGTTTTAAGGAGAAAGTCTGTTGAAAATTCTGGTCACCGGTAGCGCCGGTTTTATTGGTTTCCATCTTGCGCAACGCCTGCTGGATCGCGGCGACGAAGTCATCGGGGTTGATAACCTGAATGACTACTACGATGTGAATCTGAAAGAAGCTCGCTTGGCAAAGCTAACGGGCAGAGCCGGCTTTACCGAAGTACGCCAGGATATCGCCGACCGCAACCTTATGGCCGCGCTCTTTGAAGAGCACAAACCTGAGCGTGTGGTGCACCTGGCGGCCCAGGCCGGGGTGCGCTATTCCATCGAAAACCCCCAAGCCTATGTAGACGCCAACCTGGTAGGCTTTATGAATATTCTGGAAGGCTGCCGCCGCAACGATGTGCAGCATTTTGTATATGCCTCCAGCAGCTCGGTTTACGGTGCCAACGAAGCCATGCCGTTCTCGGTGCACGACAACGTAGACCACCCGCTTAGCCTCTATGCTGCCTCGAAAAAAGCCAATGAGCTGATGGCCCACACCTACAGCCATCTGTACAACTTGCCCACCACCGGGCTGCGCTTTTTTACCGTGTACGGTCCTTGGGGCCGGCCTGATATGGCGCCGTTCATCTTCACCAGGAAAATTCTGGCCGGCGAGCCGATTGACGTATTCAACCACGGCCATCACAAACGCGATTTCACCTATATCGACGATATCGTGGAAGGCGTGGTGCGCACTCTGGATCAAATCGCGCAACCGAATCCCCAGTGGAGCGGCGCCCAGCCAGACCCAAGTACCAGCCGCGGGCCTTATCGCATCTACAACATCGGCAGCAACAATCCGGTGGAACTGGCGCGGTTTATTGAAACCATTGAACAGTGTACCGGTAAAAAAGCCGAGAAAAATCTGCTGCCCATGCAGCCGGGTGACGTGGTCGCAACGTACGCCAACGTAGATGGCCTGATCAGCGATGTCGGCTACAAGCCAGAAACCCAGCTAGAGCAGGGCATTGAACAGTTTGTTCATTGGTATCGGGATTTCTATAAGGTTTAAATGCGTCTTGTGTCAGCAATTCTTAAAGAGCTTTCTCCCAAGAACTTTTTATTGCGCGTTTGAGCCCAGCTGCTTTAACCGTTCCGGCAATTCCAGGGTAATTTTTGACTTCGCCAGCGGGCAGTCGAATTGCAGATAATACGCCAGCAGTTGCAAGGGTACCCCAGCGGCTGATCCATACAGCCTGTCGGCCACAATCGGGTGGCCAATACTCGCTAAATGGCGGCGAATCTGGTGTTTTCGACCGGTTTCAATGCGCACATTTACCCTGGAAGTACTGGCCTTAGTATCCCCGGCCTCCGTATTGACGGCGCTAGTCTTGGTGAAATTGATATTGATGGAACCGGTATTGATATAAAGAGTACTCACATGGCTAATCGCGGCTTTACCGTCAATTTCGCCGTCAATCGTTTGCTCCTTCACACCCAGCACGCCTGTTACGTCTGCCAAATATTGTTTGATGATTGTGCGCCCGGCAAACAGTTGTGACAGTGCCGCAGCGGCTTTTGAATCGTGAGCAATCAGCATCAAACCCGCGGCGTCGGCGTCCAAGCGATGAATCAAAAAGCAGGGTCGGTTTAACTGCACCTCGGCCACTCGCAACAAACTGCAGTGATCACCCCACTGCGAGCCCTGGGCCAGTAGCCTGTGGGGTTTAAACCACACACTGTAGCGGCCCTTGTCTTCCAGCAACTCAGCCTCTGGCGCCTTGCGCGCCAGAACCGCCTCGTCATAGTACAACTGCATGCGGGTGCCCGCTTTCACGTCGCGCTTGGCTTTGCGCAACCGCACAATCTTTCCCTTCAAGGTCCACCAGCAAGCGCCTTTCGCCATGGCGTCTTTGATACGCTGCTTCGGCAGGCCAGAAGCCTCACTTAGAATGTCCACGGCCAAGCCGGGGGTTTCTACGGTGATATCGACGGTGGTACGCATGGGCGGGCCTGATAGAAAAGTGAGCCGCCGATTATAGAAGATATGGCTGGCTAGACAAGCAGGGGACGCCAAACCGGGGACGGATTTCAAATCCGTCCCCTATCATGCCGACCCCCAGTCCGTTGATTTCTGGTTCCGTCAGCTAAAACACCAGCACCAGCGTAAATAATCCGTAAATGCTCGCCTGATGTCTGGTTATTTAAGCCGATCAGGTTAGGCTATGCCGCTTGCTTACGATTTTTGAGGTTTGAAGTTGTGGTTTCATCAAAGTGGTCTTTTTCTCGTGTTCTTGTCGTTCTGATTTTTGTTGCTGTGCTTGTGGGTAGCGCCTTTTGGGCGTATCGCCACTCTTACGCTGCAAGTAATAACACCGCTGACGTGACCACTACAGCCGTCAGTCGAGGGGACATTGACGTTTTGGTGAGCGCCACCGGCGTTCTGGAACCCAGCAACTTTGTGGATGTGGGCGCGCAAGTATCCGGACTGCTAGACGCGATTCACGTCAGAGTGGGCGAACAAATCAACAAAGATCAGCTGCTGGCAGAAATTGACCCGACCATCTATCTGGCCAGGGTAGATGCCAATCGTGCCCAACTAAAAAATCAACAGGCCCAGTTGGCCGATCGCAAAGCCCAGCTTACCCTTGCCGACATACAGTTCCAGCGCCAGACCAACCTGTTCCGTGAAGACGCCACCACCCGGGAAAACCTGCAAATTGCCGATGCCTCGCTGGCGTCTGCCAAGGCTCAGTTAGCTATGTTGCAAGCGCAACTGGAGCAGACCGCATCTACCCTGCGTGCGGAAGAAGCCAACCTGGATTACGCCCGCATTTATTCCACCATGGAAGGCACCGTCGTATCCATCACTGCCCGCCAGGGCCAAACCCTGAATACGTCACAGCAAGCACCGGTGCTGATGCGCATTGCTGATCTGTCGAGCATGAAAGTCCGCGCCCAAGTGTCTGAGGCCGACGTGGGCAGGCTAGCACCGGGCGACAAGGTGTATTTCACCACTCTGGGCGAACCTGGCAAACAGATTTATGGCCAGCTGGATTACATCGAACCCACGCCCGAAGTGCTCAACAACGTGGTGTTGTACAACGCGTTTTTCAGCGTGCCCAATGAAGCAGGGCGTTTATTGCCCAGCATGACCGCTCAGGTATTTTTTGTAGTGGAACAGGCGCGTGACGTATTGAGGGTGCCCGCGGCGACCGTTGTGGGCGGTCAGGTTTGGTTGCAACAGGGCTCTGGCGAGCTGGTAGAGCGCAAAATTGAGGTAGGCATCAGCAACCGTATTTATACCGAGGTTCGCGACGGTCTGGCCGATGGCGATCTGGTGGTCACAGGCGGAGCTCCATCAATGGAAGCAGCGTCTTCGGGCATGGGTGGGCGCTCACGGTGACAGCTCCGCTGATTGAATTACGCCAGATTACCCGAACCTTCGGCGAAGGCGACTTGCAGGTGCCTGTGCTCAAGGGCCTAGATTTGAGCATTCAAGCCGGGGAATTTGTCGCCATTATGGGGGCATCCGGGTCTGGCAAATCCACCTTGATGAACATTCTTGGCTGTCTGGACGTGGCAAGCTCCGGGCACTATTTATTTCAGGGCAAAGACGTGTCCGGGTTCAAGCGCGACGACCTGGCTCGTGCCCGCCGCGAATCCTTCGGCTTTATATTCCAGAGCTACAATCTGCTGCCGGGCATAAGCGCGTTAGACAACGTTGAAATACCGGCCATCTACGCCGGCCTTGGCAAAAAACAGCGCCGGGAGCGATCCACCGAATTGCTTGGTGAGCTCGGGCTAAGCGATAAATTGCTCAACACCCCGGCCCAGCTGTCGGGCGGGCAACAGCAGCGGGTATCGATTGCCCGGGCGTTAATGAATGGCGGTCAGATTATACTGGCGGACGAACCAACCGGCGCCCTCGACAGCGTCAGCAGCAAAGACGTCATGCGGCTGCTGCAAAGCCTGTCAGACCGCGGTCACACCGTTATTCTTATTACCCACGACGCCAAAGTCGCCCAGGCGGCAGATCGCCAGATCACCATCGCCGACGGGCTGATTACCCACGATACCGGCGCCGTTCAAGGCAACGCTGATGCGTCAGAAACTCCCCCGGCCGCGCAGCCCATGGCTAAAACAACCGACGTTAGTGGCGCTTCCGGTTGGTTTGAGGCGCTAAAAAGCGCGGTGCATTCCCTCAGCACAAACCTGTTCCGTACGGCGTTGACCCTTTTGGGCATTGTGATTGGCGTAGCGTCGGTGATCACCATGCTGGCGATCGGTGAAGGCGCACGCCAAGACATTGTTGACAGAATCAGCGCTATGGGCAGTGACCTACTGCTGGTGCGCCCCGGTGGTCCGGACCAGAGGGGTGGACGTTGGAGCGTCACCACCCTGGTGCCGTCTGACTACCACGCCATTCGAGACATACCCGGCATTCGCGCAGCGGTTCCGGAAGTCACAGGCGGCCAAACCCTGCGTTTCGGTAATCGCGATCACCAAACCGAAGTGAATGGCACGGCCTACGAATTTCCCACCGCACGGCAATGGTCCGTGGTCGCCGGTACCTTTTTTGACGAAGCCGACGAAAACCGCTACGCCGCCGTGGCGGTGTTGGGCAAAACCGTGGCCGAATCTTTATTTCCCGAACAAAGCCCGTTGGGCCATTACCTGATGGTTAATAATGTTCTGTTTCAGGTCATTGGCGTAATGGACGAGCGCGGGGCATCCCCCTGGGGTCAAGACCAGGACGACGTTGTGCTGGTGCCTTACACCACCGCCAACCTGCGCATATTTGGCCAAAACTATCTGCGCAACATCACCGTTGCGGTGGCAGATTCCGCCGACATGAACGCGGTGCAAGACCAGGTTCACAGCACCTTGCTCACGCGCCACGCCAGTGAAGATTTCCAGATTCGCAATATGGCGTCGCTGATCGATACCGTGTCAGATACCCAAGACACCCTGACATGGTTGTTGGGTTCCATCGCGGCCATTTCGTTGCTGGTGGGTGGCATCGGCGTGATGAACATCATGCTGGTGAGCGTGACCGAACGCACCCGGGAAATTGGCATCCGTATGGCCACAGGCGCGCGCACCCGTAACATTCTTCAGCAGTTTTTAACCGAGGCCTGGCTGGTGTCGGCCATTGGTGGCGTTATAGGCGTCATCCTTGGCATAGCAGCAACTCAAATCGTAGGCTGGCTTGACACACCCGTTGTGGTCACCGTGTTCCCCATGGTGCTGGCGTTCAGCTGCGCCTTTGGTACCGGGCTTCTATTTGGCTATTTGCCCGCGCGCAAAGCCGCTCATCTGGACCCCGTCCAGGCCTTGGCCGCGGAGTAATTTTATGATCCATCGCTCACAACACACGTTGCGTTTGGCACGGCTGAAACGGCGCCTGGCCCAGCCTAAACGGCGACGGACATCCGGCATCTGCGTTTTAGCGGCCTGCTTGGCCCTGGCAGGTTGCGCCACTCAGACTGCCCCGCCAGCTCCCGTGCTTATTGACGGCACACCTGTGACGGCCTTGGCCTGGGCGCCAGAACTGAACTCGAGTGCTTTAAGCGGGCTAGCCGTCACCGACCAACAATGGTGGCAGGCCTATGGCGATCCCAACTTGTCGGCGTTGATTGAAAAAGCGCAGGCGGCCAACCCGGACTTGGCCATTCTGGCCGAGAATCTGGTACAGGCCGATCTACAGCTGCAGAACGCCGGCGCCAGCCTGCTGCCCGGCATTGGTTTAAGCGGCAGTACTGGCGAACAAACAAGGCGCCCAAACGGCGACGACTGGCGCAGCAGTGGGTCTACGTCGGTATCCACGTCTATCAGTTACGAGGTGGATCTATGGGGCAGGCTGAGCGCAGCAGAAAGTGCCGCCAGCTTCCGCCGAGATGCCAGCGCTTTTGATTTCTCCGCCGCGCAGCTCAGCCTTTCCGGCGCAGTGGCCAGTAACTGGTTCCAATTGTTGGAGTTACGCCAGCGCTTGAACATCGCCCGGCAAAATCTGGAGTTGGCAGAGCAAACCCTGCGCATTGTGGATGTGCGATACCGCAACGGCGTTGCCGACCGTTCCGAACTAGCCCGCCAACGCACCGCCGTGCTGGTGTTGCGCAACGCCTTGCCCACGCTGGTGTATGGCCTGCGCCAGAGCGAAGCGGCACTGCAGGTGCTTAGCGGCGAACCGCCCTGGATGGTAAACGCAGATGTGCCAGCAGGGGCTTTAGAACAACTCAGTATTCCAGACATTAATGCAGCATCGCCCGCAGAGCTGATTACCCGAAGGCCAGACCTTGCCGCCGCCGAAGCCCGCTTGCAGGCGGCCAACGCCGACATCGCCCAGGCCCGAGCCGCGCTCTTGCCGGCGGTGTCATTAAGCGCGGCTCTGGGACTCTCTTCTGATGGGTTGTTCAGCCTTTCCAGTCCGCTGACGACTGCGAACGGTTTGCTTGCCCTTAGCCAAACCCTGTTCGACGGTGGCGCGCGAAGCAATAATGTGGCGCTCAGCGAATCGCGCCAGGTTGCCCTGGTACAAAATTATCGCTCATCTCTATTGAGCGCGTTTTCAGAAGCGGGAGACGCCATGGCGCGCATCAATCTGTATCGGGAACAGGAACAGCGACTGGCGGAAATTGAACAGCAGGCCGATGAAACCCTGCGCTTAAGTGAGGTTCGCTATCGTCAGGGCGTAGAAGATCTGATTACTCTGCTGGACAGCCAGCGCACGTTGTTCGATGCCAGAGTGCAGCGCAGCGGAGCGCGGCTGAATCGCTTACTGGCAACCGTGGATTTGTACAAAGCAGTCGGCGGTGGCTTTTAAGCCGCCGCCGTGGCACAAAAAACGTGCGGGAAGGGCAGTGTAACGAATCAGGCCGGCTCGAAGCGCTGCTTCAGCCACGCGTTGATGTCGTTGGATTCGTACAGCCATTGGTGGCTGCCGTCCGCTTTGGCAATCCGCAAGCAGGGTACTTTCACGGCACCACCGCCGGCTAAAATTTCAGCGCGGTGCTCAGTGTTATGCTGGGTGTCACGCAGTTCAATATTCAAATTCATGCGCTTGATTTCTTTACGAACTTTGACGCAGAACGGGCAAGTTTTGAATTGATACAGCGCCAGCTCCTGGCACGCTTCGTCTACTTTCTGTTGCTCCTGGGCGCTACGCTGCACTGGTTTGCCACCTCCGATTTGCTCGTTGAGCAGTACAAACGGGGTCAGAATAAGCCGCAAAGTGCGGAAAAAATAACGAATAACAATTCTCATGGAATAAGCCTTGGCGGTCAGTATTAAAAAATAACCCGTAATTATTTACGATCAATTCGCAACTAAAGATCGACAGGGTATCAGATTTTTTGCGCTTCGCGCAGAATCCTGTGACCATTCCGAAAATGACAAAGCAGGGTGATATGGGCATGAACAGCCGCTGGCGGGTAGGCATCGATCTTGGTGGAACAAAAACCGAAGTCATCTTGTTAGACGGCGCCAACGAAACCCAATTTCGCGCCCGCATCTCAAGCCCTCAGGGAGACTACGAAGCCACCCTGAATGCTATCAAAGAACTGGTCGAAGCCGCTGAATTACGGGCCGGCGAAGACGCACTGCCCGTAGGTGTGGGCATTCCCGGCTCCGTGTCGGGCCTGACAGGTTTGGTCAAAAACGCCAATTCCACCTGGCTTAACGGCCAGCCCATGGCCGCTGATTTAACCCACCTGCTGCAACGCCCGGTCTGCCTGACGAATGACGCCAACTGCCTGGCCTTGTCTGAAGCCAGCGACGGCGCAGGGCAGGGCTACAAAGTGGTGTTCGCGGCCATTCTGGGTACCGGCTGCGGCGCTGGCATCACCGTTAACGGCCAGCTGCTCACAGGCCCAAACGGCCTTGCGGGCGAATGGGGCCACAACCCACTGCCATGGACACCACAAACAGAACTAAACCAGCGCCCGTGCTTCTGTGGCCGCTTTGGCTGCAACGAAACCTTCTTGTCTGGCACCGGGCTGGCCCTAACCCATCGTTTGCTGTGGGAAGAGCCGTTGGATGCCCGAAACATCGTTGAGCGTTTTCAAAACGATCCCCGCGCTGCCCGCTCACTCGACGATTACGCAGATCACTTGGCCCGCGGCCTGGCGGCCGTCATCAACTTGCTTGACCCAGACGTCATCGTACTGGGCGGCGGCATGTCAAATGTACCGACCCTTTACGACGAGTTGGCAACGCGTTTGCCGACGTACGTTCTCGGAAGTGAGTGCGAAACACCCATAAGACAAGCGATACACGGCGATTCCAGTGGCGTCCGCGGTGCCGCTTGGCTCGCCCAAGACAGGGGACGGATTTAAAATCCGTCCCCGCCCCCTAGCTCCGGCTTTTTCGCAGCGAAGCTCGAAGAGCCGAACTGAGCACGCCCCAGCGGTTTACGATCAATGCCGCAAAGATCAAACCGCAGCCGGCCAGCTGAACTGGCGTCATGATTTCATCAAACCATCTTGCCGCGAACAAAGACACCCAAACCGGTTCGATCACCAGAATAACGGCACCGTGGCTATGCGCAGACAAGCTCTGTGCATAGGTTTGGGCAAGAAAACGCCCTGCAGTGCCCACAATTGCGCTGGCAAGAATCCACCAGATCAGAAGCGGTGGCGGGTTACTGAACGTTGGCTGCCACGATTCTGTCATGAGCGATTCCACCAAAGTCACCAAGCCGACGGTAAGCAGAGCAATAGCCGTCAGTGGAAGAGCGGGAATGCGCTG
Source organism: Marinobacter sp. M3C (assembly GCF_023311895.1). Classification (GTDB taxonomy): domain Bacteria; phylum Pseudomonadota; class Gammaproteobacteria; order Pseudomonadales; family Oleiphilaceae; genus Marinobacter. The sequence goes on from NZ_CP092284.1 coordinate 4,760,225, forward strand.
TTTTTCGATGGCGTTGCCCTGCCGATTGATGGCAATGCGCTGATTCGCGGCGCGGGTGTTCAATGTAAAGTACAGCGCAAAAATAAAAGCCGCCATCGCGAAAAAAATCTGCGCAGGCTCTGGCTGAAAACCGTTTCGAAGTGACAGAAGTGCCAGCCCGGCTACCGCGACGGGAATGGCAAGCCAGGTGCTTGCAGGTTGTGCCTCTTTAAAAAGGAGGCGAGCAAGGATGGGAACGATCACCACGCCCAGGCTGGTGATGAAAGCACCTTCACCCATGCTGGTACCATGAAACAACCCCATTACCCAGAAGCTCATGGCAACGCCGAATACCAGGCCTACACCCAAACTGCGTTTAACCTGATCCCCACTCAAACGTGCCAGTGACCGGTAAGCGAAAGCCGCCAAAAAGCTACCTGCGATCAAAAATCTCAGCGCCATAAACAACAACGGTGGCATAAGCAAAATAGCTTCTTTAGAAAATATCCAGCTAGTGGCAGCAAGCAGCGTAACACCAACCAGAATCAGGTCAGATTTATGGGCGTTGGTCATGGTGTGGCTCGGCTGTCAAAAGAGAGGGGACAGATTTAAAATCTGTCCCCAGTTTGCGAGTAATGTATAGTTTGCGAAGTAAAAAAGGAAGACGGCTGATGGTGGTGCTCGTCAAAGTGCACTCCGATTTAAGAGTCACCTAAGTAAAACTCACCTCGCCCGCCACCACCTCAGAACAGCACACGCGATTTCGCCCTAAAGCCTTGGCTTGGTACAACGCCTTATCGGCTCGATTAACGGCGTTTTCCACCGATTCCACGGCGGTATTCACTTCCGCAACGCCTATGCTTACGGTAATACGCACGTCCAATCCATCGCCGGCATCAACGGCATGCCTTTCAACGCCCCTGCGAATACGTTCGGCACAACTCCGGGCTTCTGCGTGATCAGCGCCGGGCAAAAGAATCATAAACTCCTCGCCGCCAAACCGGGCGACCAGATCCCTGTCCCGGCTGTACTGTTGGAAAATGACCGCTATGTCCACCAATACCAGGTCGCCAACATGATGGCCGTATTCATCGTTCACCGCTTTGAAATAATCAATATCAAGTGCAATAACAGATAAATCTTCCCCGGTGGCTCTCGCCTTTTCAACCATATACTCACCCTCAGACATGAAATGTCGGCGGTTATAAAGCTGAGTGAGCGGGTCGGTAGCCGCCTGCTGTTTGAATTCATTCTGTTTGGAGCGGATATCCTCCAGCATTTTTATCCGGTAGGAGATGATGAACGCCAGTGTTAGTGCTTCCAGCACAATGCCAATCCCGACACCATGGCTGTTTATATAATTCGGCTCGACCAGGCCCTTGTAATACAACACGGCAACCCCGTTGAACACCACAAAGAAAGTGTGGCCAACAAGAAAGAACTTCACCAAAGGGTGTCCCCTACGCAACAACGAGATACCTACCGAAAAGGTCACAACCATTAACAGCGCCGCGAGGCTGGCTGCGGGTTTCATTGCCCCTACAGGATCAAACAGGCCATACACTAGCGTGATGACCAACAAAGCCAGCATGCCCTGCAGCACGCGGTGTTCGGTGCGGTAGAACTCTGGCGTCTCGAAAATCGACATCATGAACAACAACAGAAAAATCGGCATGCTGATAAGCGCCAGATTCAACACGAAAACGGCATCGCCGTAGACATTGAACGCTTTGCCAAGCAGCCCGTAGGAGAGCGCAATCCACGCCAGGCCCGAGATCAGATACAAAGAATAGAAAATGTTCTCGCTTTTGCTGGTGGCAAAGTACAAAAGTGCGTTGTACAAAACCATTGCCAACATCATGCCCACCAACAGCGCGATATCCAGGTGACCACCAACGAGTGCTTGGCGAGATCGCTCATTGTCGTAGATTTCCAATGAAAACCATTGGTGCGAATACACATGGCTGCGAACATAAACAACCACGGTTTCTCCCAAGGGCACCGTGAACGGATAGATCACCGTTCCCTGGTACATCAGGGGGTGATCACTGGCATCGTTAAGGTCAACCGATGCCTGGTCAATCAGGTTTTGAGAACGCTCTTGAAAGATATCGACTGAACGCACGTGATAAGCACTGGGCAAGTGCAGAAAAAGAGCCCTTGCTTTCAGGCTCGAATTGCGCAGAGTAAATCGGAACCAGGTCACGGCCGCATTGGTGCCAAGCGAGGTGCTGCTGGTCGTCTCCTGAAAGGTCTGCTCACGAACCTCCTTGTAGCTCAGCGACTGAGAACCGTCAGTGAAATACTCAACTTGAAAATCCGTTAACCGAATCGCTTCCTGGCCGATATCCAGAGTCGGCGACGCCTGAGCAGCAAAACTCGAGATAAACAGCAACAAAAAGCACAAAATCATTCGGTAGGTGGCCATTGAAGGGGTCCTTGCACCTGCAAAACTTGGAGCTTAGCACCTGCGGGGCAATTCCCCACATCAACATGGAAAGAAAAGGGACAGATTTTAAATCTGTCCCTGGTTTTCAATCCCCAACCTTCAGACAAAAAAAAGCCACCAGGCTCGCGCGCTAAGTGGCTTTTTTTGAACTAAATTCTGGTAGGACCAGGCAGATTTGAACTGCCGACCTCTGCCATGTCAAGGC